>JAUVVB010000030.1 GCA_030604825.1 Chloroflexota bacterium | reverse complement strand
TCATTGATAAGGTCTTGCATGACATCCTCCTCTATCCGGCCAAAACCATGGAAACCCTGTCCCAAAGGGCCTTTATCTCCGCAGCGATCCCATCCTTAGAGTATTCTACCACGGGCAATCCTTGAACTAAAGCCTCGGTAACCACATTGTCGAAGGGCAACCTTGAAATGACCTCTACCTCCTGGCGTTGACAGTAGCCTTCGATTTGGCGGGCATTTTCCTCGTTGAGGTCATATTTGTTGATGCAAACCAGGGCGGGAACACCGAAATGGCGGCAAACACCAAGGATGCGGTCAAGGTCATGCATCCCCGATAGCGTGGGCTCGGTGACGAGGAGGGCAAGGTTCGCCCCGGATAGCGAAGAGATGACCGGACAGCCGATCCCAGGCGGACCATCGCTGATGATATAGGAAAGCCCCTGCTCCTCGGCGATGCGTTTGGCGTTCTGCCTGACAACGGCCACCAGCTTGCCCGAATTCTCCTGGGCAATTCCCAGCCTGGCGTGAACCAGCGGCCCATGTCTGGTATCGGAGATGAACCAGTGCCCGGAAAGATTATCCTTCATTGTGATGGTTTTCTCAGGGCAGATATGAAAGCAAAAGCCGCAGCCCTCGCAGGAAATGGGGTCCACCTTGAAATTCTCGATCGCCCCAAAGCGGCATACCTCCTCACAGACCCCACAGCCGGTGCAGAACTTCTTATCGATAACGGCGGTCTTACCGCTCCAGAACTCCTCGGTTTTTTGTTTGCTAGGCTGAAGCAGGAGGTATAGGTCGGCGGCATCCACATCGCAGTCGGCCATCACCTTGTCCTGAGCCAGAGCGGCAAAGGAAGCCACCAGGATGGTCTTTCCCGTGCCCCCTTTGCCACTGAGAACCACGATCTCCTTCATGTCCGGCTATCCTTCCCCGCCTCATCTTTTGATCTGACATAGACTTTATAGGGGGTCTCACCCTCTTCTTCGTAACACTTAGAGCATTCCTGATCCGCGGGCACGACTTCCTCAAGGTGCATCTCGAAACCCAACTCCTTATACATCTCCACCATTCTTTCGAGGTGCGGGCCCCCGCTGACACCAACCTCTCGCCATCCCTGTTTTGCCCTTTCTCTCTCATTCATTTGATTTCCCTCTTCGCCTGCGCTGTCATCATCACCTGTTGAATGTCCTCGAAGAGCCTATGGAAGGCCTCCCGCCACTCGGGCATCCCTTCCACCAGGGGAACCCCCTGTGAGTAGAAGCGGGCGATCTGGGTATCCAACGGGATGTAGAGCAGGAGGGGGATGCCCTCCCCCTCACAATATTCATCCACCTTCCTATCCCCAACACCGGCGCGGTTGACCACCACGCCGCGGCGTATGTTCAGCTTCTTAACCGTCTCCACCGCCAGGGTCAGGTCATTGAGGCCAAATGGCGTGGGCTCGGTCACCAGGAGACAGAAATCGCTCCCCTCTACCGCCTCCACCACCGGGCACGAGGTGCCTGGAGGGACATCAATGATTACAGTTTTCTCGGGATCGATATGCTCCTTCACCCTCCTGATCACCGGATGTGCCATGGCCTCGCCCACAGCCAGCCTGCCGTGGATAAACTCTATCTGCTTAAAGCGACCCACCTCCACTACCCCGATCTCCCTTGCCACCTCGGAGATGGCATCTTCGGGACAAAGATAAGAGCACGCCCCACAGCCGTGGCAGAGCTCGGGGAATACAAGAACGCGATCTTTCAATACCGCCAAGGCGTTATAGGCACACACCTCGGCACACTTGCCACAAAAGGTGCATTTCTGCTCATCTATCTGAGGTACGGGAATGGAAACCGTCTCCCGCCGCTCGATAGTGGGTTTGAGCAAGATGTGAGCATTGGGCTCTTCTACATCGCAGTCCAGAAACTGCACCTTAGTTTCGTTTCCCAGGGAAAGAGCAAGGCTGGTAGCGATCAGGGTCTTACCCGTACCACCCTTGCCGCTGGCAACAGAGATGATCATCTAGCCTCGCACCATCTTCGCTCCACACTGGGGACAGCTTAGGCTGTAGCAAGGCGTCCCCACTTGATGAGGAACCGCCGTGCCGCAACTGGGGCAAACACAGCCGCCACCGGGGCCTGCTCCAGATCGTGTCCCCCGCATTCTGCCCCTGCCTCCACCGCGTCCCAGTCCCCTGCCTGTGCCCGGCCCTTGACCAGAAGGCCCAGTTCCATCTCCTCTAGGCATAAAGCACCTCCACTATTTTTTGCCTTCCAGCTCCTCGATTCGGCGCTGAAGGGCTTCCAGCTGCTGCCTCAGCATCTCGGTCTCGCCCTTGAGCATCTCCATCTCCTGCTCCGGGCTTTGAGCCTGAGGGTAAGGTCCTGACGGCGGCATCATCATGCCTCGACCCATGCCCATTCCGCGTCCCATGCCTCGGCCCATTCCCATGCCGGGACCCATTCCGGCGTGGGGGCCTACTGTAGGCTGGGCTGTCGCTTGAAGCTTTCCCGCCTTATAGCTCTCTATGGCATCACGCACCGTTCCCGAGACACCAGTGATCACCTGAACTCCCGCCGCTGAAAGGGTTTGATGGGCGTTGGGGCCGCAGTTGCCGGTGAGCACCACCTGGACACCCATATTGGCCACCATCTGGGCGGTGGAGATCCCTGCCCCACCACCAGCCATAACATTGGGGTTCTCCAGCGTTTCAACCTCCATGGTATCCGGGTCAACGATGACGAAGTACTGGCACCTGCCAAAGCGAGGGTCGACCTCAGCATCAAGGCTGGGGCCTGTGGCCGATATTGCGATTCTCATAAATCACCCCCTTTTCCAAATTACTCCTCGGCTTCCAGTTCACTTATTCTGGTCTCGATCTCCTCCAGTTGCCCCTTTGCCGCCTGAGCCTGATTCTTGAGGAAGTCAAGCTCCTGCTCCCTGGTCATCTGTGGGGCAAAGGGTGTCGCCCCTGGGGCAGCGGCTGGCCCTCCATAAGTGGGTGCAGCCCAGGCTCCGCCATAGTAAGGATATGGCTCTTGCCCTGCCTGCATCCCCGGCCAGTAAGCTGGCGGCGCAGCTCCCAGGAAATACCCGCATCTGGGGAGTCCTCCTCTTCCCAGACCAACATACGGCCAGGGGGGAGAGCTTCCTCTGAAGCCAAATCCCCAGCCACCTCTAAATCCAAATCCGTTTGGCATCTCATCACCTCCTTCGTAGAAGTTCAATTACAGGCTTACCATAAGGGGTACCCGCTCGGGGTCGGGTAGTAGGGCGCCGTGGGGTAGCGGCCTGGCCCGTAGTATGGGTAACCATATCCCATAGAAGGGATGTTCGCTCCATACTGAGCGGCATAGGGCGTTGCCCACCACCGTCGCGGCAGCCAGGGATAGAAGCGGCAGAAAGGATAGGGATTGCCTCTGCCGAAGCCTCTGCCGAAACCGCCCCAGCCAAACCAACCTCTTCCTCGCATCTTTCTCACCTCCTCCAGTTGCTGTCCTCCTCCTACCAGGGTCGCCTTCCTCGCCGACGACCCCTCCCCCACCCACGGCCACCAAAACCCAAGCCGCGCGGGAAGATGGACTGAATACTAGGACTATTGCACCTGGGACATGCCAATGGATTTCCTGCTACCATGGCCTCAAAGGGAACGTTCCATTCGTGACCGTCATTGTTGCATCTGAAACGACGCATCGCCATCTCGAAGTTGCCACCCTCAATCCGAATCGCCTTGCCACTGATCAGGGCATCAGCGAGCTTGCTGCGGGCAGACTCCAGAATGCGGTGAAAGGTGGGGCGGGAGATGTGCATCTTCTCAGCACATGCCTCCTGCTCCAGCCCTTCGAGGTCCTTGAGGCGGATAGCCTCGGCCTCCTCTACAGAGAGACACACCTCCTCTATCGAGCGAGGGGATATCCCTGCCGGCCGGAAATAGGTTACCTCGGGCATGAAATCGACACGCCGCCACTTGGTAGGTCGGGGCATAAGAATCACACCTTTAGCTTCGTATTATGGACATATGTCCATAACTATCATAGCACTGGGAAGCAATCCTGTCAACCCCTCATATGGAGGGGGATGAATATGAAGACCCGATTCACTCCTCCGTCTCCACCCAGAGCCTCTCACCATCGGTGGTGAAGGTGATAGTTCCATCCTCGGAGGTGAGATAAATCCCATCCTCGTCAAGCCGCTCTTCGAGCCTGTCCATGACCTCAGAGCTGGGATGGCCGAAGGGGTTATCTGCCCCCACTGAGATCACCGTCACCTGCGGCGCAACGGCAGCGAGAAAGCCGGGGGTTGTTGAGGTATCGCTGCCATGATGAGCCACTTTGAGCACAGTGCCCCTGAGCTCCACCCCCTGATCCAAGAGATATCGCTCCCCATCGGCATAAAGGTCCGCCGTTAGCAGGAAGCTGACATCTCCCATAGAAAGGCGCAGCACCACCCCGTTGTTATCGATGTCAGAATCTGTGTCCTCAAGAAACTCACGGGGTGGGTTCAGAACCTCCATTATCGCCCCATCGCCGAGGTCGATCTGCTGCCCTGCCTGGGCGCATGTGCACTCGATCCCCTTCTCCTCGATGACGCCCAGCCATTCCTTGTAGGCCAACGATTCATCGGGGAAACAGGGCTCCAGGACCTCCCCCACATGGTAGCGGCGGAGCACCTCAACCAGCCCGGTAACATGGTCATCGTGGGCATGGGTAAGCACCACCAGGTCGATGCTCCTCTCCCAGAAGGGGAGC
>JAUVVB010000006.1 GCA_030604825.1 Chloroflexota bacterium | reverse complement strand
GCACGGTGGAATACCAGCCTTGCATGATACATGCTGGACCATTTGCCAATATTGCTGTGGGGCAATCATCTATCATTGCCGACCGCATCGGTCTGAAGATGTTTGACTACCATGTTACCGAGAGCGGCTTCGCTGCAGACATAGGCTTCGAGAAGTTCTGGAATGTCAAGTGCCGCTTGAGCGGTCTCAAGCCGCACGTCTCGGTACTCACCACCACCATTCGGGCGCTGAAGATGCATGGCGGCGGGCCCAGGGTGGTGGCCGGCGTACCCCTGCCTGATTCCTACACCAAAGAGGATTTGGGACTGCTGGAAAAGGGCCTGCCCAACATGGTGCACCACATAAATGTTATCAGAACATCGGGCATCAACCCGGTGGTGTGCATCAATGCCTTCCACACCGATACCAAGGATGAGATCGCCATGGTCAGAAAGGCAGCCGAGGCAGCCGGGGCGCGCTGCGCTGTCTCTACCCACTGGGCCGATGGCGGCGATGGCGCCCTGGAGCTGGCCGATGTGGTCAAGGAAGCCTGCGAGGAGAAGAACGAGTTCAAGTTCCTGTATCCCCTGGAGATGAAACTGCGGGAGCGGGTTGACAAGATCGCCAAAGTGGTCTATGGGGCCGATGGCGTGTCTTGGACCACCGACGCCGAGGCCAAGGCCAAGTCTCTGGAGGACGATTCCAAGTATGACGATTACGCCACCATGATGGTGAAGACCCACCTCAGCCTCACCCACGATCCCGCCATTAAGGGTGTTCCCAAAGGGTGGATGCTACCCATCCGCGACGTGTTGATTTATTCCGGGGCGAAATTCCTCTGCCCTTGCGCCGGCACTATCAGCCTGATGCCTGGAACCAGTTCCGATCCGGCGTTTAGAAAGGTGGATGTCGATACAAAGACCGGTAAAGTGCAGGGCCTGTTCTAGGAAAGCTGGCTTTAAAAAGGGCGGCCCTTCGGGCCGCCCTTTTTCTTTGCCCCGAGCACGAGCATGGTGTAAAATTAGGCCGATGTTCGAAGAGAAGCTTCACCAGTTTGAGCCCATCTTTTATCCCCGTTCCATCGCCGTAGTGGGCGCTTCCCAGAACAAGCTGAAATTCGGCACCCGATATCTCGATTCCCTGATCCACGTCGGCTTCAAGGGGAAGCTTTACCCCGTAAATCCCGCCGGTGGCGAGATCTCCAGCCTCAAGGCCTACCCCAGGGTGAGGGATATCCCCGGCCCGGTGGACTACGTGATGGTGGCCATCCCCGCCAAGTTTGTGCTCCAGGTGCTGGACGACTGCGCGGCAAAGGGGGTGAAGGTGGTTCAGTTCTTCACCGCCGGATTTTCGGAAACTGGGACCGAGGAAGGCCGCCAATTGGAAAAGGAGATAGCGAACAAGGCCAAGGAGGGTGGTTTCCGCATCATCGGCCCCAATTGTATCGGGGTATATTCCCCAGCCAACCTCATGCCCTATGGGCCGATGCCTGTTTTGGGACAGGTGGGGTCGGTGGCCTTCATCTCCCAGAGCGGGGGACATGCGGGGAGCATCATCGAGATGGGGATGAGGCGGGGGATTCACTTCAGCAAGGTGGTCAGCTTTGGGAATGGGTGTGACCTCGATAGCGTGGATTACCTGGAGTATCTGGCCGTTGACCCCCAGACCAAAATCATCGGCGCCTATCTGGAGGGGGTTAGGCAGGGGCGGCACTTCTTCCAGCTAGCCAAGGAAGCGGCAAAGACCAAGCCGATGATGGTTTGGAAAGGGGGGAAAACGGAGGCGGGGGCTGAGGCAGCAGCCTCTCACACCGGTGCCCTAGCAATATCGGACACCATCTGGAGCGCCATGCTCAGGCAGGCGGGGGTGATCAAGGTGGATAGCCTGGAGGAGCTGGCCGATACCCTTTTGACCTTTCAGCATTACCTACCCTTTTTGGGCCATAACGTGGCCATCATTGCCGGGCTTGCCGGTGGTGGGGGAGGGGAGAGCGTCTCCTCCACCGATGCCTGCACCAGTGTGGGGCTCAATGTCCCTCCCTTTAGAGAGGAGACGAGGAGAAGGCTCAAGGAAATCCTGCCCCCGGCGGGAAGCATCCTCCGCAACCCCCTGGACATGGGAGGGGTCGGCGGATTTGTGGACATCCTGGAAAAGACCATGGAAATAGTGGTTGCCGATCCCGAGGTAAATATCATCATCATAAATGAGCATATGGATTCCCTTGCCAGTTTCCTTTCTTGGGAAACGCTGGGGCAGATGAACGATATCTTCATTCGCCTCAGGAGGAATCAGGAAAAGCCCATCGTGCTGGTTTCCCGACCTGGTTTGGGCAGTGAGCAAAGGGTGGCGCTGGAGAGGAAGCTTTCCGATGCCGGGATAACGATATACCCCAGCCTGGATCGGGCGGCCAAGGCCATCGCCAACATGAACTGGTACTTCAGATTTCACCGAGGTTGGCAATGAAGACCAGCGACTTCGATTACCATCTTCCCCCTGAGCTCATTGCCCAGGCTCCGGTGGAGCCCAGAGACCACTCCCACCTCATGATCCTCTCCAGGGTCGAGGGCTCGATCCAGCATCGCCGCTTCTTTGAAATCGCCCAGTTCCTCCACCAGGGCGATGTGCTGGTTTTCAACGACAGCCGGGTAATTCCAGCGCGCCTCTTCGGTCAAAAGGAGAGCGGGGGCAGGGTGGAGATATTGCTGCTTCGCCGGCTGAGCCCTGGGCTTTGGCAGGCATTGGCCAGGCCGGGGCGAAGGGTGAGAGCGGGCACCAGAATAGAGTTCACTGCTGACGGCCTTTGGGGAGAGATCGTGGAGGGGAGGGAAGGGGGGATAAGGGTGATCCGCCTTTCCGATGAGGCAGCCCTGGAAAGGGTGGGCATGGTGCCGCTACCCCCTTACATCCACCTGCCGCTAAAGGATGCCGAGCGCTATCAGACGGTCTACTCCCGGGTTAAGGGGAGCGTGGCTGCACCCACGGCGGGGCTCCATTTCACCCCCGAGCTGCTGCAGCGCCTGGAGCAGACAGGGATTCATCTCCTCTTTGTCACCCTTCATGTAGGGCTCGACACCTTTTTGCCAGTGCGGGTGGAAGACCCCAGGAACCATCCCATACATAAGGAGTATGCCGAGTTGAAGCCGGAGGTGGCCGGGGAGCTGGTCATGGCTAAGAAGGAGGGGAGGCGGATTATCGCCGTTGGCACCACCACGGTGAGGGTTCTGGAGCAGGCAGCCCTTGGCGGGGAGATAGAGGCCTTTTGTGGCTGGACCGATATCCTTATCCTGCCCGGGCATCGGTTTCGCGCCGTGGATGGACTGATCACCAACTTTCACCTGCCCCGAACCACCCTGCTGATGCTGGTGTCCGCTTTCTCCGGTCAAGCGCTTATCCAGCGAGCATACCAAGAGGCAATACGCCTTGGCTACCGCTTCTACAGCTTTGGTGACGCCATGCTGATACTCTGAACGTCGGGGCGTTCCGCTGGGCTTGCGCTTCCGAGCAGCTTGGGGTATCATAGGATGAGCGGCTGCGGTCGGCTTACCCGTTTACTTGGCGTAAAAGGCAGCGTATGCTGCTGCTTTGTTTTTCAGGGAGATGAAACAAAAAGACCTATCCTCAACTTCCCTTCGCCGGGAACTGAGGACGAAATTCATCGGGAAAAATCTCCTCTACCTGCCGGTGACCTCCTCAACCATGGATGTGGCAAAGCAGGCGGTGGGGAATGGGGCGGAGGAGGGAACCATCGTCCTCGCCGACCACCAGACTGCGGGCAGGGGGCGCCTTGGTCGAAGGTGGTGGGCCCCCCCAGAAAGCAGCATCCTGCTCTCCATCATCCTCCACCCCAAGTTGGAGGAGCTGCCCTCCCTTGGCATGGTTGCTGGCCTTGCGGTTGCCCAGGCCATTGAGAAGGTAACTGGCCTAAAGCCTGTTATAAAGTGGCCCAACGATATCCTCATCGGGGGGAAGAAGGTAAGCGGGGTCCTCATCGAGAGCGAGGTGGCCAACGAAGCCGTCCGTTCGGCGATCCTTGGCATCGGGCTAAACGTAAACCTCGATCCTTCCTCCATGCCTGAGATTGCAGGGACGGCAACCAGCCTTGGAGAGGCGCTTAAGCAAGAGGTCTCCCGCCTGGAGGTGCTGCGGGCGTTGCTGGGCGAATTCGAGGAGCTTTATAGCGCCTTGCGCCATGGCGAGCCCATTCATCGGCTATGGAGCTGCCGCCTGGAGACCCTGGGCCAGCAGGTGACGGTGAAATCCGGCGATGAGGTGCACCAAGGCTATGCCGAATCCATAGACGAGCAGGGAAATCTGCTGCTGCGCTGCCCCGATGGCAGCATTAAGACCATCGTGGCCGGGGAGGTCACGCTCAGGACCTGAAAAAGGTTAAGCCAGAAGGCCCCCGCCCTCCAGCTTTTCGGCAACCCCCTCCAGATTCAACTCCTCCAGCTTAGCCCTCTGCTGAAGGCCAGTGGCGACATCCCAACCGCGAATCTGGTAGTATTCATCCTTCATCTGCTCGAATTTATCCCGTTCAACCACCATTCCCTTTCTGGAAAAGACCTCGCCATCCTTGCCCGGAACCGTGCAGTTGGGGTTGCCAAAGTCGCCCTTGAGCGGGATGGTAAAATTGAACTCCTCGAGGCGATCGTGTTCCCTTCCTCTGTGCCCTTCCCTGGCGAGAATAGCCCGCTGCAGGTTGAAAACCCTCTCGCCAATTCTGTACAGGCCCTGCTCATCGATATCCCTTCCCGTCACCGCGGCACAAACCTGGCTCTCCAGGGTAGGGTCTCCAACATGGTCCTCCGATAGGGCTGTATGCATAATGGGCCAGCAAAAATCACACAGAATGAGACTTTCTTTGGCGTACTGACGATCTTGAATCCTGGCTGCGGCCAGGGCCTTTCCCTCATATGTGGAGAAGTCAGCAGCTATCTCGCTACCCCAGAATCGCTTGGCTATGGCCCGGATGACCTCAGGGGTAAGATAGCTATGCGCCGCCCCCATTCTCTCCCCAATCCACCTTATGATCAGCGCGCTGATCTCGTGAAGCTGCTGAATGGGAAGCCTGGGGTCCATCGCATACAACAGGCCGGTGGTAAGATATAGCCTGGCCCCATAAATGGCATAGAAGCCAGTCCAGGTCATATAATCTGTGATCAGTTCCTGGGCTTTGCTGCCCAGGGCTTCAGCCGCCCTGTGGGTGCCCTCGGCCAGCAGATCGCCAAACCCCTCCCGGTGGGATACCTTCCTTATCAACGTCTCGATGAACTCCCTGCTCCCGATCCTGGAAATGGGTATCCCGATTTGCTCATCATTTAAAACCTCGGCTTGGTAGCACCTCGAGAGCCACATGACCATGGTCTCAATAGCATGGGTATCGACCCCATAATCATCGCAGAGCTTGGTGGCCTCAAAGGGTACCTCGTTGATCTCCCCATAATAGCGCTGGGCCCGGGTTTGATAGAAAACGGAAGACTGGCACATGAATTTCCCCTTTTTCCCGCTCACCCCCTGGTAGGTTATGCGCATGCAGTCCCTGATACAGCCGTAGCAAACATCTTTCTTGGCCTTGTCCGGGTTCACCAGTGAGGGCAATATGAATGTAAGCCTGCTTTCCGCGTCACGGCGCAACCATTCCCTCAGCTTCCGAACCTTCTCGGGATCGGCTACCTCAACCTTTCCCCTCCCCCTTACCGCAATGGCCTTTAAATTTTTGGAGCCCATTACCGCCCCCAGACCACTTGCGCCGGTGGAATCGTTATCCGCCACCAGACTGGCAAACACCACCCTATTCTCGCCCGCGATCCCCGTGGCCACCACCCGAGCTGATCTTCCCAGTTCTTCCTTCAGCTTTTCCCGACAATCGATCGCGCCCGTGCCCATGAGATGGGTTGCGTCTCTTATCTCCACCCGACCATCATCGATCCAGAGATAGGCTGGTCTATCTGCCTTCCCATGAACAACCAGGCCATCATAACCGGCGAATTTTAGCTGAGCCCCCCAGGAGCCACCCAAATTGCAATAGGAGAATCGATCGTGAATGGGGGACTTCCCGCAAACCTGCCATCGAGAGCCGGCAAAGCCGGGAACGCCAGCGATGGGACCAGTTACGAAGAGCAGCCTGTTTTCCGGATCAAAGGCGTCGATCCCTGGGGGGACCTCATCCCAATAGATTTTGGCAGCTAACCCCCTTCCTCCCAGGAAGAGCTGCACATAATCCTCGGTGGGGACCGTGTCGACATCTCCAGTAGAGAGGTTTACTCGCAGGATGTTTCCCGCATATGCTTTAGGGCGAATCATATCCTCCTCCAATTGTTCTGTTTTCGCCGATGCAAAGGGTCGAGATACCCTTGCGATGGCAAACCAACCAGGACCAGGGTATCAACATGCTCACTATCTGTCAATCCCGTCAATAGGAAAGCCCATGGGGGCTTTTTTCAATTGCCCTCCTCAGTTATAATACATGCACCTGCGGAGCCGACTAAACCATCAGCTCACCGGGGACGGCAAATGCAACTTCATCTTTGTGGAAGGGAGGGCTTGGGGTTATGGCCTATACCAAAGAACTAAGCTTTGGGCACAGGAATCTTGCCAGAATTCTTTTTGGGGAAAATTCTGCCTTGGATGTGGGAAGGCAGGTCGACTCCCTGGGAGGAAGTAGAGCCTTAATAGTTACCGATGAAGGGCTGATGAACATCGAGCTGCCGCAGCGAGTGGGGGGTACCCTGGGAGACAAATGTGTGGGGATTTTTGGCAAGGTTCAGCCGGATAGTGGCGTCCACATTGTCCAGGAAGGGGTGGAGGTTGCCAAAGAGCTTCATGCCGATATACTGGTAAGCATTGGCGGCGGAAGCTCCATAGATACCGCCAAGGGGATGGCTGTTGTCCTCAAGGGAGGCGGTAAGCTCAGTGACTATACCCCGACACTGCCTGGGGTGGAGGGCCCCTTGATCCCCCACATCGCCATCCCCACCACCGCGGGATCGGGGAGCGAATCTACCCCGGTGGCGGTGGTGAAGGATCATGAGCGGCAGGAGAAACTACTGTTTCTCAGCGATTTGCTCTTTCCCCAGGTGGCGATACTGGACCCCCAGATGACGGTGAGCATGCCCCCTCTGCTAACCGCCTCCACCGGCATGGACGCCATGTCCCATGCAGTTGAAGGCATTGTCTCCACCAACAGGGAGCCGATTGCTGACGCACTGGCTCTCCACGCCATCAAGCTAATAACGGAGTACCTGCCGCAGTGTGTTGAAAACGGGGACGACCTTCTGGCCAGAGGCCAGCAATTGGTTGCAGCAACAATAGCAGGGATGGCATTTGGAAATTCCCTGTGCGGAATAGTCCACGCCATGGCCCATATCGTGGGTGCCAAATATGGGGTGCCCCATGGCATTGCCAATGGCATGTTGCTTCCCCATGGAATGCGGTACAACCTCGATGCCTGCCGCGATGGCTATGCCCTGGTAGCCCAAGCCATGGGGGTCAGGGAGAAAGGGATGAGCCAGCAGCAGGCCGCTGAGGCTGCGGTCAATGCCATGCGCCAGTTCACCAGGAAGCTAGGCCACCCCCAGCGGCTTCGAGAGGTAGGGGTTCCCCAGGAGGGCCTGGAGGCCTGTGCCGCTGCCACCCTGATCGAGCCGGATATCTTCTTCAATCCAAGGCCTGGCGACCTCGCCGAGGTGCTGAAAACGCTCCAGGAGGCCTGGTAGGGGCGCCGGCAAATCGATCAAAACGCCCCTACCTCTCTGCCCTTTGGCAGTCTTACTTCTCCTCGCTGCTCCCCCCTCTAGGGGGCATGAAGGCCCTGAGCAGGTCCATGGGCAAGGGAAATACCAGGGTGTTGGTCTTCTCGGTGGCGATCTCGGTGAGGGTCTGCAGATAGCGTAGCTGCAGCGTTGTCGGCTCCCTGCCAATGATCTTGCCCGCCTCAGCCAGCCTCTCGGCAGCCTGAAACTCGCCCTCGGCGTGGATGATCTTGGCTCGCCGCTCCCGCTCAGCCTCAGCCTGGGCCGCCATGGCACGCTGCATGGAGGAGGGAAGCTCTACGTCCTTGACCTCCACCACGCTTACCTTGATCCCCCAGGGCTCCGTCTGCTCGTCGATGATCTGCTGTAGCTGTTGGTTTAGCTTCTCCCGATGTGCCAGCAGCTCGTCCAGCTCCGATTGTCCCAGCACGCTTCTGAGAGTGGTCTGGGCGATCTGGTAGGTTGCCTGCCTGTAGTCATAGACCTCGATGACGGCAGCCTCGGGGTGCATCACCCTGCAGTAGACCACAGCATTGACCTTCACCGTGACATTGTCCTTGGTTATCGCCTCCTGAGAGGGGACATCCATGGTCATCCCCCGGGTGTCAATCTTGCGCATGCGGTCGATGAAGGGGATGATGAAGCGTATCCCGGGAAGCCTGGTCTTCACCAGCCTGCCGAAGCGAAACACCACCCCGGCCTCATACTGGTACACGACCTTTATGCTCGCCGGCACCAGGATGAGCAACACTAGCACCACGATGACGACTATTATCCAACTCATTGTTCACCTCCTTCCTTCTTTTTCTTGGTCACCCAAAGTTTCAAACCCTCCACCCTGGTTATCACCACCTCCTCCCCAGGCTCAACCCTGCCCTCATCCACCGTTGCCTCCCAGCGCTCCCCGTGCACGAAAACGGTCCCTTTGGGGTCAAGGGGGGTTCGGGCTACTGCCACCTTGCCCACCATGGACTCCCTCCCCGTCACCTCCCGCGCCCGACGGCTGAGCACCACCGCCCTGACCACGAAGGCGAAAAAGGCGGTAGCAACGATCACCACCCCGGCAATGAGCCCCTTATTTATCTGAAACATGGGGCTGCCCATAAGGATCAGCGAGCCCATGGTCAGCGAGGCGATGCCGCCTAAGGCCAGAAGTCCATGACCGGTGACGAAGATCTCGGCGATGAAAAGGGCAAAGGCGAGCACGATGAGCAAAGCGCCGGCATAGTTGACGGGGAGCATGCCCAGGGAATAGAAGGCCAGGAAGAGACAGATGGCGCCCACCACCCCGGGGAAGATGGACCCAGGACTGGAGAGCTCGAAGAAAAGCCCCATCATTCCCAGGCTCAACAGGATGTAGGCGATATTGGGGTCGGAGATGGCGAAAAGGAAGCGCTCCATGGCCCCCATGTCGATGTAATTTATGGCGGCATCATCGGTCTCTATGGTTACTGCCTCCCCACCCAGCAGCGTCACCTCCCATCCATCAAGCTGGGCGATGAGGTCATCGAAGTTCTGGGCAACGATATCGATGACCCCCAGCTCCAGCGCCTCCGAAGCAGGGCTCGACTTGCTCTCCCTCACCGCAGCCTCCGCCCAATCAGCATTACGCCCCTTCGCCTCGGCGATGCTCCTTATATAGGCGACGGCATCGTTGACCACCTTCTGCTCCATGGTCTCGTCCATCTCTCCCTCAATGGCAACGGGATGGGCAGCCCCGATCTCCGTTCCCGGCGACATAACCGCCACATGGGCTGCCATGGAGATGAACGCCCCCGCCGAGGCGGCCCGGCCACCAGGGGGCACATAGACCACCACCGGCACTTCAGCCTCCAGGATGCTCTGCACGATGTCGCGCATCGAGGTATCAAGGCCCCCAGGCGTATCCATTTGGATGATGCAGGTAGCGCCGTGCTCCTCGGCATGCCCAATGCCGCGCTCGATGTAGCCGGCAAGAACGGGGTTGACGGTGCCGTCCACCCTGAGGACGTCGATTCGAGGGCCAGCAGCGCTCACCCCCACGGGTATCAACAGGAAGAGCCCGAGAAGTATGAAAGCGACGAAGATTGCCTTCCGCATATCCAGTCAATTATAGATGGGTGGCCATCTTTTTGCAATCAAGCCTCTATTGGTGTAGAATAGCCTAAGATTTTCAAGGGTGAAAGGCGATGAGGGTGTCCAGGTGTAAAGGGATGCGCGACCTGCTCCCCGATGATATGGCAAAGTTCCGCCACATCGAGGAGGTTTTTCAAGGCTGTTGCCTCGGCTGGGGCTACCGGGAGGTGAGAACGCCAACCCTGGAGTATCTCCACCTCTTCACCGCCACCGGGACGCTAACCCCGGCCATGCTGGGCAGGGTTTACTCCTTCCTTGACTGGGATGGCTGGAGCGGGGAGAGGGTGGTGTTGAGGCCCGAGGGCACCATCCCCACCGCCAGGCTCTATCTGGAAAACCTTGAGGGCGACGATCTGTGCAAGCTGTTCTACGTGGAAAACACCTTCACCTTCGAGGAAACCGGCGAGGAAAGTAGGGAGCGCTGGCAGTGCGGCGCTGAGCTCATGGGCAGCGGCCAGCCTTGGGCCGATGTGGAGCTGGTGCTCCTCGCCCTGGAAGTTTTGGAGAGGCTTGGCGTAGGCCCACTGGAGGTGAGGCTATCCCACGCTGGCCTGATCAAGGCGCTGTTGGCAGAGCTGGGGCTGGGGACGGCGGAGCAGACGGAAATATGGGACCAGATGCTGGAGGGGAATGTAAAGGTGCTGGGCGAGATAGAGACCGAGGATGCCGACCTGAAGAAGGCCCTCGCCCTTCTACTGGATGTCAAGGGGAGCTCCCCGGGCTTTCTGGAAAATGCCAAGGTTCTTTTGGGGAAAGCCCTGGTGCGGCTTGAACCCAGCATCGACGACCTGGCCTCCATTGCCCAGCTCTTGGACGCCATGGGGTATCCCTACCAGATCGATATCCCCTCGGGGAGGGGGTTTGAATATTATACCGGGGTCATGTTCGGCTTCTACGCCGCGGCGAGGAGGGTTGGTGGAGGGGGCAGATATGATGATTTGATCCCCCTGGTGGGAGGACCAGCCGTTCCGGCATCGGGTTTTGCCCTTTATATGGACGAGCTCATGGACCTGGTGGAAGCGGAGATGAAGACCACCGATGAGAAGGTGCTGATCACCCCTGAGGAAAGGGATGTAAACGGTCTCAAATCCTGCCTCGAGCTCGCCCGCCGCCTCAGGGATTCGGGCTACCTCGCCGAGCTTGACCTGGGGCAAAGGGCAACGGGTTATCGCTGGCTTCTCTCCGTGCCCGGGGAAGGTCCCTTCAGATTGACCGACCGGAAAACGGGTAAGAGGAGCGAAATAGCTACCTTGGGGCGTATTATGAGGGCGATGGGGAGGTCGCGGTGAAATTGAGGCTTGCCTTGCCCAAGGGAAGGATTATGGGGGAAACCGCCGCTTTGCTGGAGAGGGCGGGGCTGGGGCTCCTGGGCTATGAGGAGGAGTCTCGCTCTTATCGTCCCAGTTCCACCAGATTCCCCGATCTCTTCCTCAAGGTGTTTCAGGAAAAGGACATCCCCATTCAGGTGGCCATAGGGAACTACGATCTGGGCATCTGCGGGCTGGACTGGGTGGAAGAGCTTCTGGCCAAGTATCCCAGCGGCGACCTGGTGAAGCTGGCAAATCTGGGCTATGGAAAAAGCAGCCTTTATGTGGTGGCCAGCAGGTATGGCGGGTTCTCATCCCTTGCCCAGGTCAAGGATGGATTTGAAACCGTACGCATCGTCAGCGAGTATCAGAACCTGGCGGAATCCTTCGCCCTCAGGCTGAGATTAAGGAGATTTAAGATCCTCCCCATCTGGGGGGCGGCTGAGGTCTATCCCCCGGAGAGCGCAGACCTCGCCTTGATGGCAGAAACCTCGATGGATAGGCTTGACGGTCTCGACCTTGTCCCCCTGGCCCGGCTGCTCACCTCCAGCGCCTTTCTCATTGCCAACAGGAAAAGCCTGGCAAATGCCGACATGAGCGAGCTGCTGAAATCCTTTCGCCCCTTCGAGGTGGAGGCCGAAGAGGAGCCTCCTCTGCCCTCCATTGCCGCGGCAAGGGGCGAGAAAGCGCCCCAGGACGAGAAAAGGGTTCGCCTTGCCCTGCCCGACGGTCACCAGCAGCACCCCACCATGGAATTTCTGGAGAGGGCGGGGCTCAGGCTCCATGGCTACTGCGAGCCGCTGGAGACTCGCCGCCCCACCCTGGGGCTTCCCGATGTCTCGGTAAAGGTGATCAGGCCCCAGGATATGCCGCTTCAGGTGGCAAACGAGAACTTCGATCTGGCGATTACCGGCCAGGACTGGCTTAAGGACCACCTCTATCGATTTCCCAAAAGCCCGGTGGAGGAAATCCTGAATCTGGGATTTGGCAGGGTAAGCGTTGTTGCTGTGGTGAGCGGCGATCTGGCGGTTAGGAATGTGATGGATTTGAGGGAGCTGGTTAAGGGAGGGCTTATCCCCGCGGTAAGGGTGGCCTCGGAATATGTCAATGTCGCCGACAGGTATGCCCGGGATAGACATCTGGAACGCTATAAGGTGATCCCCACCTGGGGAGCCAGTGAGGCCTTCCTCCCCGAAGACGCCGACCTCCTCATCGAAAACACCCAGAGCGGGGAAACCTTAAACCGGCATAACCTCAGGATCATCGACACCCTTTTTGATTCCGCGGCGTGCCTTATCGGCAACACTAAGACCTTGTCACAGCCGGCAAAAAAGGCAAAAATAGAACATATCATCAAAGTCATAGGGGAGACAGCGATAAAAGGCCGTTGAATCCAAAGCGCTAAAGTTCAAAAAAGCGCCAAAGTTCGGGAAAATGCCTCCCATTTGTATTCACCTGAGCATTGCCAGGGAAGCGGCGGAACTACTTCGCCACCCCGTAATAGACCAGAATCTGGGCAGTTACCTTTTTGGTTCCACCCTGCCCGATGTACACATCGTCACTGGAGGAAGCCGTGAGGAAACCCACTTCTTCGACCTGGAGGGGGAGAGCTCGGTGAGCGGGGCAAGGCTCATCTTTGAGGTTCACCCCACCCTTGCCAACGGGGAGAGGCTGGATTGGGCAACCAGGTCGCTGGTTGCCGGCTATCTATCCCACCTGGTTACCGATGAGGCGTGGGTCCTTGACATCTATCGCCCTTGCTTCGGCAGCTACTCCCTGCTGAGCCAGGAACCCATGGCTAACATGCTGGACAGGGCCCTCCAGTACGAGCTGGATCGCCGTGAGCGGGAGGATAGAGGGAAGATGGAGGAAATCAGGGCTCAAATCTCGCGGTGGGAGCCAAGGCAGGGCTTTGCCCTCATCGATGCCCCTGCCTTGAAGCAGTGGGCGGAGTTCGTCTTGAGCGCCACCAGCCGCGAACCAAGCCTGGACCTTTTCCCCTTCTTTGCCCGAAGGTTCCTCCTCACCAGGCAAAAGGTGGATCCCCAGCAGTTGGAGCAATTCCTCTCCGTGCTGCCCGCCAAGCTGGAGTGGGCAATTCAGTATGTCACCGCCAAGCGAATCGCTGCCTTCAGGGAGAAGGCAGTCGCCGATTCCGTGGCGGTGACCAAGGAGTATCTGGGTGAGGATAATTAGGGATTTCGATGAGGCGAAGGCCGTTCTAGAGCGCTCGACCTTTGAAATCGGGGAGAGCAGGAAACAGGAAGTAGAAAGAATCATCACCGAGGTTCGCGAACGGGGAGATGCTGCCCTTCTGGACTTCACCAGAAGGCTCGATGGGGTAGAGCTTGAGTCCCTGGCGGCGAGCAGGGAGGAGGTGGAGAAAGCCTATAGGGAGGTAGGCGAGGAGCTTCTTTCAGCCCTCCATCTTGCCGCCCAAAGGGTTCGCTCCTTTCACCTTGCCCAGATGCGCCACAGCTTGAAGGAATTCAGGCAAGGGGGATTGGGGCAGATCCTTCGCCCCCTGGATAGGGTGGGCATATATGCGCCCGGAGGCACCGCTTGCTATCCATCCACCGTTCTGATGACCGCCATCCCCGCCAAAGTGGCGGGGGTCAAGGAGATCGTCCTGGCCACACCACCAGGAAAAGGGGGTGTAATCCCCTCGCCCACGCTGGTGGCAGCCGACATCGCCCAGGTGGATAGGGTGTTTAAGGTAGGCGGCGCTCAGGCAATTGCCGCCCTCGCCTTCGGCACCCAGTCCGTCCCCAGGGTGGATAAGATCTGCGGACCGGGCAATATCTTCGTCGTCCTGGCCAAGAAGATGGTCTTTGGCGTGGTGGATATCGATGGGCTGGCGGGACCCTCAGAGACGGTGATCCTGGCAGATGACTCGGCCTCTCCTTCCCTCTGCGCTGCTGACCTCCTGGCCCAGGCGGAGCACGATGTCCTTTCCTCATCCATCCTCATCACCACCTCCTCAAAGCTGGCGGAGGAGGTGGATAAAGAGGTTGAGCGCCAGCTTAGGGGATTGGAACGCCGCACCATCGCCTCCCAATCCTGGCAGCAGAGGGGGAGGATAATCGTGGTCAAAGACATGGAGCAGGCCATCGAGCTGGTGAACCTCCATGCCCCCGAGCACCTCTCGCTGATGGTGCGCCATGCCCCTTCTTATGTGGATAGGATTCGCAACGTGGGGGCCATCTTCATCGGCGAGAGCTCCCCGGAAACCCTGGGGGACTATGTTGCCGGGCCGAGCCATGTGCTGCCCACAGGGGGCAGCGCCCGCTTCAGCTCACCCCTTGGGGTTTACGATTTCCTCAAGTCAACCAGCGTGATTGCCTTGAGCGATAGCGAGCTGGAGGCGCTGGGCCCCGCTGCCGCCACCATCGCCAGGGCCGAGGGGCTCACCGCCCATGCCCGTGCCGTGGAGCAAAGACTCGAGCAGGAGGGCAAGAGATGAAACCCGATCCTTTAAGAGGGGTGAAGGGGCTGATGAGGGGTGACCTTCTGGGGCTCGAGGGCTATCAGCCCATCGTTCCCCTGGAGGCCCTCAGCGAGGAAGTCAACCTCCCCCCGGATAAGCTGATAAAGCTGGATGGCAACGAGAACCCCTACGGCTGCTCGCCACGGGTGCAGCGCGCCCTTGCCAGCTATCCCCTGTATCACATCTATCCCGACCCCGAGCAGAGGGAGGTGAGAAGGGCGCTGCAGGGATATGTGGGGGTGGATGAAAAGCACATCGTGGCCGGCAGCGGCAGCGATGAGCTCATCGACCTGGTGCTTCGCCTTTTCGTTGAGCCCGGGGATCGGGTGATAAACTGCGTGCCCACCTTCGGCATGTACCCCTTTAGCACCGAGCTTTGCGGTGGTGAGGTGGTAAGCGTGCTCCGCGACCGGGCCTACGCCATCGACGTGGCGGCGATAAAGGAAGCCATAGATGAGAAAACCAAGCTCGTCTTCATCGCCTCGCCCAATAACCCCACCGGAAATGTCGCCCCGGAGCGGGATATCCTGGAGCTGGTGGAGGCGGGAATCGTGGTGGTGGTGGATGAGGCGTACTATGAATTTAGCGGGGTCACCGTTGCCCCTCTGGTTCCCCAGCATGAAAACCTCATCGTTTTGCGCAGCTTCAGCAAGTGGGCCGGGCTTGCCGGGCTGAGGATTGGCTATGGAATCTTCCCCACCCTCATCGCCGAGCAGATCCTGAAGATAAAGCAGCCCTATAATGTGAACCTGGCGGCTCAGCTCGCGGTTAAGGAATCCCTGGAAGACCTGGAGCATCTCCAGGCTTCAGTGAAGGCCATCCTTGCGGAGAGGGAGCGGCTTTTTGCCCAGCTTAAGCGACTCAAGTTCCTCAAGCCCTTCCCCTCCCAGGCCAATTTCATCTTTTGTGCTGTGGTTGAGGGGAATGCGGAGCGAATTCACCAAGGGCTAAAGCAGAAGGGCATATTCGTGCGCCATTTCGACACCCCGCTACTACGAAACTCCCTTCGCATCAGCGTAGGCAGGCCAGAGCACACCGATGCCCTCATGGAGGCACTTTCAGAGGTAGGAGGAAAGCGCAGTGGCTGAGAGAAAAGCCGTTATCACCCGCGATACCACCGAAACCAAGATCAGCGTGGAGCTGTTGGTAGATGGCAAAGGCAAATTCGAGATAAATACCGGCATTAAGATGTTCAACCACATGCTCACCCACATCGCTCAGCACGGGTTATTTGACATAAAGATTAAAGCTTCGGGAGAGGACCAGCACCACGTAGTAGAGGACGTGGCTATTTGCCTG
Organism: Chloroflexota bacterium; assembly: GCA_030604825.1. Classification (GTDB taxonomy): domain Bacteria; phylum Chloroflexota; class Dehalococcoidia; order E44-bin15; family E44-bin15; genus JAUVVB01. Next base: position 60,566 of record JAUVVB010000006.1, on the reverse strand, counting down.
GGGCAGGCCCTGAGAAAAGCCCTGGGCGAAGGGAAAGGCATTGCCCGTATGGCTCATGCCATTGTGCCTATGGATGAGGTGCTAGCCATGGTGGCGATAGATGTTGGGGGCAGGGGATATGCCGCCATCGAGGCTCGATTCAAGAGGAAGAAGATCGGAGACCTGGAGAGCGACCTGGTGGCCCACTTTCTGAAAACCTTTGCCATCGAAGGGCGGCTCAATCTCCATGCCAGGCTGCTCTCTGGCGAGGACGACCATCACAAGGCGGAGGCGATCTTCAAGGCTCTGGGCCGGGCATTGGATGCCGCGACTAAAATCGATGAGCGCCTAGGGCGAAAAGTGCCCAGCACCAAGGGGGTAATCGAAGGCTAGATTTCCTTTCCGGTCAGCCGGCGATATGCCTCCCGATATCGCTTTGAGGTCTGCTCGATGACATCCGGGGGCAGAACGGGCGCCGGGGGCTCTTTATTCCACCCCGACTGGACGAGCCAGTCCCTCACCGGCTGCTTATCGAAGCTTGGCTGGGGGCGCCCCGCCTCATAATGGGCTGCATCCCAGAAGCGGCTGGAGTCCGGGGTCAGAAGCTCGTCTATCAGTATCACCTCGCCGTCCACCAGCCCGAATTCCATTTTGGTATCGGCGATGATGATCCCCCGCTCCAGGGCGAAGTCAAGGGCATAGCGGTATATGGCCATGCTCTTCTCCACGATCTCTCGCGTTCGCCCTTCGCCAATGAGCCCTTTCATATCATCCAGCGAGACTGGCTCATCATGCCCAGTTGCCGCCTTGGTGGTCGGGGTGAAGATGGGCTCGGGGAATTTTTCGCTCTCCGCCAATCCCGGGGGAAGGTGGATGTCCCCGATAGCACCCCTCTCCTTGTACTCGGCCCAGGCCGAGCCTGAGAGGTAGCCTCGGACAACGCACTCGATATCGATGCGCTCCGCCTTCCTCACTATCATGGAGCGGCGGGCGACATAAGGGGGGAAGGAATAATAGGAGACGCAAACCTTCTCCCCGTAAACCCGATTGAGCCACTCCGCATCGTCCACCACCTCCAGCAGATGGTTGGGCACCAGGTGCGCCGTCTTCTCGAACCAGAAGGCGGAAAGCTGGTTCAAGACGATTCCCTTATCGGGGATGCCGCAGGGCAGCACCACATCGAAGGCGGAGATGCGGTCGGTGGAGATCATCAGCAACCTATCGCCCATATCATAGGTATCCCGCACCTTGCCCCTGCGGTAAAGGTTGGGCAGATCGGTTTCAAGTAGCAGTTCCATAATTCCCCTCTTGTTTGGCTTTGAATACCCCGTACAGATATTCAGCCAACCTTCTGAAGCTGTAAGCAGCTCTGCGAAAATACTCTTCATCAACGGGAATCTCTTCACTCTCCTTATAAGGGGAATACCCTACACGGTCGAGGTAGCGTTTGTCCACCTTTCCCCCACAATGCAGGAGTAAGTTTCTTCGGGCAAACACTTCGTCAATTTCCGACGTCTTTACTTGCGAGTCATCTATATCTATGTCGAGACTCTGGAGATAACTTACTTGGTTTCTGAAGCTAAGTTTTTTGAATTTCTCCAGCTGGCTTTTGCTCAGAACCTGTTCAACCGAGTCTGTGAAAAACGCTTCAAATAAGCCAACCACATAAACCAGAGAGAGTTTGCATAATAAATCTCGTCGTGAATGGTCAAGGGAGCAAATAATAGCCCACGTTTCCTTAAGAGACTTTTCACAAATGGCCTTGATATCATTGAGGTGGGTTTCTGGATCCGAAGGCAGGTTTAGTGGGCCTGCCCTTGTGTAGAAGTTGCGCCATTCTGTTAGAATTTGTTCCATCCTGTTGCTTTCTTGTAGAAATCTATCTTCAAATTCATATGTAGCTCCTTTGAAGAATTCGTCAGCTGGATAGTAAAAGCTAAGAACCTCATCGATTTTAGCTATGCAAGTGTCATAGATGGCATATAAGTCTTTGCCGCTGCTCTGATTTGCCATGATTCCCAAAACCACCCCACACGTTATTATAGCCCCAGCCTGGCGAAAATCTCGTCCACATGGCGCAGGAAAAATCCGTAGTCGAATAAACCGTCAAGGTCAGATTTGGAAAGATGCTTACTTACATCGGGGTCGCTCTGAAGCAAACTGAGGAAATCCGCCCTCTCTTTCCAGGCCTGCATCGCATTTCGCTGCACCAGTTCATATGCCTGCCCACGGCTCAGCCCCTTTTCGATGAGGGCAATGAGCACCCGCTGCGAGAAGACCAGCCCCCTGCTGACGTCCAGGTTTTGCCTCATGTGCTCTGGATATACCTGAAGCCCCTTCATAATATAGGTGAACAGGGAGAGGGCATAGTCCACCACCAGGCAGGAGTCGGGGAGGATTATTCGCTCCGTCGAGGAATGGCTGATGTCGCGCTCATGCCACAGGGAGATGTTCTCCAGGGATGCCAGGGCATTCCCTCGAACCAGCCTGGCCAGGCCACAGATTCGCTCGCAGAGCTCGGGGTTTCGCTTGTGGGGCATCGCCGAGGAGCCGGTCTGCCCCGGCTCGAAGGGCTCCTCCGCCTCCAGTATCTCCGTCCGCTGCAGCCCCCTGATCTCAGTGGCAAACTTCTCCAGGGAGCTGGCGATGATGGCCAGGGTGGTCATGAACTGGGCATGGCGGTCGCGCTGCACGATCTGGCTGGATATGGGCGCTGGCTCCAGCCCCAGCTTGGCGCAGGCCCTTTTTTCGACCTCGGGCGAAACTGAAGCATAAGTGCCTACTGCTCCTGATATCTTGCCCACGGAAATCGCCTTCTTTGCCTCGGCAAGCCTGTGGGCATTCCTCCTCATCTCCTCCACCCACAGGGCGAGCTTGAGGCCGAAGGTGGTGGGCTCGGCATGGACGCCGTGGGTTCGCCCCATCATTATGGTATGCTTGTGCTCTACCGCCCTCTGTTTAAGAACCTGGATAAGCTCATCTATGTCCTCGGCCAGCAGGTCTGCGGCCTCCACCAGTTGCAGGCTCAAAGCGGTGTCCATGATATCGGAGGAGGTAAGCCCGAGGTGAATGAAGCGGCTCTCCTCCCCCAGGCTCTCCGCCACCGACCCCAGGAAGGCAGTCATGTCGTGGTGGGTCTGCTTGAGGATCTCCTCGATGCGCTTCAGGTCATAGCGCGCCTCCTTGATCTTGGGGACGGCATCCTTGGGGATTTCCCCCAGCTCAGCCCAGGCCTCGCAGACGGCGATCTCCACCTGAAGCCACTTATCGAACTTGCTCTCATCCGACCAGACCTTCTTCATCTGGGGCCTTGAATAGCGTTCAATCATCTTTTTTCGTCCTGTTTGCTTTTTCGGATAATTCTAGCCCTGCGATAGGCTTTGCCGATATTTTTCAAAGGCTTTCTTTATTTCTTCGTGCTTTAAGGCGAGGATGGCGGCTGCCAGCAGGGCTGCGTTTTTTGCCCCATCGATGGCAACACAGGCAACGGGAACCCCGGCAGGCATCTGAGCCATGGAATAGAGGGCATCCATCCCCTTGAGCTCGCCCCTGGCCAGGGGAACGCCAATGACAGGAAGGGTGGTCCAGCTGGCGAGAACGCCGGGCAGGTGCGCTGCCCCTCCGGCGCCGGCAATGATCACCTCAAGACCACGCCCCTGCGCCTTCATCCCGTACTCCCTGGCCCTTTCCGGGTTTCGATGTGCCGAGACGACCGAGACCTCATATTCGATGCCCAGCTCCTCAAGCGTATCCAGCGCTGGCTTCATCAACGGCTCATCGGTTCTGCTTCCCATGACCACGCCCACCAGTGGCATAGCTAGCCCTCCAGTTCCCTTGCTGCGATGTCGGTGCGAAAATGGCAGCCCTCGAAGTGGATGCGGGGGATATTATGATAAACCTTGTTTCTCGCCTCGGCGATGTCCTTCCCCGTAGCGGCAACGGTGAGCACCCTGCCCCCATCGGTATATATCCTGTCTCCTTTTGCCTTTGTCCCGGCGTGAAAAACCAGGATATCCTCATCCACCTTATCCAGCCCCTCGATGGGGAAGCTGGTATTGTAGCTGCCGGGATAGCCCCCCGAGGCCATGACCACGCCAACGCAGGCCTCATCGCTCCACTCCACCCTCGTCCGCTCCAGGGTGCCATCGAGCACCGCCAGCATGATCTCCACCAGGTCGCCGTTGAGGCGGGGGATCATCACCTGGTTCTCGGGGTCGCCAAAACGGGCGTTAAACTCCAGTACCTTTGGCCCCTGTTTAGTGAGCATCAGCCCGGCGTAGAGCACCCCCTTATAGGGCTTCCCCTCCCTCGCCATCGCCCTTACGGTTGGTTCAAGGATGGTGTGCTTAACCCTATCCATCAGCGCCTCATCGAAGAAATTTGGGGGGCTATAGCCCCCCATTCCCCCGGTGTTGGGACCCAGGTCGCCATCGAAAACCCTCTTGTAGTCGCAGGCGGGCACCATGGAGACAACGGTCTTGCCATCGGTGAAGGCGAGAAGGCTTACCTCCTTTCCCTCAAGGCACTCCTCCACCAGCACCTGGTCGCCGGCGCTGCCGAAGATATGCTGCTCCATGATCTCGGAGAGGGCGGCCAGCGCCTCCTCCCTGGACTGGGCCACTATGCTCCCTTTCCCTGCCGCCAGCCCGTCCGCCTTCACCACGATGGGTGGATGCTGAGCCTCCACATAGGCTTTTGCCTCACTGAAGGAGGAAAAAATTCGGCTCTGGGCGCAAGGGATGCCATATTTCTGCATCAGCTCCTTAGCGAAGACCTTGCTCGATTCTATCCTGGTCGCTTCCCTGGTGGGACCAAAACATGGGATGCCCCGGCTCTGAAATAGATCCGCGATTCCCATAGCCAGCGGCGCTTCCGGCCCCACAACGGCGAGGTCAATTTTTCGTTCTTGAACTGCCTGAGCGAGCGCCTCAAGGTCGGTGGCCTTAATATCGAGGTTCTGAGCTATGAGGCCGGTTCCCGCATTTCCCGGAGCTACGTAGATCTCCTTGACCTTTGGGCTCTGGCTCAACTTCCACACCAGGGAATGCTCTCTGGCCCCCCCCCGATGACCAGCACCTTCATGGCAGAATTACAAATCCTCTTTTTTGAACTTCTCCGCCTGGGTGGGATCCAGCCTCTGGAGCAGCTTCATCAGCTCGGCGACATGCTCCTTCTCATCGTCGCGAATGTGCTCCAGAACTCGCCTTCCCTCTTCATCCCCTATGGTGTCGATATGGTCCTGATACTGATTGATCGCCTGCAACTCCCCAACGAGGTCATCCCGGAGCATCTCCAGGTCAATCTCTACGCCTTCGTCACTTTCATATTGGTAGCTCATCCATCACCTTCCTTTCCTATTCCCACTCTATGGTGGAGGGGGGCTTTGAACAGATATCATAAACCACCCGATTCACCCCCGACACCTCGTTTACGATGCGATTTGAGATGCGTGCCAAAAGGTCGTAGGGGAGGCGGGCCCAGTCAGCGGTCATTGCATCCTCACTGGTTACGGCGCGAATGGCCACCAGATGACCGTAGGTGCGGAAATCCCCCATCACCCCCACGCTCCTGGTATCGGTGAGCACGGCGAAGCTCTGCCAGAGCTGGCGGTATAGCTTCGCCTTCTTTATCTCGTTCATCACCACCCAGTCGGCAGCCCTGAGTATCTCCAGCCTGTCTTTGGTCACCTCGCCGATGATGCGGATGGCAAGCCCCGGTCCGGGGAAGGGCTGCCGCCATACCATCTCCTCGGGCATACCCAGCTCAAGCCCCACCTCCCTCACCTCATCCTTGAACAGGTAGCGTAGCGGCTCGATCAAGGAGAAGGTCATCTTGGTGGGCAGGGCGCCAACATTGTGATGGGTCTTTATCTTCGCCGAGGCCTTGCTCTCAGGGGTGGTGCTCTCGATGACATCGGGGTAAAGGGTGCCCTGAGCCAGAAAATCAACCCTGCCCAGCTTGGCTGCCTCCTCCTCGAAAACCTGAATAAACTCCTCCCCCACCACGCGGCGTTTCGCCTCGGGGTCGACCACCCCCTCCAGCCGCTGGAGGAACCTCTCGGTGGCATCGACGTAGATGATGTTCATCTTCAGGTTGCGCTGGAAGGTGTTGAGGGTTCTCTCCGCCTCCTCGCGGCGCAAAAGGCCATTGTTTACGAAGATGCAGGTTAGCTGATCGCCTATGGCACGGTGAATCAGGGCAGCGGTAACCGCCGAATCAACGCCTCCAGAGAGGGCACAGATAACCCTGCCCCCACCCACCTGCTTTCTGATCCTTTCCACGCTCTCGGCAATGAAGCTAGCGGGGGTCCAGTTGCCGCTACAGCCACAGATTCGGTAAAGGAAGTTCTTCAGGATTTCCTTTCCCTGAGGGGTATGGGCTACCTCGGGGTGAAACTGAAGCCCGATGATCCCGTACTCATTTCCCATCACCGCAATGGGGGAGTTCTCGGTGTAGCCGAGGACGGTGAACCCCGGAGGCATCTCTAAGATCTGATCGCCATGGCTCATCCAAACCGGCAGGGAAGGGGGCAGATCGGCGAAGATGGGCGATTCCACATCCCCCTGATGAAGGATAGCATGGCCATACTCGTGTTTTGTTCCCAGGGCAACCTTCCCCCCCAGTTGATGGGCGAGCACCTGCATCCCATAGCAGATCCCCAATATGGGAAGGTGGGTTTCATAGACATAGGATGGGGCCAGGGGCACCCCTGGCTCATAGACGCTGGCGGGCCCTCCCGAGAAGATGAACCCCCTGGGCTTGAGGGAGGCAACCCTTTGCCACGGGGCATCGTGGGGGAGGATCTCGCAATAGACCCGGCACTCCCTCACCCTCCTGGCGATGAGCATGCTGTATTGCGACCCGAAGTCGATAACCACCACCGCCCCACGATCCACCTCGGGTGCCTTCTCGGGGATGGGCTGCTCGCCACCCTTCTCCTTAGCGATTTCCAGATAGGTGGAGACCTCCAGGTCATCGCTGGTGCTTACCCGAAAGCTATCCCTTTTTCCTTCCATCCTCGACCAAAGCTTATCACTGTGGTATACTGGCGTCAAGATGGAAGGGCAGATCGGGCGAGCTATAGACATCCTGAGGAATGGGGGCATCGTCGCCTTCCCCACCGACACCGTCTATGGCCTGGGTGCCAAAGCCTCGGATGAGGAGGCGGTGATCAGGGTCTATGAAGCCAAGGGGCGGCCTCGCCACCTTGCCCTCCCTTTGCTCCTTTCCCATATCTCCCAGATTGAGAGCTTTGCCCGGGATGTGCCCCCCGTTGCCTGGCACCTGGCAGAGAGGTTCCTTCCCGGGGGCTTGACCATGGTTTTATATAAAGCGCCTTCAGTATCGGGGGTGGTAACTGGAGGGGGCGAAAAGGTTGCCCTCAGGGTGCCCCATCACCCCGTGCCCATCGCCCTTATCCAGGGGCTGGGTGCCCCCATCACCGGAACCAGCGCCAATCTCACCGGTTCCCCCAGCCCGCTAACCGCCGCGGAGGTTCATGAGCAGATGGGGGACCGGGTTGACCTGGTGATCGATGGCGGCCGGTGCCCCGGTGGCCTGGATTCTACGGTGGTCGATCTAACCGGCGAAGCACCCAGGATATTGAGGGAGGGGGCGATACCGAGGCAGGAAATTGAGGGGATTTTGGGCGTCAAGCCCTATTAGGAGGGATGAGGCCTTCCTTGACAATCTCAGCCCCCGCTGCTAAGATTTCTTGACTTACCGGGGTATTATGTCTCGCATATTGGATAGCGTCGACCAGCCTGAGGACCTAAAGGGATTGAGCATGGCGGAGCTGAACCAGCTTGCTGCTGAGATTCGCCATGATATTGTGGACATAGTGACCGCCAAGGGTGGTCATCTCGCCGCCAGCCTCGGGGTGGTGGAGCTCACCATCGCCTTACACCGGTGCTTCAACAGCCCTCAGGATAAGATCGTTTGGGATGTAGGCCATCAAAGCTATGCCCATAAGCTGCTCACCGGGCGCAAGGGACTCTTTCCCACCATTCGCCAGCATGGTGGGCTCAGTGGCTTCCCCGAGAGGGCCGAGAGCCCCCATGATTCCTTCGGTACCGGGCATGCCAGCACCTCCATCTCAGCGGCGCTGGGCATGGGCATCGCTCGCGATCTGGCGGGGGAAAGCCATCATGTGGTGGCGGTTATAGGAGATGGAGCCATGACGGGGGGGATGGCCTTCGAGGCGCTGAACCAGGCGGGGCATCTGGGCACAAGGCTCATCGTGGTGCTCAACGATAATGGGATGGCCATTTCCCCCAGCGTTGGTGGCCTATCAAAGCTCTTCTATCGACTCAGGCTGGACCGCCGCTACCACCAGGCCAAAGAAGAGGCAAAGCAGGCGGTGGTGAAGCTTCCCCTGGGAACCCGGGTCTGGGAAGTGGGGGCAAGGGTCAAGAAGGGGTTTAAGGGTATGATCATCCCCTCCGTTTTCTGGGAGGAGCTGGGGTTTTCGTATATCGGGCCCATAGATGGGCATGACATCGCCGAGCTGGAAGCGGCCCTTTCCCAGGTTAGGGACCACTCCCATGGGCCAACCCTGGTCCACGTGATCACCCAGAAAGGAAAGGGGCATAGCCCCGCAGAGGAGGATGCCATCGGCTTTCATGGCATTTCGCCCACCACGGGCAAGAAGGCCTCCCTTTCCTATAGCCAGGTTTTCGGCAGAACGTTGCTCCGGCTGGCCAGGGAGAACCCCAAAATAGTGGCCATCACCGCGGCCATGGGTGAGGGCACCGAGCTCAGCATGGTGGCCGCTGAATTTCCGGATAGGGTCTTCGATGTGGGCATCTGCGAGCAGCACGCCGTTACCTTTGCCGCCGGGCTTGCCACCCAGGGCTATATCCCCGTCGTCGCCATATATTCTACATTCCTGCAGCGGGCCGTGGATCAGATAATCCACGATGTCTGCATCCAGGAGCTGCCGGTGATCTTCGCCATCGATCGCGGTGGCATTGTGGGCGAGGATGGCAAGACCCATCAGGGAGCCTTCGACCTTTCCTACCTCGCCTTTATCCCCAATATGGTGGTCGCCGCCCCTAAGGATGAAAACGAGCTTCAGCACCTGCTCTATACCGCGGTGAGGGCAAATCGCCCCTTTGCCCTGCGCTATCCCAGGGGTTCCACCCTGGGGGTGGCCCTGGATGAGGAACTCCGGGAAATCCCCATCGGAAAGGGAGAGGTGCTCAGGCAGGGAGGGGATGTGGCGATTCTTGCCATCGGGGTTAGCGTGGCCTCTTCCCTGGAGGCAGCCCAAAGGCTGGCGGGGAAGGGGATAGAATGCACCGTGGTAAATGCCCGATTTGCCAAGCCCCTCGACTCCTCCCTGATCCTGGATCTAGCCGGTGATACCAAAAGGGTGGTTACCGTTGAGGAGAATGCCCTCTGGGGCGGCTTTGGCAGTGCTGTGGTTGGGCTTCTGAGCGGTATTCCCGGGCTAAAGGTGGAGTGCATCGGGCTCCCCGACCAGTTCGTGGAGCATGGACCTCAGGCAACGCTCCGCGCCAAGTACCATCTGGATGCTGAGGGGATAGCGAATCGGGTTCTCACCTCCTTCCCCGAGCTCAGCCATCCGCTAAAGGCCAAGCCCACAGGATGAGTTTGATCTATGGAACTGCCCCAGGCTTTTCATCGCTACCGAGGGGAAATCGCCACCGAGCTAGCCTCCGTCCTTGGCAGCAATAGCTCGGCTCTCTACCACATGATGCGCTACCACCTGGGTTGGGTCGATGAGGAGGGTCACCCCCGCAAGGGCGAGGGTGGCAAGCTGGTGCGCCCCACCCTGTGCCTCCTCTCCTGTGAGGCGGTGGGGGGCCAGTGGCGGGTTGCCCTTCCCGCAGCGGCGGCGGTGGAGCTGCTCCACAATTTCTCCCTGATTCACGACGACATCGAGGATGCCGACGAGGAGCGCCGCCATCGAGCCACCCTGTGGCGGCTATGGGGCGAGGCGCAGGCAATAAATGCCGGGGATGCCATGCATGCCCTGGCTGGCCTTGCCATGTTGAGGCTGGAGGGGAGGGGGGCTAGCCCGGGGAGGGTCATCAGGGCAGCCCGCATCCTAGATGAGGCCTGCCTTGAGCTTTGCCAGGGGCAGTATCTGGACATTTCCTATGAGAGCAGGTTTGACGTAAATCTCGATGCCTATTTGGACATGATCGACCGCAAGACCGCTGCCCTCATCGGCTGTTCCTTTGAGCTTGGTGCTCTATTGGGCACCGAGGACGAGAGCCTGGTGCAGAGGTTTCGCCGCCTGGGCAGAAAGCTGGGGCTGGCCTATCAGATTCAGGACGACATCCTCGGCATCTGGGGCGATTCCTCACCCAGCGATATCAGGAGGAAAAAGAAGACCCTCCCCGTGCTCTATGCCTTGAAGGAAGCAGGGGGAAAGGAAAGGGAGGGGCTGTTGAGCATCTATGGGAAAGGGGCGGTGGATGCTGAGGACGTCGATAAGGTGATTCAGATCCTGGAACACCTCGGAGCTAGGGAGTATTGCCGGGAGAAGGCTAAAGATTACTATCGGGAGGCGCTGGTGGAGCTTGATGGGGCGGAGCTTTCCCCCAAAGCCAAAGAGGAGCTGAGGGAGGTAACCACCTTCCTGGTGGAGCGGGAATATTGAAAAGGGGTGAAAAAAGATGAAGCTGGCGATCACGGGGAAGGGCGGCGTGGGCAAGACCACCGTGGCCAGCCTATTGGCAAGGCTTTACGCCGCTGAAGGCAATACGGTGTTGGCCATAGATGCCAACCCCGATGCCAACCTCGCCTCAGCCCTTGGCCTCCCCCAGGATGAGGCAAGAAGGATTACCCCCATCGCCGAGATGAAGGACCTGGTCGAGGAGCGCACTGGAGCGAAGCCAGGTGCCCAAGTCCCCTTCTTCAAGCTTAATCCTAGAGTTGACGACATCCCGGACAGGTTTTCGGCAACCATAAACGGGGTGAAGCTCCTCATCATGGGCACGGTGAAGAAGGGGGGTGGCGGCTGTATGTGCCCCGAGAGCGCTTTGCTGAGGAACCTGATGAACCACCTGCTGCTCCGGGAGTCTGAGGTGGTGATCCTGGACATGGATGCCGGGGTGGAGCATCTGGGTCGGGGGACAGCTCATGCGGTGAATGCCTTTATCATCGTAGTTGAGCCGGGCAGGAGGAGCATCCAGACAGCGGAGGCGATCACCAGCCTGGCAAAGGACCTGGGCATCAAGAGATGCTACGTCGTTGGCTCAAAGACCAGAAGCGATGATGAGCGCCGTTTTATCGTCGAAAGCATGCCCGATTATGAGGTGCTGGGCTTCATAAACTATAGTCCCAAGATCATCGAGGCCGATCTGAAGGGGATGGGCGTCTTTGATGCTGACCCAAAGGCGGTGGAGGAAGCGAGAAGGATAAAGCAAAGGCTGGAGGATATCCACAAGGAGGGTAGATGAACAAGAAAACCGTCAGGGATATCGATGTCAGCGGCAAAAGGGTTCTGATCAGGGTTGATTTCAACGTTCCCATAGATGAGGAGAGCGGCCAGATCACCGATGACACCCGAATTATGGCAGTGCTCCCCACCATCCGTTATCTCATGGATAGTAAGGCGAAGATAATCCTTTGCTCCCATTTCGGGCGTCCCCAGGGGAAGGTGGTGGAGAAGCTCAGGCTCGCCCCGGTAGGGGAGCGACTGTCCCAACTCATCGGCGCCCCAGTGAAAATGGCAAAGGATTGCATTGGCCCCGAGGTGGAGGAGGCAGTGACAAAGCTTAAGGAAGGTGAGCTCCTTCTCCTGGAGAACCTCCGCTTTCACCCCGAGGAGGAGCAGAACGACCCCGGCTTTGCCCAGGCGCTGGCTCGGCTGGCCGATGTCTCTGTCAACGATGCCTTTGGCGCTGCCCACCGCTCGCACGCCTCCACGGTGGGCATTGCCAGCTATCTGCCAGCGGTGGCCGGCTTCCTGATGGAAAAGGAGATCGATATCATGACAAAGGCGCTGGATGAGCCTGAGCGCCCCCTGGGTGCCCTCATTGGAGGGGCGAAGATAAGCGACAAGATAGGCGTTCTGGAGTATGTGCTGGAAAGGGTTGATTCCGTGCTCATTGCCGGGGGCCTTGGCTCCACCTTCCTCAGGGCGTTGAAATACGATGTCGGCCGATCCATGGTGAAGGAAGACAAGCTTGACCTGGCGCAGTGGCTGGTGGAGAAGGCAGCACAAAAAGGGGTTCATCTCCTTTTGCCCTCCGATGTGGTGGTTGCTGACCGGTTTGGTGCTGATGCCCGTTCCAAGGTGGTTCCCATCGCCAGCGTACCTGCGGGGTGGTATGTTATGGACATCGGCCCCAAAACCATCGAGCTCTTTGAGGCGAAGCTGCGCAAATGCAAGACCATTATCTGGAATGGCCCGGTGGGCGTCTTTGAGTTCCCCAAGTTCGCCAAGGGCACCGCTGCCATCGCCCACCTGCTGGCAGGCCTGGATGCCATCACCATCATCGGCGGCGGCTCCACCGCCGAGGCGGTTCAGGAGATGGGCCTGGTGGAAAAGATAACCCATGTCTCCACGGGGGGAGGGGCATCGCTGAGAATCCTCGAGGGGAAAACCCTCCCCGGGATGGCAGTTCTCCTGGATAAGGAGAGCCGATGATCGGGCTTGACCAGATTAAGGACATTGCCAGCTCCACCCCCTCAAAGATCGTGCTTCTGATCATCGATGGCCTGGGGGGGCTGCCCCATCCCCAGACGGGAAGGACGGAGCTGGAGTCGGCCACAACCCCAAACCTCGATGCCCTGGCAAAGGATGGAATCTGTGGACTGATGGATCCGGTGAGCCCGGGGATTACCCCCGGAAGCGCCCCCGGTCATCTCGCCCTCTTCGGATACGACCCGTTGAGGTTTATGGTGGGGCGTGGCGTCTTGGAGGCCCTGGGCATAGACTTCCAGTTCGAGGAAAGGGATGTTGCTGCCCGGGGGAACTTCTGCACCGTCGATGGAAGCGGCCTGGTCACCGATCGCCGCGCCGGGCGCATCTCCACCCAGAGGTGCTCCCAGTTATGCCGCATGCTGGATGGACTTACCATAGAAGGGGTGACGCTTTTCGTCCTGCCGGTGAAGGAGCATCGCTTTGTGGCCGTTTTCCGCGGGGAAGGGCTCTCCAGCGAGCTGAGCGATTCCGACCCTCAGCAGGTGGGGGTTGAGCCCAAGGCTGTGGTTCCCCTTTCTTCAGGGGCGGCTAAGGCTGCCAGTATTGCCAATGAATTTGTGGCCAAGGCGAAGGCTACATTGGCTGACCAATACCCCACCAACATGGTGCTGCTCAGGGGCTTTTCCCGCTACCCCCAATTTCCCCCCATGAGCGAGGTCTATAAACTAAGGGCCGCTGCCATCGCCCCTTATCCCATGTATCGTGGGCTGGCCAAGGTCGTGGGCATGGAGGTCCTGCCCACCGGGGCTAGCATCGAGGAGGAGCTCGCCACCCTGGCTCAGAATTATGATAGCTATGATTACTTCTTCATCCATATTAAGGAGACCGATATGGCTGGCGAGGACGGCGACTTCGACCGAAAGGCTCGGGTCATCGAGGAGGTGGATGCTGCCCTTCCTCGACTCATCGCCCTCGACCCGGATGTCATCATCGTCACCGGGGATCATTCCACCCCGGCATTGCTCAAAGGGCATAGTTGGCACCCCCTTCCCTTCCTTCTCCGCTCCCGATGGTGCCGCCCCGATGGGGTGGAGCAGTTCTCGGAGAGAGCCTGTAGCTTTGGGTCTATGGGAAGGTTCCCCGCTACCGATGTTATGCCCCTGGCCCTGGCCAACGCCCTCAAGCTTAAGAAATTTGGAGCCTGAGATGAGAACACCGTTTATCGCCGGCAACTGGAAGATGCATACCACAGTGGCTGAAGCCTCCGCCCTGGTGAGGCAGATGAAGGAGAGGCTTGACCGCATGGAGGGCATAGAGAAGGTGGTTTGCCCCCCTTTCATTTCCCTGGCAGTGATAAGGCAAATTATCCAGGGGACCTCGATAAGGCTTGGGGCGCAGAATATGTATTTCGAGGAGGAGGGGGCCTATACCGGAGAGGTCTCCCCACTGATGCTTTCCGCGCTTTGCGATTACGTTATTCTGGGGCACTCAGAGCGCAGGCAATACTTCGGCGAGACTGACCAGGTGGTGAACAAAAAGGTTAAAGCGGCGCTCAAGGCGGGGTTAATGCCCATCCTGTGCCTTGGCGAGAGGCTGGAGGAGAAGGAGGCGGGAAAGACCGAGGAGGTGGTCACCAGGCAGGTGAGAGGGGCGCTGGAGGGGATCAGCTCGCCCCAGGGATTGGTCATCGCCTATGAGCCGATATGGGCCATCGGCACCGGTAAAGCGGCAACCCCGCATGATTCCAACGAGACCATCGCGCTACTTCGCCGCCGGCTGGCCGAGCTTTATGGTGAAGAGGTGGCTCAGGGGGTGCGTATCCTCTATGGAGGCAGCGTGACCGCATCCAATATCGCTGGCTTTATAGAACAGCCGGAGATCGATGGCGCCCTGGTAGGGGGAGCAAGCATCAAGGCAGAGGAATTCTTGAGCATTGCGGAGCAGTCAGCGGCCATCAAGAAGGGGAAATGAGCCACCTGGTTGCTATCGTGGGCCCCACCGCGGTGGGAAAGAGCAAGCTGGCAATTCATCTGGCTCAACTCTTCCACGGCGAGATCGTGAATGCCGACAGCCGCCAGGTCTATCGCTATATGGACATCGGCACGGCCAAGCCAACCCCCAAGGAGCGCGCCCTCGTCCCTCATCATCTTATCGATGTGGTAGATCCCGATGAGGATTTTAACCTCGCCCTTTATCAGCAGATGGCATACCGGGCGGTGGAGGATATCCAGCAAAGGGGGAAGCTGGCGCTCCTGGTCGGTGGCAGCGGCCTCTATGTCAGGGCGGTGATCGGGGGGTTTCACATCCCTCAGGTTCCCCCCGATGCTGAGCTACGGCGCGGCTTGGAGCAGAGAGCGGCAAGGGAAGGTTGTATGGCGCTCTATGAGGAGCTGAAGCAGAGCGACCCCGAAGCGGCAAGGAGAATCGACCCTCACAATATCCGCCGCCTGATCAGGGCTATCGAGGTCTCAAGGCACGCCGGCGTCCCCTTTTCTGAGCTTCAAAGAAGCGAGCCCCCTTTTCGGACCCTGGTCATCGGGCTTACCACTGATAGAGGGGACCTGT
Organism: Chloroflexota bacterium; assembly: GCA_030604825.1. Lineage (GTDB taxonomy): Bacteria > Chloroflexota > Dehalococcoidia > E44-bin15 > E44-bin15 > JAUVVB01. The sequence continues at coordinate 45,400 of JAUVVB010000006.1, read as the reverse complement.
ATTGCAGGATAGATTCTCGCGTCGATGGCATGATAGAGCGGGGGTTGGTTCAGGAAGTGGAGGGGCTGCTCAACATGGGCTATGGCTTTGACCTGCCTGCGATGTCAGGGGTTGGCTACAGCCAGATAGGGCAGTATCTCAGGGGAGAGATAGACCTGGCCGAAGCGGTGCAGCGAACAAAGTTCGAGACTCACCGCATAGCCCGCCATCAATATGCCTGGTTTCGCCCCAAGGACGAGGGGATTCAGTGGTTTGACGTAAGGGATGAGATCGGGGAGCCAATCAGGAGCCTCATCGGAGGATTTGCTGCGAAATAGGACGAAAAGATGAAATTCGCTAAAGTTGAGGCCACGGGAAACGATTTCATCCTCATTGAAGCTGGGGAGATGCAGCGGGATTGGCCCCAGCTTGCCATATCCCTGTGCCAACGCCACTTTGGCGTGGGCGCCGATGGGCTCATCCTTTTGCTTCCCTCAAAGGTCGCCGATCTGGGGATGAGGATGTTCAACCCCGACGGCTCGGAGGCTGAGGCCTGCGGCAACGGGCTGAGATGCCTCGCCATATATGCTATGGAGATGGGAATGGCAGAAGGGGAGCTGGCAGTGGAAACTCTAGGAGGAGTCAGGAGGGTGAAGGCGCTCAAGGAAGGCATCCAGGTAGAGATGGGAATGCCGCGCCTGAAGCCCGAGGAGATACCAATGCTGGCGCAAGGACTTGACATAATCATTGACTATCCCCTGGCAATACAAAACAGAACGCTGCTCCTCACCTGCCTCTCCCTGGGCAATCCCCATGCCGTCTGCTTCCTGGAGGAGGCAGTGGAAGGCTTTCCTCTTCTTGAGCTTGGGCCAGAGGTGGAAAACCATCCCATCTTTCCTAACAGGGTGAACTTCGAAATTGCCAACGTTCTGGATCGAAAGAAGGTGAGGGCGCGGGTGTGGGAGCGTGGGGCAGGGGAGACCCTCTCCTGTGGCAGCGGAGCCTGCGCGGTGGCTGTCGCCGCCCGACTTCATGACGCCGTGGAGAGTCATGTCGATATAATGCTGCCTGGGGGCGATCTCACTGTGGATTGGGATGGGGTGGGGGAGGTGATGTTGAGCGGGCCTGCCAACTTGGTCTTTGTTGGCGAGTGGCCCGGCTAGGGTTGGACATGAGGGGCTGGGGCAATTAAAATAGATGGAGGGCTAGATGAGCGAAAGAAACCTGGCAGGAGCAAACCTGGCAAGCGCCGACTTTAGAGGTGAGGTGCTGAGCGGCGTCGATCTATCGGACGCCATTCTGGTCCAGGCCGATATGCTTGCTTGTGACCTCAGCGGGGCAAATCTGAAAAACGCCAACCTGAACGGCGCTGACCTTACCGATGCCGACCTATCCGGTGCTTGCCTGGTGGGCGCAGATTTGACCCGGGCTAGATTGCGCGGCGCCAATTTAAGCGGCGCCGACCTAACCGGCGCAATATTGGCGCGAACTGACCTGCAGGATGCCAACTTCCGTGGCGCTAAAATAGATGTGGAAAAGCTTGACATCTCAGGTGCCAGGGCCTGGCAGCAGGCAAGCTGGGATGAGCATGTGCTGGAGGCTTTGAAGGCCAAATTTGGCTCTTAAATAGAGGTCGAAAAAATGCGAATGGCGAAGCGTATCCAGGAGCTGCCACCCTATCTATTCGTGGAGATATCGAGGAAGATCGCCCAGAAGAGGGCAAAGGGGGAGGATGTGATCAGCCTGGCCATCGGTGACCCCGATATCCCCACCCCTCACCATGTCATCGAGCGCCTTTGTCAGGCAGCCCGCGACCCGGCCAACCATCGCTACCCCGAGTCGGAGGGGCTTCCCGAGCTGCGCCGCGCCATCGCCGATTGGTATGAGGCTAGATTCGGCGTCACCCTTGATCCCGATAGGGAGGTGTTGCCCCTCATCGGGGCCAAGGAGGGAATAGCCCATATCGCCCTCTGCTTCATCGACCACGGAGATATCGCCCTGGTGCCCGACCCGGCATACCCCGTCTACCGCATGGGCACCATGTTCGCCGGCGGTTTTTCGCACTATATGCCTCTCACCGAGGAGAACGAGTTTTTGCCCGATCTGGATGCCATACCCCAAGACATAGCTCGAAAGGCCAAAATCCTGTGGATAAGCTATCCCAACAATCCCACTGCGGCGGTGGCAGGCCTTGATTTCTTTGACAGGGTAGTCGCTTTCGCCAAGAGATATGACCTCGCCGTTTGCCATGACGGGCCATATACCGAAGTTGCCTTCGATGGCTACCGGCCGGTTAGCTTCCTCCAGGCTACAGGGGCAAGAGACGTGGGGGTGGAATTTCACTCCCTTTCCAACCCCTATAATATGCCGGGGTGGGGGGTGGGTATGGTGGTGGGAAATGCCACCATAGTGGATGCCCTGGCCAGGGTAAAGTCCAACCTGGATTCGGGGATCCCCCAGGCCATCCAGCATGCAGCCATCGAGGCGCTGACCGGCCCCCAGGATTGCATCGAGGAGCACAACGCCATATATCAGCGCCGCCGCGACCTCCTGCTTCAGACTTTAGGCGAGATCGGGCTAAAGGCCCGGCCTCCCCTCGCCAGCCTATACATCTGGGCCAGGATCCCCCAGGGCTATAGCTCGCTGGATTTCACCGCCAAGCTACTGGAGGAGGCCGGGGTTGTGGTAACCCCTGGCGTGGGCTACGGAAAGCATGGAGAAGGCTATATTCGCCTCTCCCTCACCGTTCCTGATGAGCGTCTGAAGGAGGCAGTGAGGCGACTTCGCGCCTGGCATGCAAAAGCCTTGACATAAGGAGGGAGCCATCGCCAAGAAAACCTTTCCCACCCATCAGCCGGCAGAGAGGGCCTTCCTGGTAGGGGTAGAGATAAAGAGGGCCAGAGATACCTGGGCTGTGGAAGACTCCCTGGAGGAGCTTGCCCAACTGGCGGCTACCGCTGGGGCAGAGGTGGTGGGGGCATTGGTGCAGCGCCTGACCAAGGCAACCCCTGGCTATTACCTGGGCAAGGGCAAGCTAAAGGAGTTGGCCGACCTCAAGAATGAGGTGGGCTATGACGTGGTCCTTTTCGACGATGAGCTTTCGCCCACCCAGCAAAGGAACCTGGAGGAGGCGCTAGGGGTCAAGATAATCGACCGCACCGCCCTCATCCTGGATATCTTCGCCAAAAGGGCGCAGACCCATGAGGGTCGCCTTCAGGTGGAGCTGGCTCAGCATCAATATCTGCTGCCCCGCCTCCCCGGACAGTGGAGCCACCTGGAGCGCCTCGGTGGCGGCATTGGCACCAGGGGGCCCGGCGAATCCCAGCTGGAGACCGATCGCCGCCTGGTGCGTCAGAAGCTCCACCGCCTGAGAAAGGAAATCGAGCAGGTAAGGAAGCACCGTGCCCTCTATCGTCGCCGCCGCAGCGCTCAGGGCATCCCCGTTGTGGCCATCATCGGCTACACCAATGCGGGAAAGAGCACCCTGCTAAATACCCTTAGCAATGCCTCAGTTCTGGTGGAGGACAAGCTGTTTGCCACCCTTGACCCCATCACCAGAAGGCTCACCCTGCCCAAAAAACAGCAGGTGCTGTTAAGCGATACGGTGGGCTTTATTCAGAAGTTACCCCCCATGGTGATCGCCGCCTTTAGGGCCACCCTGGAAGAGCTGGACGAGGCAGCCCTTCTGCTTCACATAGTTGACATAACGCATACAAATGCCGTGAAGCAAAGCATCACTGTGGAGAAGATCCTTGCGAAACTGGGGCTCGGCGAGAAGCCGAGGATCGCCGTGTTGAACAAAATCGACCTATTTGTCGCCGCAGAAGAGGAGATGGCCGATTTGGTGAAAATGGTCGAAGAAAGCGGTCAGGATGTAGTGTTGATCTCAGCGGCCAAGGGATGGGGACTGAATAGATTGCTGGAGCGCATCGCCGAAAAGCTATCCAATCAGATGCCCCTAGAGCTATCTTACGGCATACCAAAGGGGGTTTGGGAAGCCCTCAAGGCCATGCCCGGAAGGCTAACCTAGGCTCCCCCACAGAAGTGGGTCGCACAATATTCATTATGTCACTATAGCTATGAAAAAGCCCTCCCCTATTGACATAAACAGCGGGCCGCCCCAAAGGCGGCCCGCTATCCTTAAGCGATGTCCTAAGCTTAGTCCCTCCTCCCCACGATGGTCACACCGCAGGTGAAGGAGCCGGGCAGCCCACCAAGGTTATGGGTGAGCCCGATGTCAGCCTTCTTCAGTTGCCGCTGCTCCGCCTTTCCCTGAATCTGCTTGTAGACCTCATAGAGCATCCTCAGCCCGCTGGCGCCAACGGGGTGGCCGAAGCACTTCAGCCCGCCATCGGTGTTTACCGGCAGCTCACCTTCCAGGGTGAAGGTGCCAGCATCCACATCCTCCGGCCCCTTACCCCGAGGGCTGAACTGAAGGTCCTCGTAGATGATCAGCTCGGTTATGGTGAAGCAGTCGTGAACGCTGGCCAGGTCGATCTCCTGGCGAGGATTCTTTATCCCCGCCTCCTCATAGGCAGCCTTGGAGGCCGCCACATTCTCTTCAAAGTGGACGAAGTCATACCAGTCTTGGAGCTGCCCCTGCCTCGCGCCGCAGGCAAGCTTCACCGCCTTCACTAGGACGTAATCATCCCTGAACTTCTTGGCGATCTCGGGGTTGGTTATTATCGCCGCCGCAGCACCATCGCTCACCCCGCAGCAATCGAATAGCCCCAAGGGCCAGGCGACCATGGGAGCATTGAGTACCTGCTCCAGGGTTACCTCCCTGCGGAAGTGGGCCTTTGGGTTGAGGGTGCCATTATGGTGGTTCTTCACCGCGATCTTGGCCAGGGCGGTTTTAAGCTCCTCCATGCTCAGCCCGTAGTGATGGGCATACCTAGTTGCCGCTAAGGCAAACTGAGCTGGAGGCGGGACCGGTGGCTCAACCCCAGCAGTCGGCGGGCCGCCGACCGCGCCTAGCCCAGCGAAGCCGGTGTCCTTCAGCTTTTCCACCCCGGCAGTGATCACTATGTCGTAAACCCCCGCTGCCACGGCGTAGCAGGCATTCATAAACGCATCGGTTGCGGTAGCGCAAAAGTTCTCCAGCCTGCTGATGGGGATATACTCCAGCTTTAAGGGATGGGACAGCATCTGCCCGCTGAAGGAAGAGCCCACCGTGCCCACCCAGCCTGCCTGAATATCCTTGGGTTCGATCTTGGCGTCCTCGATGGCCTCAAAGCAGGCATCAACCAGCATGTCCTCCACATCCTTATCCCAAAGCTCTCCAAACCTGGTACAACCCATACCAATTATCGCTACCCTGTCCTTTAGCCCCGGCATTTTACCCTCCTTTTCTACATTCTCACCGGCATGCATTTCCAGTAGTAGCTGTGAACGCCCTTGGCAGTGAACAGCTTCCTGAAGGTAAGCTCAACGGGCATTCCCACCTTGAGGTCGTTGATGTCGCGGTCGGTCATCATGCTCACCGTTCTCCCCCCACCCTCAAAATCAACGATGGCGATGATCATTGGCGGGTCGCCGGTGGGCACCAGATAGTCCATAGCATAGGTGAAGACCGTGCCCTTCTTATCCGAGAATCTCACCGGCTCAGAGTTGTCCTTGGCATGGCACTTGGTGCAAACCCTTTGGGGTGGATACTGCTGATAGCCACAGTTCTTGCACCTCATCCCGTAAAAGCGGATGTTCTGATCCCGATCCCGCCACACCACAGATGCCGAGGGCTGAAGCATCTCAGGACGGCGAGCTCCCGCCGACCTTTCCACCAAGCCCCGCCAAAAAGCATAGGTCTCATAGTCACCCAGGATCTTCTTCGCTGCCAGATGGCCCTTTAGTCCCCGCCGATCCCTGATTTTATTTATCTCCTCGGTTACCTCCAAGATGTAAGCATCGGCGCCATCGCCGTAGTTGGCGAAGAGGATCCTGTCTCCGGGCTTAGCCTCCTCCAGAGCGGCAACCAGCATCATCAGGGCATAGGCGGCCCCGGTATTGCCCACCGCCCCGATTAGCGATGGCTGAACCTGGGCCGGGTCAAACCCTAACGTTCTTGCCATCTCGGTATGCCTCCTGGGATCAGGGGCATAATACACCGCCTTGGCGAAATCCTTGGCACTCACATTATACTTGGCGAATAGTCCCTTGACTGCCTCGGGGAGGGCACTCCGATACCCCTCGTCCAAGACGAAACGGTCCTCCCAGGCATTCACCAAAGCGTCCCCCTGGGACCGCCAAACGTCCAGCATCTCGTTGGAGACCGAGTACCAGCCCTCTACCTTCACCGCAACCCTTTCATCGCCGATGAGCAGGGCAGCAGCGCCATCGCCGAAGCCAGCCTCATAGCCGGAGCGCAGCATTGCCAGCCGCATGTCAGCCGCGGCGACCATGATCTGCTTCGCCGTGCCGGCGCTTACCGCATCCAGGGCAGCCCTCAGCGCATTGGTCCCCGCCCTCAGGGAGTCGGTGAAGTCCATGTTGATTATATCCCGGCGCAGGTCAGCGGCGGTGGCTATTGTCGTTGCCCCCTGCTTCTCAGCATAGGGGGATGTGGTGGATGCAAAGTATAAGCCATCAACGAGGCTGCGTTCCATGCCATTCATGCAGTCGATGGCGGCTGCCGTGGCCATGGTGAGGCTGTCCTCATCGAAGCTGGCAACCGCCTTCTCCACCAGCCCTGACCAGCCGGCCGTTTGCCCGCCGAGCCGGAAAAACGGGATGTAGGCACCGTAAGATGTTATGCCTGCCATTATTCCCTCCTATTAAGGTGCTATTTAGTGAACGGGTTCACTAGCGGTGAAATGATAGCATGCCGCAAAAACCATGTCAATCCTGCCCCCTGGCTTGTCTCGTCGCTGACTTTATGCTATATTGCCTTGAAATGACTAGCAAAAGGTTACTCCTCGCCCTGCTGATAGCCTTGCTCCTCTTCTCCTTTGGGGCCGGCTTTGGCCTTGCTCAACTGTTGTCCCCAGGTGCCTCGGAGGTTCCCCCGGAGTTTGAAACCCTGTGGGAGACCTGGCAATTCCTCCAGGAAGATTATGTCAACAAAGAGGCCCTCGACCCCAAAAGCTTAACCCAAGGGGCGATTAAGGGGCTCCTTGAGGCATTGGGCGATCCCTACACTGTCTATGTTGATCCCGAGACCTATGAGCTGTACTGGAGTGAGTTCGAGGGTTCCTTTGAGGGCATCGGTGCCTTTGTCGCCATGCAAGATGGGGAGCTCGTCGTCATTTCTCCCATCGCTGGCAGTCCTGCTGAGCGGCAGGGGATCAGGGCTGGGGATAGGATCCTGGAGATCGATGGCGACGCCACCTCTGAAATGACCCTCACCGAGGCGGTGCTCAAGATAAGAGGGCCTGAGGGCACAAAGGTGACCCTTCTCATTCTGCACCAGGGCGAAACCGAACCAGTAGAGATAGAGGTAACCAGGGAGGAGATCCCCCTAGATAGCGTCTACCTTGAGATGCTGCCGGGCAACATCGCCTATATCGAGATCATCCACTTTTCGGAGCGCACCGACCAAGAGCTGAGCTCCATTCTCAGCGATGCTCTCAGCAGCGGGGCGATGGACATTGTCCTCGACCTTAGGGGCAATCCTGGGGGACTGCTTAATACCGTGGTCGATGTGGCGGACGAGTTCCTTGACGGTGGCACCATTCTGTATCAAGCTGATGACCAAGGGGAGGTAATGAAGGAATGGAAGGCCAGCTCAGGGGGGCTTGCCACCGACGTGCCGCTAGCTGTTTTAGTAGATGGCGGCAGTGCCAGCGCTAGCGAGATACTTGCCGGGGCGCTTCAGGACCACGGGCGTGCCCCGCTTATCGGCACCACAACCTATGGCAAGGGCAGTGTCCAGCTCATCGATGAGCTTAGCGATGGCTCTGCCCTGTATGTCACCACCGCCCGCTGGCTCACCCCAGACGGTCACCTGATAGAGGGGGTGGGGCTGACGCCGGATTTCGAGGTGGAGATCACCGAGGAGGACGTTGCTCAGGGGATTGACCCCCAGCTGGAACGCGCCATCCAGTACATCGAAATGGGACGGTGATGTTGAACCTCCCCGTTGGATGTGATAAAATAGGTTGTGGCTGTCAAGATCGTTAGTTTCAACCGCAAGGCATATCACGATTACGATATTGGCGAGACGGTTGAGGCGGGTATCGTTCTCACCGGCACCGAGATCAAGTCCATCCGCGGTGGTGGGGTAAACCTCCGCGATGCCTATGCCCATCCTGAGGGTGGCGAGCTTTGGCTTTTCAATGCCCACATCGCCCCCTATCAGGGGGGCAATCGCTATAATCACGAGCCAAAACGTCGGCGCAAGCTCCTGCTCCACCGAAGCCAGATCGATGAGCTCAGCGGGGAGGTGATGCGGAAGGGTTTTACCCTGGTGCCGTTGAGGTTGTACCTTAAGAATGGAATTGCCAAGGTGGAACTGGGCCTTGCCAGGGGGAGGAAGCTTTACGACAAGCGCCAGGCCATTGCGCTCCGCGATGCGGAGCGGGAGATGGAGCGTGCCCTTAAGCAGGCCAGGAGATAGCATGGGGACGAGCGGTTTCGACAGGGGAAGAGCGCCCCAGGATTGCAGGCCGAGGTGCCACCAACCTCGCAAAACAGGTGGCAAAAAATAACTGGCAACTACGTCTACGCCAGCTAAGTAGACACGTCCTCCTCGCCTCCCTCGATGGGCGGGGCGGATGACGAAGAGTCGAGGTGCGGCAAGCCAGATGTCGATAAGGTTTGCCTAAGATGTTATCGACTGGCCCAACCGCCCTCGGTCGGCAGCGGGCGTTTGGGCGAGAGCAAAGGGCCGACTAAGCCTGTAGCATATCTTGGGACAACTTCCTCTGGACGGGGAGTTCGACTCTCCCCCGTCTCCACCATTGGATTTAGAGGACCCCGCCATGTGGTGGGGTCCTTTTTAAATGTTGACTTGGCTTCAGCGGCATGCTAAAATTTAGTTTGGAAGTATCGAGCAAATCCTGTCCATGGCTATTGTGGCATCGGAAATTGGCTGCCTCTCCCCCGTGCATTAAGGCACGATGAAGGGGGAGGTATTTTTATTGCAAGGGAGGCTCTATGGCGAAGGCAGCAGCAAAGCTTTTCAAGGACCCCGTAAATGCAGAAAAGGCAGCTCAAGAGCTGAAGTCAAAGGGCTTTGAGGAGATCGGCATCCTGGTACGCCACCGGGATAAAGCAGCCAGATTCCCCGCCCTTGAGACCAAGGAGGTGGCCCTCCCCGAGGCAGGCAGTGCTCTGGCGCTGGGCACCATGGCCACCGCCCTGGCGGGAGCCAGCGGTGAAGAGGCTATAGCAGCATTGACCAGTTTTTTGGACCTCCCCGAGGAGAGCGTCAGGTATTACGACTTTGGCATCTCCGTGGGTGGGGTGCTGGTCGCCGTTCAAGCCGATGAGGCACGCCTTTCCCAGGCCAGGGAGATCCTGAGGCAGGCTGATGTCCTAGTCACTGCGGCGCGGGGGGAGATGTGGGCCTCAAGCCCGGGGTTTGGCGCTGCCAGCAGGATGACGGAGACGGACCCGCTGGACGCTAAGATGACCGGCGATTTTCGCAGATACTGATTGGAGGGAGAAGAATGTCTCGGTTCATCGCAACCTCAGCCATCAGAGGTAGTCACGCTATCGTTGAGCAAGCGGAGGATATGCTTAAGGATGCCCTGGAGAAGCTGGGGGCTGATGTGCCCATCGCCTTTGTTGATAAAGAGGGAGTGGGCACCGCCTACTATCTGCCGGTGATCTATGGCTACTCAGGGCATAAGGTAGAGAAGCTGGGCGACCTGACATGGCCCCTGGAGCATGCTAAGAGTTTGCTGGCTCCGGTTCCCAGCGAGAACCTTTGGCTGCCCTATCTGGGGGAGACAGCGGATGCTGGCGTGGCCACCCTCTTCGCCGAGGAGATCATCGAGGGCATTCGCTTTGCCAAGGGCGAACAGCCTGAGGTGAATAACGGGTATAAGTTCAACGGCCCCATCAGCGATGTGCAGACCCGCTCCTGGGGAATTCAGATGGTCGATGGCAGCATGCCCGGTTTTGCCGCCATCATCGGTGCGGCAAAGAGCAATGAGGTGGCGGTCAAGATCGTGCGCGAGCTTCAGTCCAAGGGGCAGCTCGTCTTCCTCTCCTCCATGTCCAACGGTCGCTCCATCGTTGACCAGCTCCTGGAGGAGGGGGTGGAACTGGGCTATCCCACCTTCACCATCCCCTTCGGCACGGACACCATCTCAGTGGTCTATGCCGCTGGCTATGCCAGCCGAGCCGCCTTCAGCTTCGGCAATGTAAAGCCGGGGGACTTCCGGGAGATGCTCCTGTACAACAAGTTCCGCTGCTTCGCCTTTGCCCTCTGTCTGGGCCCCATGGATGACCTCAAGTGGGCCACCGGGGCTGGGGCCATCACCTATGGCTTCCCCGCCATCTGTGACACCGTGGTTCCCAATATACTGCCCACAGGCATCACCAAGTATGAGCATGTGGTGAGCATGCCCTTCGATGATATCCCGGGAAGGGATGACCTGGAGCGAGCGGAGAGGCTGGTGCAGCGCTGCATCGAGATTCGGGGCATCAAGATCAAGATCCCCAAGGTTGACATTCCCGTTGCCTATGGCCCCGCCTTTGAGGGCGAGGTGGTTCGCCGCGAGAACCTCCATTCCGAGTTTGGCGGCAAGGGAGGCACCTGCGTCGAGTGGCTGACCATGAAGGACCTGGATGAGGTGGAGGATGGCAAGATCACCCTCATCGGGCCGGGCATCGATAGCTTTGAGGAGGGGGCGAATATACCCCTGGGCATTGTGGTGGAGGTGGCTGGTCGAAAGATGCAGAAGGACTTTGAGCCGGTGCTTGAGCGCCAGATCCACCACTTCGTAAATGGCGCTGAGGGCATCCAGCACATGGCGCAGCGGGATATCACCTGGATTCGCTTTAGCAAGGGGGCAGTGGCAAAGGGCTTCCGCCTCAATCACCTTGGCGTCATCCTGCACACCAACCTCCATAATGATTTCGGCGCCATCGTGGACAAGGTGCAGGTAACCCTCTACACCGAGCTCCCAAAGGTTGAAGAACTGAGAGAGGGGGCTCGCGCCGTTTACCATGAGCGGGATGCCCGAATAGCAGGCATGACCGATGAAGCGGTGGACATCTTCTATAGCTGCACCCTATGCCAGTCCTTCGCCCCCAACCACGTCTGCGTCATCAATCCAGAGCGCACCGGGCTCTGCGGCGGCTACACCTGGCTGGACTGCCGCGCCGCATTTGAGATCAACCCCACCGGCCCTAATCAGCCCGTCCCCAAGGGAAGATGCATCGATCCGGTGAAGGGGGAATGGGAGGGGGTAAACAATTTCACCTATGAGCACTCCAACCGGGCTGTGGAGCGCTTTACCATCTACTCCCTGATGGATTCCCCCATGACCACCTGTGGCTGCTGCGAGTGCGTGATGATCATCATCCCCGAGGCCAATGGGGTGATGGTGGTGAGCCGCGAGGACTACAGCATGACCCCCTGTGGCATGACCTTCACCACCCTGATGGGCTCAATCGGCGGCGGCCTGCAGAATCCGGGGATGATGGGGCACTCCAAGCTCTATATCACCAGCAAGAAGTTCATCTCCGTGGAGGGCGGCATCAAGCGGGTGGTTTGGCTCTCAAAGAACATTAAAGAGGAGTTCGCTGAGGAGCTCCAAAAGGCCTGTGAGCGCGAGGGAGTCCCCGATCTCATGGATAAGATCGCCGATGGCACCATAGCCACCACGACGGAGGAATTGCTCCCCTTCTTGGAGGAAAAGGGGCATCCCGCCCTTACCATGGAGCCCTTGATTTAGTGCCAAGACTTGGAGGGAATACCTAAACAAGGGTCGAGAAATTCGACCCTTGTTTAATGGGGCAAGAAGAGAAAGGAGGAATGTGATGCCGGCAGTGGAATTGCCTACCGAGAAGTGGACGGGAAAGGTGAGGGAGGTGAGGCTGGGGGGAAATGGCAGGAAGAGCGTGGTTGTTGGCGGCGAGTCCACCCTCCCCTTCCTCCAGTTTGAGGGTTCCATTCCCAATAGACCTGTAATCGCCATAGAGGTTCGAGACAGCGAGCCCAGGGATTGGTCGCCCCACCTGGTTAGTGCCTGGGGCGATGTCCTCAGCGACCCCGCAGCCTGGGCCAAGAAGGCAGTGGAATATGGCGCCGACATCATCGCCATCTCCCTCAAAAGCGCCCACCCTGAAGAGGGAAACAGCGGCGCTGATGAGGCCAGAAGAAACGTGGATAAGGTTCTCTCCGCGGTGGACCTGCCACTGATCATCCTGGGGCCGGGGGTGGCGGAAAAGGATAACCAGGTCCTGGTGGCAGCCTCTGATGTTGCCAAGGGGCAAAGGGTTGCCCTGGGAAACTGTGAGGAGAAAAACTATCGCACCATCGCCGCCGCCTGCATCGCCGATGGTCATGTCGCCATTGCCAAGACCCCTATCGAGATCAACCTAGCCAAACAGCTCAACATCCTCCTCTGCGACCTCGGCATGTCCCCGGATTCCATCCTGATGGACCCCACCACCGGTGCTCTGGGCTACGGATTGGAATATAGCTACTCGGTGATGGAACGGCTTCGCCTGGCGGGGCTGGGGGGAGATGCGATGACGGCCATCCCCATGATCTGCACTGCCGGAGAGGAGTCATGGCGGCAGAAGGAGTCGAAGTTCACCGAGGGGATGCCTGAGGCCTGGGGCGACCACCTGGAAAGATCCCTCGTCTGGGAGGAGATAACCGCCTCCACGCTGTTTGCTGCCGGCGCTGACATCGTAATTCTCAGGCACCCCAGGTCTGTGGAGAGGGTGAAGACGGTTATCGATAGGCTGATGAGCAAGAGCGATTGAGAGGGGGTTATGATGGCACTCAGCGGCATTGAGATCTATAAATACCTGCCCAAGACCAACTGCAAGGAGTGTGGCTTTCCCACCTGCCTTGCCTTTGCCATGAAGCTTACCGCCAAGGCGGTGGAGCTATCGGCGTGCCCCTATGTTTCCGAGGAGTCAAAGCAGGCCCTGGAGGCTGCCTCCCGACCTCCCATTCGCCTGATCACCATCGGCTCAGGAGAGAGGAAGGTCGAGGTGGGAAATGAGGTGGTCATGTTCCGCCATGAGAAGACCTTTTACCACCCGCCAGGCCTGCTGGTGCGCATCAAGGATACGGACCCTGCCGACCAGGTGTCCAAGCTGATAGATGAGGTAGCAGGCTACAATGTGGAGAGGGTTGGCCTTGAACTCAGGATGGACGGCTTCACCATCGAGAATGCTTCCAAGAATGGGGGAAGCTTTGCCCGATGTGTGGAGCTGGTCTCCTCCAAGACAGACCTCCCCTTGGTGCTTATGTCAACAGACCCCTCGGCTATGGGCCAGGTATTGGAAAAGGTGGCCAGCGCCAAGCCGCTGATCTACGCCGCCACCAAGGAAAACTGGGAACAGATGGCGGAGCTAGCCCTGAAGCACCAGTGCCCCCTGGCTGTCCATGAGCCAGGGGGGCTGGGCGAGCTTTCGGGCATAGTGGAGCAGGTGACGGGCAAGGGGGTGGAGGATGTGGTCCTTGATCCCGGTGCCCGAGACTTTGGTGAATCCCTATCCATCCTCACCCAGATTCGCCGCCTTGCTTTGAAGAAGAGCTTTCGCCCGTTGGGCTATCCGGTGATCACCTTCCCCGGCGAGACAGCGGCAAATGTGGAGGAGGAGGCACTTCTCGCCGGGCAACACGTGGCTAAGTATGCCGGGATCATCGTCCTCGATCATTTCTCCCCCAGCATGGTCTACCCACTGCTTACCCTGCGCCTCAACATCTACACCGACCCGCAGAAGCCGATTCAGATGTCGCCGGGAATATATGAGATAGGCACTCCTAAGCCGGAAAGCCCGCTATGTGTGACCACCAACTTCTCCCTCACCTACTTCTCCATCGCCGGCGAGCTGGAGTCCAGCGGCTTCCCTTCCTGGCTCCTGGTTTGCGATACCGAGGGGCTTTCGGTGCTCACCTCCTGGGCAGCGGGGAAGTTTGACGCCGAGAGGATCGCCAAGACGGTCAAGGAGTTCAACGTCGCCGAGAAGGTCAGCCACCACAATGTGATCATTCCGGGACATGTGGCAGTGCTCAGGGGTGAGCTGGAGGAAGAGCTCCCCGATTGGAAGATCATGGTTGGCCCCCGGGACGCGGTGGAAGTGGGGGGCTACCTCAAGCAAAACTGGAAAGCCTGAAGAGACGTAGCATGACCAAGACCATCGCCATTGCGGGAAAGGGGGGCACGGGGAAGACCACCCTGGCTGCCCTGCTGATCGAGCTTCTCACCAAGAAGGGGGCGGTCCTGGCCATCGATGGCGACCCCAGCTCCAACCTTCACATGACATTGGGTCTGCCCCTGGAAGAGACGGTGGGCGCGGTTCGGGAGGAGACCCTCGATCCCCAGGCAAGAAAGCGCCTCACCGGTATACCAAAGCAGGATTACCTGGAGCTGAGAATTCAGCAGGCGCTGGTGGAATCAAAGGGGGTGGACCTCCTGGCCATGGGGCGCCCCGAGGGTCCCGGTTGCTACTGCGCCGCCAATCACATGCTTCGTGCCTCCATCGACCGCCTGGCCAGCAACTACGACTATGTGGTCATCGACTCCGAGGCGGGCATGGAGCACATAAGCCGGCAGACAACCAGGGATGTGGACATCCTGCTCATCACCTCAGACCCCACCATGAGGGGGATCTCCGCCGCCACCCGCATGAAGGAGCTCATTGGCGAGCTGAGAGCCCATGTGGATAGGATCGCCCTGGTGGTCAATCGGGTGGCCGATGGCCTTCCCCCGGAGATCGATAAGGCGATAAGGGAGACAGGGCTGGAGCTTATCGGGATGCTCCCTGAAGACCCGGCGATGATGAAGCTGGAGATAAGAGGTGCGCCCCTGACTGAGCTTCCACCGGAGTCACCCCTCAAGAAAGGGGTTTTGGACATAGCGAGGAAGCTCGGCTTAGCCTGATCATATAAGGAGGATGCTATGATCGCCATTGGGGAATGCTTGCAGATCATATCCAAGAGCGTGAGGACGGCCGTCGAGGAACGGGATAAACCCTTTGTCCAAGACCTGGCCAAGCGCCAGGTGGAGAAGGGGGCTCACTGGCTCGACCTCAACATCGGCCCCCAGAAGAAGGCGGGCGCTGAGGTGATGGATTGGCTGGTGAACGCCGTCCAGGAGGTGGTGGATGTTCCTTTCTCCCTGGACACCACAAATGCTGAGGCCATCAAGGCAGGGCTAAAGGCTTGTAAACAGAAGCCCACCATCAACAGCACCAGTGCCGACCCGGAGCGGATGGGTGTCCTCTTCCCCCTGGCGGCAAGCCACGATTGCAATATCATCGCCCTCACCCTGCGGGCCACCGGGCTGCCGGCAACCGCCGATACCAGGGTGGAGATCCTCAGCGATGACCTACTCCCCGCCATAGAGCAGCATGGCGTGCCCATAGAGAATGTATACCTCGACCCCCTGGTGCTCACCGTGAATGGCTGTCAGGAGCATGCCCCCGAGGTGGTCAAGGCGGTGCGCATCTTCAAGCAGATAAGCGATCCCCCTTTTCATACTACTTGTGGCCTTTCCAATGTATCCAACGGTGCCCCCAAAGAGGTGAGGCCCATCCTCAACCGCATCTACCTGGTGATGCTCATGGGGGCTGGGCTTGACTCGGCGATCCTCGACCCCTTCGATGACGAGATCATGGAAACGATACGCATCCTTGAGGCTCGCGATGATTCCACCGCCAGGGGAAGGGTCTACCTTGGCCTCTATGATGCCTATGCTGCGGATGAGGAATTCGACCCCAGCATAATCGACCAAAGCGACCCGGAGCAGATGAACATCCTGAAGACCATCAGGGTGCTGGAAAACAAGACCCTCTACGCCCACAGCTATCTGCAGCTATAGATTTAGCCGCGACCGAACTCCTTCTCCAGGTGGGAGGAGGTAAAGCGGATCATCGTCGGTCGGCCATGGGGGCAGGTGCGGGGCAAATCCACAAGCTCTAGCTCTCGCACCAGCTGGCGCATCTCCTGCTCGCTTAGCATTTGCCCTGCCCTCACCGCGCCATGGCACGCCAGGGAAGTAGCGATCCTTTCCTCCCTTTTGACGATGTCCCCTTCTTCAGCAAGGGAATCCAGGATCTCAGTCACAACCTGGTTTATATTCCCCCCTTTGAGCAGGGCAGGCACGGCGCGCACCAGGCAGGTTCGCTGGCCAAAGGGCTCAATGGCAAAGCCATAGGAAGCAAGGACCTCCTTCCCCGCGTTTAACATCTCCTCCTGGCGGGGGGTAACCTCGATGGTCAAAGGCTCAAGCAGCCCCTGAACCTCAACCTCCATACTCTGCCGCTGGGCGCGAACCTTCTCAAAGAGGATCCTCTCGTGGGCAGCGTGCTGATCGACGAGGTAAAGCCCATCAGGTCCCTCGGCAATGATATAGGTTGAGGCGAGCTGACCCAGAACGCGGAGGATGGGGAGCCGAAGCTCTGGGGCTTGCCTGGCAAAAAGAGGCATCTCCACGGCCTCTTCCCCCTTAGCCGGAAATTGCTCCTGTCGGGGGGATATGGGCATGGTGGCTGGTCGAATGAGCGGCACTGGCATGTGCTTGACCAGGGCACTGCGCACTGCCTTCTCCACGGCAGCGAACAGGGCATGCTCATAGCGGAATTTCACCTGGTTCTTGGTGGGATGAACATTGACATCGACATCCTGATATGGAAGGGATATGTTTAGCACGGCGATGGGATGTCTGCCCGTCATCAGCAGCCCCTGATAGGCATTCTCCACGGCGCGGCCGAGAAGCGGGCTGTTTACCCAGCGGCGGTTGACGAAGAAGCTCAGGTAGCCCCGGCTGGAACGGGCAATGGAAGGGGGGCTGACAAAGCCCCACACCTGGGGAATCTCATCCCCGCCCGAAACCGCCATCATTGCCTCGGCGGTTTCCAGCCCATAGAGCTTGACCAGCACATCGCGCAGGTCGCCACCCCCCGGGGTCTGAAGGGCCATCCGCCCATCTATAACCAGAGCGAACCGCACCTCGGGGAAGGCGAGGCTATAGTGGCTCACCAGGTTGGATATGTGGCTGCTTTCGGTGGCAGCGGATTTCAGGAATTTGAGGCGGGCGGGGAAATTTCGGAAGAGGTGGCGCACCGTGACCACGGTTCCCTGGGGGCATCCCCTCTTGGTTTTTCCCACCACCTTGCCCTGTTGAAGTTTGAGATAGGTTCCCGCCGTCTCATCCGGGGTGCGGGTGAGCAGTTCCACCTCAGCCACGGCGGCGATGCTGGGCAGCGCCTCCCCCCTGAAGCCCAGGCTGGAGATGCTATCCAGGTCTGCCATGCCCTCGATCTTGCTGGTGGCGTAGCGATGGAAGGCAAGCTCCGCCTCATCCCCCGCTATGCCCCAGCCATTGTCGGTGACCCTGATCAGGTTCACCCCACCACCGCGGGCCTCGATGGCGATCCTGGCGGCGCCGGCATCCAGGGAGTTCTCCAAAAGCTCCTTAACCACCGAAGCCGGCCTCTCCACCACCTCCCCGGCAGCGATCTTGGAGACAACATCAGGGTCTAGAATTTGGATGGGCATTTGAACCTCAGCTTAACCAACTTGCCTCGTGAAGAAAAAGCTCCGAGTTAGCCAACCTCGCAGCCTGCCTACGGACTTAGAAATCTTGGGCGTTTCCTTTTTACCTCTGAGTAGGGAAGCTTTTTCAGCTTGTCGATATATTCTGGAGGCAATTCTACATCTTCAGCTTCAGCGCCGCTGACGATTTGGTCTATATATTTTTTATATGGTAAGAAGATACCTTGTTTGTTTGCTACGTAAGTAAACACTTCGATATGATTACCCTCAGGGGTTATTACTTGCATTATTTCTTTTCGATACGCATCTGGATATCCCTCGCAGTCATCGAGACGACCGATATCTTCAGCGTTTAGTTCGTAAATCGCTCCCCATACCACTTCATCATCAAAGGACTTAACTATGTCAGCTACTCCACCACACCTGCTATCTGCATAGCGGGTAAAGGCAATAGTATATCCTTGCAGATAAGCTATTCCTTTCAACTCATGGTTGGGACAACGTCTCTTCATTTGTTCCCTGTCCAAATTTGAGGCATAAGCGAAATACAAAGCCACCCTCTTATCCCTCCCTCGCCTTCTTCTTTAGCTCGTAGAGCTTGTTTATGGCTTCAAGCGGGGTCATGGAGTCCACATCTAGTTTTGAAAGCTCCTCCACTAACTCCGACCTGTCCCCGAAAAGGGGAAGCTGCTTGGGCTTGGGGCGGGCTCTCCCTTTTCGCCTCCCCTTCTGCTCTCGCTCCCCCTCAAGCTCCGTCAACACCTCCTGGGCGCGGTGGATGACGGAGCGGGGCAGGCCAGCAAGCTGCGCCACGTGAATCCCATAGCTCCTGTCGGCACCGCCGGGGAGGATCTTGCGCAGAAATACCACCTTTCCCCCCTCCTCGGCGACGGCAAAGTTGAAGTTCTTCACCCGGGGCAGGAAACCTGCCATATCCACCAGCTCGTGGTAGTGGGTGGCAAAAAGGGTCTTGGCGCCAAGCCAGGGATGATTGTGGATGTATTCCGCCACCGCCTGAGCGATGGATATGCCATCGTAGGTGCTGGTGCCCCTCCCTATCTCATCGAGGATGACCAGGGAGCGGGGGGTGGCATTGTTCAGGATGTTCGCCGTCTCCTCCATCTCCACCATGAAGGTTGACCTCCCCATGGCCAGCTCGTCCTGGGCGCCGACACGGGTGAAGATGCGGTCCACCAGCCCGATGGTGGCTGAATCGGCAGGCACGAAGCTTCCCATCTGAGCCAGGAGCACGATGAGCGCCACCTGCCTCAGGTAGGTGGACTTGCCCGACATATTGGGGCCGGTGAGGATGATCATCTGGGCGTCCTTATTGCAGAGGTAGGTGTCATTGGGGACAAAGGGCTCCTCAACCATGGTCTGCTCCACGACGGGATGGCGACCGCCACTGATGACGATGGCGTCATCTTCAGTGAGCTTTGGCCTCACATAGCCATTGCCGGCGGCTACCTCGGCAAGGGAGGAGAAAACGTCTAGCTGGGCCAGTGCCGATGCCACCCCCAGGATGCGCTCAGCACTGGCGCCCACCTGGCTGGAGGCCTGGCGAAAGATGGTGCCCTCCAGCTCGGCGATCCTCTCCTGGGCATTGAGGATCAGCGATTCATATTCCTTGAGCTCCGGGGTGAAGAAGCGCTCCGCCCCCACCAGCGTCTGCTTGCGAATATAATCCTGAGGAACCTGGGGCAGATTGGGCTTGGACACCTCGATATAGTAGCCAAAGACCTTGTTATATCCTACCTTCAGCGACTTGATCCCCGTCCTCGCCCTCTCCTGCCGCTCCAGGTTCGCCAGATACCTCTTGGCATCCCTAGAGGCTGTCCTTATCTGGTCTAGCTCCGCTGAGAAGCCCTCCCTGATCACGCCATCGCCAGGGCTTGCCGGCGGATCATCTACGATGGCCTGCTCTATCAGGGCGACGATGTCACCGCAGGGCTTGAGCTCCGCCAGCAGCCAGTCCAAAGCTGAGGTCTCATCCGCTTCGAATGCCGCCTTGACTTCGGATACCAGCTTCAGGCTGCGGCCGAGGGCGACCATCTCCTTTGGGGTGGCAATGCTGCTCCTGATGCGGTTGATCAGCCTCTCCAGGTCAGCCATTTGACCTAGCAAGGAGATGATCCTGGTGCGCCTGCCTACCCTGCCATGAAACCACTCCACCACATCTAGCCGCCGACCGAGTATCTTTATGTCAAGTGAGGGCTGGCCCAGCCACCTCTTGAGCAGCCTTCCCCCCATGGCCGTCCTGGTAAGGTCGATCACGGAGAGCAGCGATCCGGATGTGGTCCCCAGGCGAATGCCATGGAAAAGCTCCAGATTGCGCCTGGTCTGGGGGTCCACGGTCATGAAGGAATCGGTGGAATAGATGGAGAGCCTGGTTAGCTGGCCCAGGGCTGCCTTCTGGGTCTCCCCCAGGTAATGGAGGATGGCGCCCGCTGCCCTTATCGCCAGGGGGAGATGGGCGCAGCCAAACCCCTCCAAGGATGAGGCCTCAAAATGCTCCAGCAAAAGCTGGCGAGCTGTCTCCAGCTCAAACCACCGTTCATCAAGGGGGGTTAGCGGGGAAGGGAGGGGGGACTCGGCGAAATCGGAGCCGCGGGGGGCAAGCACCTCCGAGGGGTTAAGGCGCTCCAGCTCGGCCAGGGCGCGCTGGCGGGGAAGCTGGGTGGTGGCGAACTCGCTGGTGGTTATATCAACGTAGCAAATGCCCGCCTCCTCCCCCTCCCCCACTATGGAAACCAGATAGTTATTGGCCTTTCCCTCCAGAAGGACGGGCTCAACCACCGTTCCCGGCGTTACCACCCGAATCACATCCCGCTCCACCAGCCCCTTTCCCCTGGGCTCGCTAAGCTGCTCGCAGATGGCCACCTTATATCCCCGGCCAATCAGCTTGGCCAGGTAGTTATCCAGGGCATGATAGGGGATGCCTGCCATGGGGAATCGCTGCCCCTTTCCCATCTCCCTGGAGGTGAGCACGATGTCCAGCTCCCTGGAGGCGATCCGGGCATCCTCCTCGAAGGTCTCGTAGAAGTCCCCCAGGCGGAAGAAGACGATGGCCTCCGGGTATTTGCGCTTGATCCTGAGGTATTGGCGTCTCAGCGGGGTCATCTCTTCACCTTTGCGTTATTCTACTAAAAATCGCAGGCGATAACAATGAAATCTTTTTTCGACCTCTGGGCTATACAACAAAAAATCGCCCCACACGAAAAGATGAGGCGCTTCGTTCTCGGTTTAACCTATCCTATTCGCTCAGTCTTTCCACCCTTACCGCACACACCTTGAGCTCGGGGATCTTGGAGACGGGGTCCAGCGCCGGGCTGGTGATGAGGTTCGTCCTGGTCTCGGTGAAGTGGAAGCTCATGGCAATCACCCCCGGGGGCGAGCTTTCGGTGACCTTTGCCCTGGCAGTCACCTCGCCCCTCCTTGAGGCTACCTTCACCCTGTCGCCATCGCCAATGCCCAGGCTTTGGGCATCCTGGGGGTTGATCTCAACCAGCTCTTCCCCCTTCAGCACATTGAGCCCCTCCACCCTCCTGGTCATGGTCCCGGTATGGAATTGATACAGGCTTCGCACCGTGGTGAGGATGAGGGGGTAATCGCCATCGGGCAGCTCCAGCGAGGGCTTGTACTCCAGGGGGATGAACCTGCCCTTGCCCCGGGTGAATTGCTCACGGTGGAGGATAGGCGTTCCTGGGTGCTCAGCGCTGGGGCAGGGCCATTGCAGGCCGCCATCCTCCAGGCGCTGGTAGGATATCCCCCCATAGGAGGGGGTGAGCTGAGTCATCTCATCGGATATCTGAGAGGGGTGGGCGAAATCGAAGCCCCCAGCCCCCATCCTCCTTGCTATCTGGCAGGTGATCCACCAGTCAGGCTTTGATTCTCCCCTGGGCTCCAGTGCCCGGCGCACCCGCTGCACCCGGCGCTCGGTATTGGTGAAGGTGCCATCCTTCTCGGCAAAGCTCGCCGCGGGGAGAACCACATCGGCCAGTTCGGCGGTTTCCGAGAGGAAGATATCCTGAACCAGGAGGAAGTCCAGCTTCTTCAGCGCCTCCTCGACGTGATGAGCATCGGGCTCGCTCAACATAGGGTTCTCCCCCACCAAGTAGAGGGCCTTGATCTGCCCCCGGTATGCGGCATCGGTGATCTCGGTGAGGGTGAGCCCCGGGGAATCGCTCAATGATGCCCCCCACGCCTTCTCGAACTTCGCCTTGATGGAGGGATCGCCCACCGCCTGATATCCGGGGTAGACGTTGGGCAAGGCCCCCATATCGCAGGCTCCCTGAACGTTATTTTGCCCCCTAAGCGGGTTTACCCCGGTTGAGGGCTTGCCCATGTTCCCGGTGAGCATCGCCAGGTTGGCGGTGGCGATCACGTTATCGGTGCCGTGGGAGTGCTGGGTGATCCCCATGGCATAGAGGATGGTCGCTGGCGGGTTCAGCGCATATAGCCTCGCCGCCTCAGCGATCTTATGCTGAGGAATGCCTGTGATCTGCTCCACCCTCTCCAGGTCAAAGCCCTTGAGCGAATCGCGGAACTGGTCGAAATTCTCGCAGCGCTCCTGGATGAATCCTTCATCCATCAGGCCCTCATCGACGATGACCCTCATCATGCCCATGAGCAGGGCAACATCGGTGCCCGGCCGCTGCTGAAGCCATATGGTGGCATGGTGGCAAAGGTCGATCTCGCGGGGGTTGGCCACGATGAGCTTTCCCCCTCTGCGCACCGCTCTTACCACCTCCAGGCCGATTACGGGATGGGTCGATGTGGTGTTGGTGCCGATGGCGAAGATGCATCTGGCATCGCTGATCTCGGCAATGGAATTGGTCATCGCCCCGCTGCCGAAGCTCTGCACCAACCCCGCCACCGATGGAGCATGGCACAGGCGGGCGCAGTGGTCCACGTTATTGGTTGCCATCACCGCCCGGGCGAACTTCTGAAGCAGGTAGTTCTCCTCATTGGTGCACTTGGCAGAGGTGATGACGGCAAATTCCTCGCCCTTATAGTTTGATAGCTTAGCGGCGACAAGCTCCAGGGCTTCATCCCAGCTAGCTTCGGCAAGCTCTCCATTTTTCCTGATCAGAGGGGTGGTAAGGCGCTCCTGATGGTTGACGAAGTCAGCAATGCCAAAGCGACCCTTAACGCAGAGCTTGCCTTTATTGACCGGATTTTCAGCGTCGCCGCGCACGCTAACAACGGCATTGCCGATTACACCCAGCCGAATGCCACAACCCACACCGCAATAAGGACAGACCGTCCTCACCTCCGATAGCGGTGGCAAGCTGTCTTTGGATACGAGCGCTCCCACGGGGCAACTGGCAACACACTGGCCACAGGATTGGCAATTTGTATCCATGAGGGATAGGACATGAGAGGGGATGGCTACCCCATAGCAGAAGCTCAGCGCCCCAACGCCTTGCACCTCATGGCATATTCGAACACAGCGGGTGCAACTGATACACTTGTTAGCATCGAATTCGATGAACGGATGAGACCTATCTATAGGGTAGATGTATCCATCCCTCCTGATAGGTGAGGGCGGCACTCCATACTCCGCGGCGAGCTGGCGCAGGGTGCAATAATCGGCTGCTTTGCAGCCACAGGACATGCACCGTTCCGCTTCTCTCCTCGCCATATCCTCTGTGTAGCCGAGCTCGATTTCCCGAAAGTTCTCCCGTCTCCCTAATGGTCTGAGTTTTGGCATCCTCCCTCTGGGCTTAAGTTCCACTTCCGCAAACTGTTCTTTCGGCAGTTCGCTCAGTTGGCCTTTGCTCAAGTTGAAGGATTTACCCCCACTTTCCAACCCCTCGCCCTTTAGATAGCGATCGATGGAGATGGCGGCCTTCCTACCCGCCGCCATCGCGTCCACCGCCCGTGCTGGTCCAGTTACGGCATCGCCACCAGCAAAGACCCCCTTCATGTCAGTGTGAAAAGTTTCGGGATGTGCCAGGATGACGTCTCCCCTGCCGACCTTGAGATTGCCCCTATCAGAGGGAACATGCTCCGCTTCCAGAAAAGAGATATCGGGGGTCTGACCAATGGCGGCGATAACGGTGTCGACTGCCAGAATAAACTCAGTGCCAGGGATGGGCTCCGGCCTGGGACGCCCGCTGGCATCCGGCTCGCCCAAGGCCATTCTGATGCAAACAAGACCGCTCACCTTGCCATCTTCCCCAATTATCCTGACCGGTGCTGCCAGAAAATGAAGTCCGGTCCCCTCTTCCTCCGCCTCCTCCACCTCCCATTCACCGGCTGGCATCTCAGCCCTGGAGCGGCGATAAACAATTGTCACCTCCTCCGCACCCAGGCGCAGAGCGGTCCGCGCCGCGTCAATGGCCGTATTGCCGCCACCGATCACCGCTACCCGCCTCCCCACCTTCATCGGCTCCGCCTGGGCCACGGAGCGCAGAAAATCGGTGCCCGGCAGAACACCTTCCAAGTCTTCCCCTTCAACTTTCATCCTTTGGCTCTTATGAGCCCCTACAGAGAGAAAGACAGCATGGAAGCCGTCTTTGAAGAGGCTCTCTAAGGTGAAGTCCTTCCCCAGGGCACAGCCGGTTCTGATCGGCACCCCTAGCTCTGCGATGGCGGCGATCTCTCGGTCAAGGATGTCCTTTGGTAGGCGGTAATCGGGTATCCCGTAGCGCAACATGCCCCCAGGCTGGGGCAAGGCTTCAAAGACCTCCACCTCGTGTCCCATTCGCACCAGATAGAAAGCGGCAGAAAGACCCGCCGGCCCAGCTCCAATGACAGCAACTCTAAAGCCACTCTTGGGTTTCAAGGACGGGACAAATCTTTCCTTGCTCAAAATAAGGTCGTAATCTGCGGCAAACCGCTTAAGGTGACAGATGGCCAATGGTTCATCCACTAGACTACGGCGACCTGATAATTCGCAAGGGTGAGGACAAATGCGTCCTATGACTGCGGGCATGGGGATCGCTTCCTTGATGACGGCAACTGCCGCGCTATACTGCCCTCTAGCGAGCAGGGATGCATAACCCTGAACATCCACCCCAGCGGGGCAGGCAGCTTGGCAGGGTGCGATGCAATCACCATAATGGGGGGCGAGAAGCTCTTCCAGGCGACCTTTCCGAGCAGCACGAACTCTGTCGCTATCGGTCTCCACTACCATCCCCGGCCACACGCTGGTGACACAACTAGGCACTAGATCATGCCCCTTAACCTCAACAACGCATATCCAGCAACCCCCCAAAGGCTTCAATTGATCATCGTGGCACAGAATGGGAACGGGGATATTACTATCGCGGCAAACCTCTAGAATGGTCTGGTGGGCTGGAGCGAGAATCTCTTCGCCATTGATGGTAATCCTAACCTTGGTCACCTCAGCAATCCTCCTTGCTCCCTGAGGAATTCATCGATAGAGGTGGCTGCCTTTTTCCCCGCCCCCATGGCGCTGATCACGGTGGCCGCTCCGGTGACCACATCGCCCCCCGCCCAGACGCCGGGCTTTGTGGTCTTGCCCGTCTCCTCATCGGCGATTACGGTGCCCCGCCTGGTGACCTCCAGCCCTTTTGTGGTGGAGGGGACCAGGGGGTTGGGGGTGGTGCCCAAGGCTACCACCGCCACATCGACATCGATGATGAACTCGCTGCCGGGCTTGGGGATGGGACGACGCCTGCCACTCTCATCGGGCTCCCCCAGCTCCATCTCGTAGCATTCCATGCCCACCACCCAGCCCTGATCGTTGCCGATGAACCTCTTGGGATTGGTGAGCAGCTTGAAGATAATGCCCTCCTCCTGGGCGTTTTCCACCTCCTCCCGCCGCGCCGGCATCTCCGCCTCGGAGCGCCGATAGACGATATACACCTCCCCTGCCCCCAGCCTGAGGGCACACCTGGCGGCATCCATGGCCACATTGCCGCCACCGATCACTGCCACCCTCCTACCTACCTTAAGGGGGGTATCGTACTCGGGGAAGAGATAGGCCTTCATCAGGTTGGTACGGGTGAGGAATTCATTGGCCGAATAGATGCCATTTAGGTTTTCGTCGGGGATGTTGAGGAACATGGGCAGCCCCGCTCCCGTGCCCAGAAAGACGGCGCTGTAGCCATCCTTCAGGATTTCGTCCACGGTGAAGGTCTTCCCCACCACGGAGTCCAGCCTTATCTCCACCCCCAGGGATTTCACATAGTCCACCTCCACCTGGACAATGCGCTTGGGCAACCTGAATTCGGGTATGCCATACATCAATACGCCGCCGGCTCAATGGAGGCTCTCCAATATGGTGACCTCATGCCCCAGCTTGGCCAGGTCGGCGGCGGCGGTGAGGCCCGCTGGCCCCGAGCCCACTATGGCGATCCTCCTTCCGGTAGGCTTAGCGATCTCCGGCCTTTCCATCTCCCCCTGCTCCAGCTCCCAATCGGCTACATACCTCTCCAGGCGGCCGATGGCTATGGGGGCTGCCTTCTTGGCCAGGGAACAGGTGTCCTCACACTGGGTCTCCTGGGGGCACACCCGCCCGCAGATTCCGGGAAGGCTGTTCTTGCTCTTCAGGATTCGCACCGCCTCCCGCATGTTGCTCACCCTCAGCGCCTCGATGAAATCGGGGATATCGATCTCCACCGGGCAGCCATCAACGCAGGCTCGCTTTGGGCACTGGATGCAGCGGTTTACCTCGGCTATAGCCTGCTCTGCGGTGTATCCCAGGGCGACCTCGTTGAAATTCCTCGCCCGCACCTGGGGCTCCTGCTTGGGCATGGGAACTCGGTTTAGATCCAGTTTGGGCATGGCCTAACTCTCAGCTCCGGACTTACATATTTGCTCCCATCTCTCCAAGGACTGCTTTTCCTCCTCGAGGTAAATCCTCTGGCGGGCAAAGAGAAGGTCCCAATCCACCTGATGACCGTCGAAATCGGGCCCATCAACGCAGACGAACTTGGTTTCACCACCAACCGATACCCGGCAGCTACCACACATACCGGTGCCATCCACCATTATGGGGTTGAGGCTGACGATGGTCTTAACACCGAAGGGTTGGGTGGTCAGGGAGCAGAACTTCATCATCACTGCGGGGCCGATGGCGATCACCCTATCTATCCTGTCGTCTCCCTCAAGGAGTTCCCTCAGGGGCTCGGTGACCACCCCCTTGCGGCCATAGGAGCCGTCATCGGTGGTAACTATCAGGCGGTGACTGACGCCCCCCAGGTGCTCCTCCCAGAAAAGCAGGTCCTTCGACCTCGCCCCCATAATGGAGATCACCCTGTTCCCCGCCTCCTTCAGGGCACGAGCAATGGGCATGATGGTGGCCACCGCAAACCCGCCAGCCACACAGACTACGGTGCCAAAATTCTCGATATGGGTGGGCAAGCCCAAGGGACCGGTGAAGGTAGCGATGGAATCGCCGGCCTTCAAGGTTGCCAGCTTACGGGTCGAGGTGCCTACTTCCATGAAGACCACGCTGACACTCCGCTCATCGCGGTCCCAGTCGGCGATGGTGAGGGGGAAGCGCTCCCCCTTCTCATCCACCCTTACCATAACGAATTGCCCCGGTTTGGCCTTCTTGGCAACCGCCGGGGCCTCGATCTTGAACAGGTGAATACTGGGAACTAGATCCTCTCTAAGCATGATCCTATACATCATCGGTTCCTGTCACTTTCGCGGTATTGGGGCAGTTTTTGGGCAAAAAAGGAGAGCAGCTATACCTGTCCGGCGGTGGAAACCTCAAAAAGCTGCTCCTGCTTCATCCCAAAGTGAGGGCTTGTAAAAGCTGCAACAACTCCCTTACTATAATACTGCGAAGCGCTGCGGAATTCAACCCCCGTCCAGGATTTCACTTACCTTGAGCCCCAACCTCACGCTATAGTTCATCCCCCTGTCTTCAGGATATATCTGGGTGGTGTTTGCCAGGTAGAGGTTCGATATCGGGGTGCGATGCTCTGCTATCTGGGAGGAATAGTTTTTGGCGATGATGGGCTGCCCCGCTTCCTCCCGAAAGAGGTGGCACTGCTCTATCCAGCCAGGTTCAAAATTGGGATTGACCTTTTGAAGGTGGGGCAGGTACTCCTCGAGAAGCTGGTCTGAGTCCAGTTGATACCGGGGGTCATGCGGTGAAAGGTAGTTGGAGATATAAAGGATATGCCTGCCCCCGTAGTTTGAAGGGTCAACGAAGTTGGTGTGCTCGATTATGGCGACAAAGGGGATGGTGGCATCGCTTATATTCAGCCAGTAGATAGGGGAGAGGGGCGCTTTAAGGGAAAGGACCAGACAGGCCGCTGCCTGATAGCGCGTCCCCTTCAGCTTGGCAGCGTATTCCCCCGACAATTGGGGCACCATGTGGAGGAAGGCGGGCGAGGGAACGGTGGCGATGACGGCATCAAAGGGATGAAACTCCCCTCCAACCTGAAGCCCAACCACCTTTTCACCCTGCACCACGATTTGGCTAACCGGCGATGAGGTATAGATCTTTCCGCCGAGATCGGCGATCCTCTGTGCCAGGGCATCCACCAGCAGCCCGAAGCTCCCCATCAGGTAGCCCAGGCGCTCCCTGCCCCGGCTGCGGGATGAGAAGCGCAGGTGTATCTTCCCCCAGAGCCAAACCATGCCCACCTCACCACAGCTGGCTCCAAACTTGTTCCTGAGCAAAGGCCCCCAAACCGTCTCGTAGTTTCGCCTCCCCGCATACTTGGTGATCCACCCCTGGGCGGTTTTCCCCTCCAGCCGAGGCCAGTCCTTATATCGCCTCAGATAAAGGGAAACCAATCCCAGGCGCACCCGGTCAACGGGGCTCACCGGCCTGAACCTGAGCAGGTCCCGGGGGGTGACGAAATCGTATATCCTCCCCCGGTAAAGAAAACCAACCCTGGAGTCGAGCCAAACCAGCCTTTCCCCCAGCCCCAGCTCATGGATGAGTTGAATTATGTCGCTATCGCTGGTGAAGATGTGGTGGTAGAACCTTTCCACCCTCTCCCCCGCTATCTCGAAGGTGGCCGCCTGACCGCCAAGCTGGGGCTCTTTTTCAAAGAGGGCCACCTTGTGCCCCCGCCGGCTCAGTTCATAGGCGGCGCTGAGCCCGGCGATGCCGCCACCGATGACCCCAACGTTCATTCCCCCTCCTCCAGGGCGATGTCATTATCGACTGCCAATCCTCGCCGCTCCGAAACCACCCTGGCCAGGGATATATTCTCCATCCAGAGGAATACAAACCCCAGCGCTATCATGGGCAGAAGCAGCGCCGCATGGATTAGCACGATGGCGGCACTGGCCACCCCGGCGGTAACCCCAAAAAAGGTGAGGGTTTCCCGGCCAAAGTAATCGAAGGGGCCCAGGCCGCCAGGGGCGACGAGCACCGCCCAGCTAAGGGTGGCGATGGCCATCACCACCAGCATGACATGGAAGGGTTGCCCCACACCGACGAAGCAAAGGGAGAGCAGATAGAACATGCCCCCCTCACAGAGCCAAACCAGGAGCGAGGTGATGGAAACGGCGAGGAGCCTCCTTGGGCTGCGCGGCATCTGGAGCCCGGTGAGCGCAAAGTCAAGCCAATCAGCCAGTTTGGGCCGCCACCGTTGAGGGAAGAGGTGAATCAATGCCCTCACCAGCCTGCGGATGAAATCCTCCCGGATGGTGATCAGCAACAATATGATCAGGCAACCCACAAAGACGCCGACCGCCACCCATTTGATCATCTCCACCGCGCCTGGCAGGGGCACCACGAAGGAGAGCACCACCAGGAAGAGGATCAAGGCCAGCCCATCGAAGACGCGCTCCACGGCAACGGTGGCCCCGGTGGCCATCTTGCTAATCCCCTCTCTTTCACCAAGGATGAAGGCCCTCACCAATATGCCCAATCTTCCGGGAAGGATGTTATTCACCGCAAACCCTATTACTATCAGCGGGAAGAGACGGTGGGAGGCAAAATCGCCCAGGGGATGTAGCAGATACCGCCAGCGAACCGCTCGGAACCAGACCCCTACCAGGTAGACCGCCAAGGCAGGAAGCACAAAGATGTAGTTGGCCCTGACCAGTGCCCGGCCCATCTCCACGAAGTCCACCCGATAGAAGAAAAGGGCCAGGAAGATGACGATAAACGCTACTCCGATCCAGAAACGGCCGCTTTTCAGCAACTATTTATCTCCCGGGCCAAAGCCCCAGGGCATTATAGTGCAATGAAACCTGTGCTGCAATCAAGGGGTGCTCAGGGGGAAATAGGCGATGCCCTCCGTGGACCAATAGGGGCCCAGGGTCTTACGCTCAAGGAAGTAGTGCCACCACCATCCCCAGCTGGCGGAATCGAAGAAGCGGTATTCTCTATATTCCTCGGGAAACCACAGGCGCTGATGAAATCTTTGCCCATCGCCATATTTCCCCAGATAGGGTTGAGCCACAGATTCATTGCCCGCATCCAGCAACAGAACCGTCCCCAGGGGCGGTTGATCCATGGCGGAAAGGTCGGGGTAGTCCACGGCGTAGTCCCTCAGATACCACGCCCAGGGCCAGGTGAGCTCAGCATCAACGGTTACCCTCATCTCCTTCCCCTCCCCCCTCTGCTCCGCCACCCTCTCGATCTCGTCCCTGATCGGGGGCACATCGGCGGATATACCGGCATAGACCAGCATCTGGGGAGGGGCATCGCCCCGCTGGTAGCTCGCCTGACACGCCACATTTACGCTGAAGGAGAAGAGGAGGAGAAGGGCGGCGAGGGCGCCTGCCCTAAGCGCCCCAGCCCTTGCCCGCCGCCAATCCACCTCGTGGAAGAGCCTGCCGATGAGATTGCCCCCGAGGAGGATGGCGGGCAGGATCATATAGACGGATAGCCAGGGCATCTTCTCCCCAGACCAGGAATAGATGGCCAGGCTGGCCGCCATCCAGTAGATCAGAAACCAGGAGAAGAGGCTCCTCTTCACCAAGAAGTAGATAGCACCGATGGAGGCCAGAAGCAGGGGCAGGAAATCGTAGAAGGATATGAGGAGGAAATAGTAATACCAGGGCTGCCCCCCCCTGGCTACCTCTTGCTGGGCGACCCAGTAATCAACGGTGCCCCAGATGCCACTGCCAAAGCCGGAGAGGTGGGTGAAGAAGCTGGTATAGAGCAGGGTGAAGATGCCATAGAAGATGAGGGCGCTGATGAGCAAACGGAGGGGCATACGGCGTAACCCGATGGCGGCACAGATTGTGAACAGTGCGCAGACCAGGGACAGGAGGGCTAGAATGAACACCTTCCCCCACCCCGGGGCTAGATTAGTATGTGCCGATAGCAAGAGGGCGCAGAAAAGGGGAAGCGAAAGGGTACCGATCAGGGTCAGATATTCGGCAGCAGGGGACAGTTCCTTGAGGTCAAACCTCCTAGCTCTCGTTATCAGCTCGCCGGCCGCTACCATGAGAAGAAAGCTGGCGAAGATGACCACCACGATATAGGTCGTCTCCTTGGTGCAGAAGCTGAGGCTCAAGGTGGCAGCGCCAAAATAAAGGTACCTCGGCCTCCTCTCTGCGATATAGCGCCAGATGAATATGACCAGAAGGAGCGTCCAGAAGGCGATAAGGATGTCGTTTCTGGCGTAGCGGCTGAAGTAGAGCAGCGTGGGGGAGAAGGCGAGCAGGGCTGCCACCGCCAGGCTTCCCCAGCGGCCTAGGTATTGGCGAAGGAAGAAGGGAAGCAATACCAGTGCCGTGCCCATGAGGGCGGGGAGAAGACGAGCGGTGAAGTCGCTATCTCCGAAGAGGAAGAAATTGAAGGCATTGCCAAAGAACTGAAAGGGGCCATGCATCATGGGCATATGCTCATAGCCCTGCCCCTGATAGAGATACCAGGAATACATGGCGTGAAGGCTTTCGTCGTGGGAGATGGCACGATAGCCCAGGTCCCAGAGGCGCATCGCCAGGGCAATGGCGGCAAGAAGCAGATAAGGGGCAATATCCCAGCTAAAAAAGGAGCGCAACCGGCCGATCACCATTCCTCCCTAACCTCATAGATGGTCACCCCTTCGTTGGCAAAGGCCACGTCCATGAAATCCTCGAACTTCCGCCCCACATCCTCCCCATACTGCTCCCTTTCCAGGTGTCCTACATAGACATAGGTGACGTCGTACTTCTTCAGGAGCATCTCTACCTGTCCCATATCCTCGCTTTGATAGATCAGGTTGATGTCCTGCTCCCTGCCCCCGAAATCTTGGTCCGGGCCGCGCCACTGCAGCTCATGGTAGGGACATCCCAGGATGGTGGGCAACCCGGTGCGGGCGGAAATGCGATAATAATTGGTGAAGGCGCCGGCCACCCAGCCGCCGAAAGCCTCAACGATCACCGGCGCGCCTTCCACATTGCTGTTTAGCCATTTTATGGCCTCGTATTCTGCGGGGTTGCTGCGCTCCACAAAGGCCAGCCCATCCAGCGTGGGCTGGTCACCGAAGGAATTGGTCATGGTGGCTGTTGCCGCCAGGGGATAGATGAGGGAGCCGGCTATGAGTATGGCAAAGGCCGCCCACCAGAAGGCGCGAGCCAATTTCCCGGGGATGTTTGCCGCCTTCCAGCGCGTGCCCAGGTAATAGAGGCCGAAGGCGCCGCCGATGGCGAGCAAGATCCAGGCCTGGTAGTAGAGCTTAAACACCGTGTTCATGCGTTCGCAACACGGCCCGAAGAGGTCGTTGACATAGAAGAGCTCGCAGCCCATGGTGATGAGGAAGCCGGTAAAGAGAAGAAGCAGCACGAAGAGGGAGGCCTTCTCGCCCTCGTCCCCGGATTTCGCCATGATTTGCGATCTCCTGAAGATCACCAGCAGAACCAGGAACAGGATTGCCAATAGGGGGAGGATATGGACGAACTTTTGCAGGATGGAGGCGTCAGTGTGGGTCGCCAGCCCCCAAAGGAGCCAGGCTGCCAGCGGGATGATGGGAAGCACGATCGACCACAAGGACTCCTTCCAGGAGGGAAGCCTTTGCCTCAGCGCTCCCCATGTTTGGGCCAGAACAAAGGAGACCGCCACAAATAACAGAAAGCCCCAGATAATGAAGAAATGAAAGTAACGGGTGTCCACATCGCCAACCAGGTCTATGCCTTGAACCTGGGTTTGAAGTCCGATATAGTAGGGTAGGTAGAATAAGAAGGCACAGGCGAGCAGCGGCACGGCAAATACTGCCACATCCCCTATCAAGTGCAGGTCCACCTTGCCTCGCGCCCTATACGCCGCTATAAACGCCATGAGGATGAACAAGAAGGCGTAGGTAGGAAGGTCCCACGTGTTGAGGAAGCCCAGCGAACCCAGGCAGAGGGCAAAAACCAGAAGTTTGGGCCAGTTTGCCTTCAGCCAGTCGAATCCGGGGGAAAGCGAGGAGCTCACCAGCTCCAGGCAGAAGGCCAGATTCAGCAGCACGAAGGGCAGCGCCATGAGATGGGGGTGGAGATCGGCAAACAGAAAGCTGAAGAAGGGGAACTCCGTTATGGTGTAATCCAGGCTGGTGCCGGCAACCACGGTATCTATAACCCTGGTACCCCTCCACCACCACCAATGATCTGTTGGATGCCAGGCTATGCTCTGGTATGGCTGGTCCAGCCCGTTTATGCCCACCCAGCCCCAGAATCCCTGGGAGCCCAGGCCGTTGGCGTGGAACAGCTCCAGCACCCCCTCGAGGTTGCCCAGGAGGAGCACAAACCCCGCTGCCACCAGGCCAAAGCCCATGGCTGCCGCAGCCCTCCCCCGCATCATCCGAACCAGGTTATAGACGATGCTGAACGCCCCGATGGCGGTGAGGGCAAAGACCAGGGCCAGGGAGAGGTTGAAGGAGACACTGCTAGCTATCCCGGTGAGCTTGGTCAGGGTGGCCATCATCAGATAGCCGAAGTAATAGTAGCTGATGGAAAAACCGCTGAGCCAGGGGTCGTGGGCGGGAAAGTAATCGCTCCTCAGGATGCCATTGAGGAAGGCGAAGTCCATGGGCTTCTCGCCGAAGAGGATGTCGGGGTTATAGGCGCGAATCACACACCATAGCACAAAGGCGAAAAGGAAGATGAGCTCGGTGGCGATGATCAGGTTGCGATTCTGGGAGATGAAGTTAGCAAGCTCATGGCGGCGGCGGATGGCCAGGAAAAGGGATGCCAGGGCCAAAACGGCGATGATCAGGATGATGGCCCACCTGGTGTTGGGCAGGATATGGGCCGAGGCGGCAATCCATAGTAAATAGGAAACGAAGAGGATGCTCAGCGCCTTGCCAAAGGCGTATCCCCTATCGGGCAGCTTTTTAAACAGCAAAAAGGTGGCCGGCAGGGCGATGAAGCCCAAAAGCTCAACGGACAGCCACCAGACAAAAGCCTCGATCAAGAGAATAGCGCCTCGACAAAGGTTTGGGCTTCAAAGGGGGCCAGGTCATCCAGGGCTTCACCGGTGCCGATGAACAGTATGGGTATCTTCAGCTCATCGCAGATCGCCAGCACAATCCCCCCCTTGGCGGTGCCATCCAGCTTGGCCAGGAATATGCCGGTAACCCCCACCGCCTCGGTGAAGTATCTGGCCTGAGCCAGGCCATTCTGCCCAGTGGTGGCATCCAGGACGAGCAGAACCTCATGGGGTGCCTGGGGGTCCTTCCTTGACGCCACCCGCTTGATCTTCTTCAGCTCCTCCATGAGGTTGAACTTGGTATGCAGACGCCCTGCGGTGTCGATGATCACCACATCCCCGCCGCGGCTGGCAGCCGCCTCCAGGCTGTCGAACACCACCGCCCCGGGGTCGGCGCCCGGCTTCTGGGAGATAACCTCCACCCCCACCCGTTGCCCCAATATCTTAAGCTGGTCGATAGCCGCTGCCCTGAAGGTATCGGCGGCAGCTAGGACCACCCTCTTCCCCTGCTGCCCAAAGTGGTGGGCAAGCTTGGCGATGGAGAGCGTCTTCCCCCCCCCATTCACCCCCACTGCCAGGATAACCGTCAGCCCCGACGGGGAGAGGGGTATGGGCTGGGCGACATCGCGAGGAGGCTCATCCACCCTCAACATGCGCACCATCTCCTCCTTTAAGGCGGTGCGAATCTCTGGCCCTTCCCTGAGCCCCTCCCCCTCCACCCTGTGCTTAACCCGCTCCAGGAGCTTGGCGGTGGTGGCCACCCCCACATCGGCAAGGATGAGGAGCTCCTCCAGTTCCTCCCACAGCCCCTCGGCCACGGTAACGCGATCGAAGAGGTGCACCACCCTGCTGAACCAGCTCTCCCTGGCCCGCCTTACCCCTTGCTCTGTCTTCTCCAGCCTTTCCACCATATCCCCCCATCAAGTTATAGCATGATAGCATGGCGGAAAAGGAGGGTCAATCAGAGGAGGGTCGCCGCCGGGCGCTGCGGATCAGGTAGAAGATGATGGCCAGGCCGGCAATCAGGCTCAGGGCACAGATGCGGAACATGGCGGGAAAGCCGGTTACCCCGGCAATGGCGCCCATCACCGTGGCGCCGATGGCTATGCCCGCCTGGAGGAAGCTGTTGGCCACGCCCATGGTGAGCCCCCTGGCGCCAGGAGGGGCGAGGTCTGCCACCAGGGCAAAGCTTGCCGGCATGGCCAGGCCCATGCCCAGACCAAAGAAAATGGCCGCCGCCACCAGCCAGGGGAAGGAGGTAAGGAAGGAGATAAAGGCTATGGCAACGGCGCTTGTGAGGAAGCCGCCGAGGATGAGGGGCTCCCTTCCTATCCTGTCTGATAGCCAGCCTGCCGGAGCCCGGAGCAGTGCCGAGCTGGCATAGACGGCGGTGATGATGATCCCTATCCTGACTGCCTCGATGCCAAAGCCCCCTCCATAGAGGGGCATGAAGGCGATTATGGTGCCTGAGCCGATGGTGATGAACAGGGGCGTTAGCAGGGCGCCCAAGCTACGCCGCTGCCTCATCCAGCCCCAGGAGCGTTCCACCGCCGCTATCGGCTTCGGGGAGATAAAGGCCAGCCGGGGGAGGATGAAGAGCAGACCCAAAAACGGGATTACGCCACAGCTATAGAAGACGGCATCAAATCCAACGTAGTTGAGAATGAAGCCCCCGATGAGCGGCCCCGCTATGAAGCTCAACTGGGTGGAGGCGGTATACCAGCCCATAGCCTCCCCCCTCCTTTCAACGGGGGCCATGTCCACCACCAGGGCATGGACCACCGGGATGAAGGCGGCGGAGGCAAGGCCATGGAAGGCTCGCACCAGCAGGAGCTGGATAGGATCCGAGACCACCAGGTAGAGGAGGGGGCAAAAGATATAGAGGACCAGCCCAGCGAGCAGCAGGGTTCGCCTTCCTATCCTGTCGGAAAGCATGCCGAAGGGGATCATCAAGAGGGCGGTGATGTAGGAGGAGATGCCCACCGCCAGCCCCACCAGCGGAACCGAGGCGCCAAGGGAAGCAGCATAATCGGGTATCACCGGGAAGAGGAGGGTGAAGCTGATGTAACTGCAGAAGCCCAGCACATAGAGGGGGAACAGCTTCAGCATGTCTCTCGTCCCACCAGCTCCTTGTAGGCTGCCATCAGCCTCCTCGTCACCGGCCCAGGCCTGCCTGTGCCAATGGGTTTCTCATCGACGCTGGTTATGGGCACGATCTCCCTCACCGATGCGGTGAGGAAGGCCTCCTCCGCTCGGAAGAGGTCTGCCACCGGGATTTCCCCCTCCACCACCTCGATACCCAGGTCATGAGCCAGCTCCAGAACCGCCTCCCGGGTGATCCCGGGCAGGATGCCGCTTTCCACAGAGGGAGTGGTCAATATTCCCTCAGCTACTAAGAAGATATTGCTGGTGCTGCACTCGGCCACAAATCCCCTCTCATTGAGCAGGATGGCCTCCTCTGCCCCCAGCAACAGGGCCTGGGAATAGGCCAGAAGGTTATCCAGGAAACTGGTGGCCTTGATCTGCGAAAGCGGAGAAAGGCTGTTTCTGCTGATGCTGACGATGGTAGCGGAGACACCTCTGCGGTAAACCCGTGGCGGTGGCAGGATGAGCCTTTGGGCAGAGACCATCACCGTGATGGCATCCCTTGGAGGCGCCACCTGCCTCTCTCCGGGGCCGGCGGAAACGGTGAGCCGAATGCGGGCGTCCTCAAGCCGATTGCCCTCCAACGTCTTATAGATAGCCTGCTCCAGATCATAGCTATCTAGCTGGGGGGAGAGGCCAAGCATCTGGGCGGAGCGCCTCAGCCGAGCCAGGTGCCGCTCCAGGCGAAAAACGTGCCCTTTATAGGCGCGCATGGTCTCGAAAAGGCCATAGCCATAGAGAAAGCCGCGATCCAGAGGGGAGACCCTGGCCTCTGCAGCGGGAACCAGCATCCCATTGAGATAAACCAGCTCCTCCATCGATTTACCCCCACACCGCATGCTGGAAGCCGAGGAATACGCGCAAAACGTCGTGTCCCACCGCGGTGAGGATGGACTCGGGGTGAAATTGAACCCCCTCCACCACCCATTCCCGGTGGCGCACCCCCATAATCACCCCGTCCTCGGTCTTGGCGCTGACCAAAAGACAGGAGGGCAAGCTTTTGGGCTCGATGACCAGGGAGTGGTAGCGCCCCGCCTCAAAGGGATTGGCAAGACCTTCATATATGGTCTTGCCATCGTGGTAGATAAGAGAGGCCTTACCATGCGTTGGCACCTCTCTCACGATGATGCCGCCGTAGGCATATCCGATGCACTGATGCCCCAGACATACCCCCAGGATGGGGACCTTGCCCCCGAAATGGCGCACCACATCGTTGGAGATCCCCGCATCCAGGGGCGTGCCCGGGCCGGGGGAGATCACGATGTGACTTGGGCTGAGGGCCTCCATCTCATCCAGGGTGATCTGGTCATTGCGATAAACTGCGGGCTCCCCTCCCAGCTCCCCGATATACTGAGCCAGGTTATAGACGAAGGAATCGTAGTTATCGATTACCAGGATCACCTGCCCTCCATCGCCAGTTGCGGGGATAGGCTCAGCGCCTCGATGAGGGCCTTCGCCTTGTCCAGGGTCTCCACATACTCTGCCTCGGGGTCGGAGTCATAGACGATCCCTCCACCCACCTGAAAGTATGCCCTGCCCTCCTTAATGATGAAGGTGCGGATGACGATGCTCAGATCCATCTCCCCGCCGAAGCTCAAGTAACCTATGGAGCCAGTATAGACGCTCCTCTTCGTTGGCTCCAGCTCATCGATGATCTCCATGGCCCGCACCTTGGGGGCACCGGTAATGGAGCCGCCGGGGAAGGTCGCCTTCAGCAGGTCGATGCGGTTCTTACCGGGGTGCAATCTCCCCTCCACCGTTGAGGTGAGATGAAAAACGGTGGCATAGCTCTCCAGCAGGCAAAGCTCCCTCACCCTCACCGTCCCATAGCGGCACACCCTCCCCAGGTCATTCCTCTCCAGGTCGACGATCATCACGTTCTCGGCGCGGTCCTTGACGCTGTGAACAAGCTCCCCGGCCAGCGCCTCATCCTCCTCAGCCGAGCTCCCACGGGGGCGGGTCCCCTTTATGGGGCGGGTTTCCACCAGGTCTCCCTGAAGGCGAAGGAACCTCTCTGGCGAGGCGCTGACGATGGTCACGCCATCGAAGTTGAGGTAGGCGGCAAAGGGGGCGGGATTTATCCGCCGCAGCCTGCGATAGAGCTCGTAGGGGGCGATGGGTAGCTCCGCCTCAAAGCGCTGCGAAAGGTTGACCTGAAAGATGTCCCCGGCGCAGATGTATTCCCTGGCATCGGCTACCGCCTTGACATACCCCTCATGGCTGAAGTTGGAGCGAAGCAAAACCGGGGCCTCGATAGGAGGGGGCGCTTCTTCAGCAAGGGGCGCCCTCGCCAGCTGCTGCTTAAGCTCAAAGAAGCGTTCTCTAGCCCTCCTTTGCCTTCGATCCTCATCCAGTTCGGGGAAGCCGGTGGCGGCGACGTAGGCCCTGCCCTCCAGGTTGTCGAAGGCGAGGATGGCATCGTAGAAGGCCAGATAGCACTCGGGAATCTCAAGGTCATCGATGGCGGTGGAGGGAAGGCGCTCTATGAAGTGGCACAGGTCGTAGCTGAAGTAGCCCACGGCACCGCCGAGGAGGGGGATGGGGGAAGGGCAGGGATGGAGGGCATATCTTTCCAGGAGCTCCCCCAGCACATCAAAGGGATTGCCCGATATCGCTTCCTGCCTATCGCCATAGATAAGGCTGATCTCCGTGCCACGGCTTTTCAGGATGAGGAACGGGTCGCTGCCGATGAAGGAGTAGCGCCCCAGCTTTTGAGGGTCCATGCCGCTATCGAGGAAGAAGCTGAAGCGCCTATCCTTGAAAAGCTCAAAGGCCTGATGGGGGGCAAGGGTAGTGGCAACCTCCTCGATAAGGGCATGACGCTTTTTGAAGTTTCCCGTTCTCACCGATGGTCGTCGGCTCCTCTTGGCCATTTCCGGTTCAACGTCAGCGCCAGAGATCCTCTGTCTCCTCCTCCGCCTTCTTCTTTAGCTCTATCGCCTCTCGGAAGCCAAGCTCCTTATAGGACTGAGGCGACCCGTATTCCCTGGTTCTCACCACCACCGGTATGGGGACGGCATGGCCGAAGATGAGCGCCTGCTGCCTGGTGTCCAACTTGGAGAGAACCTCCTTGAGCTCACCCTTCCCCGAAACCCCGGTGAGCACGCTTTCGATGTCCCGCTCATCATCCAGGAGGCATGTTATCTTGGTCCCTATCTGGCTCATCACCTCACCATCGATGCCGCTGGGGCGCTGATCGATCACCAGCAGGGTGACGTGATACTTCCTCATCTCCCGGGCAATGGTGCCAAATATGGTTTGCCTGGCGATATCGGGGTTGAGGAACTTGTGCGCCTCCTCTATGGTGATGACCAGGGGTTTGGGTTTAGCGATATCCTCCCCCATCGCCCGCTCCATCCTCTCCCGATACTGGGCATGGATGCGGCGTGTGAGCAGGTTTGCCACCAGCATGTAGGCGGTGATGTCGGTGTACCTGCCAAACTCGAGGACCACATTTATCCCCCGGTCCAGATATTCCAGGATGCGCTTGATGGCGTTATCCCGGGCATGGGGCACCAGGAAGCGAAGCCTCCTCAAGCTATCCAGGCGGCGCCTGAGGGCGGCCAGGGTGGCCTCATGCTCCCCCAGCCCTTTCGCCAGTTCATTGATCTGCTCCCTGCCCTCAACGGAAAGGAAGCCCTCCAGCCAATCGCCTTCGCCGAAGTGGCGCGCCAGGCGGTAGGTAGCCTGGGCCGAGGCCTCGGTGAGGTTCAGCGTCTCCCTCAGCATCTCGATGTCCTCAGGCTCGATCTCATCGTAGCCGATCTCCACCACGAAGTCGGTGGAGACCCTGCGCCTTCTGGCGCTCTCCTCATCCAGGGCGAAAACGGCAACCTTTGAGGGGAAGAGCTGCTTCAGGGACTTCACCTTTCGCCCCTCCTCGCTGGTGCCCTCCCAGCCATATTCGCTATGCATGTCGAAGACCAGGTTCACCGCCGCATTCTCCTGGATTATCCCGATGAGCAGCAGCCTGGCGAGGAAGGTCTTACCGGTGCCAGTCTTGCCAAAAACGCCATTGCAGCGCTTCACCAGCTCCTCTGGATTCAGTCGCACCCTGGTCTCCATATCCAGCGGGGTGCCAATCCAGAACTGCCTCTCCTCCACCTGCCCGAAGACCCAGCCCACATCCTGCTCGCTGGCCTCCCTCACCACCGAGAAATGGCTGGGCACCGTCTTCACCCGCTGGGGACCCTCAAGCAGGCTCAGGGCATCACCCCCCAGGGTCAGCATGGGAAGGACGTGAATCCGGCCAAAGGTGCTGGTTCCGGCCACCACCTCGGCGATGAAGGGGTCGGAGACCTCCGGGGGATTTATCATCAGCCGGGGGTCCATGGCATCCAGGGCCACATCGGTGATCATGCCAAAGAAGCGCCGCTTCTCCCCCTCGATGGTCACATAGCGCCCCACGGCGATATCCTCCACCGAGGCATCGCTATCCAGCTTTACCTCCACCCCCTTGGTCAGTGAGCCCGAGACCACCATGCCCAGCCTTTGCTCTTTATGTAAAGTTTCCTCCATCATCCCCTTATCCTCCTCAGGATGGTGTTCAACCTGCTGGTCTCCCCTCCCAGCAGAAGTGCCAGCTCCTTTCCCGCCTTTACCAGAAAGCGATGACGGTCCTCATGTGCCTGGGCCAGATGGCGAAGGCAGGCAGCGATGAGCTCATCCCCCTGTGCCACCAGGATGCTCAGAAAATCGAGGGCTTGGCTGAAGCGGGCCACTTCCTCACCGTCGCACAGATGGACAAAGCTATGGACTTTTGCCGGCCTGGGTGGAAGGTATTGATGAAGCCTTTCCCCCTCCCGATGCCCCACCACCAGGGCGCTGAACTCGGTGCGCAGCAGCTTTGCCAGCTGGGGGTGGGCGCGGTAGACATCCTCCTCCTCGGCCTCCTCCCCACCCCGGGCAATGGGGCGCCTGCCCGGCTCGATGCTCCTGGTGGCGGCATCCGAGACCACCCCGTAGATTTCCCTCTCCCCCTCCCTGGTCTTCACCAGGCTGCCAAGGGGCGGAGGCTGGTGCAGCTCATAGCACTGCGCCACAAACCCGCTGGTCGAGGCCTCGATGATCTCGCCTATTTTAGACGACAAAGAGGTATCTCCTTTTTCAACTGTTGATAGAACTGGATAAAGTCCTCTGCCTCACGACGGATATAGTCCTCTATCACACCATAGTCTTCCTGCGCATACCATTCCGGAACTTTAGCTCCATCCTCTTTTCTGAGGAATTTCTTTAAACTTGCACCTTTAAATGAGCCTTCATTAAGTATCACCAAAATCGGTTTTATGTCTATATAAGGATGATCAATCAAAGTTTTTAATGGAACCTCGATACCTATTCTTTTCCATCTATTATGTAGCATTAAGAAATCAAAACTCAGATTCTCTCCGATCGGTATGAACTTAAACGGGTCATCGGGGCTAAATATAGAATAAAATTTCCCCAAAATTTCCTTTTCTGACGATTCCCAAGATTTGAGAATGGTTAAATCTCCCTCCGTTTCACCCGTTTTAGTTCCAAGTCTTTGAAATTGTATTGTCAATATTTCGTCATTTTCTAAATCTGGCTTTGCCCCTTTTGCATTTGTTTCTATATCTAGATAATATTCAGGCATTTCACTTACCCCCTCTTTCTTAATGCTGATGGAGCGATAACGACCGTCACTCTTAATAATCACAGCTTCTGCAAGGATTTTTCGAAGTCTCTTACCCGGGGCGGCTTCTTGCCCTTGCCCGGCTCAATGCTATGCCCCTCTTCCCTCAGGCGGGCCGCCTGCGCCTCCACGCCGCCGGGGAATTTTGGGTTTAAGCC
Source organism: Chloroflexota bacterium (assembly GCA_030604825.1). Lineage (GTDB taxonomy): Bacteria > Chloroflexota > Dehalococcoidia > E44-bin15 > E44-bin15 > JAUVVB01. Next base: position 3,545 of record JAUVVB010000006.1, on the reverse strand, counting down.
ACCATCTGCCTTGAGCAGCCGCCAATAGGGCGTTATTTGTTTCTCCCCCTTGCTTAAGTCCTCTTCTGCCGTCTCCGCCGCAATCCAGATAAAAATCCCGGTGGTCAGAGGGCAGGTGAAATCGGCATCGAAATCCTTTGCCAGCCGCTCCCTGATTTGCTCAACAGTAGCAAGCTTTCCCCTCTGAATCTTGCGCATCAGGGCATCAACGTCCAGAGGCCTGGGAATAAGCATTCGCCCTTCAACACGCATTCTCCCTTTAGGAACATCGACCACCTTGGGCTCCTGTTCCTTCTCCAGTTTTTCTCGCCAGGTCTTGCGCGTTTTAGACATAGCTCCCCCTATATCTAAAACCCCTTCCTACACCCACCTCGTCCGCTTGCTCTTCCTCTTCCCCGAGCTTCTCAAGGGGAGGCGCTCCTCCCACAGCGAGGTCTCGATAAGCTCCCAGAAGCGCTCCCTATCGGCATTGGTGACCACCGCCTTCTCGTGAGCCTCCATCAGCGCCACCGGGTAGCCATGCCCCCGCTTACACTGGTCAAGGGTCAGGGCATGAACCAGCCCCACCAGCCCCCTTTCCACCACCCAGGCGGGAATCTCCACCCGCGCCACCTCTTCGTCCACCTTGAGATAGAAGAAATGTATCTGGTGCTCCCCATAGTGTTTACGCATAAATCGGGAACCGCTGACGAAGACGGGCGACCTCTCACCATCGCCAAGAAGCGTGCCAAAAAGTTCCCCATCCTGAATGCCACCAACCCCATCGCAATCCCTGTCCCGCCTCGTCGAGCAGTAAAGGTCGCAGTCGGCGGGGTCATGGGGGCAGAGGGCAACCCTTAACGCATTAACCACGTCGGTGCTTCGGGGAAAGCTAATATAGCTGGCGAGGGCAAGCTCTCCGCCCTGGCTGAGGCGTTTCATGCTATCGAGGGCTCCCAGATAACTCCGCTCAAGCAGCTCCTCCCTGACATAGCTTTTGGCCTCCTCAAAATCCCTTCCCGCCAGGCCCCAGAGGATCAGCGAGCCATCGAGCAAAGCCAGGGCAGGTCTCTCTGGGGGCAGCTCCTGCGCCAGCCTTGCCACGGCGCCGCACTCCTCAACGCTCCGCTTCACCCCCAAGAGAGCACCCTCTATGAACTCCTCCCTGTTCCCCGAGGCATCGGCAATCACCAGGTCCTGGCCGAAAAAGAGGGCGGGCTCGCTGGCGAGAAGGGCATCGGGGCTTTCCCCATACTGCAGGAGGGCGGTTCCAATATTTATCAGGTAGCACGGCACCGAGCTATGGCGGTCAACATCGATATGGGAGCCATCACTGGCGATAACGGTGAACTCCTCGGGGCAAGGCGGCGCCTCATAATGCTGGGAAAGCCCCTCCACAATTCCAGCGACCAGCCAGGTGGTATTGCTGGCAGCGATCTTCCTCTTCAGGGGCTCGATTTCGTGGGAGCGGAGCACCTTCTGGGCAAGCGCAAGCCGCCTCTCCCTTTCCCTCTGCCCCACCCTTAGATCTGCCACCAGCCCTTTTATCTGGGATAAAAGCTGAGCCAGGTCAAGGGGCATCTCCCTCCCTCCTTCGGGGAGTATAGCATAGCGGTTTTTCCATAGCAATCCGTTGCCTTGAGGAGATGAGGTCTGGTATCATGGAATAAAGGAGGAAAAGTGAGCGTAGCCCTTATATATGACCCCATCTATCTGGAGCATGATACCGGCTCTCATGTGGAGAACGCCCAAAGGCTGGTGGAGATCATGGAGCACCTTGAGCAGGCGAAATTGATGGGGCAGCTTGTCCGAATTGAGCCTCGCGCTGCCTCTGCGGAGGAGCTGTCAATGGTTCACTCCATGGGCTTCATCTCCTACGTGCAGGCCTTTGCCCAAAAGGGCGGAGGCTGGCTCGATGCCGATACCGTGGTTTCCCACAGCTCCTATGATGCGGCGCTCTGCGCCGCTGGTGGCGTCATAACGGCGGTGGATGCGGTGATGGGTGGTGAGGCGGAAAGCGCCTTCGCCCTGGTGAGGCCACCGGGACATCATGCCATGCGCTGGGAGGCCATGGGCTTCTGTCTTTTCAACAACATCGCCGTCGCCGCCAAGCATGCCCTGGACACATACCATTTGGAGCGCATCCTCATCGTCGATTTCGATGTGCACCATGGCAATGGAACCCAGGACACCTTCTACGGTGATCCTGATGTGCTCTACTTCTCCACCCATCAATATCCCTTCTATCCGGGGAGCGGTCGCTTCGATGAAACCGGCTCCGGATTGGGGGAGGGCTATACAGTTAACGTCTCTTTGCCCGCCTGGTGTGGCGATGGCGAGTACTTGAGGGTGTTTGAGGAGATCCTTACTCCGGTGGCGAGGCGCTTTTGCCCTCAGCTCATACTGGTTTCCGCCGGCTATGATGCCCATTGGGCAGACCAGATATCCCTGATGCAGTTGAGCGTTGCCGGCTTTTCCCGCATGGTTGGCATATTAAAGGACCTCGCCCATGAGCTATCCAGCGAACGAATGGTTTTCACCCTGGAGGGGGGCTACAATCTGCCTGCGCTGGCGGCATCGGTAAGGGCGACCTTCGACGTTCTCCTGGGAAACGAGGTCTCAGACCCCCTGGGCCCGCCTCATCACCAAGGAGCACCCCACCCCATCGACAGCCTGCTTGAGGCAATAAAAGAGACCCACAAACTGGGCTGAGAGAGAAAGTCTCGCCTACCGCTTCTGCACCACGGGGCAGGAGGGAATGGAGCACTCCTCACATTCCATCTCACAAGGCTCAACGTGGATGGTCACCATGGAGTGGGGGAGCTTACTCTTGATGTCGCTCTCCAGATGGTCACACAGGCGGTGCGCCTCCTCCACGCTGGCGCTCTTGGCCACTACTAGGTGAAGCTTGATGTGTCTTTCCCTTCCCGCCTTTCTGGTGCGCAGCTCATGGAAGCCCAGAAGTTCCCCATAGTGCTCCATGATGCAAAAGGCTATGAGCTCCTCTTCTTCCTGGGGAAGCCTGACATCGACGAGGCCACCAAAGGACCTTTTCATCACGTCATAGGCTGTCCTGAGGATGAAAAGAACGACCATTAAGGCAATAATAGGGTCGAGAACGTTAAGCCCCGTTATTCGCACCACCACTAGCGCCACCAGCACCCCCAAGGAGGTGTAGACGTCGGCGGTGAGATGGCGGGCATCGGCCTCCAGAGCTATGGAGTCGGTTTCCCTGGCAACCCGCAGCAGGTGGCGGGAAACGATGACGTTCACCACTACAGAGACCGCCATTACCGCAATCCCTAAAGTCAAATACTGGAGTGCCGCCCCTTCCGTGATCCTTCTCACCGCTTCATAGCCGATGAAGGCAGCGGCAACGAAGATCAGGGCAGCCTCTATGGTGCCACTGACATTCTCTATCTTGCCATGACCGAAGGGATGCTCCCGATCCGCAGGCCTTCCTGCTAGCCGCAGGCTAAAAAAGGCAATGCCCGCTGCCACGAGGTCTATGCCGCTGTGAATTGCCTCAGCGATAATGCTGATGCTGCCGCTGAGGATGCCCGCAG
>JAUVVB010000003.1 GCA_030604825.1 Chloroflexota bacterium | reverse complement strand
GCTCCGCAACCTCCACGATCTGCCTCGCCGACTGATCCAATATGCGGTGATCAAACGCCTTAAGCTTGATGCGAATCTTCTGCTTCGGCATCCTAGACCACCCCCCTCACCTTGGCGATGAGCTGCTCCGCCAAAGGCAGGGGCAGCTCATGGTAGCGATAAAATTCCATGGAATAGGTTGCCCTCCCCTGGCTTATCGACCTGAGGTCGGTGGCATAGCCGAAGGTCTCCGCCAGAGGGACAAGGCAACGGATTATCTTGGTGGCCCCCGTGGTGTCTACAGAGGTGATCTGCGCCCGCCTCGAGTTGAGGTCCCCCAGGATGTCGCCCAGGAAATCCTCGGGGGTGACCACCTCCATCTTCATCATGGGCTCCAGCAGCACGGGGCGGGCACGGCGCGCCCCCTGCTTCAACGCCATAGAGCCAGCGACCTTGAAGGCCACCTCCGAGGAATCCACCTCATGAAAGCTTCCATCGTAAAGGACGGCGCGCATGTCAACTAAAGGATAGCCAGCCACCAAGCCACCCTCCATAGCCTCTCTGATCCCGCTCTCCACGCCGGGGATATATTCCTTGGGAATAGTACCTCCCTGAATTCGGTTCACGAACTCAAAGCCGCTCCCCCGCTGCCCAGGGTAGAGTTCGATCCAAACATGCCCATACTGGCCGCGACCACCAGTCTGCCTGATGAATCTCCCCTCCGCCTTCACTGGAACGGTGATGGTCTCCTTGTAGGCCACCTGAGGCCGGCCCACATTGGCCTCAACCCTGAACTCGCGGAGCATCCTCTCCACGATGACCTCCAGGTGAAGCTCGCCCATCCCCGAGATGATGGTCTGCCCCGTCTCCTCATCGTATCGCCTAACGAAGGTGGGATCCTCCTCAGCCAGCTTTGTCAGGGCATCGCTCAGCCTGTCCTGGTCTGCCTTGGTCCTGGGCTCAATGGCCACGGAGATCACCGGCTGAGGGAAGCGAATGGGTTCCAGGATGATGGGCACGTGGGGGTTACAAAGGGTGTCTCCAGTTAAGGTGTTCTTTAAGCCCAGGGTGGCAGCGATGTCCCCCGTCTCCACCCTACCCACCTCCTCGCGACGGTTGGCATGCATGCGAAGCAGTCGTCCCAGTCTTTCCCGTCTCTCCCTTCGGGGATTATACACCTGAGCCCCGGCCTCCACCTTCCCCGAATATACCCTAAAATAGACCAGCCTGCCCACAAAGGGATCGGGGACTGCCTTGAAGGCAAGGGCGCAAAAGGGGGCCTCGTCGCTGGGGGGACGGCTGACTTCCCGGCCGCTCTTGGGGTCGATGCCCCTCACCGCGGGCACCCCCTGGGGAGAAGGCAAATAGACTACAACGGCATCCAGCAGCGGCTGTATTCCTTTGTTCCTCAGCGCGCTACCACAAAGAACGGGCACCACCCTATTGGCTATGGTGGCGCGGCGCAAAGCCTCCTTGATCTCGGAGATGGGGATGGGCCCGCCCTCCAGATAGAGGTGCATCATCTGTTCGTCGCTCTCGGCAAGCCTCTCGATCATCGCCTCTCGATGCCGATGGCAAAGCTCCTCATAATCCCCGGGAATGCCCTTCTCCTCGGGCGCTACATCGGGATCCTCGGAAAAGACCAAGGCCTTCTCCTCTACCAGATCGATAACGCCTTCAAAGGAGGCCTCCACACCTAAAGGAACCTGTATGGGTATGGCATTGGCACCTAGCCTCTCCCCGATCATCTCCACGGTGCGGTGGAAGTCGGCGCCAACGCGATCCATCTTGTTGACGAAGCAGATCCTGGGGACGCCATATCTATCCGCCTGCCGCCACACCGTCTCCGACTGAGCCTCAACCCCGGCAACGGCATCCAGAACCACAATTCCCCCATCGAGCACCCGCAGGCTTCTCTCCACCTCGGCGGTGAAGTCCACATGCCCCGGGGTATCAATGATGTTGATGCGGTGTTCCTGCCAATAGCAGGTGGTAGCAGCAGCGGTGATGGTTATCCCCCGCTCTCGCTCCTGCTCCATCCAGTCCATCACCGCCGTTCCCTCATCAACCTCCCCCAGCTTGTAGGTGCGGCCAGTGTAATACAGAACCCTCTCCGTAATGGTGGTCTTGCCGGCATCTATATGGGCGATGATGCCGATATTCCTCACTCTCTCCAAAGGGAAAGTCCTGGCCATCTCCGTCACCACCGATAGTGGACAAAGGCCCTATTTGCCTCCGCCATCCTGTGGGTATCTTCCCGCTTCTTGATGGCAGCCCCTTGCTTCTGAGCAGCATCCATAACCTCAGCGGCCAGCTTTTCCGCTATGGATTTCCCCCCTCTTCCCCTGGCCGCCCTGACAATCCACCGCATTGACAGGGAAAGGCCACGGTCAGACCTCACCTCCACCGGAACCTGATAGGTTGCACCGCCGACGCGACGCGACTTAACCGCCAGAAGGGGGGTAGCATTTCTTATCGCCTGCTCCAGGACATCCACCGGGTCCCCTTTCACCCTATCCTGGATGATCTCCAAAGCCTGATACACAGCTCGCTCGGCAAGGCTCTTCTTGCCCCCCATCATCACCTTGTTGATCACCTTGGCCACGGCAACGCTCTGATACTTCGGGTCAGGGGGAATCTCCCTTTTTGTTACCCATGCTCTTCTGGGCATCCCGTCCTCCCTTTATTCAGCCATGCGCTGCCGCGGCAGCTTGGTCCCATACTTGCTGCGACCCTGCTGCCTATCCTCCACGCCGGCGGCATCCAGGGCACCGCGAATGATATGATAACGAACCCCGGGCAAATCCTTCACCCGCCCCCCACGAATGAGGACCACGGAGTGCTCCTGCAAGGTATGCCCCTCCCCAGGGATATAGGCGGTCACCTCCATGCCGCTGGTTAGCCTTACCCGAGCTATCTTGCGCAGCGCCGAGTTGGGCTTCTTGGGGGTAACCGTTTTCACCTGGGTGCATACCCCTCTCCGCTGCGGCGAGCCCTTCCCCACCGACATCCTGTTTTTCAGCGGATTGAAGTAAACGCGAAGCGCCGGTGCCTTGGTCTTCTTTCTTACCCTCTTTCTTCCCTTCCTTACCAACTGGCTTACGGTAGGCATTAAGCCCTCCCAATCATAGTTAAAGGCCGAAAGACTTAAAGCTGAGCCGGCTATAATGGTGTCAGCCCGGCTTCCCAGGTCTTTCGACCTAATCCGGCTAGCCGTCAAACACTAACGTATAAATTTACCATCATTTGACCCATCTGTCAAGCTCATCGCCTTGACTGTTGCCCTGTCTGGGCTTATGCTAGGAGGATGCGTCGAAGGTTGGACCTCCTGCTCCTAGAGCGGGGGCTGGCCCCCACCAGGGAGAAGGCGAGAGCCCTCATCCTGGCCGGGGAGGTGCTCGCCGATGATAAGATGGTCCAGAAATCGGGCACCCTGGTGCGGGAGGATGTCTCCCTTCGCCTCCTCCACAAGCCCCCCTTCGTCAGCAGAGGGGGGATAAAGCTGGCTCACGCCCTGGATCACTTCCATCTTGATGTAACTTCTCTAGTGGCCCTAGATGTCGGTGCCTCCACCGGAGGATTTACCGATTGTTTGCTTAAGCAGGGAGCCAGCCGGGTATATGCCGTCGATGTGGGCTATGGTCAGCTCGATTACCGGCTGAGGATTGACCCCCGGGTAGTAGTGATGGAGCGGGTGAACGCCCGCTACCCCTTCTCCCTTCCCCAGGCCATGGACCTGGTTACCCTGGACCTCTCCTTCATCTCCCTGGAGAAGGTGGTGCCCAGTGTGGCCCAGCTGGTGAAGCCCGGCGGTCACCTCATCGCCTTGGTGAAGCCCCAGTTCGAGGCGGGGCGAGGGGAGGTGAAAAGGGGATTGGTAAAGGACCCCCTGGTTCATGCCCGCGTCCTGGGAAGGTTTATCTCCTGGGCCATCGAAAGGGGGTTCAGGCTAAAGGGGCTCACCCCCTCCCCCATCCGCGGCGCTTCGGGAAACAGGGAGTTTTTCGTCCTGTTAAAGACGGGTTGAAATGGAAAGAAGACGGTTTTCCCTCCCCGTGGAGGGCTTTGAGCTCCGCGGCGAGCTATATATCCCTGAGGGAAAGGGACCCCATCCCGCCCTTTGTATTTGCCATGGCATTCCCCGGGGAATAAGGGACCCCGGCGATCCCGGTTATCCTGCCCTGGCCCAAAGGTTCTCCGCGGCCGGCTTTTTGACCCTCATCTTCAACTTCAGGGGTACGGGCGAAAGCGGGGGAAACTTCGATATCATGGGCTGGACCAGGGACCTGGAGGCCATTCTCAATCACCTTTACCATATGAAGGCGGTGAACCGGGGGCAAATCTGCCTCATGGGTTTTAGCGGTGGTGCCGTCATCTCCGTCTATGTGGCGGCAAAGGACCAACGGGTTTCCTGCCTCATCGCCTGCGCCTGCCCTGCCCGGTTTCGCCCCCTTTACCATCCCCGGAGGGCTAAATCGCTGCTGGAGCATTTCCGCCAGATTCGAATAATCAGGGACGAGGATTTCCCACCCTCCATCGATGAATGGGTCGAAGGGTTCACCAGGGTGAGGCCGATAGATTTCGTCCACAGCATCGCCCCCCGGCCCCTCCTCATCATCCATGGCACCCAGGATGACGTCGTTGAGCCCAGCCAGGCCTGGGAACTTTACCAAAAGGCAGGGCAGCCTAAGCAGATGCTGATGGTTGAGGGGGCGGGGCATCGACTCCGAGTGGAGGAAAAGGCCATGGAAGGGGCCGTTAAATGGCTAAGGAGAAGGGCGTTTGGGGATTGACCCTCCTTTGGGGAGGGAATATAATCGAATTAGAGGACGGAAAAGGGGAAATCGGGTGAAGGAATGCTGCGGCCTTTTTGGGGTCTACGCTCCAGGGGAGGATGTAGCTAGGCTCACCTTCTTCGGCCTTTACACCCTGCAGCATCGGGGTCAGGAGAGCGCTGGCATCGCCACCGCTGATGGGGAAAGGATTCACCTTCACACCAAGATGGGCCTCGTTTCCCAGGCCTTCGATGAAGAGGTTCTCAGCAAGCTGTGGGGAAACATCGCCATCGGGCACAATCGCTATTCCACCACCGGCTCCAGCCGCCCGGCCAATGCCCAGCCTATAGTGGTTGAGGGCCCTGCGGGGAAGATCGCCCTGGGTCACAATGGAAACATCGTCAATGCCCCTTATCTGCGCCAGGAGCTAGAGGGGCGAGGCTACCAGTTCCTTACCGGTACCGACTCCGAGGTCATCGCCTATCTCATCCTGTCCTCGACCAGAAAGACGTGGGTGGATAGGATAAGATATGCCATGAGGAGATTGGTGGGCGCCTATTCCCTGGTGCTCCTCACCAAGGATACCCTCTTTGGCGTTCGCGACCCCCTGGGGGTGCGCCCCCTATGCCTGGGCTCCCTCAATGGCGGCTGGGTTCTGGCATCGGAAACCTGTGCCCTGGATCACATTGGGGCCAACTTCATCCGCGAGGTGCAGCCAGGGGAGATAATAGCCATCGATTCCAGGGGAATGAGAAGCTACCCGGAAAAGGGCTCAGCAAAGAGGGGGCTTTGCATCTTCGAATACATCTACTTTGCCCGCCCCGATAGCATCATCAGTGGCCGGCGTCTCTACTCGGCAAGACAAGCCATGGGGGCCAAGCTGGCCCAGGAGTACCCGGTGGGTGCCGACCTGGTGATCGGCATCCCCGACTCGGCAACGGCGGCAGGCATCGGCTATTCCACGGAGTCGGGCATCTCCTTCATCGAGGGTCTGCTCAAGAACCGCTATGTGGGGCGCACCTTCATCGAGCCCGACCAGAGGATCAGGGAGCTGGGCGTAAAGCTGAAGTTCAACCCCATGCCCGAGATCATCCAGGGAAAGCGCCTGGTGGTGGTGGACGATAGCATTGTCCGCGGCACCACCACGCCCCGGGTGATCAGCCTGCTCAAGAAGGCGGGGGCAAAGGAGGTGCACATGCGTATCTGCGCCCCACCCATCCGCTACCCCTGCTTCTTCGGCGTGGACATGGCAACGCGGTGGGAGCTCATCGCTGCCCAAAAGGAGGTCTCCGAGATAGCCCAGGCCATTGACGCCGATAGCCTGGGCTATCTGAGCATCGAGGGGCTGATCCAAGCGGTAGCTCTGCCCAGGGAGCTCTTCTGCCTCGCCTGCTTCACCGGTGATTATCCCGTCCCGGTGCAGCTGGAGATGGATAAGCTAGCCTTGGAGCCTGGAGGGGAGTGATTTTTGGGTGAGAAGGCGAGGCGAATAACCTACCGCGCCGCCGGCGTGGACATAAGCGCTGCCGATAACATCGTCAGGCTTATTCGCCGAAAGGCGCGCCCTACCTTCAGGCCCGAGGTTCTCAACGACCTGGGCTTTTTTGGTGGCCTCTTTGAGCTGGCAGAATATACCCAGCCCGTGCTCGTCTCCAGCGTCGACGGCGTGGGCACTAAGCTAAAGGTCGCCTGTGCCCTGAACAGGCATGAAACCATAGGAATGGACCTGGTTCATCACTGCGTCAACGATATCCTTGCCTGCGGTGCCGAACCCCTCTTCTTCCTGGATTACCTTGCCATGGGCAAGCTCCTGCCCCACACCATAGAGCGCATCGTCCAGGGTATGGCCTCTGCCTTGAAGGAGGTGGGCTGTACCCTCATCGGTGGGGAGACGGCAGAGATGCCCGGGCTCTATCCCGAGGGGGAATACGACCTGGTGGGTTTCATCGTGGGCGTGGTGGAGAGAGCGGGCATCATCGATGGCAAGGGGATAAAGAAAGGGGACGCCATTATTGGCCTCCTCTCCAGCGGCCTTCATACCAACGGCTACTCCCTGGTGCGCCAGGTATTCAACATCGATGAAGACCCCTCCCGCCTGAATCGCTTCTACGCTGAACTGGGCAAGGAGCTGGGTGAGGAGCTGCTCACCCCCCACCGCTGCTATCTGAGGCAGCTCAAGCCCTTGCTCCCCCTCATCAAAGGCATGGCTCACATCACCGGAGGGGGGCTCCCCGGCAACCTGCCCCGCATCCTCCCTAAGGGTCTGGCAGCCAGAATCGAGAAGGGGTCGTGGCAGATTCCACCCATCTTCTCCCTGATTCAAAATGAGGGCAATGTTGCGGAGCAGGAGATGTATCGCGTTTTCAACATGGGGCTGGGCATGATGCTGGTCTCCTCTCCCGCCGACGCGGCCAAGCTAATCAAGGAAATGCCAGACGCCAGGCTCATCGGCGAGGTGGTAGGGCAAAGGGGAAGGGAGAGGGTAATCATAATCTAGGAGGTAGCTTTTGCGCGCCATCTTAAGCGTCTCAGATAAAACAGGCGTGGTCGATTTTGCTCGCGGTCTAAAGGAGCTAGGAGTAGAGATCTATAGCACCGGGGGCACCAAAAAGGCCCTGGAGCAGGCAGGCGTTCCCGTCAGGGGGGTGGAGGAGCTCACCAATTTCCCCGAGATCCTCGATGGCAGGGTGAAGACGCTTCATCCCGCGGTGCACGCCGGCATCCTCGCCCGGCGCGACCTCCCCGATCATCTCTCCCAGCTTGAAGAGAAGGGGATGATGACCATCGACCTGGTAGCGGTAAATCTCTACCCCTTCGTCCAGACCATCGCCAAGAAGGGGGTAGGCCTTGATGAGGCGCTGGAGAACATCGACGTCGGCGGGCCAACCATGATCCGCGCCGCGGCCAAGAATTTCCCTCATGTCATCGTGGTGGTCGACCCTGAGGATTATCAGCCCGTCCTTGAGCAACTGAGCAAGGGCGAAATAGGGCTGAAGGAGCGAAAGAGGCTTGCCCAGAAGGCGTTCCAGCATGTAGCCACATACGATACTGCCATCGCCCATTACCTGAGGCCTGAGGACGAAAAATTCCCCGAAAAGCTGACCATCGCCCTGAGCAAGCTCCACGACCTTAGCTATGGCGAGAATCCCCATCAAGAGGCCGCGTTTTACATCGAGGAGGCGATAGGCCCCAGGAAAACCGCTATCACCGCCGCAAATCAGCTCTGGGGGAAGGAGCTCTCCTTCAACAACATCCTCGATCTGGATGCGGCGCTGAAGATCGTCCAAGACTTTTCCCCTCCCGCCATCACCATCATCAAGCACAATAACCCCTGCGGACTGGCATGCCATGACGACCTCGCCGAGGCCTACAGAAGGGCCCTTGCTGGCGACCCCGTCTCCGCCTTTGGCGGGATCGTCGCCTCCAATAGACCTATAGACCTGGCCACCGCCCAGGAGATCGATAAGACCCACTTCGATGCCATCATTGCCCCCGGCTATGACGAGGACGCCCTGCTGCTGCTCAAGCGAAAGCGCGACCTGCGCCTTCTGGAGCTGGGCCCCTTGGCCGAAGGGGTAGCCATGGCTTTGGATTTTCGCCGCGTAAGTGGAGGCTTTCTGGCTCAGACCGAGGACTCCGTTGCCCAGGAGGAACTACGCCCGGTGACCAAACGCCAGCCAACCCCTGAGGAAGAGAGAGACCTGCTTTTTGCCTGGAGGGCGGCAAAGCATGTAAAGTCCAATGCCATCGTTCTGGTCAAAGACCTGGCCCTCCTCGGGATGGGGGCGGGGCAGCCCAGCAGGGTGGATAGCGTGGAGATCGCCCTCAAGAAGGCCGGCGGTCGCGCCCGGGGCAGTGTGCTTGCCTCCGATGCCTTCTTCCCCTTTGCCGATGGCGTGGAGCTGGCAGCCCGAGGAGGGGTTACCGCCATCATTCAACCCGGTGGCTCGGTGAGGGATGAAGAGGTAATAAGGGCTGCCAATGAGCATGGCATCGCCATGGTGTTCACCGGGGTGCGCCACTTCAAACACTGAGGGCATCTGCGATGACCATCACCGAGCTGGACAAAATCGTGGCCTCCCTGCCGCCCCAAGAAAAGCGGCTTTTTCATCGCATCTTTCACCTCAGCATAGCCACCGGTCGCCTCTCCCCTCCCCCAACCATGCATCCCTGGATCGAGGAGCACTTCGGCTCGGTGGAAAAGGTCAAAGAGCAGAGGATCGTCAAGGTAACCAACCTCATCACCTTTGAGGGGGCGCTTTTCAACCCGCTGAGGTCAAGACGCCCTATCCCGGCGGAGGATGAGCTTCATGTCGAGGCCCAGATCGTGGAGCGGAGCAGGGAAGACCTGCTGCAAAGCCCGGAAGAGAGCACCCCTGAGGACCTCTTCGGCCGGGTTAAAGGGCAAAGCTCCATCACCGCCAGCAACATCGCCAAATATGATGGCCTCCACGGCATGGTGATCTTCGAGCAACACGATCCACTTCGCTTTTCCCGGGAGCAGATCATCGACTACCTGGAAACGGGCTGGCGCTGGGCACAGCGGGCCCACGCCCAGGACCCTTCCGCCAAATACTACTTCTTCATGTGGAATTGCCTGTGGAAGGCGGGAGCCTCCCTGATTCATGGCCACGCCCAGGTGATGCTGGGCCGCGATATGCACTATGCCAAGATCGAGGGGCTGCGCCGCGCTGCCCTCCGCTATCGAGCGGAATATGGCTCCAACTACTTCGACGACCTCTACCGAATTCACCTCTCTTTAGGTTTAGCTTTGGAGCAGGAGGGGACCAGGGTCCTCATCTACCTATCTCCGATCAAGGATAAGGAGGTCATGCTTATCGCTGAACACCTGGACCTCCCCCTCAAGGAGGGGATATACCAGGTGCTGGCCTGCCTTCGCGACCGACTTCACCTCACCTCCTTCAACCTCGCCCTGTCAATGCCTCCCCTGGGCGAGGCTGAGGAGGACTGGGGGGGATTCCCAGTGCTGGTTCGCATCGTGGATCGGGGAGACCCCAAAACCATCGCCTCGGATATCGGGGCCATGGAGCTTTATGCCTCCAGCGTCATCTCCAGCGACCCCTTTGAGGTGGCAACGCTGTTAAAACAATGCTTAGGAGAGGAACGATGTTAGCTGGCGAGAAGGTGCGGTTGCGCTCTCTAGAGAGGGAGGACCTGCCCAAAATTTGGCAATGGTCCAACGATGAGGAGGTTATGTATTACTGGGGCATGCCTGGATTCTCCATCTCCCTGGCGGAGATAGAGCACCGCTTCTCCAGAACCCTGGATGCCCGAGACGCTACTAGAAAGTGGTTCATTATCGAAACCTTGGATAAAAAGCCGATCGGCAGAATGATGTATTTCAACCTTGACCGCAGGCATCACCACGCCGAGATCGCCATCCAGATAGGGGAGAAGGAATATTGGGGCCAGGGCTATGGCACCGAAGCCACGATGCTCTTTCTGGACTATCTGTTCAATGAGCTGGGCCTTCACCGCGTATATCTCTATACCCAGGACTATAACCCCCGGGCCTATAGATCCTATGAGAAATGCGGCTTCGTCAAGGAAGGGGTGGTGCGCCATCGCTATTTCGTCAATGGCCAGTATCACGATGGCTTCCTCATGGGGATACTGCGCCATGAGTTCAACCATAAATTCAAAGGTCGGCATGGGGAGGGATAGGGTGACCACCATCGATGTGGTTATACCGGTCTACAACGAGGAGCAGGTCCTGGCCCAGAGCATAGCCACCCTGAGAGGGTTTTTGAGGCAAAGCCTGCCCCAGGCCTGGAGGATCGTCATCGTCGATAACGGCTCCACCGACAATACATGGGAAATCGCCCAAGCCCTTTCCCAGGAACACCCCGATGTCGTCTGCCTGCACCTGGACGAGAAGGGGCGAGGTCGGGCGCTGCGCCACGCCTGGCTAAATAGCACCTCGGAGATCGTAAGCTACATGGATGTGGACCTCTCCACCAAGCTCAGCGCCTTCCCCCAGCTCATCCAGGCCATTGAGGAGGGCTACGACATTGCCATTGGCTCCCGCCTCCTGCCCGGCTCATCGCTGCTGCGCTCCCGCACCCGTGAGTTCACCTCCAGGGCTTACAATTTCCTGATCAAGGCCATGTTCAGAGCCAAATTCTGCGATGCCCAGTGCGGCTTCAAGGCGCTGCGCACCGAAACCGCCCACAAGCTTGTCCCCCTGATCCAGGATCAAAAGTGGTTCTTCGACACCGAACTGCTCATCCTTGCCCAAAAGAGGGGCTACCGCATCAAGGAGATAGCGGTGACCTGGGTTGAGGACCCCGAGAGCAAGGTCTCCATCCCCAAGACGGCGCTGGAAGATATTAAGGGGCTGTTAAGGATGCGCTTTCGTCCCCCCAAGCGGCCAGCTTGACTTTTCCCCTCGATGATGATAGTAATTTAAAACTACAACGGAGGTCATGGCAATGGCCAATGCTGTCCTGGTAATAGATATGCTGAGAGGCTTTCTGGAGGAGGGCAACCCCCTCTTCTGTGGCCAGAAAGCACGCCGCATCATCCCCAATGTAAAGAGGCTCCTGGAGCGGGAGCTGGAAATGGGCTCCAAGATATTCTTCATCTGCGACCATCATGACCCCGACGATGCCGAGTTCAACATGTTTCCCCCCCACTGTATAGCAGGCACCCCGGAGGCGGAGGTCATCCCCGAGCTGGCCCAATATCCGGGGGAGATAATCCCCAAAAGGCGCTATAGCGCCTTCTTCAACACCGACCTCGATGAAAGGCTAAAGGCGCTCCGCCCAGAGAAGCTCATCGTCTGCGGGGTTTGCACCCACATCTGCGTCCTTCACACGGTAGCCAATGCCAGAAACCGGGACTACCAGGTGGAGGTGGCCGCGGACTGCGTCGCCTCCTTCGATGAAAGGGCACACCATTTTGCCCTGGAACATATGGAGAAGACGCTGGGGGCGAAGCTGGTTCGCCCCCAGGAAAAAGGGCAGCCCCAGCCCCGCTTTGAGACCCCGGATTCCATCCTCTCCGGCGAAACCGCGGATATCTATTTCGTGCGCACCATTGACATACTGCGCCACGAGGGCCTCAACCCGGCAGCCACAATGGAGCTCTTCCCCTCTAGGGCGGGAATCCTCTGCGGCATGGAGGAGGTAAAGGCCCTGCTCTCCCAGGTGCTTCCCCCAGAAAGGGAGGTCTGGGCCCTCTCCGAGGGGGAGCCCGTTGAGCGGAAGGAGGTAGTGCTGCGAATCACCGCCCCCTATCAGAGCTACGGGGTTTACGAGACCTCTATACTGGGAATATTGGCCCACTGTAGCGGCTGGGCCACCGCCGCCAGGGAGTGCGTTGATGTTGCCCAGGGCATCCCCATCATCAGCTTCGGGGTGCGCCACGTTCACCCCATTATCGCTGGCGTGATGGACTATGCCGCCATCGTTGGTGGCTGCGTTGGCTGCTCCAGCGTCGCCGGGGCAAAGCTTGCCGGGATCGAGCCCGCGGGAACCATGCCCCACGCCCTGATCCTGATCATGGGCGACACCGCAACGGCCACCCAGGCCTTCCACCGCCATATGCCCCCCGAGGTCCCCCGCATCTCCCTGGTGGATACCTTCAAGGACGAGGTTGAGGAAAGCGTCATTGTGGCCAAGGCCCTTGGTGGTCATCTCCAGGGAGTGCGCCTGGATACCCCCGGGGAGCGGGGCAGGGTTACCGCAGATCTGGTCAAGGAAGTTAGGGCCTGGCTCGACCTTGAGGGCTTCAAGGATGTGACCATCTTCGTCAGCGGTGGGCTTGACCCAGAGAGGATCAGGTACTTCATCGAAAACGGTGCCCCCGTGGATGGCTTCGGCGTGGGGAGCTACATCAGTGGCGCCAAGCCCATCGACTTCACCGCCGACCTCCACGAGATAGAGGGGAAGCCCATCGCCAAAAGGGGCAGGATGCCAGGCATAACCCATAACCCCAGGCTGAAGCGCATCCTGTGAAGGGATTCATCAAGGATGACGACAACCACCCGAGCGCTTGGGGCATAGGCTTAGGACTTCTCTTCGGCGGGCATACCCCTTGGGCTTCGCTGGAGGCCTCCAAGGTGGCGCATCAACCTATAGCCTCTCAAACTGGATAAAGAGAACGCGCTTCGTCCTGTCGGTGACCTTCGCCCGCTCATCGATGCGCCACCCCACCACCCACAGGATCTGCCTTGGGGAGCAGACCAGCGGCACCCGCTCCCGCCATCCCCGGGGTATCTTGGCATCCACCATGAAGTCCTGAAGCTTCTTTGGCTGCGCCATGCCCAGGGGCTGAAAGCGATCCCCTGCCCTCCGCCCCCGAACCAGGAGCTCCTCGCCAGCCTCATCGAGGTCAAGATATGCCTCAAAGCCCGCTGAATCTGCCCTCTGCCCTCGATAGGGGGTTATCTCCGCCTTCACCCGCCAGCCCGGCAGCAGGGTCTCCCCGGGAAGGTTGAGTCGGTGCTCCCCCTCCACAGGGGGCAGGGGAGAGATATCGGGGACGCCGTGACTCAACAGGCAGGTGCTATAGCCCGCGGAGAAGATGAGACCCCGGGGCAGGGAAAGCCTTTTGCCCACCGGCTGGGAAAGGGCTGCCATCATCTTCTCGATGTGGCTGGCCTCGATATCGGTGAGGTCCCCCAGTAGCTCCAGGACGGCACGGCGCAGCAGGTGGCGCAACAGCGAAGGGTGGAGGGCTAACGCCTCCCTCCTATCCAGAAGAAGCCCGTTGGGCTGTTCCCGCACCACCCGCTGCCACAACCGGGAAACCTGCTCCTCCAGAAAGGAAAGGTCATCGGCAACGGCAATGGAGGTGCGCAGCAGGGCAGCGGCGAAATTGGGATTATAGCTTCGGAGGAGGGGCAACAGTTCATGGCGAAACCGGTTCCTCAACGCAGCCGGAGAATAGTTGGAAAAATCAACCCGAGGCTCAAGGCCCTGTTCCCGGCAATAAGCCTCCGTTTCCTCCCTGCTGACCTCCAGCAGCGGCCTCACCATCATCACCGAGGAACCGTCTGGCAAGCGCCATCGAGTGACGGGCTTCATCCCCCTTAGCCCGGAAAGGCCGCTTCCCCTCACCAGGTGCATCAGGATGGTCTCCACCTGGTCATCGGCGGTATGCCCCAGGCAAACCCTCCTTGCCCCCCGAGCGCTTGCTGCCTGGGCCAAGAAATCATACCTCACCTGGCGCGCTGCCTCCTCCAGGGAGAGCCTTTTGCCTCTGCGATAGGCGGGCACATCGCGCTTCTCCACCGTTGCCCCGATCCCCAGTCGCTGCGCCAGCCGGGAGACATAATGGGCATCGGCAGCGGAATCGGCACCCCTTATCATGTGATCCAGATGGGCAACATGAAGGGTGATCCCGAGTATTTGTTTAAGCTGATTTAGGAGGTGAAGCAGGCAAACCGAGTCCGGCCCACCGGAGACGCCCACCACTACGGTCTCGCCCCCCTCCATAAGACCCTCTTTTTGGATGAAACCAAGCACCCTTTGCTTCAACCCCTCCATCACCCCGCCCCCTCCGACAAATGGCAGGTATCATTGAACTGCATCAGGGAGACGCCCCGCTTGCCGAAGTTCAGGATGCTTATGGAGGCGATGGAGACCCTCAGCCTGCGGAACTGGGAAAGGTCGAGCCCCAGGGCCTTACAGATAATGCACAGGATGACGAAATTATGGCTCACCACCATAACCGCACCATTGGGATGCCTCTCCATTATCCTCTCCACCCCCTGCCACGCCCTCTGTTGAACCCCGCCCAATGACTCGCCCCCGGGCATTACCAGGGGTGCGGGGTCCTTGAGCCAGCCCTTCAGAAACTCGCCATACCGAGCTCTCATCTCATCATAGGTGAGCCCATCCAGCTCCCCGGCATCCATCTCGGCGAAGGCCTCATCGACCCCAACCTCAAGGGGATGAAAATGAGCGATCTCCTTGGCCGTCTCCAAGGCCCGCCGTAGCGGGCTGGAATAGATGACATCAACCCTCTCCCCCTTGAGCGCCAGCGCCAGCCGGCGGGCCTGTCTCCTCCCCTCAGCGTCCAGTTCCACATCGGCAAGCCCCACCACCCGGTTCTCCCGGTTCCACCGGGTTTGGCCATGTCTCACCAGGATAAGCTTCATCCTGCTCCCTCCGTGCGTTCCTCATAGCGCTGCGCCCGCTCCATCCGCTGCCAGTAGGGAGGATGGTCGTAGAAGAATAGCTCCACCCAGCGACTGGGCCTGGCCTCGGACAGGTTCTGGTTGGTAAGCTTGGTCATCACCGCTTTGAATCCCTCCGCATTATCGGTCAGCGCCAGGGCATATTCATCGGCAGCGCCCTCCAGGTAGCGACTGTAGGCATTCGCCAGCGGCCTCACCGCAATGGCAAAGGCACCCAGCGCCAGGGCAAGCAGGGGGAAGGCAGCAACATCGGCAACCCCCAAGAATCCCAGGGGAACGGCAGCGAACTCCAGCACCAGATATGCGATATAGAATCCCAGGACGATGACCACAGACTGGAAGGCGATGAGCCTCCAGATATGGCGGTCGATGTGATGCCCCAGCTCATGGGCCATGATCACCTCGATCTCCTCGGCAGAATACCCCTCAAGGACGGTGTCGCCGATGACGATGCGCCTGGTGTTCCCCAGCCCCATGAGGGCGGCGTTGGCGGTGGTTGCCTTGCTGCTCAGGTTTATGGTGAAAACCCCCACCACCTTTGTCCCCGCCCTCTGGGCAAGGCCGAGCAGCCTCTCCCTCAGCTCAGCATCCGCCAGGGGCTCAAGCTTGTAGAAAAGGGGCACCACGATGATGGGGGCGAGGTGGGTCATCGCCACGGTGAAGAGAAGGAGAATGGCTCCCGCCACCAGCCACCAGAGCTGGGGGAAGCTCCCCAAAAGCCAGTAGAGGAGCACCATGAACCCAACGCCCAGGAAAAAGCCCAAAGCCCCCGCCTTCACCTCATCCCACAGCCAGCCCCTAAGCCCTTGCCTGGCCAGGCCAAAGCGACGGGGAAGCACAAAGCCGCGATAGAAATCCAGGGGAGCGCAAAGGATCCCGTAAGAGAACATCAGGATGGTGAAATAAAGGGCCACCCTGGCTGGCTGTGGAAAATCTAACACATTTCGAAGGCCAATAGAGAGCGGAGAAAGCAGCAGAACCAGAATGAAAGAAATGCCTACGCCCAGCTCGAAAAAGAAGAGGCGACGCCTGAGCCTGGCATATTCTCGAGCACTCTTCTGCCTTTCATCATCCAGGGATTGCCCCGCCATTCTACCCGCCTGCCAGGATCAATTTGGTGCGGTGGATGGACCTGGGGCGCTCACCAAAGCCCAGGGCAGCGGTCACCTGCTCCGGCCTCCCGGTGGCCGTGTTGTCGGTGCGCAGCCTCATCCCTAAAGTGCAAAGGTAATCCTGCCACCCCATTAGCCAGAGGTGATCCACCAAGGAGCGGAGGTCGTAGTGGCGCACCTCCTTGTCCCTCCGATGCTGCCACGGAAAGCGCTCCCTGGCTAAAAAGGAACGAAGCGCCTCCTCCACCTCGTCAGCCCTCCTGTCCATCTCCACCTCGACCCTGTACTCCGCCTTCCTCATCTGCGATTGAAGCGAGGGCAATGTAAGCTGCACCTGCTCCACCCCCAGGATGTCAATGCCCCGGGGAAGCTGATCGCCAATCACCTTGATGAAGAAATAAGGGGAAACCCTCCGCTTAAGCAGAATGTCCATCAGCTCCCCACCGCTGGTCACCCCCACGGGGAGGGGGGCAGCCAGGGAGATCCTGGGATGAGGGCTGAATCCCTGAGAATACGCCAGGGGAATGCCGGCACGCCTTAGTGCCCTTTCCCAAAGCCGCATCAGATCAAGATGAGCGATGTATTTCACCTCCTCTCCCCGAGAGAAGGTGATGCGCAGCCGCTGCATGCTATTCCCTGGTCACCAGTATCTTCTCTATCCTCAACCCCCGCATCTGGGTGACCACCAGCTTCAGGTTGCCATACCTTACCTGCTCCCCCTCCTTGGGGATATGACCCACCAGGCTGAGCAGGAAGCCGGCCACGGTATCGTAATCGCCAGCGGGCAGCTCAAGTCCCAGCTCCTCGTTGGCCTCCTCCACCCTCATGCTGCCATCGATCTGAATTGTCCTCTCATCGATGAACTCGAATTCCCTGCCCGCCTCCCTCAGCTCATCCCCCACCTCGCCCACGATCTCCTCCACCAGCTCTTCCAAGGTGACGAGGCCACTGGTGACGCCAAACTCGTCAACCGCCACCGCCATGTGGTAGCCCTGAGACTGCATCTCGGCAAGAAGCTGGGCAATGCGTTTGGTCTCCGGAACGAAGTAGATGGGGCGAACCAGATCGTCCACAGAGCTCCCGCTATCCAGGGAGCCCTTGGCCTGGGCCATGAGCACATCCTTTATGGAGAGAATGCCCACCACGTTATCCACATTATCCCGATAGACGGGAAAGCGGGTATGAGGTGCTTCAGCGTAGATGGCAAGGAAATCAGCAAGGGTTGTGCCCTCCTCGACCCAGGTCACCTCCGTTCGCGGCGTCATCACCTCGCGCACGCTGCGGTCGCCAAAATCGAAGACCTTGTGCAGCATCTTCGCCTCCGCCTCCTCCACCGTCCCCTCCTCCCTTCCCACCGAGATCATGGTCTGGATCTCCTCCTCGCTCACCACAGCTCTGGATGCCGGGGCTCCCCCCATCCTGGAGAGCGTCGAACCCAGCCAGCTCAGCCCCCTCGCTATCGGCGAGACCGCCCTGACTATCGCCCCCAACGGGTAAACATAGAACAGGGCCAATCGCTCCGCATGCTGGGTGGCAAAGGTCTTAGGGGTCACCTCGGCGAAGATGAGGAGCATGATGGTCACCCCTATGGTGGCTACAAGTAGCCCTATATCGCCACCCCATATGGAAACGGCGACCATTGTGCCCAGGGCGGCAGCAGCGACGTTGACGAAATTGTTGCAAAGCAGAACCGTCGCCAGCAGCCTCTCCGGCTGCTCCGTCATCCTGGCGATATGCTCCGCCCCCGTCACCCCGGTGCTCACCATGTGCTTCACCCTCATCCGCCCCAGCGAGATAAAGGCCGTCTCCGCACTGGAAAAGAAGGCCGAGGCCAAAAGGCAGAGCAAAAATAGCACGATATATAGTACGCTAGTACTATCCACAGCAGTACCCTCCCCTTTTCACCATCCTCTAAATCGATTTCATCATATCATCCACTATTCCCCCTGTCAAAATCTTTTCGCCCTTTACGCTGCGGTACGAGGAAAGTCAGCAGCTAAAGGGAAGATTTACATTTGCCCAACCTTCTGATATATTCGGCAAGGAGGCTGAGATTGAAGCTCCTTGGCATCGAAACCTCCTGCGACGAAACGGCGGCTGCCGTGGTCCAGGATGGGAGGGAGATCCTCTCCAACATCGTTGCCTCCCAGGTAGACATCCATGCCCGCTACGGGGGGATCGTCCCCGAGGTTGCCTCCCGCCAGCACCTTTTGACCGTCATCCCCATCATCCAGCAGGCCATGGCCCACACCCGGTGGAACGACCTGGACGCCATCGCCGTCACCATTGGACCGGGGCTGGCCGGCTCCCTCCTCGTCGGGGTCAACATCGCCAAGGCCATCGCCCTGGCTCATCGCCTGCCCCTCCTCGGCATAAACCACCTGGAAGGACATATCTATGCCAACTGGCTTGAAGGGAGGGAGCCAGATTTGCCTTCCCTCTGCCTCATCGTCTCCGGAGGACATACCGAACTCCTGCTGATGCGGGGACACAGGGATTATCTGCCTCTAGGCAGAACCAGGGACGATGCTGCCGGTGAGGCCTTCGATAAGGTGGCCCGCATCTTGGGCCTGGGCTATCCTGGAGGCCCCGCCATAGAGCAGGCTGCCCTTGGCGGCAACAGCACCCTCCTCCGCCTCCCCCGCGCCTGGATCAGGGGGAGCGACGACTTCAGCTTCAGCGGACTGAAGACGGCGGTGCTTCGCCTGGTGGAGGAAAGGAAAGGCCTTTCCCCCAACGATGTGGCCGCCAGCTTTCAGGAGGCAGTGGTGGATGTACTGGTCACCAAGACGGTGGAGGCAGCCTTGAAGCTGAATGCAAGACAGATCATCCTGAGTGGCGGGGTGGCTGCCAATCGCCTGCTGCGCCAAGCCTTGTCCCAGCGCTCCCCCCTCCCCGTGCTCTTCCCCTCCCCCTTCCTTTGCACCGATAATGCAGCCATGATCGCCTGCTGCGGCTACTTCCGCCTCAAACAGGGAAAGGCCGACCCCTGGCACCTCGATATAGCGCCAAACCTCAGGCTGGTATGAATTCCGCATCGGATTTGACCCAGAACCCACCCAAAATCGGCGATTTGGTGTGGATTAGGCCAATAAATAAGCCCGCCTAGGCCCTTTTCCCTTCAGGCTTGGGTGCCCATGTCCTCTGCTCATCGATGACATGGCTCACCCTAAACCCCTGCTTCTCCAGCTCCCGGCCGATAAACCTGCGGTGGCAGCGCCAGGGAAGGCGCTCGGCGCAGAGGATAACCACCCTCCTCTCCCTTGCCAATCCCATCAAACGCCCCAGCCCCTCCCTGAAATCCTCGCTTTCCAGGTGGGACTCATAGCCCCCCCTGCGGTATCCCCCCAGCTCCTCCCCCAGATAGACGTAGCCAAAGCCTTCCCCTTCCAGCAGCCGGGAAAGCTCCTCTCTCTTGAAATGGTCAAACCGGCTGGTGGGAAAGCGGCGCACATCCACCACCACCTCCACCTCAAGCTTCGTCAGTAGCCCCAGGAATTCCTCGGCGGAGCGATTGCTGGTTCCCAGGGTGTAGATCACCCCCCTCCCCTCCTGACCAGCCTTACAAACCTCAACGCATCCTCATACATGCTCAGGTTATTGAACAGGAAGTAACCCCCCTCACCCCCCCACCTATCGCTGAGCCCCTTTAGCTCCTCATCGGTATACCGGTGCCTATAGCCAGGCCCACCATGAAGCCGAAAGTACCTCGTCTCTCCATGTAGAGGCTCCCTTTCCATGGGGTCAACGCAGTGAACGAGGCCCAGCTCCTGGCAAAGCATCCTGATGGTATCCTCCCGCCAATCCCCCCACGGCTCCCAAACAAAGAGGAAATCGCCCTCCTTTAAGGCGCCGAAGAAGCTCCTCAGGTTCTCTATGTTCTCCCCCCTCTCCCTGAAGCTGGGTGGACATTGAAACACGATAGCCCTAGCCCGCAGCGCCGTGGCGATCTCTCTGGTCATTTGCCACGCCTTAATGCTGAATTCGAAATCCGCAGGGGCTTCATCCCGCCACCGGAGGGCGGTCTCAAGCCGCGGCGGCCTATAGAAGGTCTGCTGCATCTCCACCAGCCTGAACTCGGAGAAGTAGCGTTTCATCCCCTTGGGGAAACCGCAACAGCCTACCTTGAGCATCTGGAGCCCCCCTTCTCTTTACGTTTCTCCACATAGATTGTCAAAGGGCCATTGTAGGGAAAAGAGGGCATTCTAGGGAGAAAAGGATAGCAAGAGCGCATTTTTTAGCGCTCAACTCCCGTCATTTGCTGTAGGTCATCTTTTACTCCCTTGCGGTGGCAGCAAATTGGCGCTAATATTATTAGCACTCTCCCCCTGAGAGTGCTAATGCGCTAGAATTTACAGGAGGTTAAAAGTGGCCGTTAATCTGAAGCCCTTAGCAGACCGAGTGCTGGTGAAACCCCTCACCGAGGAAGAGGTGACCAAGGGAGGGATCATATTGCCCGACACCGCCAGGGAGAAGCCGCAACGGGGTAAGATCATCGCGGTGGGGCCGGGAAGGCTGGACGAGAATGGGAAGCGGATCGCCATGGAGCTGAAAAAGGGAGACAAGGTGGTGTATGCTAAGTACGCCGGAATCGAGGTAAAGATCGACGATGAGGAGTATTTGATCCTGCGCGAGAGCGACATCTTGGCTAAGTTCAGCTGACAATCAGGGGAAAAGGAGGAAAAATGGCAAAACAACTGGCTTACGATGAGGATGCGAGAAGAAGCCTGAAGCGGGGCATGGATGCCCTGGCCGATGCCGTCAAGATCACCCTGGGGCCAAAGGGGAGGAATGTGGTGCTGGACAAGAGGTTTGGCCCGCCGACGATAACCAATGATGGCGTCACCATTGCCAAGGAGATCGAGCTGGAGGACCCCTTTGAGAACATGGGTGCCCAGTTGATAAAGGAGGTGGCTACCAAGACCAATGACGTTGCTGGCGACGGCACCACCACTGCCACCATCCTCGCCCAGGCCATCGTCACCGAGGGTCTAAAGAACGTTACTGCCGGGGCGAACCCAATGGTGTTGAAGAGGGGGCTTGAAAAGGCAGTGGAATGCGTCCTCGAGGAACTGAAGAAGATGTCCACCCCGGTAACCACAAAGGAGCAGGTCTCCCAGGTGGCCGCCATCTCAGCAGCGGAACAGGAGATCGGCGACCTCATCGCCGAGGTCATGGAGAAGGTGGGCAAGGACGGGGTGATCACGGTAGAGGAAGGCAAGGGGATGAAGTTTGAGACGGAGTATGTGGAGGGGATGCAGATCGACCGCGGCTACATCAGCCCCTACTTCATCACCAATGCGGAGCGCATGGAGGCCGAGATCGAAGACCCCTACATCCTGATCACCGATAAGAAGATCTCCGCCGTCTCCGACCTGCTTCCCGCCCTGGAGAGGCTGCTTCAGGTTTCCAAGAACCTGGTTCTCATCGCCGAGGATGTGGATGGTGAGGCGCTGGCCACCCTGGTAGTCAACAAGCTGAGGGGAACCCTCAACTGCATTGCCGTCAAGGCCCCTGGATTTGGCGATCGGCGGAAGGCGATGCTGGAGGACATTGCCACCCTCACCGGGGGGACGGTGATCACCGAGGAGAAGGGGAGGAAGCTGGATTCGGCCACCGTTGCCGACTTGGGCCGGGCGCGAAGGATAGTTGCGGGAAAGGAAGAGACCACCATCATCGAGGGCAAGGGCTCCGATGATGATATCCAGGCGCGGATAAGGCAGGTGAAGGCCCAGATAGAGGAGAGCACCTCTGAATTCGACAAGGAGAAGCTCCAGGAGAGGCTGGCGAAGCTGGCCGGTGGTGTGGCGGTGATCAAGGTGGGGGCCGCCACCGAGGTGGAGCTCAAGGAGAAGAAGCACCGCGTAGAGGATGCACTGTCGGCCACCAGGGCGGCGGTGGAGGAGGGGATCGTCTCCGGCGGCGGTGTTGCCTTCGTCAATTCCATCTCCTGTCTCAACAAACTGAAGCTTGGGGGCGATGAGGCCACTGGTGTTGTCATCGTGAGGCGTGCCCTGGAGGAGCCCCTGCGCATGATCGCCATCAATGCCGGCAGGGAGGGCTCGGTGGTGGTGGATATGGTGAAGAAGAGCAAGAAAGGCGTAGGTTACGACGCGCTGAAGGACGATTATGCCAATATGCAGGAGAGGGGCATCATTGACCCGGCCAAGGTCGTCCGGGCTGGCCTGGAGAATGCCGCCAGCGTCGCTGCCATGGTGCTGACCACGGAGTCCCTGATCACCGACATACCGGAGAAGGAGAAGGCGGGGATGCCCCCCATGCCCGAATACTAAGCCTGGAAACGGCTTGCTTCCGGGGAAATCGTAGCCATGGTCTTCAGCCTGTGGCTATGATCTTCAACAAATCTCTTGGGTAATGAGTGGATTGGGAAGACGGCGATGCGTATTGCCCAGATAGCACCATTGGAGATAAGGGTGCCGCCCATCGCCTATGGGGGCATCGAGCTGGTGGTGAGCCTGCTCACCGAGGGACTGGTGCGGAGGGGACACGATGTGACCTTGTTTGCCAGCGGCGATTCGGTGACCAGCGCCAAGCTCTGCTCCGTTTGCCCCCATTTCCTCAAGGGCTCAACCAGAGATAAGGGCATCCTAAACATGCTCAATGTGATCTCCTGCCTGGAGCAGGCGGGAGGATTCGACATCATTCATAACCACACCCAGTTTGAAGGGCTAGCCGTAGCCGGCCTGGTGAAGACGCCGTTCCTCACCACCCTTCACAACAGACTTGAAGGCGACTCGCTCACCCTTCTCGCCGCCTATAAAGGATATTATAATACCATCAGCAGGTCGGCAAAGGCCCTGCTACCAGATAAGGAAGGATTTGTGGGTGTGATATATAACGCCATCGACTGTAAGAGCTATCCTTTCATTGACAGGGGAGGAGAAGGGTATCTCCTCTTCCTGAGCCGTATCAGCCCTGAGAAAAGCCCCCACATCGCCATCCAGGTCGCCAGGAGGCTGGGGAGAAGGCTGATCATTGCAGGCAATGTTGCTACATGGGGTGAGGGGTATTTCAAGCAAAGGGTTATGCCTCAGGTGAATGGCGACATTGTTCACTTCTTCGGGGAGGCAGATTATGAGCAGAAGAGGGAGCTCTTGGCCAATGCCCTGTGCCTCCTGATGCCTATAACCTGGCCCGAGCCCTTCGGTTTGGCCATGGTGGAGGCGATGGCCTGCGGCACGCCAGTGATCGCCTTCGATAGGGGGGCAGCGCCCGAGCTCATCGTTCACGGCGAGACGGGCTTCATCGTGTCCGGGTTGGATGAGATGGTGGAGGCGGTGAAGGATATCCACCGCATCGACCGCAGATTTTGCCGCGAACATGTGGAGCTAAACTTCGATGTGCCGCGCATGGTGGACGATTACCTCGCCGCCTATGAGCGGATACTTAAGAGAGTGGTTAAAGAAAGGCCCGTTTCCATCCCCGAATTGGCTCAATCCGTTGAGCAAATTATCCTCAACCACGACAAACCACCTCTTAGAGAGCCCGGCATGGAGACTGACGTGATCCCGAAAAACTGAAGGGAGCCCATTTTGGAACAGCACGTGCTAAAGGAAAATGAGCTGGTACTGGTGAGCGATGAGCTGGGGGATATGCTCCCCGGGCGGCGCAGGCTAGGCCTATACTACCGGGATATGCGCTACCTCTCCATCTTCGACATAACCATCAATGGACAGAAGCCGCGGCTTCTTTCCTCCTCCAGCGAGCAGAACTATGTTTGCGACATCCAGCTGGCAAACCCCACCATAGAGCTCCCCGATGGCAATGCTGCCCTGGCGAGGACCATCAGCATCAGGCGCAGCCGCTTCGTCAAGGATGGGCTCCATGAGCGCATCGACTTCTATAACCACAATAGATTTGCCGTTCCGCTGAAGGTGAACCTGACCTTTGGCAGCGACTTCTGTGACATCTTTGAGGTCAGGGGTCGGGAAAGGGAAAGAAGGGGTACCATCAGCCCGCCAACCTTTGCCGATTCCCGCCTCACTTTAAACTACACCGGGCTGGATGGGGTGATAAGGCGCACCGAGATCCTTTTCGACGTCACTCCATCAAGGGTGGAGATCCAGGAACGTCCCCCTGAGCCGGTGCTGCGTCGCTCCAGCACCTTCCTTCCCGAAGCCACTGACACCGCCACCATGACCATCTACCATCCCAGTTGCGCCGAGGCAAGCTGGGATTTGACGCTGATGCCAGGGAAGTCCATCTCCATCACCCTTCACATCCTTCCCACCGAGGAGGAATCTGCCCCCACGGTGCGGCCCTTTGAGAAGAGCCTGGCCGAGCTGCGAAACTCCTATCAGGATTGGCTCAGCCAGTGCACCAAGCTGGAAACCGATAACCAGCTCTTTAACCGGCTACTGGGGAGAAGCATCCTCGACCTTCGTATGCTGATGGAGCCGACACCGGATGGAGCAGTGCCCATCGCTGGCATACCCTGGTTCGCCTGCATCTTCGGCCGCGATAGCCTGATCACCTCGCTGCAGACGCTGATGCTCAATCCCCAGATAGCGGTGGGGACACTGCGCTTCCTGGCAAAACACCAGGGGGAAAGGGTTGACCCCTGGCGTGACGAGGAGCCGGGAAGGATCCTTCACGAGATGCGTAAGGGGGAGATGGCAAGGCTGGGGGAGATCCCCCATGGCGCCTATTACGGCAGCGTGGATGCCACCCCCCTTTTCCTGATGCTCTTTGCCGAGGCCATGAAGTGGCTTGATGACGATGACCTTTATCGGGAGATATTGCCCGCAGCAAAGCTAGCCATGGAGTGGATGGAGCGCTACGCAGACCTGGCTGGCGATGGCTATCTGGAATACATCGCCCGCTCCTCGGGGGGGGTTAGGGACCAGGGGTGGAAGGATAGTCGGGGGGCGATAAGCTACCCCGACGATACGCCGGTGGAGCCACCAGTAGCCCTGGTAGAGGTGCAGGGCTATGCCTATAAGGCGATGCGGGAGATGGCAGAGCTGCTGGGGCGGAAGGGGGAGTCTTCCCTTGCCGATAGGCTGGCCCAGGGGGCTGCCCGGCTAAAGGAGAACTTCAACCGGGATTTCTGG
Source organism: Chloroflexota bacterium (assembly GCA_030604825.1). GTDB lineage: Bacteria > Chloroflexota > Dehalococcoidia > E44-bin15 > E44-bin15 > JAUVVB01. The sequence continues at coordinate 78,713 of JAUVVB010000003.1, read as the reverse complement.
ATGGAGAAGAGGCACTTCTTTGCCCAGGGGCTCGATTCCCAGAAGAGGGCGGTGGAAACCATCACCTCCAACCCGGGCCATTGCCTCTTCTGCGACATCGTGGATCAGGAGAAGGCGAGGTATGTAGTGCTGCGCCTCACCTCAGCCGATATGGCCAGTGGCTGGGGCATCCGAACCGTGAGCAGCAGGTCAGCAAAATACAATCCCATGAGCTACCATAACGGGAGCATCTGGCCCCACGATAACGCCCTCATCGTGGCGGGAATGAGGCGCTATGGTTACCACTGGGAGGCGGAGGAGATCACATCCCAGCTTTTCCAGGCCAGCCTTTTCTTCAGATATAGTCGTCTCCCCGAGCTCTTCTGCGGTTTCAGCCGCGATCGAGAGGCATACTCCGTACCCGGGGAGTATCCGGTAAGCGGCAGCCCTCAGGCATGGGCGGCGGGGAGCGCTATCCTCCTCTTCCAGTCAATGCTGGGGCTTCAGGTAGATGCCGCCGCCAAAAGGCTTTACCTAAACCCAAAACTGCCCGGGTGGCTGGAGCATGCCTCGGTAAAAAACCTCCGCATCGGAAAGGGGACTGTGGACCTGGACTTCGAGAGGTATGGGGAGGATACCAGCTTCAAGATAACGGAAAACCAGGCCGGTGTGGAGGTGGTGATTCCCCCTCGCTAAAGCTGGAGCAGGGATCTTAGGCGATCCTCGCCAGCGATGGGGCCAACGATAGCCAGATTGAGCCTTTCGGTGAGGAATAGCTCCCTTGCCACCCGCTCCAGGTCCTCAAGGGTGATGGCATCGATTATGGAGACCACCTCGTCAACGGTGCGGATGCGCCCGGTAAGGAGCTCCTGACCCCCCGCCCAGCCAGCACCGCTCCTGGTGTCCTCCATACGCAGTATGAGGCGTCCCTTGGCCAGCTCCTTGACCTTATCCAGTTCAACCGGGGGAACCCTGTCCCTGAGGTGGGAGATCTGCTCCAGAATGGCCTTGATTACGGTATCGACATGCTTTGGGTCAACGCCGGCATAGACGGTGATGGCCCCCGAATCCAGGAAATGATCCACAAAGCTATGGATATCGTAGGCAAGCCCACGCCTCTCCCGAATCTCCAGAAACAGGCGGCTGCTCATCCCCTCCCCCAGGATCACGTTCAACAGGTCTAGGTTGAAGCGATCGGGGTGGAAGAAGGAAAGGCCACGTAGCGCAAGGCAGAGATGAGCTTGCTCCGTGCTCCGGTGCTCCAGCAAAAGTCGGGGTAGTTCTTGGCTGTCCTGGGCAGAGAACCAGGGCTGGGGCACCCCCTGAGCCCAGTCACCCAAGGCGCTGGCTACGCTTTCCACCACCTCCTCATGGCCTATGTCGCCGGCAACGCTGAGCACGGCGTTATTGGACACATATTGGCAGGCCAGGTAGCCAAGGAGCGTGTCTCGATTTAGCGCGCTCACCGTCTCCTTGCTCCCGGCCACATCTCGCCCCAGGGGCTGGTGGGGCCAGATGACCTCGTCGATGAGCATATTGACCCTTTGCGGAGGGGAATCCATGCTCATATTCAGCTCCTCGATGATCACCTGACGTTCCTTTTCCATGTCCCGGGCATCAAATCGGGAATTGCGGAGCATATCCACCAGTACATCCAGTGCCAGCAGGAAGTGGGGTCGGGCTACCTTGCACCAATAGACGGTAAGCTCCTTATCGGTGCCACCGTTGAGCATGCCGCCAACCCCCTCGATGGCCTCAGCGATCTCCTTTGCCGTGGCTCGGCGCTGGGTCCCCTTGAAGCAGAGATGCTCGATGAAGTGGGAGGTCCCCGCCTCCTCCTCCCTTTCATAGCGCGACCCAGTGCCAACAAAGATGATAATGCATACAGAACGGGTCTGAGGCATGGAGGTGGTGATAATGCGCAGCCCGTTCTCCAGAACGCTCTTTTGATACATCTGCTCCATCAAGTAAATTCTAGCATATCCCATCCCCCTGTCAACTTGCCGTTGTTGACTTTGCCCAAGTCAGTTGCTAATATGCAAGGGATAGATATCCATCGCCTGGGGAGGAGGACTTGGAGATCGTCCCTGGCGTTCACTCCCTTCCCGTGGGCAGCGGTCCGTTTATGGGCTTTTATGCCCCCAATGTTTATCTGGTGGTGGGCAGGGAGGGGGCGCTTATCGATGCCGGTTACGGGGATGAGGTTTCGGCAGGCTCGCGGCTGAATTATGTAAAGGGGATGGCGGAGCTCAGGCTAGCCTACATCCTGCTCACCCATGCCCATCCCGACCACATCGGGGGCGCCGACAGGATAAAGCAGGAGACGGGGGCGGAGGTCGTCATCCACCGCCTGGATGCCCCGCAGGCTGAGCTTGCCACCGTTTCGGCAGATAGAACGGTGGAGGATGGTGATACCCTTTCCCTGGATGGCATGAGCCTGGAGGTGATCCATACCCCGGGGCATAGCCCGGGGCATGTCTGTTTTCTGTTTAAGGAGGAAGGGATACTCTTCTCAGGGGACCATGTTCTGGGCATGGGCACCACCGCGATGAGGCCACCTGAGGGTGATATGGCCCGGTACATCGATTCCCTGAGGAAGCTCCTCTCCTACGATATCGAGATGATCTTGCCCGGACACGGCCCCCCGATAAGGACGCCGCAGCGAAAGCTTGAGGAGCTGATCCAGCACCGCCTGGAGCGAGAGCAGCAGGTGCTGGACGGCCTAAGGCAGGGGAAGGCCACCATTGAGGAGCTGGTGGCCGAGATCTATCTGGAGCTGGATAGCCGCCTCCGAGACATGGCCAGGGGACAGGTCCTCGCCCATCTGGTGAAGCTGGAGGGGGAGGGAAAGGTATCCCACCGGGGTAGCAAAGAGAACGCCAGGTACATCATCCCTTAGCCCCATAGCTTGAGAGGTAGAATGAGCCGAATTTCCCTATTTCCCATAACCACCGAGGTAAACGATAAGAATCATCTCGTCCTGGGCGGGTGCGACAGCGTGGCGCTGGTGGGCGAGTTTGGTACTCCCCTCTACGTTTTCGACGAGCCCACGCTGAGAGGCAAGTGCGCCCGCTACCGAGAGGAATTTGGCCAGCGCTATGCCAACACCCTGATCATCTATGCCTGCAAAGCCTTCATAAACCGGGCGCTGGCGCTCATCTTCATGGAGGAGGGGCTGGGGCTGGATGTGGTTTCAGGGGGGGAGCTGGCCATCGCCAAATCGGTGGGCTTTCCCCTGGAGCGGGTCTATTTTCATGGAAACAACAAGTCACCGCAGGAGCTGGAGCAAGCTGTTAAATGGGGTGTTGGCCGCATCGTGGTGGACAATTTCTTCGAGCTTTCCCTGCTGGAAGAGGTGGCAAAGGAGGCTGGGGCAAGACCGGACATCCTGCTTCGCCTCTCCCCGGGGGTAGACCCCCACACCCACGCCCACATTACAACCGGGGTGGTGGACACCAAATTCGGCTTTCCCATGGCCCAGGCCGAGGAGGCGGTGGCGAGGGCGATGGCATCCTCCTTTTTCGAACTCAAAGGGCTCCATTTCCACATTGGATCTCAGATCTTTGAACTGGAACCATACCGAGAGGCGATAGGCATAGTTTTTCGGTTCGCCGCCGAGATGAGCACCAAATACGGCTTTAGCCTCCAGGAATTCAGCCCCGGGGGAGGGCTGGCCATCACCTACACCGATGATTCGCCGGCTCCGACAATTGGCCAGTTTGCCGATGTCATCACCTCCACCCTGCTCCACAGGAGCCACGAAGTCGGCGTTGAGCCGCCAAGGCTTGTCGTGGAGCCGGGGAGGTCCATCGTGGGGCAGGCAGGGGTAGCCCTCTATAGCGTGGGGGCGATAAAGGATATCCCTGGGGTGCGAAGATATATCTCCGTGGATGGGGGGATAGCCGATAACATCCGCCCTGCCCTCTACGGAGCCAGATATGAGGCAGTGGCAGCAAATAAGGTGGAGGTAGATGATCTAGAGCAAGTCACCATCGCCGGCAAGTTCTGCGAATCGGGGGATATTTTGATTAAGGACATCGACCTGCCCAAGCTTGTGCCCGGCGACGTCATCGCCATCCCCTGCTGCGGTGCCTATTGCCTTTCCTTGGCCTCAAACTACAATGCATCGCTGAAGCCGGCTATTGTGCTGGTCAACGATGGCAAGGCGCGTCTCATCACGCGCCGCCAGAGCGATGAGGACTTGATGAGCCATGATAATGTTTAAGGGGGGAGAGTCGGATAGACAAAAATTGACTAAAGGAAGCGAGATGGAGAAAATAGAGATGACGGTGGAACAGGCTCAGGAGCGCGCTCTGGGAACTCAATTGATGCTGCTGGGCTATGTGAGGGCGGTCGGGGAGCGCATTGGGTGGGGGGAGGCGCTCAAGATCCTGGGAGAGGTGATGGGAGGTTTCCGCACCATGTGGGTCAGCCAAAACCTGCCCAACCTGGGCATAACCGGAACCGATGCCCGGGCTGGACTGGCTCTTATCCGCGCTGCCGCCTCGATGGTTGTGCCGTGGGTTAAACCAGAGGATGAGAGGGTTGTGGAGGACACCCCAGAGCGTGGCGTCAGTCAGCGCAGGCACTGGTGCCCCACTTTAGAGGCGTGCAAGATGCTAAACCTTTCACCCAAGGATGTTTGCCCCAACATGGGCGTGGATGCCTTCCTTAAAGCCTTAAACCCTAAGCTCTCAGCGCAATTTGGCAAGCTGCGACCAGAGGCTGATTACTGCGAAGAGATAATCGTGCTCGAAAAATAAGAATCTGACCCTCTCCCCCTTTTGAACACTAATGGGTCAAGAAATGATATCGCAGTCTGCTCGATTGCAAAGAACCGGAAAGGGAGACTCGATGTGGCAAGTAGTGGGCCATGAAAAAGCCGTTGGCTTGTTACAGAGAAGCCTAAAGGGCGAAAAACTCTCCCATGCCTACCTCTTTGTGGGGCCGCGGCATGTGGGGAAGATGACCCTGGCGATAAATCTGGCCCAGGCGTTGAACTGCACCGGCGAGGAGAAGCCCTGTGGCGGGTGCCCCCAATGCCTCAGGATTGCAGCCAGAAAGCATGCCGATGTTCATGTAGTGGAGCTTGATGGGAGGACGGAGATCGGCATCGACCAGATCAGGGAGATGCAGCACTTCGCGAGCCTCAAGCCCTTCGAGGGGAGGCATCGGGTGTTCATCATCGATAGGGCGGAGCGCCTCTCCCATGAGGCCTCAAACTGCCTGCTCAAGACCCTGGAGGAACCACCCCAGAACGTGAAGCTCGTTCTGCTGGCAGCAAACGAGAGGCTACTCCTTCCCACAGTGCTCTCCCGCTGTCAACGGCTGGAGCTAAGGCCGCTGCCCATCGCCATGGTGGAAGAGGCGCTCATCCACCGTTGGCGGGTAGTCCCGGAAAGGGCGAGGATTCTGGCCAGGCTTTCCTCGGGCTGCCTGGGCTGGGCGGTGAGCGCTACTGAGGATGAGCAGCTGCTCCACCATCGAAACGAGAGGCTGGCCAGCCTGATTCGGCTGGCCAGCGGGGGGATGGATGAGCGCTTCGCCTATGCTGCCCAGCTGGCAAACCAGTTCAGCCAAGACAGGGAATCGGTAAATGGGGTGCTCTCCCTGTGGCTTGTTTGGTGGCATGACCTGATGCTGGTTAAGGGGGGCAGTGGCGATTTCACCGCCAATGTGGACCAGGAGGAAACGCTGCTGAGCGAAGCCAAACGTTATAGCTTGACCCAGATCAGGGGGTTTATGCAAAGCCTGCGGCAGGCGATGGCGCAACTGGAGCAGAATGCCAATCCTCGGCTGGTGCTGGAGGTTCTGATGTTTTCCATTCCCAAGGGAAAGGAGGGATAATTCCCTTTCGATATGACGGAAGTGGTTGGCGTTCGTTTCAAGCGAGCAGGGCGGCTATATTACTTTGACCCCGCCGGGGTGGAACTGGAGTTGGGGAATTGGGTGGTGGTGGAGACGGGGCGGGGGCTTGAGGTGGGCTGGGTGGTCATCTCTCCCAAGCAGGTTCTCTCCAGCGAGATAACGGAGCCGCTGAAAGCGGTGCTGCGCAAGGCAAGCGAGGAGGACCTGAGAAAGAGGGAGGAATATACGGGCAAGGAGAGGGAGGCACTGGAGAAATGCCAGGAGCTCGTCGCCCAATACCATCTGCCGATGAAGCTGCTCTCCGCAGAGTACAACCTCGATGGCACCCGCCTCACCTTCCTCTTCAGTGCCGAGGGAAGGATTGACTTCCGCGAGCTGCTCAAGGAGCTCACCACCACCTTCAAGGCCCGCATCGAGCTCCGCCAGGTGGGGCCCCGCGATGAAGCCAAGATCATAGGGGGCTTTGGCCCCTGCGGCCGGCCGTTATGCTGCGCCACCTTTCTTTCGGAGTTCAGCCCCGTCTCCATCAGAATGGCCAAGGAGCAGGAGCTTCCGCTTAACCCGATGAAGATCTCGGGCTTATGCGGTAGATTGGCATGCTGCCTGTGCCACGAGGTGGAGCAGTACCGGGAGATGAGGCAGAAGCTTCCCCCGTTGGGGCAGCGGGTCATCACCCCGGTTGGAGCGGCCTCGGTGGTGGCGGTGAACCCCTTAAAGCAGACGGTGACGGTCAGGCTGGAGAGCGAGGCCACAGTGGAATTGGCCGTGGGTGAGGTCAAAACGATAGAGGATGATTAATCCTCCTCCCTCTGCCACAGGGGAAGGAACTGTTGCCACTCAGCGTGCCTTTTGAGATATTGGGGGGGAAGGTAGTAGCCGCTGATGCGGGGGGTGAAGGGCTGGCAGATGAGCCTTAATCCCGCCTCCTTGGGGGTGCGCCCTGCCTTTCGATTATTGCACGCAATGCAGGCGCTCACCACGTTCTCCCAAATATGCCGCCCTCCTTTGTGGCGAGGGATTACATGGTCTAGGGTGAGCTCTGTGGTCTCCTTGCCGCAATATTGACATCGATATTCGTCCCGGCGAAATACCTCAAGGCGGGTCAGCTTTTTCTCGGGGCGGGGGCGTTTCACAAAATAGACGAGACGAATTACCGAGGGCACGGGAAAGGAATAGCTGGGGGTATGGATGATATGGGAGCCATTCTGCAACGCCTCGGCCTTTCCCCGCAACAGCAAGACCACCGCCCGGCGCCCCCGAGAGATATTCAGCGGCTCATAGTTCTGATTCAGCACCAGGACCGGGGAGTTCACCACAGCCGCAGCTTCCATCAGCGGCTCCTCCTCGCCCGAAGCGGCTTCCTTCTCTGGGCAGGGGTATGGTCACCCCTGTAGTCGGGAGCTTCGATGGCAAACACTGCGCTCACCTTAGGGTCGATCATTCGGGAGCTTATCCTGGGCTCGATCTCCTCCAGGGAGAGGCTGGTGGTGATCACCGTGGGCAGCCTGGCATTATACCTGTAGTTGATCATCTGATAGAGCTTTTCCTGGGCCCAGGGGGTGGCGCTATGCTCCCCGAAATCGTCAAGCACCAGCAGGGGTGCCTTCTTCGCCCTCTCGAAGAGCTCATCGTAGGTCACCCTGCTCTCCGGGCTGAATGTGGAGCGCAGGTGATCCAGGAAGTCGGGGACGACGACGAAGAAGACAAGATGGCCCGCCCTCCGTCGATAATTGGCGATGGCAGCAGCAAGGTGGGTCTTGCCACAGCCATTGGAGCCTAAAAACACCAGCCAGCCCTCGGGGCTCTCGGCAAAGCTGCACGCCAGCCGATAGGCCCGCTCCAGGTTCTCCTGCTGATCTGGGGGGAGGTTAACCCGCCGATGGTCAAAATTGTCGAAGGTCATACTGCGCAGAAGCTCCAGCTCAAGGTCGCCCACGCTTTCCCGCAGCGGGGGTTCCCTTTGCTCCACCACGAATACCTGGGACAGGGTGTCATCGGTGAGCCTGGTGAGGAGGCGCTCATCCAGCCCCTCCAGGGTGTTGGTGGTGATCACCATGGGGAGCTGGGCACTATAGCGATGGTTTATGATCTGAAACAGCTTCTCCCTGGCCCAGGGGGTGCTCGATTGGGTGCCCAGGTCATCCAGGATGAGGATGGGCGCGCTTTTCACCTGGTGGAAGAGCTCATCGTAGGAGAGCTCGCTGGAGGGGGTGAAGGCGGCACGCAGGTGGTCGAGGAGGTCGGGAACGACGATGAAGAGGACGGGATGGCCCTCCCCGATGCAATGATTGGCGATGGCAGCAGCAAGGTGGGTCTTGCCACAGCCGGTCACCCCGGTGACCACCAGCCAGCCCCGAGGGTTTTGGGCAAAGGCCTTTGCCCCCTCATAGGCACGGCGAAACCTCTCCCGGTTGGCGGGGTCAACGCTTCTTCCCTCAGGGTCGAGGTTATCGAAGGTGAGGCGGGTTAAGGGGCCAAGGTTGCTGTACCGCTGAAGGCGGGAAAGGCGCTCCTCAGCTACTTCCTCCTTGGTGCACTCGCACGGTATTACCCTGGTGAAATCGGGACGCCCCGAGGGGAGAGAGGCATAGACAAACCCTGCGCCTTTGCATATGGGGCACTGCGGCGCCTCCTCCCCCGGCTCAACGCTTGACCAGGTGTCCGTACCTTCCCTTGATGTACTTGTCCGTATCCTTTGCAGGATATCTCCCAGGCTCTCCATGTTCCTTTCCTTGAGCAGCCCATCGCTCCAGGATCCTGGAGATGTATCGCCAGCTTCGCCTATTTCTGGTCACCGCCTCCCTAAAGGCATCCTCGATCCAGGGGGCGGGGTAAAGCCTCTCCGCCTCCTTGAGCTCCTCGGCGATCATCGGGGTGAGCATCCCGATGTTCTCCTCATAGAGGGCAAAGATGTTGGGCTGCTCCCCGATCTCTGGATAGGGCTCCCTGCTGGGCAGAGCACCCAGGTCGATCTCCCCCCCCTCGATCTTCTCCACCGCCTTGCGGTCGCCTTCGGTGTTCAGGAAGTAGAGGTCCTCAAGCTTTCCTCCCCTGTTCAGGGCGAGATGGATCAGGGTGCCCCGCTTTATCGCCCTCTCCAGGCCTCGATCTAGCGCCTCCCCATCACCGAGCCCAGCCATCAGCACCCCATCGCCGAGAAGCTCACCCCGGGTAACGAACTTGGGATAACCCCTCTTCTGGTATAGCAGCCAGAAAACGTGAAGGGTGGTCTTGAGCTCGGCGATATCGTCCATCCGGGGCAGGAGCTGGCCAAAGAAAAGGTTAGGCAGCGGGGTAAAGCGCATCCGCTGGGGGAAACCGGCAAAGGGCTTCATGCTACCCGCTCCAGGCTGACGAATCTCACCGTTCTATCCAGGAAGCGGAGGTTGACCGTTCCAATGGGGCCATTTCGATGCTTGGAGACCATGATCTCGGCGATGCCCCGGGGATACTCGTTGGCCTCCTTCTCTGGATGCTCCTTAAGCCACGCCTCCTTGGAGGAGTACATATCCTCCCGATAGATGAAGATAACCACATCGGCGTCCTGCTCGATGGAGCCGCTCTCCCTGAGGTCGGAGAGCTGGGGGCGGTGGGAGGCCCGCCACTCCGGTGCCCTGGAGAGCTGGGAGACGGCGATCAAGGGCACATCCAGCTCGCGGGCAAGCTCCTTCAGCGAGCGGGAGATCTCGCTGACCTCCTGGACGCGGCCCTCCCTGCCATCGCCGCGCATCATTTGCAAGTAGTCGACGATGATGAGGTCAATTCCCCGCTCGAAGTGGAGGCGACGCGCCTTGCTCCTCATCTCCACGATCCTGAGTACGGGGGAGTCATCGACGAAGATAGGGGCCTCAGAGAGGATGCCCGTAGCCTCCACAATCTTCGCCTCCTCGGCCTCGGTCTGCTGACCGAGGCGCAACTTCTTGGTATCGACGCCGGACTCGCTGGCCAGCAGCCGCTGCACCAGTTGCTCCCGCGCCATCTCCAGGCTGAAGATGGCCACCCGCGCCTTTTGCTCCACGGCGGCATGCCTGGCAATGCCCAGGGCGAGGCTGGTTTTCCCCAGGCTAGGCCTGGCAGCGAGAACGATCATGTCGGAATGCTGCAGCCCGCCAAGGATCTCATCCAGGGCAGGAAAGCCAGTACGCACCACCCTGCTCTCCATAGCGGGAAGGGCAAGCTCGCTCTCCTCAAAGTAGCGGTCGAGGACATGGCGAATATGGACGAAGTCTCGATGGCTCTCACCACGGCGCAGGCGGAGCAGGATATCCTCGGCCCTGCCCAGGGCGGCATCGATGTCCGGCCCCGCCTCATAGCCGATGGCAGCGATCTGAGCCGCCGAGTTGATGAGGCGGCGCATCACCGACGTTCGGTGCACGATCCGAGCGTAGTGCTCAATGTGAACCGAGGTGGCCACAATGGAGACCAGATGGCTGAGGTAGGCAGCCCCCCCCACCGCCTCCAGCCTCCCTCTCCTCCCCAGCTCGTGAGCCACGGTGACCTGATCTATGACCTCGTTCCGCTCATACAGGGAAAAACATGCCTCATAGACCCATAGGTTCTTCTCTCGATAGAAGTCCTCAGGCTTAAGCAAGCTGGCGATCTTGTGGATGGCCTCGCCATCGATGAGAAGGGAGCCAAGCACGTTTTCCTCAGCCTCTATATCATGGGGTGGCAGCCTTTCCTCAAACATGGCTAACCCTTCTCCTCCTCCTCGATAACGACCTTTATCTTGGGAACCAACTTGTTCGACAGCCTGACCGCAACCTCGTATTCTCCCAGCTGGCGAATGGGCTCCTCCAGCTCTATCCTTTTCTTATCTATATCCTGTCCGGTGACCCGCCCCAGTTCCTGGGCGATGTCAGCGCTGGTGATGGCACCATAAAGGCGCTCCTTGGTGCCCACCTTCGCCTTCAGGGTGATCTGAACCCCCTCCAAGGTCTGGGACAGGCTCTCCATCTCAGCGTCCAGCAGGGCCTGGCGCCGCTCTTCGGCTCGACGCCTAGCCTCCACCCTCTGCAGCACCGCTGAGGTAGCAGGCTCGGCAAGCCCCTTGGGGATGAGGAAATTCCTGCCATAGCCACTGGCTATCTCCTTCACCTCCCCCTCACTGCCCAGCCCGGGCACATCCTGAAGCAAGACCACCTTCACCCTGACACCTATTGCAGTATTATACCGCAGCGGGGGGAAAAGAGAAAGGGATTTTCAGCCCAATACCTCCTCGAGCCCCCTTCGCCACGCCCTTTCCATCCGACTTAGGGGAAGGTCAACCAATGATATTGCCCTAGAACCAAAAACGAAAAAAACCGCACCCTAAAGGATCAAGCGCGGTATGTAAATACAATAAGACACCATTAAAAGAGGATTCCGGCTAGGAGCCGGCGAGCAACTCCGAGACCACCTCGCTTATCTCCCGCCCCTCTGCCTTTCCCTTTAGCTGGGGCATTAGCTGGGACATCACCTTCCCCTTATCCCCCGGTCCCCTGGCTCCAACCTGTTCGATTACCTTGCGGGCTGCCTCTCTAATCCCCTCCCGGCTCAGCTGCTCGGGCAGATACTCGAAGAGGATGGCAAGCTCCGCCTCTTCCGTTGCCACCAGGTCCTGGCGATTTCCCTTGGCGAATTCGGCAATGCTCTCCCGGTGCCGCTTGACTTCCTTGCTCAACACATCAATGACTTCAGCATCATTCAAGGGGGAGCCTTTATCGATCTGCGCGTTCTTGACGCCCGCAATCACCAGACGAATCAGCGACTTGCGCGTCTTATCGCCCGCCTTCATCGCCTGCTTCAGATCGGCCATAAGCCTTTCCTGTAATGTCATCGCTACCTCATCCTTGAGCTGACCCTAAAAAGTCTCCCCTTCAGCTACTTCGGGAAGACACTTCGGGAAGACTTTCGCCGCTTTGCCGCCTGTTTCTTCTTGCGTTTCAGGCTGGGCTTTTCATAGTGCTCCCTGCGGCGGAACTCAGAAAGGATGCCATCCTGCTGCACCTTTCTACTGAACCTTCGGAGGAGGCTCTCGAAACTCTCCCTCTCTTCAAGGATTACATCAGCCACATAATCCCCCCCTTCCTGCCAAAATGGCCCACATTCTCGAATATTCTAGCCACTTGGAGGCGATGTGTCAAGCAGAGGCGTTTTGGGGATGCAGATGGCACCCTCCTCGGGGTGACCCAGAATTTCTACCTCGCCTCTTCTGTAGAGGAAAGCGGTAAAGGCGGCGAGAAGGGCATCGCAAAGGTCATGGTTGAACCCCGATATCTGGGGAGCATTGTGGGGCATGAGGCCACAAAGGCGCTCCCGGAGGAAAGCAATGCCTGCGGGCTCCAACTTGGAGGGGATGGGTTTGCCGAAAAGGTTCACCTTTGTAGCATAGGGATAGACCTCGATAACCTGGCACCCCAGGGCATCGATTTCACGCTTTAAGACGATGGCTCGATAGACCATATTTTTTATGATCGACCTCTTGGTGGTGTAATAGCTGGGGATGCCGCGGTGGGAGAGCTCCCTTTCACATGCCCTTCCCTTCGCCGGAGTGAGCGGCTGGCAGGAGCAGCCCTCCTCGAGGCAGCAGAGCCCCTGAGGCAAGCCTATGGGGGAATCGATGGCCACAATGCCAGGGCGGTGGCTTACAATGGCATCCAGGATGTCGGCATCGCTCAATAGAAGGTCAAACCAAAAAAGACGCAGCCCTTCATCCAGTCCAACGCAGGCGGTGGGCTTTTTGGGGGATGAACTGAGGTCGATGCCAATGAACATCACCCAGCAGCGGATACCCCCGCTCTCCTCAGGATTTCCCCGGCTGCCACCACGCCCGAGGCCGATGCCTGGATGAGTCCCCGAGTAACCCCGGCGCCGTCACCAACGGCAAACATGTTCTCTATCTCGCTCTCCAGGTTTTGGCTGAGGGCGAGGCGCGAGGAATAGAACTTGACCTCCACACCATAGAGCAGGCTATGGCGGGAGGCAACGCCGGGGGCAAGCTTGTCCATGGCTTCAAGCATCTCGATGATGCCCACCAGGTAGCGATAGGGGAGCACGAAGCTGAGATCGCCCGGGGTGGCGCTCTTGAGGGTGGGCTGGACAATCCCCCTCCGGATGCGCTCCTCGGTGGAGCGCCTGCCCTCCAATAGGTCGCCGAGGCGCTGTATGATGACCCCACCGCTGAGGATGTTGGCCAGGCGAGCGAGGTATCGCCCGTAGGCCAGGGGGTCGCGGAAGGGCTCGGTGAAGATGGTGCTCACCAGCAGGGCAAAATTCGTGTTGCCGGTCTTGCGCTCGGCATAGCTCTGGCCATTGACGGTGGTCACCGGGTCGCTGCCCCCGGTGGACTCCATGGTCACCTCCCCCGCGGGGCACATGCAGAAGGTCCTGATCCGGTCGTCAAAGGCCTTGGAGTAATATTCCAGCTTGCACTCATATAAGGCGCTGGTCAACTCCTCAAGGACGGCTTCAGGTACCTCCACCCTGACGCCGACATCGATGGGGTTAATCTGAAGGGTGAGCTTGAGGCGATGGGCCTCGCGGGTGAGCCAGTCCACCCCGTCCCTTCCCGGGGCGACGATCAGATAGCGGCAGTCAAACCTTTGCCCATCGGTGGTCTCAATCCCCTTAGCCACCCCGTTCTCGGCGAGGATGGTGCGGGCTTCAGTGCTCACCTTTAGGTCAACCCTGGTTGAGAGGAAGTCCCCTATCCCCTTGAACACCAGGCGGGAGCGCTCCGTTCCCAGATGGCGAATCGCCATGGGGATGAGGCGCAGATCAGCCAGGGTGGCCCTGCGCACCAACTCCTCCACTTTTTCTCCAGTGCCATAGACGCTGTCCGTCCCCCCAAACTTGAGGAAGACGCTATCGACATAGCGGATCAGCTCCTCGGTCCTCTCCAGCCCCTGGTAATCCTTAAGCCTGCCCCCTACCTCACTGGAGAGGGTGAGCTTGCCATCGCTGAAGGCGCCAGCGCCGCCAACCCCGCTCACCAGGTCGCAGGGGGAGCACGGGGGGCAGCTTATCCCCTGCCCGATGGAGGGACAGCTTCGGGAATCGATATCCTTCCCCTTCTCCAGAAGGAGGATGCTCAAATTCGAGGCCTGAGACATTTCTAAGGCGGCGAAGATGCCTGCAGGTCCGCCGCCCACGATGATGATGTCGTATTTGCTTTTCAACCTCTCCCCCTCACAATTCTATATCGGGTGCCCCGCTTTGTCAAAGGGCTTTGGACTCCGATAGCCTTCTCAGGATGTCCCAGAAGGCGCCCCGATAGCCGTCCCTGATAGCCTCCACCAGGATGAGGTTTTGGTTATAGTTGTAGTTCTGATCCCCGCCATCGGCAAAAGCACTGAAAAAGCGCTCATCGCCTGAAATGAGGCTGGCAAGATACCCCGGGGCATCCTCCCCCAGGGCCGAGGACAGGTAGAAGACCGGGGCAAAGAATTTTTCGTCCCTAACGCCGTGGAGGTTGGGGCTTTCTGCTATGGGGCCTTCCCCCTTCACCAACTTCGCCATCTTGGTTCCGGGGAAGACCCTCACCCCAATGCTAGCCCCTACCCGCGATGGGGAGAGCCTTTTCATGGTCTCGATGGTCTGCTTGAGCGATTCCCTGGTTTCACCCGGCCCTCCCAGAAGGAGGTCATACATAAAGATGATGCCCTCCCGGTGGCAGATGCCAGCAGTGTGCTCCAGGTCCTCTACGGTGAAATCCCGCCCCAGGGTGCGCAGCATAACGTCATTGCCGCTATCTGCACCAAAGTTTATGCCGGCACATCCCGCCCTTTGGAATAGAAGGGCAAGCTCCCGGCTGAAGGGAACCGGGCTTAAGTAGGCATACCACCTCAGCCTTGAGCCCAGCCCTCTTTTGATGAGCTCAAGGCAAACCTGCTCAGCATGGCTTGGGGGAAGGTTGAACTCGCTATCGCCGAAGTGGAGATGGTCAATCCCCATCCCCAGCAGGGCCTCTATCTCATCCGCCACGCTCTCGGGGGAGCGGCAGCGAACTTTTCTCCCCTTTCCCAGGGGGTCGGCACAGTAGATGCAACCCTTGGAGCAACCTCGCTTCGTCTCTATGCTGCCCATGCCCCCCTCCCCAAAGTAGCGCCGGTTGTCCACGGTGACCCGCTCTGGAGCGGGCATATTCTTCAGGTTGAGGTACTCGGGGGGATTTCGATGGAAGCCCTTTTCGCCGCGATAGACCAGTCCGGGGACATCGCGGTAGTCCTCACCGGCATTGAGCTTCCTCAGCAGCAAAGGGAGCGAGGCTTCCCCCTCCCCCCAGATCCCCAGACCCAGCCCGCAGTACTCCAAGATGGCCTGGGGCATGATGGAGAAACCAGCCCCGCCCAGGATGAGGGGGGCGGAGGTGTTTGCCCTGAGGCAGTCGGTTATCTCCTTGAGCTGGGGGATGAAGAAATCCTGGCCGGCAAAGTGAGTATCGTCGGTGTTTCGCAGGGTGATGGCGATGGCGGAGACGCTGTTCTGGGCCAAGTAGCGACGGATCTCGGGGGCGAAGTCCTGGCAGAAACAGAGGTCGAGAAGGTCGACCTCAAATTCCTTCTGGCGAAGGGCAGAGGCGAGATAATCCAGGGCCAGCGGCACCACTGGGGGCTTTATCTGGTTGGTATTGACCAGCAATACCTTCTGTGCCACCGGTACCCCCATTCCCCCACTTCACTGCGCCCGGCGCAGGCTGGCAAGCAATTCCTCGGCGCGCTGCTCCTCCTCCTGCCTCAACTGCTTTATCTTCTCCGCGGAGCAGCCCATAAGCCCCACCAGGATCTCCTCGCTGTCCTGCCCCAGGGTAGGCGGAGGGGAGAATTCCTCCCCGATTTCTGGCATCTTCACCGGGTTTCCCACATGCCTTATCTTCCCCCCCAGGGGATGCTCCATCTCCACCACCATGTTCCTCGCCAGCACCTGGGGGTCGGCAGCCGCCTTATCCAGGGTATTCACCGGGCCGGCTCCAATGCGCTCCGCATAGAGGACCTCAAGCCAGTCCTCCGCCTTCTCCTTCATGAAGGCCTGCTGGAGGATGGAATCCAGCTCCTCCCGATGCTCGATCCTGGACTCGCCGCTCTCGAACCGGGGGGCATCGATGATCTCCTCAACGCCCAAGACACGACATATCCTGGGCCAGCAAGGGCCAATAGCAAGATAGCCTTTCTTGGTCTCATAGGCCCCATAGGGGATGAGGGAGAGATGGCCTGAACGTTGAGGCCCGCAGGCGATCCCGGAGCAGAAATAGTACAAAAGGTGATAGGCCAGGGAGGATATCTGACCATCGAGGAGGGAGATGTCTATCCTGGTTCCCTTCCCGATGCGTTCCCGCTGCGCCAAGGCGGCCAGCACGCCAATGGCGCCAAACAGCCCTCCCATCTCATCGGCGATGGGGGCGCCATACCTAACCGGTGGCCTTCCCGGCTCACCGGTGATGCTCATCGCCCCGCTTATGGCCTCAGCAACCACATCAAAGGAGATTCGATCCCGATAGGGACCAGTCTGCCCGTAGCCGCTGATGGAGCAGCAGATGATCCCCAGGTTGATCCGGCTCAGGGTATCGAAATCAGCCCCTATCCTCTCCATGGTCCCGGCGGAGAAATTATCCCAGACCACATCCGATATCTTTACCAGGTCGTAGAAGAGTTCCTTGCCCATCTTTGTGTTGATGTCCAGCGCCAGGCTTTTCTTGCCCCTATTGAATGCCATGTAGTAAAAGCTCTCCCCCTTATGATTTGGACCGACGAATAATCTGCTCAGGTCGCCGGTCTGAGGAGGCTCGACCTTGATCACCTCCGCTCCCAGATCGGCAAGCACCATGGAGCCATAGGGGCCAGCGATGGCCCGCTCCAGAGCCAGAACCCTTACCCCTTCCAGTGGCCTCATTATGTCATCCTCCTTTCAGGCCCGCTTCTGCAGGCTGGCAAGCAGTTTCTCGGCACGCCTCTCCTCCTCCTCCCTCAACCTCTCGATCCTCTCCTCGGAGTAGCCAAGAAGCTCAACCAGGATTTCGTGGTCATGCTGCCCCAGGGTGGGCGGGGCGGTGAACTCCTCCTCGATGCTCTGGGGCATCTTTATCGGATTTCCCACCATCCTCACCTCACCCCCCAAGGGGTGCTTTACGCTCACGATCATGTTGTTGTGAATTATCTGGGGATCGGAAATGGCCTTGTCGATGGCGTTTACCGGGCCGCAGGGGATATCCTCCACCTCCAGCACGGCGAGCCAATCCTCTGCCTTCTCCTTGAGGAAGGCCTGCTGAACGAGGGAATCTAGCTCCTCCTTATGTTCCAGCCTGGACTCGCCGCTCTCGAACCTGTGGTCGTCGATGATCTCCTCGATGCCCAGCACCCTGGCCACCCGAGGCCAGCCCACACCCATAACCAGATAGCCTTCCTTGGCCTTATAGGCCCCGTAGGGGACCAGGGAAAGATGGCCTGAACCCATGGGGCCGGGGACCTCCCCACCGCACAAATAGTAGGACATCTGGTAGGTGAGGTTGGAGACCTGACCATCCAGCAGGGATGTCTCCACCCTTTGCCCCTTGCCAGTGAAGGTTCGCTGGTAGAGGGCGGCGAGGACGCCATGAACGCCGAACATGCCTCCCACCAGGTCAGCGACGGGGGGGCCGGAGCGAAGGGGTGGGCCCCCGGGCTCTCCGGTGATGCTCATCACCCCACTTATCGCCTGCGCCACCAGGTCGAAGGAGGGGCGATCCCGATAGGGGCCGGAGGAGCCGAAGCCCGTTACCGAGCAGCAGATGATGCCGGGATTGATCTCCTTCAGGGTGTCGTAGTCGGCACCCAATCGCTCCATAACCCTGGGGCGGAAGTTGTCCCACACCACGTCCGATATCCTCACCAGGTCATAGAAGGCCTCCCTCCCCAGCTCGGTGGCCAGGTTGAGGGTTACGCTCTTCTTATTTCGATTGAAGGCAAGGAAGTAGTAGCTCTCTCCCTTGTGGTTAGGCCCGGGGATATGGCGCGCCCTTTCCCCCCATCTTGGAGGCTCGATCTTGATCACCTCAGCCCCCAGGTCGGCAAGGATCATGGAGCCATAGGGGCCAGCGATGGCCCGTGACACATCCAGAACCCTGATCCCCGACAGTGGCCCCTTCATATCATCCTCCTGTTGGTATCTTAGGCAGATTTGCCCGTCAAACACACTAGATGCACCAGCGGGGCGATATCCTCCAGCCCCTCAAGGTGGGACACCATATCCAGCGACCTCTCGGTATCCTCTGCGGAGAGAACCAGGCTGGCGCAGTCCCTGTATTTGGCCGCCAGCTCCTCCTCGGTCATCGGATTCTGGGGGTCCCCCTTGGGAACCGCCACCTCATGGGAAAGCTCCCTGCCATCCCTGAGCTTGACGATGACGGCCTCGGGAATTCTCAGTGCCTCACCGCTCTCCCCCTGGGGATGGACAAACTCCACCCTCCTCAGCAGCTCTTGGGCTTTGGGGTCAAGCACCCTCTCATCGGTGAACTGCCTCAGGCCAACCTTCCCATCCAGAAGGGCGATGGCCATGCAGTACTGCATGCTGAACTTCCCCTCCAGGGCCGTCCTGGGCCGGGGGTGGATCAGTACTTGGGGGGCGGTCTCGGCGGTTCTACATTTCACCCCCTCCACATCATCGGCGGTGAGGCGGTATTCCCTGATCAGGTGCAGCATGGCGTCGATGCAGCGGTGGGTCAGCCGGCAACAGGGATAGGGCTTCATGCTTACCCCCAGAGAGAGGATGTCAAAGGGGTCGCCCAGGTCTTGGCTGGCCTTGGCTTGCTCCGGCTCGCCACTGCCGCTGAACAGCCTTAGGAAGCCCATGGGGCTCTCCAGGATGGCCTCATCGGCGGTAAAACCCTTCTCCGCCAGGAGGGCGGCCACCGTCCCATTCCTTGCCGCGCTTCCCGCATGAAAGGGCTTGGTCATGGTGCCAAAGTTCTGCCTCGTCCCCCCCGCCAGGGAAGCGGCGATTCCCAATGCCATCGCCGCCTGATGGGAATTGAGCCTCAGCATCTTGGCAGCGGTGGCCGCAGCGGCCATGGTGCCCAGGGTAGCGGTGGCATGCCAGCCCCAATCATAATGGGGGAAACCCACCGCCGCCCCCAGCTTCGCCCCCACCTCAAAGCCCAAGATATAGCCCTCCAGCACATCCCTTCCCGAGAGCCTCCCCCTCTCCGCCAGGGCCAGTGCCGTGGGCAGGAGCACCACGCTGGGGTGACCAATCCAACTCATGGCAACATCGTCATAGTCCAGGGCATGGGCCATGGTGCCATTGGCTAGGGCAGCCTGGGGAGCAGGGGTGTTGAACCCCGAGGCGATGACCCCAGCCTCAGCCCTCCCCCCCATTTCGCCGACATATTCGGTGACCATCCTTGCCGAAGGCTCCAGGGAACCAGCTAGGGCAACACCCAAGCAATCCAGGATTGCCCCCTTGGCAAATCTGAGCGCTTCCGGGGGAATTGCCTCATAGCCGGTGCCAACGACAAAATCAGCGATTCTCCGGGTGGTGTCCATTTCTCCTCCTATCGAAGTTTAAGGCTAGCCTTCCTTCTCCAGTTCGGAAAGCCAGGTCTGAAGCAGGGTTCTGTTGCTGAGGATTTCCATGGAAGCGGAATAGGGGTCAAGCTCCCCCTTCTCCACCCTTTCCAGGAAGGACACGAGCTGGCCATCCTTCTCCGCCAGTTTGAGGATGGTTGCCCTGATCCCCTGTTCGATGTTTTGGATGAATTCCCGTTTTCTTTGCTCCTGTCGCTTGAGGGAGAGCTGCCCCGTTTCCTGAAGCACGTCGCGATGCCTCTCGATCTCCTGATAAAGCTCCTGGATGCCGATGTCATGGATTGCCTGGGTGGTGAGGATGGGGGGCTGCCATCCCGAGTCCTTGGGGCTCATGCGCAACATCTGCTCCAATTCAACAGCCAGGTAATCCGCCCCCTCCCGGTCGGCCTTGTTCACCACAAATATATCGGCGATCTCCAGCAGCCCCGCCTTCATCGTCTGGATGGTATCCCCAGCCTCGGGAACAAGGACAACCACCGTGGTGTCGGTAGCCTCCATGATGTCCAGCTCCGTCTGCCCCACGCCCACCGTTTCCACCACGACGAAATCCTTTCCATAAGCGTCCAGGAGCTTGATCACCCCCCTAGCTGCCCGGGGGAGCCCTCCGGCGCTGCCCCTGGTGGCCATGCTGCGGATAAACACCCCTTTATCCAGATAGTGCTGCTGCATCCTGATCCGGTCGCCCAGCACAGCGCCTCCGGAGAAGGGACTGGTGGGGTCAGCGGCGATGATGCCCACCGAGAAGCCCTTAGCCCTCATCACCGCGGTCAATCTGTCCACCAGGGTGCTCTTTCCCCCTCCGGGGGGGCCGGTAACGCCCACCAAATAGGCGTTACCGAGGTGAGGATAGATCAGGCTCATTATCCGAGGAACCTCGGCAGCCTCCCTCTCCACCAGGGTAATCAGGCGAGCCAGGGACAGGTCGCTGCCGGAAAGCATCTTCTCAACCAGTTCCATTATCGGTGAAACCTCCAAATCCGCCTACGCCTTCCGCTTCACGTTTTCCCTAATGTAGTCCGCGATCTCCTTGATCGGCGTCCCCGGGCCGAAGACGGCGCTGACCCCCTTCTCCTGGAGGAAGGGGATGTCCTCCTTAGGGATAATTCCTCCGCCAATTACCAGCACGTCCTCCGCCCCCGATTCCCTCAACTTCTCCAACACCGCGGGGAAGAGGTAGTTATGGGCCCCAGAAAGGCAGCTCATACCCACCACATCCACATCTTCCTGGATCGCCGCCTGGGCTATCTTGTCCGGGCTTTGCCTCAGCCCGGTGTAGATCACCTCCATCCCCTCATCCCTCAACCCCAGGGTCAACACCCTAGCCCCGCGGTCGTGGCCATCAAGGCCCGGCTTTGCCATCAACATCCTGATCCTTTTCTCCTCGGTCATCAGAGCTCCTCCTTTTTATTGGGCAAACAAAGAGGGGCAGATGCCCAGATCTCCCCACAATCGAGGTAGCCCCCTGTCCCCAGCGACCTAAGCGGTCACGTTATAGGCCTGGTATTCCCCAAAGACCTCCCTCAACACATTACACATCTCGCCGACGGAGGCATAGGCCTTCACCGCCTCTAGAATGGGGGGGATGAGATTTGCCTTTTCGTCCCCGGCCTCTTCCTTTAGCCGCTTCAGGGTCGCCTGAACCTGCCCATTATCCCGCGCCCCCTTCACCTGGGCCAGATTCTTAAGCTGCCTCTCCTCTGCCTCCGCCCTCTTCTTGGGATCATAGGGGTGTTCCACCAGTCGGTGGGTGAGCACCTCCAGCTCCTGCTCACCGGTGAAACGGTTTACGCCAACGATCACCCTCTCCCCCATCTCCACCTGCCGCTGATATTCGTAGGCACCCCTGGCGATCTCCCGCTGCATGTAGCCGCTCTCGATGGCGGCTACAGCGCCACCCATGGCATCGATCCTTTGGATGATGTCCCAGATCTCCTCCTCAGCCCGATCGGTCAAGTGCTCCACATAGTAGGAGCCGGCCAGGGGGTCAATTACATCCCCCAGCTTGGCCTCAAACTGCAATATCCTCCCCGCATCGATGGAAAGCTGTTCTGCCTCCAGGCTGTGCCCCAGCCCCAGGGGCTCATCGTAGGGAACGCCACCGGTGGGGACACCCCCAGAAAGGGCGTTGCCGATGCCAATGATGACATTTCGCGTCACGTTATTGAGCGGTCGCTGCAGGGTTAAGGTGTGAGTGGGAACACCCACCCCACCAGCACCCCGCAGCATCCAGCTCCTGGGATCCTCAGCGCCAAACCTCTCCCTCATGATCTTGGCCCATATCCTCCTCGCCGCCCGCGCCCGGGCGATCTCCTTGAAGAAATCCATGCCCGTGCTCCAGACGAGGAAGGTGAAGCGGCGCATGAAGGTGTCAACGTCAAGCCCAGCATCCACCCCCAGCTGAACATAGGCCATGGCATTACAGAGGGTGAAGGCCACCATCTGGATGGGGATAGCCCCTGCCTCCCTCATATGATAGCCACAGATGCTTATGCTGTTCATCAGCGGCATGTGCTCGGTGCAGTAGGTGATGGTATCCCTGATCATCCTCATCGATGGCCGGGCAGGAAAGATATATGTCCCCCGGGCCACAAATTCCTTTAGGATGTCGTTCTGAGGCGTCCCCCTCAGCCTATCTATCGGTATCCCCCTCTTCTCCGCCAGCGCGAGATACATCGCCAATATGATGTTGCAGGGGGCATTTATCGTCCAGTTGGAGGCTATCTTGTCCAGGTCGTTATCCCCGACGAAGGCCTCATATATCACCTCAAAATCCCTCAGCGTGTCCACCGTCACCCCCACCTTCCCCACCTCGCCCCGGGCCACCAGGTCATCGGAATCGTAGCCACACTGGGTGGGAAGGTCGAAGGCGATATTGGGACCACCCCGCCGGCCAAGGGCTTCCCGCATGTGGTTATAGTAGTCCCTGGTATCCTCCGGGGCACCATAGCCGGAATACCTCGCCGCCCGCACCAGCACGGCACTCACCCCACCCCTGATCCTGAGGGCAGGCAAATTGGAAGGATATTCCGAGGTGGTGAAGGGGTATTCGCCGGGGAATCCCACCTTCTCCAGGAAATCGAAATCCTTTACATCGGCGGGGGTGTAGACCCGGTTGGGACTCACCTTCATCCCAAACTTCTCCAGGGTGCGCTTAAGCACCCCCTCCTCCCACTCCTTCCTTCTCCTCTCAATCTCCTCTATCCTTTCCTTCTCGAACATCCTCCCTCCATGTGGAAACCAGGGTCATTTTCCTGGGATAAACTATATCACCGCCCCTTTTCACTGTCAAGGAAAACCTGGAGGAGCGCATATGGCAGAACCCTTGCCGGGCGTCAGGCAGCGAGCCTGAAGTTCTGTAGGGAAGAAACGGTGAAAGGGCAGGTGGCATGACTGTTACCCTTGGGGTGAGCAGAGCGGCTGCGCTGTTCTAGAGGGCAAAAATCCATCAATTCGTCTCTGAAACCGCTATCCCTGAGAACACTAGCTGATTTCTCTCTTCCGTCTCCAGGGTGTAAACCTCGTTCAGGACGATGGGTAAATCTTCCAGATCTAGCCCCCAGAGCTCCTGCGGAAGCTCGCTGAAGGCTACAGCCCCTGACATCCCTTCTGGAAGCAAAATATCCCTGATCGCCCGCTGCGCCCAGTCGGGCAGGGCACCGAGACTAAGCGTGTTGACCGTGTATTGAAGCAATCTGTCACCACCATCAGCCTCTATGATGTCTATCTCCACTTCCGCCCCCGCCTGAACCGGTGGCGCAGCGCCTTCATAATCAACCGTGGCGGTAATCAGCAGATACGCACTCCCCATGCTGAAGTTGATCTGAATGTCGCTCACCCCCAAAGGGAGATCAGCATCCTCCACCAGCTTCTCTATACTAGCGCTAACCTTGGAGGTAAGCTCTTCCTCCGTGATTATCAACTTTACCTCTTCCCCGGCCGCAGCCGCCTCCACCTCTGCCCTAAAGGCTTCAAGTTTCTGGTCAAAACTTTGGGCGTCCTCGGTGCTCACCTCCACCGGCCGCATCTCTTTTGCTATCTCTGGAGGTCGGGTAACCAAATAGTAACCCACTCCACCAACGATGAACACCAAAACGACAATCACACCTATAGCGATCAAGAATCCCTTTAACATCGTCCCCTACCGCCTCGACCTGCTGGGAAATCCATCACTCGCCTCATCATTCGAATCTCATCAGCCGACCTTATTGTACACCGATGCTTATTTGGCAGCAAGGGAAGAGCTACCTGTCTGGGGAGCGTTGACGGGGGAACCTCTATGCAGTAAACGTCCTATCTCATTGACGGGGCATGGACGGCTCCACGGCTGTCTACATACCCTTTTAATATCTCATACCAATCTTGGTTACCGTAGGCTATGCCAGTTTCACGATTGAAGTCACTATACAGGTAGGCTATCTGAACACCATCGTCGGTCTGGTAATGGATGATGATGGGCTGCAGCTTTACAAGGCGAGAGGAGGAATTGAAGCCCAAGGAAATCTTGGTGATACTGTCGAGGGGTATCACCTCCTTGAAGCCGTTTCGCTCTTTTATATCCCGACCCTGGAAAACCAGGCAATGATCCTCGAGGGTCAGCACCCCTTCATAGCGATGGACAGGCCGTGTGATGGAGGCATGGGCTCTAATCCACTCAGGCACGCGGAGCCACTCAGTGTAGAGATCATCCAGGTCCTCCCTTTTGATCATCAGCGCTGGCGAGATCTTGTCAATCGTTGTCGTCCCCGTTTTGTCGCTTAATGCAGCCATTTGACTCCCTATCCACTTAAGAATTCTTCTAAAAATATGATAACCCTCGATAAGAATATTGACAATACTCTATTAGTACTCAAAAAGTTAGGAATTTGGTCTTAGGCTTATCCCAGGGAAACTGGGCAAACCAATGCGACCAATGGATTACAGAATTGGTATGGGTTAAATCCTCAGATACCTACTTGCGGGGTCGCGCCGTAACCCTGCTCCGCTCCACCATTTATGGTCGTTTTACCATCGTTCCCCAGCTCGATGAGGGTTCCCTGGTGACCATACCAAGACACTTCGCCGACATGGTGATAACCGAGTGGGGCATCGCCCGCCTGGCGGGCAAGAGCCACCGGGAGAGGACCGCCGAGCTCACCGGCAGGCGCAAGGCTTAGAGGCGTTCCCGGGAGAATCTGGAGGAGCAGGGTCCTCCCCCTGTGGATGGCGGTGAAGCCATACCTGCTGCGGATGCGGTCAATGACCGTATCCAGGCGTCGCCAGCGCTCCGCAGGGGAATCCAAAAAACTGAGCTGACTGCCCTCATCCACCAAGCCCGATACCCCGATGCCAACAAGGCGCACCTTCTGCCGCTTGTGACAGAGGCACCTCTCCATGAGCTCAAGCGCGGCATCGAAGATCACCCTGTCAGCATCCGTTGCCTGCCTCAGGGTGCGGCTGCGGGTGATGGTATCGAAATCGGCATACCTCAGCTTCAGGGTGATGTGTCTCGCCCTCCTCCCATCACGGCGCAGCTCAGCACCTACCCTTTCGCTGAGGTAATGCAACATCGCCCCCAGGAAGGGGCGATCCAGGGTATCCTGGATAAAGGTGGTCTCCCGGCCAATGGACTTGGCAGCGGGAGGGGGCTCCACCTCCCTTTCATCGATGCCCCTAGCATAGCGATGGATCATCTCTCCCAAGAGGCCAAACCTGCCTTTTAAAAGGGAAGCTGGCAGATCGGCTAGCCCCCCGATGGTGGTAACTCCCATCCCCTTGAGCACCCTTTCCGTCTTCGGCCCCACGCAGGGCAGCATGCCAACGGGCAGCGGGGCGAGGAAAGGCCGCTCCTCTCCGGGAGCTACCTCCAGCACTCCATCGGGCTTTGCCAGCTGGGAGGCAACCTTGGCCATCAGCTTCGAGCTGCCAATGCCAATGGAGGCGGTGATCCCTATTTCTTCCTTTATCCTCTGTTTTATGCGTAGCGCCGTCTCCCAGGCAGGGCCATACAGGGATTCGAAGCCGGTAAGGTCAAGGTACGCCTCATCGATCCCCGCGGGCTCAAGCTCAGGGGTGAAATCGCCCAGGATTATGATGAACCTCTCCGAGGCGTGCTGATAGCGAGGGAAGCTACCCTTGAGGAAGATGGCATGGGGGCAGAAGCGATGGGCCCGGGCGAGGGGCATTCCGGCATGAATTCCATAGGCCCTCGCCTCGTAGGAGGCAGAGGCAACTACACCCCGAAGCCCAGGCCTGCCACCAACCACCACCGGCTTGCCCATAAGCTGGGGGTCTAGCGCCTGCTCCACGGAGACGAAAAAGGCATCTAGGTCAACGTGAAGGATGTTTTGCCCGTTATCGCACATATGTTCTATTCCATTATAAGATGGTGAAATGCCAGTGTCAAGGGGCTTTCTGGAGAGGGTATTGATTTAGCAATGGGAAACAGGTATACTAGCCCAAAATTCAAAAAGGGAGGGCCCAGATGGCGGAGGAGGAAGTCGGCAGGGTAAGCGACTTCTTTGCCAGGCCGGTGGTGGCCGGGATCGAGCTCACCGCTCCCCTCAAGCTGGGGGACAAGATCCACATCAAGGGATACACCACCGACCTTGAGATCATCGTTGACTCGATGCAGATCAACAACGTGGATGTCAAGGAGGCAAAGGCAGGGGATTCGGTGGGGATCAAGGTCCCGGATCGGGTGAGGCGAGGCGACCAGGTATATAAGGTCACCGAATAGGCCGCCCTTTTGGCCAGGGGTTGAGGCTATAGAGTCCGCAGCAGGTTCGCCATCTCGATAGCGCTCATCGCCGCCTCAAAGCCAGCATTGCCCATCTTGGTGCCCGCCCTCTCGATGGCCTGCTCCAGGGTATCGGCGGTGATCACACCATAGATAACGGGCATCCCCGTCTCCAGGCCAACCCTGGCAATCCCCTTGGTCACCTCGCTGGCGATATATTCGAAGTGGGGGGTTCCTCCCCGGATCACCGCCCCAAGACAGATAACTGCAGCATATCTTCCCGTCTCCACCATCTTCTTGGCGGTGAGAGGGATCTCGAAGGAGCCCGGGGTCCAGGCGACCTCGATGTCGCCTTCCTTAACCCCGTGGCGCACCAAGGCGTCCACCGCCCCTTCCAGAAGCTTTTTGGTGATGAACTCGTTGAACCGGGAGATCACCACCCCAAACCTCAGCCCCTCGCCCAGAAGCGTACCCTGATAGCTTTTGCTCACGCTCACCTCCTTTCGAATCTTGAAAATCTATTACCCCTCATCAGCGAGCGGTCTCATGTCCAAATGGTGCCCCATCTTATCCCGCTTCGTCTTCAGGTAGTGGATATTGATGGGGTTTGGGGTGGCGATGAGGGGCACCGTCTCCACCACCCTGAGCCCGTAACCCTCAAGGCCCACCACCTTCTTGGGATTGTTGGTGAGCAGGCGGATCTCCCTCAGGCCCAGATCAACCAGTATCTGGGCGCCAATGCCGTAATCGCGAAGGTCGGCGGGGAAGCCCAGCAATTCATTGGCCTCCACGGTGTCCATCCCCTGATCCTGGAGGGCATAGGCACGGATCTTGTGATGCAGCCCGATCCCCCTTCCCTCCTGCCTCATATAGAGGAAGACTCCCCCCCCCTCGTTGGCGATGGCCTGCATGGCGAGGGCGATCTGCTCCCCGCAATCGCAGCGCAGGCTGCCGAAGATGTCCCCGGTGAGGCACTCGCTATGTACTCGCACCAGCACTGGCTTCTCCCCTGAGATATCTCCCCTCACCAGAGCCACATGCTCATCGGGGTCGATGGTGCTCTTATAGGCAATGGCGGTAAATTCTCCATACTTCGTGGGCAAGCTTGCCTGAGCCACGCGCCGTACCAGCCGCTCATGGCGTCTCCTGTAGGCAATGAGGTCGGTGATGGTTACCATCTTGATCCCGAACCGCTGCGCCATGGCCTCAAGCTCTGGCAGGCGGGCCATGGTGCCATCCTCGCTCATGATCTCACAGATCACCCCTGCGGGGTAAAGACCGGCGAGCCTTGCCAGGTCCACGACGGCCTCAGTATGACCAACCCTCACCAGCACTCCCCCCTCCCTGGCCCTCAGCGGGAAGGTGTGACCGGGGCGAGCCAGGTCTTCAGGCTTGGTAGATGAGTCGAGTACCGCCGTGATGGTGGCCGCCCTATCATGAGCCGAGATCCCGGTAGTCACCCGGTGTTTTGCCTCTATGGAAACGGTGAACGCTGTTTCATGCTTTGAGGTGTTGTACCCCACCATCATCGGGATTCCCAGCTCATCCAGCCTCTGCCCCTCAATGGGAAGGCAGATAAGCCCGCGGGCGTGCTTTGCCATGAAGTTGATGGCCTCAGGGGTGACCTTCTCTGCCGCCATGACCAGGTCACCTTCGTTCTCCCGGTCCTCATCGTCAACGAGGATGAGGAACCTTCCCGCCTTAATATCTTCGATAGCCTCGGGAATTGTGGCAAACGCCATACTGACCTCCAAGCTAGCGGGAAAGGAAGCCATGCTCGGCCAGGAATTCCTCGGTTATGGCCGAGCCTTGCTCAGCTCTCAGCCGCTCCACATATTTGGCGATGATATCCACCTCTAAATTTACCACATCCTCCGCTTTCCTGCCACCAAGATTGGTATTCTCCACTGTATAGGAGACCAGGGATACCTGGAAGAAGGTGTCATCGCATTGGATAACGGTGAGGCTCACCCCATCCACGGCGATAAACCCTTTTCGAACAATATACCTCATTATCTCTTGGGGAGCTTCAAAGTTCAACAGGAGGGCCTCATTCTCTCTGGTTGTTGAGAGCACCCTTCCCGTACCATCGACATGTCCCTGGACGAAATGCCCCCCCAGGCGACCTCCCAGGGCCAAGGGGCGCTCCAGGTTCACCTTATCCCCAGGGCGAAGCCGGCCCAGATTGGTGCGCCTGAGTGTCTCAGGCATGACATCCACCGAAAAGGATTCGCCCCAAAGAGCAGTGACGGTGAGGCAGGCCCCATTCACGGCGATGCTATCGCCCTTTTTCGTATCTTCAATGACCCTGGTGGCAGAAATTGTAAGCTTGCCAGGAAGGGCCACCATGACGGTGCCTACCTCTTCCACGATTCCGGTGAACATCTAGCCTCCGTGAAGCTCCTTCCTCTGGATGAAATTCAGCTTGCCCGGAGGGGCGATCACCAGTACATCGATTGCCCCCCCGACGCCAGGGAATCGGGGCTCAAACCTCAAGGTCTCGATGGTTGTCCTGATCAGGTATATGGCGTAGTCGATGGCGTCCTGAAGGGGCATGGCGGGGAAGAGGGGAGCATGTTCCTTGGTGATCAGCCGCAGAAGCACCGATGTTTCCCCGCTATAGGTCACGCCATAAACCACGTTCCCCTGCTCGTTGACGTTTCTTCGCGCCGGTGAAATCTCCTTCACGGTGTGGCAGGTATAAACGTAGGGGACGCTCATGTTCTTTTCCACCTGATAGCCGCAGACATGGAAGCCCACCGGAACATTGGCAAAGCGATCCCTGAAGTAGGAGACAAGTTTCCCCGCCACATCGGCCACCTTATCCCGGTCGCTCAGCGCCTGCTCGGTAAACCTTCTTATATGACTGTCGATAGGCTCATTGCCAATTATAGCGGTATCAAAACAGGAGATGCCCATGGGGAGGGTATCCAGGGCGATGAGCTTGAAGCCTTGATCGGAGAGCACCACCTGCTGCTCCCTCACCCTGGTTTGTTCCCCTTCCTTCCTCTCCTCCCTGCGGGTGGCGGTTACCCGGCTATCAGCAGCCATCACGATCCCGCTGGGCACATAGACCGTCACCACCAGTGACATCCCTATCCTCCCAAATATCCAACGACCATCACATCATCGCCAAGGCGTTCCACCATTACCCGCCTCAACCTGAGGGCATGGCCGATTTTTTCTGCCCCCTTTCCACCAACGACCCCTCTGGCTTCCCTGCCCCCAATGAGGATAGGGGCGATAAAGGCAATGACCTTATCCACAAGCCCCTGGTCGAAAAGGGAGCCGAGGAGGGTGGCACCGCCCTCCACCAGAAGGCAGGTGATCTCCCTTCTGCCCAGTTCCCGGAGCAGCTCCTCCAGGTCAACCAGTCCGTCCCTTTCGGGAAACTTCAGCACCTGAGCCCCGAGCTGCTCAAGCCTGCCCACCCTGTCGGGCGGGGCAGCCTCGGTTACTGCTACCATCGTCCCTCCCGGTTCCCCAAATACCCTGGCCTGGGGTGGGGTGCGCCCTTCGCTATCGACGATGACCCTCAGGGGTTGCCTCCCCAGGGGCTTTGCCTGCTCCCTTGCCGTAAGCTGGGGGTCGTCGAAGACAATGGTGTTCACCCCAACCATGATGGCATCCACCGCCTGGCGCAGTTGATGAACGCGCTGTCGGGACTGCTCCCCGCTGATCCACCGGGAATCGCCAGTTCTGGTGGCCATCCTGCCATCAAGGCTTACGGCGAACTTGGCGGTGATGAAGGGAAGGCCGGTGGTGATGAACTTGATATAGGCTTCGTTGAGCTGGCGGGCCTCCTCCTCATGCTCACCGAGATGGGTCTTTATCCCCGCCGTCTCCAGTTCTTCTTTGCCCCGCCCTGAAACCGAGGGATTCGGGTCCAGGGCGGCGATATGAACCTCGGCGATGCCGGCAGCGATGATGGCCCGGGTGCAGGGAGGGGTTCGCCCAAAATGGCAGCAGGGCTCAAGGGTGATATGCATCGCTGCCCCCCGAGCCCTATCCCCCGCCTGCCTCAGCGCCACCACCTCAGCATGGTCTGAGCCCGGGGGCTGGGTATAGCCCTCGCCGATGATGGTGTCATCCTCAACGATCACCGCCCCCACTGCAGGGTTGGGGCTGGAATGCCCCAGGGCGAGCCTGGCTAAAGAGAGAGCACGCTCCATAAAGTCCACCGCAATGCCTCTACTTCTCCTGGAAGTCCTGATAGTACCTGCTGGCGGTGGGCTCCGTCTGCCCCTGATACTTGCTCCCCAGGCCCTCCGTCCCATAGACCCTCTCAGCAGGGGAAGAGAGGCGAAGGAAGGAGATCTGCCCGATCCTCATTCCACAGTAAAGGGTTATGGGAAGCTTGGCCGCATTGGAGAGCTCCATGGTGAGATGCCCCTGCCAGCCGGGATCAACATATCCAGCGGTGGAATGGATCAAAAGCCCAATCCTGCCCAGGGAACTCTTCCCCTCCAGCCTGCCCACAATGTCATCGGGGAGGCTGATGGATTCAAGGGTGCTGGCCAGAACGAACTCCCCGGGCTGCAAGAAGAAGGGCTTGTCCTCGTCGAGCTCCACCATTTCGGTGAGGTCCTCCAGGTTTTCCCTAACGTCGATATAGTAGGGATAACGCCAGGTCCTGAAGACGAGGAGCTTTCGGTCCAGGCGGATATCAACGCTCGCCGGCTGGATGCAGCTGGGGTCCAGAGGGGCGATGATAATCCTCCCCTTGGCAAGCTCTTCCTTGATGGTTCGATCGCTGAGCACCATTTTGAGCCCCGGCTGCTGGGTATGGCAATTCTACCATCCAGCCTGGCAAAGTGCAACAAAGAAAGAGGGGGCAGGTTCACCTGCCCCCTCTTATCTGATCTGAGCCCCTACTCAATGGCAAAAGCCATCTGGACGGTGAGGGTGATCTCGGTCTCCCCGGGGCTGATGGGGGTAGGGGGAGCACCGCCCTCCATCATACGATAGTCCCGGGGGATGGGGACGAAACCGCCGCTCTCGGAGATATAGAAGGGGCGACCCAGGCTGACGCCGGCAAGGGCAGCCAGTTGCTGCGCCTTGGCTTGAGCGTCGGCGACAGCCTTCTGCCGTGCCTCGCCATAGTACTGCGAGGGGTCATCCACGGTGAAGCTCACCCCCTGGATTCGGGTGAGGTCTCCCCCTGCCTGGGCCACCTGGTCGATGATGCGACCGGTGGCCTCCACATCCCTGATCTTGGCATTCACCATGTTGGTCACCCGGTAGCCAATAAGCACCTCCTGGCCCTCATCCGTCCACCTTCTCACCGGATAGATGTTGAACCACTGGGTCTTGATATCCCTATCAGCAACCCCGTTGGCGCGAAGGGCATTCATAACCCGATTCATAGACGTGGTGGCCTCATCCATCGCCTGCTCCACCGTCGGTGCCTGGGCCTCAATGCCCATGCTGAGCACGGCCAAATCGGGAACTACCGTTACCTCGCCCTGACCAGTTACCCACAGCCCCGTCGTCTGATTGTAGTTCCCCTCCAAGTTTGATATACTTTGCGGGGTTGTCCCTGGAGGCGTTACAGAGCTTGCATTTGCCGAGGAAGCACAGCCCGCCGCCAATAGGGCAACCCCAATAAGCAAACCTACCAACAACCTCTTTCTCATCTTGAACCCCCTTTCCGGTGCTTACGCCAGATGTAACCAGCCCCGGTGATGGCGACTAACGATGCTAAGCCGATGACCACTAACCTGTTTCTCATTTTGACCTCCTTTCTCTAAGCCTCGACTTCAGTTATGTGAACGCCGAAAACCACCTTTTCGATGTAGCCCTCCTCCCAGCTCCTCTTATAGACCATGGTGATTTCAGTATCGCCCTGCTTTAGCGCCCGAAACTCAAAACTCTCAACACCTCCAGCGCCAATGGCCTCCGAGGAGGGCTCGAATTTGGTTTCTACCAGCTCAAGGAGTTCGTCATCGAACTGAGCCTGCCAGGCATAGCCGGTGGTGGGGTTGGAGTCCCGGGACAAAATGAAGCTATCGCCGACCTCCACCAGGATTGCCTCAGCGGTTGTTTGACCCCAGTCACCGGGGAGCATCTCCTGCTTCATCATATCCCACACCCCATCGATGGTCGCTCCAAGCACCTGCCCCTCCTGAACCAGGATCCTCGCTGTGTGGGGGGTTATCACCTCAGCAACTGCCTGCCCCGACCTATCACCATAGCCGGCATGAAGGCACTGGAACTCAAACTCAAACTCCCAGCAGTAGGGGCAAAGCATTGTGTGGGTCTCCACCAGGCTGAGGGTATCCTCCATGCCATCAAAGGTGAAGGTGGGGCTGTTCCTCAGGTAGTCTTCAGCTATCCTCCTGCTCTCCTCCTCAGTCACCGGGGTAAACCCGCTGTTTTGGTTCGCCTGGCTCAAGGCACAACTTACTGTCCCCAACAAAATGAGCACCAGAACTAAACTGACGGCTAAATATGGGCTTTTTCTCATCTGCCACCCCCTTTCCAGTTTAGGTCAGCTTCTTGGGGCCTTTTCACCCCCTTTCCTTCTTTTAAGCCACCAAATTATAGTCATCGCCCCCAGTATCACCACCAGCGCGGAAAAGGCAACCTCGAGCTGCCAAAAGGGCCAATTCTCAACAATCTCGTAGCCCGCCTCTGCCATATCTGGGGCTCCCTCAGCCATCAGGGCGCCTTCCCTGAATTGCTCTTCGACAAGCACTTCTGAACTGAAGAGGTTTAGCGCATCGCTGATGAAGAAAAACGCCAGAAGCAATACGGCGCCAGCGGTGGCAGCGCTCAACGCAGTCAAGGGAGCAGCACGCCGCTGGGGCACCACTTCAGCGATGGCAAAAGAGCGCGGCGGCGAAACTATAGGCACGCGGTGAAGCAGATTCACCGTGGCCTTCAAGAACTCCAGCTCCTGACAACATGCCTCGCACCCCTCGATATGACCCTCCACCAGTCCCCTCTCCCCAGGGCTGAGTTGCCCGTCGATATATGGAGAAAGCATCTCCCTTACTCTCTGGCATTCGCCTTTTCGCCTGAACATTTTTCCCTTCCTCTATAAAGACGAAATATCTAGGGGGAAAGTTCCCCATGTTCTGCCAGATGGCGGCGCAGTCGACCCCGCCCCCGGCTAATCCTTGACCTCACCGTCCCCAGGGAGCAATTCATAGCCTGGGCGATCTCCTCATAGCTGAGACCCTCGATGTCGCAGAGGATGACAGCAAGGCGCTGGTCCGGGAGAAGGTCGGCCAGGGCCTTGGCGATCTGCTCCCCCAGCTCTCGCCTCAGGGCGTAGTCCTCAGGGGATGGCGTATCGCGGTCAGCTTCCAGAACCAAGGCATCCAGGGGGATGGTGGGGCGGCGTCTCAATAAGCGAAGCTGGTCGCGGCAGGCATTGGCCACGATGCGCAACAGCCATGCCCTGAAGTTCCCCCCTCTAAACCTGGCGATCCCCCTGAAGGCAGAGATAAAGGCCTCCTGAGTGGCATCCTCAGCAGCCTGGGAATTTCCCAGCATCCTCAGGGCGAGGTTATAGACCTCCCTTTGATACCTTTCCACCAGCTGGTTAAAGGAATCCAGGTCGCCCTTTTTGCTGGCAAGGATGAGGTCGCCTTCTTCCATCGCTATCTGCCCAGAGATGTCATTAGCCCATTTTATCAGACCTTCAACTCCAGTCAAAGCAAATTTGGAAATGGACTGGAAGGGGCTTTCTCGATGGGTTATAATTGAGGGAGCAAAGCTAACCTTGAAGGGAGAGGATGAAGTTTAGGCTGCGCGAGATGCTGGCCACCCTGCTGCTGGCCCTCATCATATTTTTGGCGGCACAAGCTACACTGGACAGCTACATGGTGATAGGCGCCAGCATGGAGCCCAACATTCACCAGGGGCAATATCTACTGGTCAATAAGGTGGTTTACCACCTCCACCCCCCAGAGAGGGGGGACATAATCGTATTTCGCTCCCCGCAAAATTCGAGCGAATACCTGATAAAAAGGGTGACCGCCATCCCGGAGGAAACGGTGGAGATAAGGGACGGCAAGGTATATATCAATGGCGGGCTGCTGAGTGAGGACGACTATATCTTGGAGGAACCTCGCTATACTCTCCCTCCACAGCAGGTGCCAGCGGATTGCTACTTTGTCCTGGGGGACAACCGAAATCATAGCAGCGATTCCCATGTTTGGGCTCGGCAGGGGATATGGCTACCCCGCGAAGACATAGTGGGTAAAGCATGGCTATGCTACTGGCCGGTAAGCGAGTGGCAGCTGGTGCCCAATTATTCCTTTGCCCAGCGCTAGCTAGAAAGAGGCCCCTTGTCAGCAGAGGTGGAGAAGATCTTCAGGGAGGCGGGAGCAATCCTGGAAGGCCATTTTGAACTGGCCTCGGGCTTGCACTCCGCCACCTATTGGGAGAAGTTCAGGGTGCTTCAACACCCCCACCTTACCCAGCGGCTTTGCCAGATGATTGCCCAGCGTTTCCAGGGTGAGGGGGTCCAGGTCGTGGCCGGGCCTTCGTTGGGTGGCATCATCGTTGCCTTCGAGGTGGCCAGGCAACTGGGGGCCAACAGCATCATGGCGGAAAGGGAAGGCGAGGGCAGGGCCTTCAGGAGGGGGTTCATCCTCACCCCTGGGGAAAGGGTGCTTATCGTCGACGACGTATTGACCACGGGGACCTCCGTCCTCCAGGTGATGAAGGCGGTGAGGAACTATGGCGGTGAGCCGGTAGGGGTGGGGGTGCTGGTGGACCGTTCCGGCGGGGTCAAATTCGACGTGCCCTTTTTCAGCTGCCATGAGGTATCCGTTCCCAGCTATACCCCCGAGGAGTGCCCCCTATGTGCCCGAGGGGTCGCCTTGACCAAGCCCGGCAGCGGGCGAAGCTAGGGCGAAAACGGCCCATATTGACAGCCAGAGCATGGTGGGCTATATTTCCCCAGGTGGGCCGGTAGCTCAGTGGTAGAGCAGCGGACTTTTAATCCGCGTGTCGTAGGTTCGATTCCTATGCGGCCCACTATCTGTTTGCCCTCGGTTTGCAAACATTTTGCAAACCAATTCATCCGCCACTGACCGGGGCAGCGGCAGCCGCCCGCCGATTCAGGGCAGCCTCTTCCCAGACGAGACGGAGGCGCTGCGGGAGGCGGAGGAGATCGTGAAGGGAGTCTAAGACAGGAGATGAGGGGTGCCGCCCAGCACCCTTCATTAGTATGCCTCCCCTTCCGCCATTATATACGGGGTTGCCGATCTGGGCAATAATAATTAGGGATGTGCGAAACCCTCTCTTGTATGTCTCACAGTTCTTAGGACCAAAGACGGATTGACATTTATCGGATTCTATGTTTAATATTAGCTGCAAGAATGTTCAACTAATGCGTACTCGCACTTATGATTGTTTGCGATTGCATAGCAGGCAGTCGCGACATTTCCTTAGTTGTTACAAAACAAGCACGATAGATACGAGGTGAGTCATGGCAACTAAACAACTAGAACAGACTCGTGATCTGGTAAGTGCTACAGAGGAACACGGGGTCACAAGAGTCTTGAACATGTACTTCCGGGGGTTAATGTCTTTGGGTTCAACCCCGACGAGCGACGTGTGCAGACTATTCCGTGATTTCCTAATGTCCAATCTCGGTCTCAACTATCTCTCTAAGCTCAATTTGCTTGTAGAGAACAATTTGCTAGCCAGTATAGCAGAAAGTCGTGATGATATCTGCCGATGGATTCATAGCGACGTAGTGGAAGCCATCAATGCATTTTGTGAATCAGATGTTTTTGATAATCCAAGGACTCTGTCAGTGCTTTCAGACATAGTGATGGCTCTAAATTCCTCCCTAAACATGGTTGACGAAGAAACCATAGCGCATGCGGTAGATCATATTCTCGACATGCCATACCAACTCAACGACTTGGTCAAGCGGTCGTCTGATGTTCCTTGGTTCTACACGCGTTCGTTTCAACGTGAGGAGAGAGGTCGCTCGGAAAGAACAAGTTTTCACGTGTCGGAACGAAGCGTATCAATATCCTACAAAGTAAATGTAACACGATGAGCAGCCGTGAAACACCGAGCGAAATCCCTCACATAAGGATTGCCGGAATCCGGCTGTTGAGTTTGTACTATCGGGCTACAGCACCTGAGCTTGCAAGGGATAGTGAATCGAGAATCCCCTTGGAAGGCTCCATAACCTTTTCCTTCAGCGCAAAGAGGAAGACCAGCTTCAAGTTGAAAGTTAGGCAGGAAATAAAGTCCGAGGGAATCTCGTTTCGAGTAACACATGCGGTGCGGTTCGCGTTTCAAGATCCTATGCCGAGGGACATTTTTAAGAACGATGCCTTCCAAACTCATGTTATAAATACCATCCTCCCTTTTAGTAGTGAGCTATTTAGTACTTTGACGGGCAAGAGTTTTGCAGCCCCTCTCATAACTCCCGGTAGGCTAGAAGTCGCGGGCGAAGAGGAAAGGTAAGACGGGGAGGGCTAAGACGGATGGTTTTCGACCTAGTTCCGATTCGCCCCAATCCTCGAGAGGCTTATCAGAGGCGGGTAGAAAGATTATGCAATCTGCTGAAAGACGAAGAGGGTAGTAGTTATCGTGTCCCGGATTTTCAGCTACTGACCATACCGGGGACTCTCTTTTGCCGGAAGGGTTTCACAAAGTTTCGCCAACATCCTCAAGCCAAATTGTTCTTGAACCAGCACAGTGCACATGTTAGGGCACTTGAGATCTTGAATGAGCTGGATGCAATCTACGCAGGAGACTCCAGTGAAATTGATCATTTGCGGGGCGCGGTCGGAGAAGTTTTCTCATATTTCATTTGCCGCAAGATATATCCCAGAGCCGACATAGAAGTTCAGGTAAGAATTGGTGTATGGACATCGGGCTCAATTGATGCTGCTGGTTGTAGTCAAGAGAGAGGGCATTGTCTACAAAGCAAGTGTTCATTAGATGACTGGGATTCCATAAGAAGACAGAAGGATGACTTGAGTCAAATTGAAACACTATCGGGAGGAAAAGCTGAAGGCTTTTTCATTACATATATACACCGAGACGCATTCTATCTGCGCCTAACAAATGCTGGACTAGATCCCAGTGAATATAAAGTATTGGATAGCACGGACTTATTGTTGCTTGAAGATCGTTTGGCGTCGTGATGTAGAGGAACATTCCTTCACTTGACCTTCGATCAACAATCACCTTGCCTCTTGCGCTTGCATAACCCAAACACTCAACAAGCAATTCAGGGTTATCCTCCCTAAGTCCCCCACCCTGTGATTAACCAGCCTTCCATCCCCGTCATTCACCCCCAAAAGTTGCAAACATTTTGCAAACATACTGGTTAGCACGGGGCAGCACAGGGCATCACCAGCAGATACGAAATGGGCGGTGGCGGTGGACGGGACAGCACCAAATCGTATCTGGCGGCATAGGGCGGGATGAGCGCGGACGCACTTTTAATCCGCGTGTCAGGGGTTCGATTCCCTTGCGGCCCACCATGCACAATACTTCACGCCGGCCTAGCCCAATCCACCCCTTATTTTGCTATGTGCCGCGGTCTACTCCTCGAACTCCCTGAGGACTACGGTACCGTTGTGGCCGGCAAAGCCGAAGGAGTTGGAGAGGGCAATCCTCACCTTGGCCTGCCGAGCCTGGTTGGCCACATAATCGAGGTCACACTGGGGGTCGGGGGTCTCATAGTTGATGGTAGGCGGGATGATCCCCCTGTTGATGGTGAGAGCAGATAAGATGGCCTCCACCGCCCCCGCAGCGCCACAGAGATGTCCCACCATGGATTTATTGGAGCTGAGGCAAAGCTTCTTGCTATGCTCCCCGAAGACTTCCTTTACGGCAAGGGTTTCCGAGAGGTCGTTTAGGGGGGTTGAGGTGCCATGGGCATTGATGTAATCCACCTCTTGGGGGGAGAGCTGGGCATCGTTGAGGGCTATCCTCATGCAGCGAGCGGCCCCCTCCCCATCGGGTGATGGAGCGGTCATGTGATAGGCGTCGTTGTTGAAGCCGTAGCCCACCACTTCAGCATAGGTCTTTGCCCCTCGGGCCAAGGCATGATTCAACTCCTCGAGGATGAGGATGCCTGCGCCCTCGGAGACGACAAAGCCATCGCGGTCCTTATCGAAGGGACGACTAGCCCGCTCCGGCTGGTCGCTTCTGGTGGAGGTGGCCCTCATGGCATCCAGCCCGGCGAAGACCAATGGGGTGACAGGGGCATCCGTCCCCCCCGCGATCATGACATCGGCCTCCCCATGCTGAATCACCTTGAAGGCATCCCCTACACCATGGGTCCCGGCAGCACAGGCGGTCACCGGACAGCTATTGGGTCCCTTGGCGCCCAAAGTGATGGCGATCTGCCCTGGAGCCATGTTGGCGATGAAGCCAGGAAGGAAGAAGGGGGAAATCCGGTGCTGCTCCCCAGCAAGAAGGAGCTGAGCGTTTCTCTCCATGGTTGCTAGCCCCCCCAGGCCCGTTCCCACGATGACGCCAACCCGCTCCGCGTTGGAGGGGCTGATCTTAAGCTGGGAGTCCTCCACCGCCATCAAGGCTGC
This sequence comes from Chloroflexota bacterium, assembly GCA_030604825.1. Taxonomy (GTDB): domain Bacteria; phylum Chloroflexota; class Dehalococcoidia; order E44-bin15; family E44-bin15; genus JAUVVB01. The sequence goes on along the minus strand of JAUVVB010000003.1, from coordinate 40,077 downwards.
TGCCAGGGCAAACTGGATAAAGGGGTCGATCCTTCGCGCCAGCCTCACATCCATGAAATCGGCGGCATCAAAGTCCTTCACCTCACCGGCAATCTGGCTGCGGAAGGAGCTGGCATCAAATCTGGTGACCTTCCCTATCCCCGATCTCCCCTGGCACAGCGCCTGCCAATTGGTTTCCAGCCCCATGCCTAGCGGCGTTATCAATCCCATGCCGCTAATTACCACCCTTCTTTTCACCACACTCTCCTTATGTCAACTTCTTCAGCTCCTCCTTGCGGATCTTCCCGGTGGGGGTCTTGGGCATGGAAGCTGCAAACCTGACCTCCTTGGGCACTTTAAAGCTCGCCATGCGCTGACGGCAGAATCTCTTGATCTCCTCCTCCGTGGCCACCTCCCCCTCCTTGAGCACGATGACCGCCCTCACCGCCTCCCCCCTGAGCTCATTGGGGATGCCCACTACCGCTGCCTCTGCCACCTTGGGATGCTGGTATAATACATCCTCGATATCGCTGGGATAGATGTTCTGCCCCGCCACGATGATCATCTCCTTCTTCCTCCCCATGATGAAGAGATAGCCATCTTCATCCACCCTGGCGATGTCACCGCTATAGAGCCAGCCATCTTTTAGCGCCTCAGCGGTGCCCTCAGGGTTATTGTAGTAGCCCTTCATCACCCCATCCCCCTTAACGATGATCTCCCCGGGCTCGTTGGGGGGTAGCTCCCTGCCATCGTCATCCACTATCTTGAGCTCCCAGCCGGGGTGCACCTTGCCCGCGGAGCCGAACTTCCCCGAGCCATCGATGGGCTGGAGGGTGACCGTCCCCGAAGCCTCGGTGAGCCCCCAGACCTGGGTGATGGGCAAACCGAAGCGCTCCTTGAACTTGATCATCAGCTCGGCGGGCAGGGCGGCGCCGCCACAGAAGCAGAGCCGGAGGGAGCTGAGGTCATATTTCCTCCGCTCCGCCTCCGGCATATTGGCCATCAGCAGAAGTATGGAGGGCACCCCCATAAACCAGGTAGCCCTCTTCCTCTCCATGGTCTGAAGAAGCTCCCTGAGGGTAAGTCCGGGAACCATGACCGTAGTGCCCCCTCTCGATGCCGTGGTGAGGAAGGCCACGGTAAGGGCGAAGATGTGAAAAAGGGGCAGGGCGAACATCATGGCGACCTCCCTATCGGTCACCTCCAAGGCGTTGGCCATCACCTCCAGCTCGGTGAGGATGTTACGATGGGAGTTGGCCACCCCTTTGGGATTGCCAGTGGTCCCCGAGGTATAGATGATCATGGCCAGGTCCTCAGCGTCAACCTCCACCTGGGGAGGGTAAGGGGGATTTTCCGCCAACATCTGCCGATAGGAATGGAAGGGTGCATCAGATGGGGCATCCAGGTCTATGACATGCTCCACGGATTTGAGGTGAGGCAAAATGGGGGCTAAGGTCTCGGTGAAGGCGCTCTCGGTTATCAGGAAGCGGCCCTGGAAATTGCCAAAAAGGGAGGCCAGCTCATCCCCTTTATAGCGGGTATCCAGGGGGACAGCTACGCCCCCCGCCTTTATGATGCCAAAATAGATGATTCCGAATTCGAGGCGGTTGGAGAGGAAGATGGCCACCCGATCCCCCTTCTCCATCCCCAGTTTTATCAGGGCATTTGCCACCCTGTTTGAGGTTTCATCGAGCTGGCGGTAGGATAGCTTCTCATCGCCCAAGACCAGCAAATCCTTCTCCCCGTAGCGCTCCGCCTTCTCCCTGAGCATCTGGACCAGGGTCATTTCTCACCCCATACCCTTTTATGAGTTTGCCTATACTAACCAGCTTGGGGCAATTTGTCAATGGCGTCATCCGCTAGGGCTTTACCTCCGCTCGCCGTTGAGCTAATATATAGAGGGGCTAAGGAAAGGAGGTCTTGGTTATGGCTGAGGAAAAGAAGAGGGCGATAAACAGGTTGGAATCGAGGAAGCTGATGCGCCCCATGGTGGATAAGATGTATATCGAGAGCGTGGAGGCAGCTAAGGCGGGGAAGCCGGTGGCCTGGTGCATGGTCAACTGGTGGGAGGGGGATCCAATCCTCAGGGCCATGGATGTGGTACCCGTTTACCCCGAAAACTATGGCACGGTATGTGCCGCCATGGGGGCGGCCCAAGGTTACCTGGGCAAGAGCGACGCCGAGGGCTTTCCCACCCATCTCTGCGGCTATGCCCGGAACTGCATCGGCTATACCACCAGCATGATAGAGCTGGGGGAAATCCCCGCAGAAGCCCCCATGGGGGGGATGGCAAAGCCCGCCTTTATGATGAGCTCCGGCGCCTTCTGCGACGCCAGGTATAAGTGGTTCCAGGCGCTGAGGCGCTATTGGGACGTGCCGGTTTGGGTGCTGGAGTTCCCCCACCCCGGGGTGAAAGAAGCAGCCATGGAGGGCACCTTCGAACATGTCATCAGGTATATGGTGGCGGAGTTGAGGGAGTTCGTGAATTTCGTGGAGCGCCTTTTGGGGAAGAAGATAGACTGGGACCATCTGAACGAGGCACTGGACACCCAGGAGCAGGTCTTCAGGGTATGGTGGGAGAGTAATGAGCTGCGCAAGGCCATCCCCTGCCCGATGCACTCCAGGGACTTCTGGACCTGCATGGTTCCCTGTTACTACCTGGCGGGGGAGAGGGAAACCCTGGAGGCATATACGGCGGTATATGAGGAGGTGAAGGCCAGGGTAGACGCCGGGATAGGGGCAGTTGCCGGGGAGAAATACCGGCTGATGTTCGCCGAACTCCCCCCCTGGCACAGCCTGGGCTTCTTCGATCGGCTGGCGGAAAGGGGGTGGAACTTCGTCATCGAGAGCATGGGCTATCATCCCCCGCCTCCCATCGATATGGAGGGGGTTACCGATCCCCTGGAGCGCATTGCCCGGTTCGCCTATGGTTGGTACACTTCAACGAACATAAACATACCGAGGGGAGAGCGATCGGCACTCGGGGCTCAGCCCTATGTCAACTTTGCCAGGGAGTACAAGGTGGATGGAGTCCTGTTTCATCCCCTGCTCACCTGCCGCACTGCCAGCATTTGGCTGACGCATGGCGCAAATGTGGTTATGGAACGCGCCAGGGTGCCCTCGCTGTTTATGCAGGGCGATATCGTGGACCTCACCGTCTTCGATGAGGCCCAGGCCTTGAACCAGGCCGAGGCCTTCGAGGAGACCATGGAGCACTATCGGCAGATAAGGAAGAGGGAGGGGCTGGGGTAAAGATAGGGATGACGGAAAAGGAGGCTCAGCTATGGCAGAAAAAGGGCTGGCAAGGGCAGACGAGAGCTACCAAAAGAGGGACAAAAGGGTCAGGGAGCTAAAGGCCGGGGGAAAGAGGATAATGGGCTATCTTTGCTGCTATCCCCCCCTGGAGATGGTGACCGCCCTGGATTTCGTCCCCTTCAGGGTTCTGGGAGACATGAACGAGGCGATAACCAAGGCCGATGCCTATCTGCCCACCATAATGTGCCCCTTCCTGCGCAGCGCCTTCGATCTCGGGCTCAAGGAAAGGTATGATTTCCTGGATGGCTTTGTCGGGGCTCATGTTTGCGATTGCGGGGAGAAACTGTGCCACCTTTGGGACTATTACCTCGAGCCCTCCTACTACCACTTCATAGACTTCCCCCATGTGGTGCACCGGGCTTCCTTCGACTTCCTCAAGGAGGAGCTTAATTCCTTCAAGACCACCCTAGAGGGGTATGCCGGCAAGGAGATGACCCCGGAGCGGCTGAAGCAGGAGATATCCCTCCATAACCAGCAGCGGGCGCTGGTGAGGGAGCTATATGAGCTTAGAAAGCCAGACCCTCCCCTCCTCTCGGGGACGGAGACGCTAAAGACGGTGGTGGCGCTGATGAGCATCCCGGTGGAGGAAGGGAATGAGCTGCTGAGAGAGGCGATAAAGGAGGTCAAGGAGAGAAAGGATGGTCCCCAAAAGAAGGGGGCGAGGCTGCTCATCTGGGGTAGCCCCATAGATGATGTGGCCTTTATAGAGATGATGGAGGGGATGGGAGCGAATGTGGTGATGGACGATACCTGCGTGGGCTCAAGGCACTACTGGCCGGATGTGGAGCTCACCGCAGACCCCCTAGATGGGATAGTCCATCGCTACCTGGCTGATATCAAGTGCCCTCGAACCTTCAGGGAGACCACGGAGTCGTATCAAAAGGACCTGGAGGCCAGGTTCAGCTACCTCAGGGACTACGCCGAGGAGTGGAAGGTCAACGGGGTGATCCTCCAGTCCATGAAGTACTGTGATACCCATGGCTATGAGGTGCCTGCGCTCAAGGACTATCTCGATGGGATTGGGCTGCCAAACTTGTACTTGGAGCACGAATATACCATGGTAGCTCTGGCTCCGCTGAGGACCAGGGTGCAGGCCTTCCTGGAGATGATAGGCTAGCCCTCCTTCCTCCTCTCCCCCTTGAGGAATCTCTCCACCTCCCTGAGGAGCTCCTCGGTGCTCATCTCCAGAGGCTCTTGAACCTCGGCCTGCTCTTTTAGCTGGTCGAAATAGTCGAGAAGCCGCTTCGCCTCCTCCCCGTGGGCCTCACGGAGGAAAGCGATGTTCTTCGCAATCTCCTCCTCTGTCTCCCTAGCCCAGCTATCAAGGTCGGAGAAATCGATTTCGATGCCCAGGATTTTGGTCAGGACCTCCAGAACAGCCCGGGATGATTTGGGATTTGGTATGTGGGTGGTGTAAACCGGGATCTCCCCCAGCAGGCAACCCCCCCTCATGTTCCTTTCCTTGGCAACCCCTAAAAGGAGGCCGTTCATGCCGCTGATGCTGCCCACGTCCATGGGCGTGACATCGTTCCGGCTCAGCGTCGCCATGAGCCGGGCATGGGTTGTTGCCCCCAGTATCCTGGGCCTCTTGGAATGGTGCACATGACTGGGGGCGGCGGCAAAGGTATAAACCATTTTGGCGTTCAGCCTCTGGGCCACATCGAGGATCAGGTTGGCAAGCCGATAGCCCTTCGTCAGGGGCTGAGCCTCACCGATGAAGATTATCAGCTCCTTTCCCTCCCCTTGCCAAAAGTAGAATTTGCTCCCGGGGAACTGGGGCTCCTCCACCACGTGATCGCGAATGGAGACGGCGCTCAGGTCGAAGAAATCGTAGGGCTCGATTTCCCCAAACTCCTCAGCGCCCAGCTTATCCCTCAGATATTCGGCTGCTATTATGGCCACTCCTCCCATTCCCGGCCATGCTGCAATGAGGGAGGGCCTTTTGAGCTGGGGCTCTTCGTAGAGTCTAACCGCTTCCATCAGCCTTCCTCTTCCCGCCACAGGTCTCGATAATCGATGGTGAAATCCTCCAGAAAGGCCTGCGATGCCTCCTTCATCACCCTATCCATCTCCTCCTCCACCCTGCCCACCCTTTCATCCAGCTCGGCCATATCGATATCGATGCCCAGCATGGTGGTCAACACCTTGAGCACCGCCCTTGAGGATTTGGGATTTTCCCTTTTGACGGCATAAAGGGGCACCTCCGCCAGCAGGTAGATGCCCTGGAATCCCCGCTGCTGGGCAAGGCCAAGCAGGAGGGCGTTCATGCTGGTGAGGTCTCTCTCCCCCACCCCATTTACCTCATGTTGCTCCAGGTATTTCACCAGTTTTGCATCGTTCACCACCCCGAACACCCTGGGCTCTGCGGTGTGGGAGACCGAGGAGGGGAAGGCACAGACGGTGTATATCCTTTCCACCGCGAATTGCTCTGCCACATCCAGCAGGAAGTTGGCGTACTCATAGCGGGCCATGGGCGGTTCGCGATCCCCGATAAGCAGGATCAGATCCTCCCCTTCTCTGCTTTCCCAGGAATAGAGCCTGCTCCGAGGGAACTCCAGTTCCACCAGTCCATCCTTTACCGCCACCGACACATCGAAGAAATCGTAGGGCTCGATCTCCCCAAACTCCCCAGCGCCCAGCTTATCCTTCAAGTAGGTGAGGACTTCAATTCCCACCTCGCCAATGCAGCCCCAGGCCAAGACAAGGCGAGGCCTTTTCACCTGTGGCCTGGTGAAGATGTGAAGCGCTTTTTCTGCCTTCATCCCAGTACCCCGTGGTCTAATTGTACTTCAAGCCAGGGCACGGCGCAAGCAGCTAGATCTGCCTCCCCACCTCAGCGCCCGCAGCGATGGCCTCAAGGGCCCGGCCCGGGGTTTTGGCATCGCCGATAAGGTGAACCTCGCTGACCTTGTCCCCGATCTCCTCGGCCAGCTCGCCAGCTGAGGCAATGCCCAGGGCGAGGACGATGCTGTCCATGCCGCCAATGGCTTCCTCCCTCCCCTGACGCTCCACCACCACACCATCGGCAGTTATTCTCTTGATGGTAGCCGAGGTAATAGCCTGCACCCTTTCCGCTTCAAGGCGCTGAAGCAATAGCTGCCTTGCTCCCATGGGGACATCGCTGGCCAGTTCAGAAAGCATCTCCACGATGGTGATATCCTTTCCATATTCGGCAAGGAAATCGGCGGCCTCACATCCTACCATGCCACCTCCGGCAATGAGCACCTTTTGCCCCACCACCGCCCTTCCCGCCAGGATATCATGGGCAGTAACCACGTTCTGGGCATCGATCCCCGGTATATCTGGAATCTGCGGCCTTCCCCCGGTGGCTACCACCACCGCATCCGGCTTCATCTCCTCCACCACCGAAGCGGTCACCGCCTGCCCCAGCACCACCTCCACGCCCGCCTTTTCCACCTGGCGATGGAGATAATTGAGGTAGGGGATTATCTCCTGCTTCCACGGCGGGATGGAGGCGAGGCGAAACTGACCACCGAGCTGCTGCTCCTTCTCGTAAAGGACAACCCGGTGACCCCTGAGGGCAGCTACCCTAGCCGCCTCGAGGCCCGCTGGGCCACCGCCAGCAACAAGTACTCGCTTCGCCTTGGGGGCAGGCTTTAGCTCCATCTCCCGCTCCCTCCCCAGCTCGGGGTTCACCAGACAGCAGAAGCGAGCAGCGGTAGCCAGGCGAAAGATGCACTCATTACAGGCGATGCACCACCTTATATCATCTAACTGCCCCGCGACGAACTTGTTGGGAAGCTCGGCATCGGCGATAAGCCCCCGCCCAATGGCTACCAGGTCGGCCTTGCCCTCAGCGATGACCCCCTCCGCCATTATGGGGTCGTTGAGCTTGCCCACGGCGATGACGGGCACATCCACCACCCTCTTCACCGCCGCCGCAGCCTCAACGTTCAGCCCCATGGGCATGCCCATGGGGGCGATGAGCCTGCTCATCAGGTTGGCATAGGTTCCGGTGGAGATGCTGAGGCAGTCGGCGCCGCCCTGCACCAAGAGGGGGGCAATGGCCACCGACTCCTCCAGGTCACGGCCCCCAGGCACATCCTCAATAGCGCTATAGCGAAAGATAATGGGGAAATCTGGGCCCACCCGCTCCCTAACCGCCTGCAATATCTCCAAGGGGAAGCGAAGCCTCCGCCGCAGGTCACCCCCATAGCGGTCGTTTCGCTTGTTGGAATAGGCGGACATGAACTGGGCGATGAGGTAGCCATGGGCACCGTGGATCTCCACGGCATCGAAGTCGGCCTCCTTGGCCCGCCGAGCCCCCTCCGCAAAGGCCTGAACCAGCTCCTCGATCTCGGGGATGGTGAGCACCCTGGGCACATCGTGGCAGATAGGGCAGGGACAGGGGACTGCCGAGGGGGCAACGGGTGGCTTCGCCGGGTCCAGGGTTATCGTCTGCCTGCCAGGATGATAAAGCTGCATGGAGGCCTTTGCCCCGGCGGCGTGAATCCTTTGGGTAAACCGCTTCCATCCGACAATGAGCTTGTCATCGTAGATGGCACAGCTCCCCCGGTCGCCAATGCCTATATGGGTGTAGGGATGGACATTGGTGACCTCCACAATGATAAGGCTAGCGCCCCCCTTGGCCCGCGCCTCATAGTAATCGATAAGCCTGTCGGTGGCTGCCCCTTCAGCATCGGCCAGTATGGTGCCCATGGGGGGCATGATCAGCCGATTCTTGAGCTCCATGGATTTGATCCTGATGGGGGTAAAAAGCTTTTCCAGCCTCAGTTCTTGACCAACCATCGCTTCCTCCTTTTTTGAACTCGGTCCCTATTTCCGGGGAAGGCCGAGAGCCTGCAGCAACTTAAGCTTGAGTTCCTCAAGCCTCCGGTCATATTGCGAGCGGAGCTCCTGGGCAAGCTCCTTCCACCCTTCAGCAGCCTCCAGGTTAATCTCCGCAATGGCACTTCCAGAGATACCCAGCTGGCGCAAAAGCTCCCGCTCCCTTTGCTCTATCACCTCCCCTTCCTCCTCATATTTGGCTTCTCCCGCCTGCTTATATTCCTCAAAGAGGCTCTTTATCTCTCCCTTTATATGGCCAAGTCTCCCTTCCCCTTTGAGCGCCAGGATGCCCTCCATGGCCCTCTCCGCAAGCTCATCGTTTCCCAGCTCTATGGCCTGCACCAGGGTGGAAACGACAGCCCGGATCACTATTTCCTTTTCCTGGTGACTATATTTATCCGCCTCCTCCTTGAGGACCTGGCTATAGCCATGATTCAGGTAGCGCTGGGCCAATGCCCTGCCAATGGGAATATATTCCTCCTCCTTCCTCTCCATCATCTCCTCGGGGGATAGCTTGCCCAGCTTTTCCGCCTTTTCCAGTGCCCGCTCAAAAGCGCTCTTTAATTCGTCCATCGCCTTCCTCGATTCACTATTATAGAGGGTAGTCAGGCCAATAAAAAGCCCCCGTTCTTGATCACGCATGCTACGAGGCATTTCTTGTTGGGTCTAGTGAGAGGCGGTGTCAAAGTGTTGACAAATGTGCTAACATATGATAGGATGTTTGTGACGAAAAGCAGAAATACGGATTTTCCGTAATCCAGAAACTATGGAGGTTCTCTAATGATGACCGAAATTGTCAAGGTAAATCGCCGTGGTCAGATCACATTGCCCGCCTCTTTGCGCAGGGCTGCACAGATTGGGGAGGGAGACTATATCCAATTGTGCGTTGAGAGTGACACCATAACCATGAGTGTGAAGAGGCTCGTGGAGAAAAGTCAGGCTTACTTTTGGACGAGGGAATGGCAAGAGGGTGAGCGCGAGGCGGATGAGGATATACGAACTGGGCGTTTGAAGACTTTTGATTCGGTAGATGAACTGATCGCGGAGCTAAAGTCGTAGAAAGTCGAATGAAGCTAGCCCGAACTGATCGATTCAAAAAGGCATACAGGAAATTGACTGCCAAAGAGCAGAAAGGGGCCGATAAGGCCCTTTCTCTTTTAGCCAAAGATCTACGACATCCGAGTCTTCAGGTGAAGAAAATAGAAGGCACAAGAGGCATATGGGAAGCCAGAGCTACCAGGTCGATCCGTTTATCATTCGAACTAAGAGATGATACCTTGATCCTACGAAATATCGGCGATCAAGACAAAGTGCTCAGAAATCCGTAAGACAATTCCTCACTTCCCCCGGAGGTTTGAGAAGATGAGGCTTTTGGATAACCTTTACTGCTATATCTGGACGGGGAGGGGCAACAACTGCCACAGCTATCTTGTGGCCCATGTCCTCGATGGCGAGCGACCCCATGTTCTCATAGATTCGGGACATCTGGTCAATGAGCTCAGGGAAAGCTGTTTCGAACACCTGCTTGGCATCATGAAGAAGGATGGAATCGAGGCACAGGATATCGGGCTGATAATCAACACCCACTCCCACCCCGATCACTGCGAGGCGAATCAGGCCCTGGTGGAGATAACCAGGGCAAAAGGGGGGAGGGCAAAGCGAGCCCTCATCGCCCTGCACCAGGATGAGGCGGAATATCAACGGGCGGTGGGAAACTGGCTGGCCAAGATGATGGGCAGGGAGGCCAAATTTGAGCCCGATTTCTATCTCCAGGAAGGGAAGTTAAGCCTGGGCCAGGTAAACCTGGAAATCCTCCATACCCCAGGTCATTCCCCAGGCTCCATAAGCCTCTACTGTCCCGATAACCAGGTTCTGATAACCGGGGATGTGATATTCTTTGGCGCGGTGGGCAGGACCGATTTCCCCGGCGGGGATGGAAGGCTGCTCAAGGAGAGCATTGAAAGGCTCTCCCAGCTTGATGTGGAGCATCTCCTTCCCGGCCATAGCACCGAGCTGGGACACATCATAAGGGGTGCAGACAGGGTGAAGCAAAACTTCGCCTTCATCAAGACGAATTATTTCCCCTTCCTATGACCGGGAGGATTTCCACATATTTTGCCAAATCCCTCACGACCTGAGCAACCCCCCTTGGCTCGATCATCCCCTCTTCGGTTACGATGGCCGTCACCAGATGGTGGGGAACGAGGTCGAAGCCCCTTTCCGGCCTGAGGCTTTTTCCCCGATAGCGGCGAACATCGAATTTAGTGGTTTCACACAGGGAATAAAAGGGGACGTTCGCCCTTTTCGCCGCCGCAGACAGCTCATAGCTTGGGCTGCCATTTATCAGGGAGCCATCGAAAAGGATGGCATCGGCACCCACAAAAACCTTATTCGCCCTAAATATTTCATCCTCTATGGCGGTATCTGGAATAACCTGGACCGGGATTCCCTTCGATCTGAGCTCGTGGGCGGTGGCTTGGCCATAGGAGCCGGATTCCAGGGCTATGACCTCGATCTGCTTTCCTCTAGCTTTTGCCAGGGCGAAGGCCTGGCATACCGTTGAGCTGTAGCTACAAGTGGCAAGCCTATCCCCCGCCTCGATCAATTCTGCACCGTTTTCGGCGGCCTTGCGGGCAGCCTCAACCAAGTTCTTAACGAGTTCATCAGCTTTGGAGAGGGCGAAGCTCCGCAGCGAACTCAAATCCCGCTCTTGCTCTGCTTTCCCCAAGACCTCATATGTGAATCTGGAAACGCCATTTGTTATCGAGGCCATGGCTGGCCTTATCTGGATCAATTTGCTGGCGGCTCTGGTTAGCTCATCCAGGAATTGGGCCACATCTTCCACCTGGCTCCTCTCCGCCACCAGCCTCATCACGCCGATGGCCTGCCGTGAAAGCTGGCCGGCGCCATGCTCTCGATCCCTCCCGATTTCCTCGATCTTCTCCTCAATCTCAGCATCCACGGCTAGGCCACCCTTTCCCATGTCTCCATCAGGTTGGGAACCGTCTCATACTTGGCGATGTCCTTGGGCTCTATCCATTTCATCTCGGTATGTTCCCAATCGATGCTGATCTGATCCGCCCGTTTCACCCTGAAGCGGAAGGGGTGAACCACCCACCTCCTCCCTATCTCCTCGTCGATGACCTCCAGCGGCTGGCCCTGCTTCACCAGCTCAACATCCTCCGTGCCAAGCCCCGTTTCCTCGCCTATCTCCTTCAATGCCTGCTGGTATGGGGTGTTCCCCTCCTCGATGTATCCACTGACGCCTGCCCACTTCCCCCTATAGGTTCCCACCCTCTCGCTTCTTCTCAGGATGGGGATCTTGCCCTCATATTCCAGGAAGCAGGTAACGACGTGTCTCTCTTCCATCTCATCGCCCCAGCCCCAGGAGGTGTTCCTTGAGCATGCCGAGGGCTGCCCGGGCAGCAGCCTCCTTATTCTCCAGCCTATCCCCCCCGAAGACGTGCCTCACTGCCCTAGTGCCAAGGTGGGAGGAGATTCCAATATAGAACAATCCCACTGGCTTTTGCGGGGTGCCGCCGCTGGGCCCGGCAACCCCGGTATCGGAGAGACCGATGTCGGCATTCATCAGCCTCCTCACCCCCTGGGCCATCTCCTCCGCGGTTTGCTGGCTAACCGCACCATGAATCTCCAGGGTTTCCCCCCTTACCCCCAGCACCTTCTCCTTTACCTCGTTGGCATAGGCAACTACGGAGCCCTTGAGATAATCGGAGCTGCCGGGGACATTGGTGATCAGATGGGATATAAGCCCACCGCTAGCCGATTCAGCGGTGGCCAAGGTTAATCCTCGCTGCCTCAGCAGGGCGCCGATCTCCTGCTCAACCCTTTCTCCCATATTTCCCCCTTCTAGTCCAGCTCGGCGAGTTCAAACCTCATCCCGTCACGGGCAGCGATTACGCGGACGCCGGTCTCCTCGGAAAGCCTCTTTGCCACCTCCCACGGCTTTGCCCGCCACATGGTCATGCCGAAGTGGGTGATGATGGCTGCCCTCGGCTTGAGCTCCCTGATGATCTTCCCCGCCTCAGGCGCTGAAAGGTGGTCGAAGGGGCCACCGGGCTCCAGCCGAACCACATTGAGGATGAGAAGATCGCCTTTATAGTGGACAGATAAATCCTCAAAGAAGCGGGTATCAATGATGAAGCAGACGGTATGTTTTGGCGTCTCAAAGATCAGCCCATAGGTCTCCACGGGATGGCGGTGCCTGATGGGGGTTCGGAAGGAGACATCGCCGACGCTGTAGCTCTTCCCCTGCTCAAGGATTTCGATGCGCTCCAGGTATGGCCTGAGGTAATGGAGGACCACCGGGTCTTCATCCAGGGCATCGCCCGGGGCAAAGAGAGCCCCCTTTCGGCGAAGCCCCCCCTCGGTCATGGCCTCGACCATGATATTGACATCGGCGGCGTGGTCCAGATGGCGATGGGAGAGGATGATGGCATCGAGCTTTGAAGCCCTGAGCTTCCTCTTGGTAGCCTGGACCAGGGTGCCGGGGCCGGGATCGAGGAGCAATTCCCTGCCTCCCAGCTCAAGCCAGATGCCGCCTGAGGCGAGGATTTGGTTCGCCACCATCACCCGTGCCCCGGCGGTGCCCAAAAAGGTAAGCCTATCCGCCGTTTCGCCCATTTCCCCCCAAAGGATAACACGGCCGATTTTGTGGCGGCAAGGGGCAGCATTGACAATCGGGCAAAATAAGGGGAAAATCAACCAAAATCGGGGGCTGGACAACGATTCGCGGGCTGAAGATCACCCTCTATTATACCATCGCCTCGGCGATCGTCTTCTATATTCCCTATGGCCTGGGCGGTGGGTTGATGCTGTCATTGATCCTGGCACTCACGGTGCCGCCCTTCATCCTCCTCATCTGGAGGTGGAGACGCGGCTAAGCGGCAGCGTCCCCTCAACAACCTTTCAAGCCAAAAAGGGCCACCGCATTTTCGGTGGTTCTGGCAGCTATTATCCCCGGCTCCAGGCCCTTCAGATTGGCCACCGCCTGCAGCGACCTCAGCACATGGGAGGGCTCTGCCCTTAGCCCCTGCCTATATACCACCGGGGAATCGGTCTCCAGCAGCAGCCTCTCCAGGGGGGCCTCTTTTATGGCACGTCTATGCTCCTCATGATACTCGGCAGCGATAGTGGCTGAAACGAAGTATCCACACCCCAATATATCCCGGAGAACGTTCAGGGGGCCGGTGTACCAGTGGAAGACGGCCTGCTTAATCTCGGCGTCCCTGGCCAAGCTAAAGGCATCCCTCCATGCATATCTGGAGTGAATGATTGCCGGCTTCCCCAACCTTTTTGCCAGTCCCAGAAGGCTTGCCAGCGCCTCTTTTTGCAGCTCCTTGCTGCTCCCCTTCATCACACTTTTATGGTAATCAAGCCCGATCTCGCCTATGCCCACGATATTTTCGGCGTTATCCTCGATGAACTGGAGGTTACGGTCCAGGGTGGAAAAGGAGAGGCTCCAGGGGTGGAGGCCGAGGGCGGGGTAGACAAAGGAGTTATGCCGCTGGGCTATATCCAGGGCCTGATGGTTGGACTCGTAGTCGGAGCCCACGGTGATGATGGCAACTACGCCCGAGTCCCTTGCCCTGGCGATGGCAGCTTCCAGGTCCTCCACCTCCTCCAGATGGGCATGAGAGTCGATGAGAGCATATTTCTCGTCCATCAAACCCTCTCCACCGGCAGGTCATCCACCGTGTGCATCTCCCTGCTCAGGTCAAGCAGGGCAATGGTCCTTAAGGGCATATAGGCGGAGGAGGTGAATATGGTGAGGCACCTCCGCCCAAACATGGCCGCCGGCGCCGTTGGCTGGTGGGATCGGATCAAAACCCTCTTCCCCAATCTAGCCATTATGTCGTTGAAGTAGTCCTCGCCGAATTGGGGCCTCCCGCTGAAAGGGTCATCGCCGAGGAAGGAACCTTCTCCCTCCTGCCAATCGCCCCAGGTTATCTGTCTCCACTCCTCGCTGCCGATCTCTATCTCGTTTATCGCCTCCACGCTGCCCACGTCAGGCAGCGCGCCATGAAGGGCGATGACTCCATTTGAGGTGGATACCGCCAGCGGGAGCTTGAGCAGCAGGGAAGCGTATAGCTGGGATAGCTCCCCATCGAGCTGCTGCCAGAAATCTGCGGGATAAAAGGGCATGATGCCATAGGCTTCATGGTTGCCCATGAGCAGGAAGAGGTTCTGTGGATAGGCCAGCTTCAGGGATAATAGATAATTGATGTTCGCCATGGACTGCGGGCCCCTATCTACGTAGTCCCCCAGGAAAACCACCTTGTTCTCCGGAATTGGATGCTTCGCGATGACCCTCTTGGTGGCATCGAAATCGCCGTGGGTATCGCCAACGAAGATGGCACGCCCCGACCCAAGAGGGATCAGGTTTTGCTCAAGCTCAAAGACCTTTCCCGCTTCCAGGAGGAGGTCTTTTATTTCTTCCTTTGTTAGTGCCAATGCCAGGTCGGGATCGCGGACTATCCTTTCATATCTTCCAGACATCTCACCCCTCATCCCAGAGCGGGTTAATCACCAGCCCGGTGGGTGTCTTGGGATGGAAATAGGTGGACTTCTGGGGCATCCTCATCCCGCAGTCGGCCACCGCGATGACGCTGGAGATGGGGGCGGGGTTGAGCAGAAAGGCTAGCTGCCAGGCTCCAGAATCCACCCGAGATAGGGCCTCCAGCCCGTCACGGGTATATTCAAGGCAGTCCTCCTCCTTTTCAATGCTATCGAGGACCAGCATCTGGCGCAGAACCACCCACTGAAGCAGGCCTACATCCAGCTCCCTGAGCGGTCTTGGCCAGTGGTCGGGCAGCACCTTCTCCAAGGCTTCCCTTTCCCCCGTCAGAAGGCAGAGCTGCTGCCCATGGAGACCATAAAGGCCAAAGGTTACGCTCTTCCTGCTTAGGGCATCAAGCCAGCTTTTGAGGGTCTGGCTCTGGTTCGCCTGGGGGGATAGCAACCTTTTTTGAAAATAGATGCCAAGCGCCGCCTCCAAACCTTCCAGCCTTTCCCGCTCTATGCCCCGCACCAGGCGATGGGTGGGAAACATGACCAGATTGGGGTCATCGGCATCGCTAAGGGTCATCATCACGAAATTGAAGCCCTCCCTCCCCGTATAGGAGGAAAGGGCAGAGCGGCGTTCCCCCTGGTAGGCCAGGGCGGTCTCATAGCGGTGGTGCCCATCGGCGATGTAGATGACCTTGTCGGCGAAGAATCGGGAAAGCTGGGCGACCCTCTCCTCCCCGCCCACCATCCAAAGTCGATAGCTCACCCCCTGATCGTCCCTGGCCTCGAGCTGGGGGCTTTGCTTCGCCACCTCCTCAAAGAGCGAGACCAGCCCCCCATCGCCACGAAACAACCCCATCACCGGGCTGAAGTTGGCGTGGCATGACCGGAGAAGGCGGAGGCGATCTATCGCTGGCCTTCTCATCGTCGTCTCATGGGGGCGGATCTGACCGCTGGCCAGCTCCTCCAGCCGAACGCGAGCGATGAGGGAAAAGCGACTTCTGAGCCTATCTTGATGAAGGAAATGGTGCTCCACGAGGTAGAAGGCGGGGTGCTCCTCCCGCACCAGGATTGCCTCCCCCAGCCAACCCCTCATGGTAGTGGCGGCCCGGGTGTACTTGTTATCCTGGTCGGAATCCCCGGGGCGCTCCTCTCCAAACTCAAGCCGGATCACGTTATAGGGGCTTCTATCATGGTAAAGAAGCTGCTCCTGGGGGGAGATAACATCATAAGGGGGGCTGATCACCGCAGAAAGGTCGCCAATTCGCTCCAGATTATAGCGCAGACCGCGAAAGGGTTGAACATCAGCCACGAAGTCAGCCTCGCATTATCTGGGCTCGCGGGGCAGCTCCAATCCCCTGGTGGCGATGATATTGCGCTGGATCTCCGAGGTGCCAGCAGCGATATTCATGCCCACGCATGCCTGATAGGCCCTCTCAAACCTTCCCCTGAGGGGGGCCCACTTGGAGCTCTTCACCTGACCGTAAAGCCCCATGATCTGGCATCCGGTGTAGGCGATACGCTGCCCCAACTCACTGCTATAGACTTTCGCTGCCGATGCCTCTCGGGCAGGGATTCCCCCCTTGCTCTGGACCCAGGCAACCCGGTAGGCCATGGCTCGCCCCACTTCAGCCTCTATGGCAAGCTGAGCTATGCGGTGGCGAACGAAGGGGTTTTCCCAGAGGGTCTCCCCGTCCCGCTTGGTCTCCTTGGCAAACTGGATGAGCTCCTCTATGGTTCGCCGCGATTCCGCTATTCCCCCGATGCCAGACCTCTCCAGGTTCATGGTGACCAGGGTTAGATACCAGCCCTGATTCTTCTCCCCCACCAGGTTTCGCCTTGGGATACGAACATCGTCAAAGAAAATCTCGGTAAAGGTTTCATGGCCAGCCATGTCGGGGATGGTGCGCTGGGATACCCCCGGGGTCTTCAGGTCCACCAGGAAATAGCTGAGCCCGCGGTGGCGGGGCTGCTCGGGGTCGGTCCTCGCCAGGGTGAACGTCCAGTCGGCGCGATGGGCACCGGTAGCCCATATCTTCTGCCCGTTGAGGACAAAGTCATCGCCCTCCTCCACCGCCCTCATGGTAAGGGATGCCAGGTCGGAGCCGGCATTGGGTTCGCTCCATGCCTGAGACCAGTGGCTCTCCGCCCTCGCCATGGGGGGCAGGTGTTCCTTTTTCTGCTCCTCCGTGCCATAGATCATCAAGGTAGGAGCGAGCATCTCGAGACCCCAGATATCGATGCCAGGTGCCCTGTGGTATCCCCTCACCTCGTTGAAGATGAGCTGCTCTATGTGGGAAAGGGCCTGCCCCCCATATTCCTTGGGCCAGGGCAGGGTGAGCCAGCCCCTCTCCGCCAGCTTGCGACCGACATGGCAATGGAAGGCCCACCCCTCATCGGAGCCCACCATGCTCTCCAATCCTATCCCCCAATCCGCTGGTGCCTCCTTCATCACCTCTTCAAAAAAGGTTTCAAACTGCTTCCTCAGTGCCTCCTGCTCCTGGGTAAAGCGAAAATCCATTTTAATCCCCCCTTAGCTGGCCCCGCGCCGGAACCCGTCTGCGCCGATTATAGGAGGAAGTAGGGAAGATGTCAATGAAGATTTCTTTAATTCTTGACCTCGCCCCTCATTGCTGGTATGCTTTGCCATCAAGGTCTTTGCGGAGGGTAAAAATGTTCAAAACAAGGGTCACCGAAATGCTGGGCATCGAGCATCCCCTGATTGCGGGCACCATGCAGGCGCTTTCCCGGGCGGAGCTGGTGGCGGCAGTGGCCAATGCCGGTGCCTTCGGCATCCTCCCCTCAGCCACCTTCGATAGCAAGGATGAACTGCGCCAGGAGATCAGGAAGACCAGGAGCCTCACCGATAAGCCTTTCGGGGTGAACATCAACCTCTTCCCCATGCTAAGGCCGGTGAGCATCGAGGAGTCTATCGACACCACATTGGAAGAGGGGATAAAGGTGATCGAGACCTCGGGGAGAAGCCCTACACCCTATGTGGAGCGGATCAAGAAGGGCGGTGCCCTGCTGATGCACAAGTGCGCCCGGGTAAGGGATGCCAGTAGTGCCGAGCGGGCGGGGGCGGACATCGTGGAGATAGTGGGCTTCGAGTGCGGTGGCCATCCCAGCGCCGAGGAGGTTACCACCCTGATCCTCCTCCCCCGGGTGGTGGATGCAGTGAAGGTGCCGGTGGTGGGTGGAGGAGGGTTTGGCGATGCCCGCGGATTTGTCGCCTGCCTGGCGCTGGGGGCAGAGGGGGTGCTCATGGGCACCCGATTCATGGCCACCAAGGAATGCCCCATCCACGATAACTTCAAACAGGCTTTCCTCGAGGCGGCGGAGACGGCCACCATGCTGGTGGAGCGCTCCATCGGCAATCCAGCCAGGGTGATGAGGAATGAGACTGCGCAGAAGGTGCTGGAAATGGAGGAGAAAGGCGCTACCCTGAAGGACCTCATACCCCTGATCGCCGGCGAGAGGGGGAGGCAGGCGATGGCTGAGGGAGATGTTCAGGGCGGAATCATGGCCTGCGGCCAGGTGGTAGGGCTGATCCACGATGTGCCCACGGTGAAGCAGCTGGTTGACAGCATCATAAACGGGGCAAGGGAGATCGCGGAGCGCCTATCCCGTCTGCGCTGAGCGCTACCTACCCCTGAATTGAGGCTCTCGCCTCTGAATAAAGGAGCTCATCGCTTCCTTGAAATCCTCGGTCTGGACCAGCAAGCGAAGGATGAGCAGTACGTTGTCCTGGACCGCCTTCAGGTCCGAGGCCAGCCCATCCCGCATCGCCCTCTTGGCCATCTGAACCGCCAGGGGAGGCTGCTTGATGATGTTATTCACCACCTCCCGCGTTGCCGCCTCCAGTTGCTCCAGAGGCACTGCCCGGTTCACCAGGCCGATGTGCTCCGCCTCTTTGCCGTCGATCAGTTGCCCCGAGAAGTATAGCTCACAGGCCCTGGCCCAACCAATCAGTCGCGGTAGAAGAAAGAGCCCACCGTTATCGGCAATCACGCCACGGCTCACGTGCAGGTCTCCAATCCTGGCCTCCTCGGCGGCAATTCTGATGTCGCACAGAAGAGCCAGCTCGAGCCCCCACCCGATGGCGGGACCATTGATAGAGGCGATCATGGGCTTGTCGATGTCGAGGGCGATTAGGGGCAGTCGAGGGAGCTGGACCGTGGTCGTTCCTGAGACGGCAGCGAAATCGGGGGGCGATTTCATATCCAAGCCAGAACAGAACCCTCGCCCCGCCCCGGTGATAACGATGGCCCTGATCTGCTCATCCCCAGCAGCATCCTGAAGCGCCCGCTGAATGCTATCTATCATCGCCATGCTGAAGGCATTGAGACGCTCAGGGCGGTTAAGGGTGATGGTGGCAACGTGCCCCTCTTTGCTGTAGATGATGTCCTGGTACTCCAAAGCTCCTCCTTTCAGCATAATGCCCGCTGGGCTATTATATCATGCTAGCTCATTGTGGCTTTGGGGGTCGGGCCCAAAAGGCACAAACCGCTCCCAGGGCGCAGAAGGCAATTACCACCACAAAGGCAAGGGTGTAGGTATTGGTAGCGTCATGAACGGCGCCAGCCAAGGGGGCAGCAATGGCACCAATGACGGTGACTATGGGAAGTAGCCAGCCCAATATCTGGGCATAGTGGGCTCGTCCATAATAGGCCCCGATCATGGTCGGGTGAGCCAGTATTAATCCCCCATAGCATATCCCGAAGAGCACGGAATAGAGGTAGACCAGGGGCAGGGAAGTGGCATTCATGAGGATGATCACCGCCACCGCCTGTATGGCGAGACAGATGGTGGCCAAATATCTGGGCTCAATCCTTCCTGCCAGTGCGCCAAAGCCAAGCCGTCCCAGGATGCTCATCCCGGGAAGAAGGCCGAAAGCGGTGGCTGCTACCACGGGGTCGATCTCGATATCCACCAGATATTTCACCTGGTGCACCGTCATCATGTTGAGGGCGAAGATGTTGGCCGCACCCAGGATAACCAGCAGCCAGGTGGTGCGCCTCCTCATCGCCTGTTTCGCGTCCCAATCCACCGGCGTGTGGTAAACCGGCGATGGCGCCGCTCTGTCCAAAACCACCCCGGCAGCCATGCCATCGGGCAACTGCCCCAGGTCCTCCGGCCTATCCCTGATGAGGAGCACCCCACCGACCACCACCGCCAGCACCAGTTGGATGGCAGCCAAAACCAACCAGGCGGCATGCCACCCGGTGGCGCTGATGAGCAAAGCGATCAACGGGGGAAAGGCGAGGCCGCCTAGGCCACCGGAGGCAACGGTAAGCGCCATCGCCAGCGACCTTCTTCTGATGAACCAGTTGTTGGCTACCGCGGTGGTGGCGGCGAACAGCCCGAAACCAATACCCAGCCCCACCAGCACCCCGAAAAATAGGTAAAGGTGCCAGGGCTGGGTGGCAAAATACAGGCCTGCTAGGCCGAAAGCGGCGAGGGCATTCCCGATGATGATATTAACCCTCGGCCCGAACCTGACGATGGAGGCTCCGATGAGGGGGCCGGCAAGACCACCGAGAAGGAAGAACAGGGAGAACGCCCCCGAGACCACCGTGCTGGACCAGCCATACTCCCCAATTATTGAAGGCACGAAAACGCCGTAGGCGTAGAATACGGTTCCACAGCCACAAAAATACACTAGCATTGCCCCTGCTAGTGCTATCCAACCGTAAAACCTTGCCCTGGGGAAAAGCGCTGACAATCTATCCCTTTAAGGTTGCCAAAAGATCAGCACTAATATAAACCATGGACCCCTTTTCGGCAACCGAGGCCTATATTCCAGGGGGCTTTTCAACAGGGCGTTTTGGAGCTAAAATGTCGCTGGGCTTTGGTTCTCATCATCGAAGCAATAGATCGGTCTTCAAGGAGGAAAACATGATAAAGACGGAACTCTGTGAAATGCTGGGCATAGAACACCCCATAATCCAGGCAGGGATGGGGCCCTTTGACACGGCGCAACTGGCGGCTGCGGTCTCCAATGCCGGAGCCTTTGGCATCATCAGCCACTGGGGGGTGGGAACCGAGCCCCCCATCAACCCGGCGGAGAAGATGAAGGAATCCATCCAGTACCTGATGGAGCATACTGAGGGGAACTTTGGGGTGAATATCCGCGTGGCCCGGATTCAGATCGATGCCCCAGCAGTGCTCAAGGAGGTCGTTGAGGCCAGGGAGAGGGACACAGAGGTAAAAAGGCGGCTCAAGCTGGTCATCACCTCCGCCGGTGATCCCCGCCGACCGGCAGAGGAGATAAGAAAATCCCCCGGGCTTCTCCATTTCCACGTCGCCCCCTCCCTCTACCACGCCAGGAGGGTGGAAGCGGCGGGATGCGATGGCGTCATCGCCACCGGATACGAGGGAGGAGGGCACCAATCCTATGAGCAGGTGAACACCGTGGTCCTGGTCCCCGAGGTGGTGAAGGCGCTGAAGATACCGGTGATTGCCAGTGGCGGCATCTGCGATGGCACGGGACTGGCAGCCTCCCTGACGATGGGGGCTATTGGCATTCAGATGGGAACCAGGTTCATTGCCACCAGGGACTGCGAGTTCCACCAAAACTATAAGGACTTCATCGTCCGCTCGACTGATACCGATACCACCATAGTTCAAGGGGCCTTTGGCCCGATAAGGCTGCTCAAGAACAAATATTCCCTCTCCGCCCCCAAGCCGGTGGACAAGGAGGCCAGGGTCACCCAGGAGAAGGAGATGTTTGCCGACCTGGAGAAGCTCAGGGAGGACCTGGAGAAGTATGCCCTGATCTACGAGGGGGATGTGGAGGGGGGCGCCGTGCTCTGCGGGGAGGTAGCGGGCAGGATCGAGGATATCCCCACAGTAAAGGAGCTCATCGACCAAATAATCAGGGAGGCAGAGGAGATCATCCAGAGGCTTCCCCAGAAAATCGTGAGGTGAAATATGAAGGAACTGAGAGAGGCAGTGGTTGTCGAGGCAGTGCGCACCCCTACCGGGAGGTCGGGATGGAAGGGGATGGAGAAGAAGGGGGCCTTCTGCGACGTTTCCGCTCAGCATCTCATCGCCGCAGCCCTGGAGGGGTTGGTAGAGCGGGTGAAAGCAAAGTGCCCCCGCTTCAACCCCGCTGAGATCGAGGATGCGGCCGTGGGGTGCCTGAGCCAGATTGGAGAGCAGGGGATGAATATCGGCAGGATGGGTGTCATAGCCGCTGGGCTTCCCGATGAGGTTGCCGGCTGGTCCATCAACCGCTACTGCAATGCTGGGCTTCAGGCGATCAACTCTCAGGCTCAGGCAATTATGTGCGGCTGTGGCGACATCATGATCGCCGCCGGGGTGGAGAATATGTCCCATTACCCTATGATGTCCGACTTTGAGGCGGCGCAAAAGAGTGGCTATCCGATTTCCTTTCACCCCAACGTAGTAAAAAGGGGGCTGGTGCTGATGGGTGTTGCCGCCGAGATGGTTGGCGAAAAATACAATCAGTCCCGGGAGGACATGGACAGGTTCGGCCTGTGGAGCCAGCAGAAGGCGGTGAAGGCACTCAGGGATGACGAGTGGTATAAGAAGAGGATCGTGCCCGTCAGGATCGAGCGGGAGGGTGAACCCACAATAGTGGTGGATAAGGATGAGCCTCCTCGCGCTATAGCCCTGGACGACCCCGAGGCTGCCTATGAGAAGATGAAGGAGCTGGAGCCCAGGTTTAAGAAAGAGGGCAAGGTAACGGCGGCGAATTCCTCGGGCATCGTCGATGGGGCGGCAGCCACCATGCTGATGTCAAGGGAGAAGGCGGAGGAGCTGGGACTTGAGCCCATGGTGACCATAAGGTCGATGGCGGTGGCCGGCGATGACCCGATAATCATGCTCCTCGGCCCCATTCCGGCGATGAAGAAGGCGCTGGCGCGCGCCGGCGTTACCTTCAATGACATCGAGGTCTGGGAGCCCAACGAGGCCTTCGCCTCGCCAGTGCTTGCCTTCTGCCAGGAGTTCGGGGTCGCCTATGACGACCCCAGGATAAATCCCAGCGGAGGGGCGATAGCCCTTGGGCATCCCATCGGCTGCAGCGGCGTCCTCTATTTCACCGAGATGGTCCACTGGATGGTGCGCCACAACCTGAGGTGGGGGCTCCAGACGCTTTGCGGCGGCGGTGGGGTGGGGATTGCCACCATTGTGGAGAGGGAGACATAGAAAAAGGCATCTCTAAATCCGCTTCAAAAAAAGGCATCCCATTGGCTGTAGCGGCGTTCTCTATCTCACCGAGATGGTTCACTGGATGGTGCGCCACAACCTGAGGTGGGGGCTACAGACCCTTTGCGGTGGCGGTGGGGTCCAACACTCAGCAGGCAAGTGGGCCTTGTGCCCTCGTAGTCCTGGCGGGGTTCCTAGACATTTGCCTAGCGTAGCCGACCACTAATGTTCACCAGGGCACGATGAATCGCATCCAGCTCCCTAGCGATTTTTTCGAGTGCCGCTACTAACTGCCTTAATTGCTTCTCATCCATCTTATCTTCCTATGATTCCCGTCTAGCTAGGGCGATTGCAGCAATGGCTATGGCTCCATATATCAGAATGACGCAAAAGCCGTCTAATGTGCCGTATACCACTGGTAGCTCAAACTGCCCATACTGTGCCCAGTCTACCCACCAAATAAGTAGGGAAATCATACTGAACACTGCTGCCACCGCCGCTAGCCCCCCCGCAAACAGCAACATCGTTCTCATGTAGCTCACCCCCTTTCTACCTTAAGCGCAGTTCATAGGCACCCTTTTCTGCTTTATCTTGCAGTGATAAGTCTCCATAAGCCAGTAAGGATAGCTATTGCACCTGCTATAAAAAGACCAATGGTTATTATGTAGTATCCACCTCCCGCCGCAGCAGCATACGTAACCCCTGTGATGATGCCCCCCACTGCCAGCATGAGGAATCCACAGCCGATACCCTTCAGCCCGCTTCGCCTTCGAGCCGCTGCCCTGATACTGCACGCATCACGCGTAATGACCATAGCCGCATCATCTGGCACACCCTTTTCCTTCAGCTCTTCAAACACCTGCTGTTCAGATGCTCCTTCAGACAACCTTTCGGCGGCAAAAGTATATACCTCCCTTATCGCGTCCTCCTCCTATAGTTCCGCCTGCTCAATCTCATTGGCATCCCGCTCCATTCTTTTCACCTCCGCACATGCATTCGGGCAAGGTGATACGCTAGGTGCGGAACTGGCTACAGGTCAATGCTGTTTATTAGTGACATTACCCGCCCTTCATTTCACAGTTCTCCCTACTCAATTTATATCTTTGGCGGGCCGCCAGCCACGATATAGGGGGGAGGTTGGGGCAGCTCGTCTGTTGGCGGCGGCCCCTCCTTCCACTGGTCCTCCATGAAGGTGAGGATGAGGAACCCCAGGGGGGCAACCAGCCCGCACAGGGTGAACCATCCGCTTCGCCCCTTGTATCTTGCCCAGTAGTAGCAGGCCATAAAGACCGCTACTGTAGCAGCAATGAAGAAGATGAGATTGAGAGCGAGCATGAAATCGCTAGCACCATAGCTCCCCGCCTGCCAACTGGCATCGCTCGCAATGCCAAAGACCCACCCTATTACTGCTGCTGCCCCCCAGAAGATAAGCGACCAATTCCTCCTCGATTTGTAGGTTGCTTTCATTCAGCACCTCCGTGAGCCGACAGCACTGAAACCAGCAGACATTCTTGGTAGTTTATCGAGCCGGGCTCTGTGCCCGACTAGCGAGGTCCCTCTATGAGGGAACGATTTGAAGGGAACGAGGGCCATATACGAACTCCTGCAGGGGTAGGGTAGGCAAACTTCCCTGGTCTGTCAAGCCGTGCCTGGAGCTGCTATTCAGTTACCCATGTCCAATCTTCACAGCCGATATCATCCAGGGTCTCAGCCAAACCCTCGATTAGTGCCCTAGTGTACTGCCAGTTATCCCACTCTTCCGACTCCGGCCCGCTATGCCACCATGTATCTGCTGCATCTATTAGGCGCCCATCGTTGGTAGCTCGCAAGACCTGGTCTCTGTGCCTTTTGTATTCCCAATCCGTCATCCAATAAGGAGACTCCGCCGAGTCCTGCCACCTGAGTCGGGCGACGGCAAGGTAGAGATCAGCCTTTGCGGCTACATCCGCCACCGTGACTTGATGGCTCTCATATTCAGACTCTAGCGAGGCATATTCAGACTGTAGCGAGGCATATTCAGACTGTAGCGAGGCGTTTTCAGACCGTGCATCAGAAAGTGCAATACCAAGATAGACACATACACCAATGGCAGCTACCAGTACCACGGCCAATACTGCGATCACAATGTTTTTCGTCACTGTAGTCTTCTCCTTTCACCATAAGAATCACTAGCGGGGCTACATGATTTTCGTAAGTCGAAAAGAATCCTCACCTTGAAGTTCCGTCATTCCAGATGTTTAGAGGCTTGCCCTCTTGCCAAAGAAAAGCCAATAGAGGTTAGCCCTATTGCTACGATCGTCAGCAGGCTGCCGATGAAATAGCCCACCGCCTGGATATAGCCACCTATTTGCTCCAGGAGCGGGCCAATTATTGCGGTGAGGCCCATAACAATCGGGGTTGCCTCGGGGGGGAACGGCAATTCGGCTATCTGCGCCGGGTATGCTGCCACCCATCGCCCCCACGAGGGAACGAAGACCAGGACCAGAATGGCGCCCGTTAGAAGAATCAGCCCGAAGCAGGACACTGCCACTCCACGAAGCCTATCAGCTTCCATCTCTCACCTCCTTTTTTCGCCAGAAAGCTATCTATTACGCCCTGAACGCCAGAAACGTCTTCTTCTGCTCGCCTTCACCCCGCTCCACAAACTCCACGGTGAGCGGGGTGCCAACCTCGATTTCCTCGGGCTTCTTGGCGTCCACCCCCAGGATGCGGGCGCTGATCTTGGGGCCCTCCTCCAGCTCCACCACGCCGGTGCAGTAGGGATTATCCCGGCCATAGCCCTCCTCCATCATCAGCGTGGGGGCCACAGCGATGGTGGTAAAGGCAGCCAGCTTTCCCTTCCCCTTCATCTGCGCCCACTCCATCTCATTGCTATAGCACCTGGTGCAAAGGGGCTTGGGAGGCAGATACAGGGTGCCGCATTTTTTGCACCTCGAAGCCATGAGCTTCCCTTCACCTAGAAACTGGTAAAAGGAAGCGCCGCTAAATTCTCTCTGTTCCACCGATTCACCGCCTTTCATAGATATGAACTACGCAGGTGCCGCCGGTGGCACCTACATTGTGGGTCAGGGCCAGGGTGATGTCCTTGCCCCGGACCTGGCGCGCTCCCGCCTCCCCCCTCATCTGGCTCCAAATCTCCACCACCTGGCCAGCACCCGATGCCCCCACCGGGTGCCCCTTGGATTTGAGCCCGCCGGAGGTGTTGATGGGCTTGGCTCCGTCCCTGGCCATAATTCCATCCTCCACAGCCTTGGGCGCCTCGCCAGGGTTGAAGAAGCCCAGGTCCTCGGTGGCCACTATCTCGGCGATGGTAAAGCAATCGTGAACCTCGGCTATCTGGATGTCCTGAGGCTTAACGCCCGCCATTTCATAGGCCTGCTGGGCAGCTACCTTCGCCGCCGTTATCGAGGTGAGGTCCTCCCGCTGATGAAGGGCGACATCGCTTGCCTGACCAGCGCCGATGATGTAGATGGGATTGTCGGTGAAGTTTTTGGCTATCTCCTCCGCCGCCAGCAGAATGCAGGCAGCACCATCGGTGATGGGGGAGCAATCGAACAGCCTCATCGGCCAGGCGATGATGGGATTAGCCTGGGGGTCGTTGAGGAAGTCCATCTCATCCCTCCAGGCGGGAACGGGCTGCCCCCGCTCCTCGGCCTTCTTCATGCGGCTGGCCATGATGTCCCTGATGGAGCTATTGAACTGGGCCTTGGGGTTTAGCGCCCCATTATCGTGATTTTTTATCGCCACCTTCATGAAGTGCTCTATCTTGGTCCCGTACTTCTTCATGTGGGCGGTGGCGATGGCGGCGTAGAGCCCGGGGAAGGTGAAGCCTGCGGGCAGCTCATAGATGGCATCGGCGGCGGCTGCCAGGGTATCGGTAACCCTCTCCGTGGGCAGGTCGGTCATCTTCTCCACCCCAGCCACCAGAACGATGTCATAAAGCCCGGAGGCGATGGCGATGATACCCTCCCTGAGCGCAACGCCGCTGGAGGCGCAGGCATCCTCGATCCTGGTCGCCGGCTTGGGGATCATCCCCAGCCAGTCGGCAATGATGGGGGCAGTATGGGCTTGCCCCTCGAAGAGGTCGCTGGAAAGGTTACCTACATATAAGGCCTCAATGTCATTGGGGTCGAAGCCCTTATCAACGGAGGCCCTCATCTCCTTGAAGGCCTCCACCACCAGGTCCCGACCGGACATTCCCCTGAAGGTGCCGAATTTGCTCATTCCAGCGCCTACTATAGCAACCCCCCTTCCTAACTTACGAGCTTTTTTGATCATTTCCCCTCCAAAGATTCTATTGAGACGATGGCGATTGTAGCAAGGCGATGGGGCAACGTCAAGATAATGGAGCTCCCTCCTTGCCCAGCACCCGCCTGGCGATGAGGTTCTTGAGCACCTCGGAGGAGCCGCCGGCCAGCTTGCCCACCTTGGCGTCCCGCCAGAAGCGTTCAAAGGGCCTCTCCCGGCGGCAACCCCAGCCTCCCACCAGGGAGAAGACCTGGGAACAGGCCTCCTCCGCCACCTCGGCAGCATAGTACCTGGCCATGGCCGTCTCCAGGGCGTGCTCCACCCCCCGATCCTCCAGCCATGCCGCCTTGTCCCTGAGCAGGGTTGCCGCCTCGATCCTGGTCACCAGCTCGGCTACCATCCAGCGGATGCCCTGGAAATCGGTTACCAGGTTTCCTCCCACCCTTCTCTGCTTGGCATAATCGATGGCCTCCTCCAGCGCACCTCTGGCCAGCCCGATGAGGCATGAGGCATTCCCGATGCGGCTCAGGTTGAAGCTGGCGAAAAAGGTGCTCATGCCATCGCCCTCTTCGCCCAATAGCTGGTTCTGGGGAATCCGAACATCCTCCAGGGTGAAATCGTAGATGGGCTGCATCCTCTGCCCGATGGGGTCTCCCTTCTCGAACCTGATGCCCGGCGTTCCCCTTTCAACGATGAAGATGGAGAGGCCCCTTTCGCTTTTGGCATAGAGCAGGATTATGGCGGCATCGGCGGCAAAGTTGATGTGGGACTTACGCCCGTTGAGCACATAGCCCCCTTCCCTTTTGAGCGCCGTGGTCTCCATTAGCTCGAAGCTGGAGCCCACCATGGGCTCGGAGATGGCAATGGCCGCTATCCCTTCCCCCCTGGCCAGCATGGGAAGATAGCTTTGTTTCTGTTCCTCGCTTCCCGAGGCAAGGAGGTGCTTCTCCGCCTGAATGGTGGGCTGGGGGCCAAAGAGCCCAAACCTGGCCAGCTCCTCGCTGATGATACAGTATTCCATAGCCCCTTTGCCCATCCCATCGTACTGTGGGGGGACGATGGGCCCCATCCAGCGCCTCCGGCCCAGCTCCTCAAATAGCTCCCTGGGGGCAATGCTCTTTGCCTCCCACTCATCAATCCTGGGCTGAAATCTCCGTGCAAGCTCCGCCACCTCCCGCCTCAACTCCCTCTGCTCGGCGGTGATCTCGAAGTTCATTGTTGACCTCCTCTTAATCCCTCGACAAACCAGATTACACCGCTGCCCCCCCTTTGTCCAGCACCTCTCATTTCTATTAGTCACCTTTATTATGTTATAATTGGACAGATTGATTCAGGCGAGGTCAGGCATATCGGTGACGGATGAAGAGGAGCGAATAAGGCAGACACGGGAAATACTGAGGGGGCATGGTGGGGAAAGGGGAAAGCTGATCCCCATTCTGCAAGAGATTCAGGCCAGGTTTGGTTATCTACCCAGGGAGGCGATCAAGGAGATCGCCAAATTTATGCGGATCACGGAGATCGAGGTCCTGGGTGTGGCCACCTTCTATAATCAATTTCGGCTTAACCCGCCGGGAAAGCACCCGGTAAAGGTTTGCCTGGGAACTGCCTGCCATATGAAGGGCGGGGTGAACATCCTGGAGGCCTGGGAAAGGCGGCTGGGCATCAAACCGGGGCAAACCACCCCAGATCGCCAGGTCAGTCTGGAACGAGTGGCCTGTGTGGGCTGCTGCGCCATGGCCCCGGTGAGCGTAGTTGACGAGGAGGTTCAGGGCAGGGTTTCGCCCACCAGGGTGGACGGCATACTGCTATCCTTCGAGCTGGAGAAAGAAAAGGGCGAGGAAAATAGCAAGTGACCGATAAGGCTAAGGGGCGGATATGGCAGGCCTTCGAGGAGATCAGGGGCCAAGCCCTTAAACGGTGGGAAGCGCTTAAAGACGGCAAAAGGCCTCACCTCCTGGTTGGCACCGCCACCTGCGGCAGGGCAGCCGGGGCTCTGGATGTGGTGAAAACCCTCCACGATGAGCTGGAGAGGCATAAGGTTGAGGCCAAGCTAACCCAGGTTGGCTGCATGGGTTATTGCTACGCCGAGCCGCTGGTGATCATAGAAAAGCCAGGCTACCCCCCCATTTGCTACGGCTATGTGACCCCCGGGATTGCCTCCCGGCTGGTGCAGGACTTCCTGCTGGGCGATGACCCCTGCCTGGAATTTGCCCTGGGTGCCCTGGAGGAAAACGAGCTCATCCCCAGTATCTTCGATCAGCCCAGGTTCAAATATGAGACCCGCGTCCTGCTAAAAAACTGCGGTTATATCGACCCCGAGGACATCTACCAATATATCGCCAACGGGGGCTATGGCGGGCTGGCCAAGGCACTGGCGATGGGGAGGGAGGGGGTTATTGAGGAGGTCAAAAGGTCAGGGCTCAGGGGGCGTGGTGGCGCTGGCTTCCCCACGGGAGAGAAGTGGCAGATATGTCGCCAGGCGGCGGGAGAGCCAAAATACGTGATCTGCAATGCCGACGAGGGCGACCCCGGCGCCTTCATGGACCGAGCCATCCTGGAGAGCGAACCTCAATCAGTCATCGAGGGGATGATCATCGCTGGCTATGCAGTGGGGGCAGCAAAGGGCTATATCTACGTTCGAATGGAGTACCCCCTGGCGGTGGAGCGCGCCCGAACCGCCCTGAAGCAAGCCCAGGATTTGGGGTTACTGGGCGATGATATTCTGGGCAGCGACTTCAGCTTTCACGCTGAGGTAATGAGGGGTTCCGGCGCCTTTGTCTGCGGCGAGGAGACGGCGATGATCCGGTCCATGGAGGGAAGGAGGGGGATGCCTCGGCATCGCCCTCCCTATCCAGCCACCCACGGCCTGTGGGGAAAGCCAACCCTGATCAATAACGTTAAGACCCTGGCCAGCGTTCCCCAGATCATCCATCGGGGTGCGCCATGGTTTGCCTCCCTGGGCACGGAGCAGAGCAGGGGAACTGCGGTATTCGCCCTGGCCGGGAAGGTACTGAACACCGGCCTCGTTGAGGTGCCCATGGGCACCTCGCTGCGCCAGCTCATCTTCGAGGTTGGCGGCGGGATCCCTAAAGGGAAGCGGTTTAAGGCGGTGCAGATCGGCGGGCCCTCCGGCGGCTGCCTCCCCGAAAGCCTGCTGGATACCGCCATCGATTTCGATTCCCTCACCGATGTCGGGGCGATGATGGGCTCGGGGGGAATGGTAGTCATGGACGAGGACAACTGCATGGTCGACGCCGCCCGCTATTTCCTGGAGTTCACCCAGCGAGAATCCTGCGGCAAGTGCACCATGTGCCGATTGGGGACAAGGCAGATGCTAGATGTCCTTGAGGATATCACTAAGGGCAAGGGCAAGATAGAGGATATAGACCTCCTGATAGAACTGGGCCAAGATGTGAAAAAAGGGGCCCTCTGCGGCCTGGGGAAGACGGCGCCAAACCCCATCCTCACCACCATCCGTTATTTCCGCGATGAATATGAAGTCCATATAAAGGAGGGGCGCTGCCCAGCGCATTACTGTAAGGAGCTCACCGCCTACTACATCATCCCCGAGAAATGCGAGCGCTCGTGCGATGCCTGTGTGGGGAGCTGTTCCGTGGAGGCGATATCTACCGGAAAGAGGGGGATAAAGATCATTGATCAGGAAAAGTGCGTCAAGTGCGGAACCTGCCTTGAAGCCTGCCCCCCTCAATACGATGCCATAATAAGGCTATCGCCCAAGAGTTTGGTTCCCCCTTCGAAGAAATAATGGATACGGTCGATCTGATCATAGATGGCATTACCATCAAAGCGCCCAAGGGCGAAAAAATCCTGTGGGCGGCGCTGGATAATGGCATCTACATCCCCAACCTTTGTGCCCTGCGCTGGGCGGAGGAGCCCCATGCCGGCTGCCGGCTTTGCTTCGTGGAGGTGGAAGGAAGGGCCGATCCGGTGACCTCATGCACCGAGCCCGTGGCCGAGGGGTTGGTGGTTCATACTGATACCCCCCAGGTCAGGAGGCTGCGCCGCACTGCCGCCGAGCTTTTGATCGCCGCCGAGTGCCCCGATTGCGGGGCATGCGCCAAGAATCGCCACTGTGAGCTGCAGCGGATCGCCGCCTTCGTTGGGGTTAAGCTGAAGCCAAAGCGCCTCAGGCCCACCCCCAAGGCGCTTCCGGTAGATGCCAGCAACCCCTTCTTCATCCGCGACCCCAATAAGTGCGTCGTCTGCGGGAAATGCGTCTCGGTGTGCAGCGAAATCGTGGGCGCCAATGCCATCGACTTCACCTTCCGCGGCTTTGAAACCACGCTCCGCCCCTTCGATGTCCAGCCGGTGATAGATGAAAGGTGCGAGTCCTGCGGGGAGTGCGTCGCCATCTGCCCCGTTGCTGCCCTGGTGGAGAAGGACCTGAGGTGGCCCAAGGAGGAGGTGAAGACCATCTGCCCCTACTGCGCCGTTGGCTGCGGCATATACCTGGGGCTGGATGAGGGCACCATCGTCGGGGTGCGCGGCGATGAGGAGAACGCCACAAATAAGGGTACCCTTTGTGCCAAGGGGCGCTTTGGCATCGCCGATTTCGTTCACCACCGGGATCGGCTCACCTCACCCCTGGTCAAGAGGGGGAGAACCTTTTCGCAGATATCATGGGAGCAGGCCATCGATCTCATGGCAACGGAATTCGCCAAATATAGGGGCGAGGAATTTGCCCTCATTGCCTCGGCCAAGGGAACCAATGAGGATGGCTATATCCTGCAGAAATTTGCCCGCGTGGCCATGGGAAGTAACGATATCGACAGCGACTCCCGCCTCTGCGATGCCCCCTCGCTGGAAGCCCTGGGCCACAGCTTTGGCGATGGCGCCATGTCCAATTCCATGGATGACATCGAGAGGGCGGCGTGCATCCTCGCCATCGGAACCAACCCCACCTCCTCCCACCCCATACTGGGGCAGCGGATAAGGAGGGCAGCAAGGAAAGGGGCAAAGCTTATCCTGGCAAACCCCAGGGAGATCGACCTTTGCCGCCTGTCAACCCTGTGGCTGAGGAATCGCCCCGGAAGCGATCTCGCCCTGCTCATGGGAATGATGCGGGTGATGCTGGATGAGAACCTGGCTGACCTTTCCTTCATCGAGGAGCGATGCCAGAATTTTGAGCAATTTCAAGACTGTTTAAGGGATTTCGACCTGGGCCTGGCCGAGGAAATCAGCGGCGTTCCCCAGGAGCTGCTGAAGGAGGCGGCACGCACCTTGGCTACCCATAAACCGGCAGTCATCCTCTACGGCTCGGGGCTCACCCAGCACAGCCAGGCCACCCAGAACGTGCTTGCCCTGGCCAACCTGGCGATGCTCAGCGGAAACATGGGCAAGGGCAGCGGCCTGAACCCGCTAAAAGGGCAGAATAACGCCCAGGGCATCTCAGACATGGGTGCCTTGCCCCATTTCCTCCCCGGCTATCAACCGCTGTCAGACCCCCAGAGCAGGGAGAAATTCGAGAGGGCCTGGGGCTATCCGCTTAACCCCAATCCCGGGCTAAGCCTGACTGAGATGCTCGAGGCTGCCGCTGAGGGTAAGATAAAGGCCGTCTATATCGTCGGGGCCAACCCGGCGCTAAACATGGCAGATATTCGATATGTGAGAAAGGCGCTGAGGCGGACGAAGTTCCTGGTGGTTCAGGACATCTTCCTCACCGAGACCGCTCGCCTGGCCCATCTGGTTCTGCCGGCGGCGAGCTTCGCCGAGAAGGATGGGACCTTCACCAACACCGAGCGCCGGGTGCAGCTGGTGCGCCAGGCAATAGAGCCCATAGATGAGTCCAGGCCCGATGGGCAGATCGCCTGCCAGATAGCAAGCAGGATGGGATTTGAGGGCTTCGAATTCGATTCCCCATCCCAGATCATGGAAGAGATCGCCCGCCTCGTCCCCCAGTATGGTGGCATCTCCCACCAGCGCCTCACAGAAGCCGGGATTCAATGGCCCTGCCCCACCAGGGATCATCCCGGGACCCCGAACCTTCACGCTGAAGGCTTCAGCCGAGGCAGAGGCAGATTCGCCCCCTTAAAGTATGAAGCGCCGGCAGAGCTTCCCGATGAGCAGTATCCGCTGATGCTGACCACGGAGCGCAGCCTCTATCACCTGGGCAGCATGACCCAGAAGGTGGAGGGGCTGATGAGGCTGAGGGGCGAGGAGCTGGTGGAGCTGAACCCCGCAGATGCCGCCAATCTGGGCATCGCCGATAACCAATGGGTGAGGGTCATCTCACGCCGTGGCCAGGTGAAGGCAAAGGCAAGGATAACGGAGGCTTCGCCCCCGGGGGTGGTGTCCATGAGCGCCCATTTCGCCAAAGGCGCAGCAAACTTGGTGACCGGTGGGGAACTAAAGCTATCTGCGGTAAGAATAGAGAAGGCAGGATAGCCTGGCATCGCTTGACAATAAAATGGCAGGGGAACATAATCAAACAGGGGGAAAGGATGCAGATTAGGAAGACATACAACAACATAAACCCTGAGATGCTCTACGATGAGGTTAAAGACTTTGTCCAGAAGTACGGCTTTGTAGTGTCGGAGTCAAAGTTGCAAACATATTCCCTTACTGGCGGCTCATCACACATCTCCCGGGGCACCCTGATATTCAAAGGGGGAGAGAAGGCTGAGAAGGAATGCCTCAGGGTACACATCGTGGGGTCCGCTTTGGGGGAAACGAAAATGATGATCGATATAGATGAAAAGCTCTTTCCGCCAGCAAGCATCTCAGCTCTGGAGAAGGACTTGAACTTTATCTTTGGCTCCTACGAAAGCCCCTAGCCCTCTTATTATTTCCCCCAAGCACCACCCGATGGCCAGAACGCCGTCTATGAAGTGATCCGCCTCTTCCTGTGGCTCAGGTAATCCACCACCACATACTGGCCCAGATTTTCACGGGAGGTGTAGAAGGCGCGACCTCCACTGACCTTGGTGAGCAGGTCGACGAACTCCATGATGTAGGGGTCTCTATCAAGCATGAAGATGTTAATGACGATCCCCTCCTTGGCGCAGCGCTTTGCCTCGCTGAGGGTCAACTGAAGGGTGCGCGGGCTTGGCGGATAGTCGAAATAGGCATGACCCTGCTCCAGGTGGGCGGTGGGCTCGCCATCGGTCACCATTATGATCTGCCTGCTCCCGCCCTTATGCCGGGAAAGAAGCTGACGGGAAAGCATGAATCCATGATGCATGTTGGTGCCATAGACGAACTCGTTCCAGTTGATATGGGGAAGCATCTCCTTTTTGATCTCCCGGGCATAATCGGAAAAGCCAACGATATAGAGGTTGTCCCTGGGGAACTGGGCTCGAATCAGGCTATCCAGGGCCAGGGCCACCTTCTTGGCAGCAAAGAAGTTACCCCGCACCGGCATCGACCAGCTAAGGTCGAGCATCAGCACCGTGGAGCACTGGGTGAGATACTCCACCTGGTAAACCTCAAAGTCCTCTGGCTTTACCTTGAGCGGGCTTCCCGGACCCTCACGACGGAGGGAGCTCATCAGCGTCCTCTCGATGTGGAGGTGAAATGGGTCGCCGAATTCATACTTCTTGGTTTCATCGGCCTGGTCGCCGCCCATACCACTGGCCGCCACCGGATGCCTGCCAAATCTGCCTCGCTTCAGATAGGAGAAGATCTCCCTCAGCGCCTTCTCCCCGATCTTCCTTATACCTCTCGGGGTGAGCTCCCATCTGCCGCTCTTCCTCCCAATATAACCCGCCTCCTCCAAGACGTCGGTGATTCGCCTCAGTTGCTCCAGGGAGCGGTATGCCTCCTCCCCCAAAAAGTGGCGCACCTTTTGGGCATCGATCTGCCCCGGTTTGGGGGCAAAGCGGCTTCCCTTTAGCTGCCTTTCCAGCTCATCCATCCCCTGGAGCTCCTCCATAAGCCGCAGCGCCTCCGCCAGGGATAGGGGCTCTTCGCCGCTGAAGGGGTAGTGAGCCCTCAGCTCCCCCATGGGGAAGAGACGCTCCAGATTTGCTGCCAGCTCCTCTATCTCCTGCCTCAGGCCCTCATCCTGAAGCAGGGACTCCACCAGGTCCTCGAGGGCCTGTCTCTGCTCCGGGGCGAGGCTATCCAGAAGGGACTGCATCTGTGCCATTCTCCGCTGAAGCATCTGCACCAGCTCATCAAGGCTTTGCGGCCTTTCTGCCCCGAAGTAATGGCCAAACCTCTGCATGAAACCCTCAAAATCGGGCTCCAGCCCTGCCATCCTCTCCCGCAGCATGCGGTTGAGGTTTTGCACCATATCCCTCAGCTTCCCCAGCTCCTCCGGGGTCAGGCCCTCGAGGTCGTGACGGATATCCCGGAAGTAGGAATCCATGACCCTCGATTTGAGCATATCCATAAGCTCTTCAAACTGTCGCCTGGCCTCAGCGTCGATGAACTCGTAGCTTGCCAGCTCCTTGATGGCAGCGGCGATCTCTCGGGGGAGATTTTCCAGAAAGGAGCAGTTTCTGGCAGCCAGGTCCTGAACCACCTTGACCAGATCCTGGTCCCCAGTGGCCTCAGCCTGCTCCAGGCGCCTGTTTATGCCCTCCCTTTCAGTCTTGATGACCTGATCCAATCTGTCACGGATTTCATCGAGGATGGAACTGAGGTCATATCTTTCCAGGGTCTGCCTCCGGGCGGCGCGCAGTTGCTCCAGCAAATCCTGAAGGCCGAGAAGCCTCTGCCCAAAGCGCCCCTGCATCCCCAGCCGAAACAGGCTCTCCAGGGCGCGCAGCACATCGCCGTCGAGGGTGAGGCTATCGGAGATGGCATCCATGAGGTCTTCGGCGCTGGGCTCAAAGATATCCTGGCTGCCATCCCACTGGGAATATCGGTGGGTCGTCATGCTAGCCTCGATAGAGGGTCCTGCCCACTACCTTGTCCTTGTTCAATCTGCGGTTGAGGTGCAGCCCCTCCAGGATGAACTCCAGCGCTGAAGCGGTGGCCGCTGGGCTATCGCCGGCACCCAGCTTATCCATCGCCTCCTGGAGTCCCCCTATCTGCTTCACCCTCCTCACATATCCTCGAGACCTCATCTCGGGGGAGACCTCAACGCTGAGCCCCGCCTTGAACCTCTCCAGCAGGTCGTGGAACTCGTAGACGCTGAAATAGCGGTTGAAGATGGCAAGCACCGCGCTGCGGGTAAGCCTCTCCATGATCTGCCCTTCCCGATCCTCTTCACCGCCTTCCAGCTCGATCTTGCCCTTGGTGGAGGCGATGAGGAAGGGAAGGTCGCTGATTCGGGGCGCTGCCTGCTTTTCAGCCAGCCTGATGGCTCTCCTCAAGGCGTTGCTCACCAGATTCTCGTAGTTGGAGATGGAGACGCGAACGCTCACCCCGGAGCGCTGATTTATCTCCGGGCTTTTCCTTGCCTGGCTGGTTATCTCAGCAACGATCTCCTTCATATATTGGGGGACGATGGTCTCCAGGGAGCCATCATCAAAGATGGTCCTTTCCATCTCCACGATCTGGAGCTCATGCTCCAGGGTCTTGGGATAATGGGTCCTTATCTCCGAGCCATACCTGTCCCTGAGGGGGGTGATGATCCGGCCCCGGTTGGTATAGTCCTCGGGGTTGGCGCTGGCCACGACATATACATCCAGGGGCAGCCTTACCTTATAGCCCCTTATCTGGACATCCCTCTCCTCCAGGATGTTAAACAGCCCCACCTGAACCCTCTCCGCCAGATCGGGGAGCTCGTTGATGCAGAAGATGCCCCTGTTGGTGCGGGGGATCAAGCCATAGTGGATGGTGAGCTCGTCGGACAGGTATCTCCCCTCGGCCACCCTGATGGGGTCAACCTCACCGATGATGTCAGCGATGGTGGTATCCGGGGTGGCCAGCTTTTCGCCGTACCTCCTCTCCCGGGGAATCCACGATATCTCCACCTGATCGCCAAACCTCTCTATCCTCTCCCGGCACCCCTTGCAGATAGGCTTATACGGGTTATCGTTTATCTCGCAGCCGGCAATGGCGGGGATCTCCCTATCCAGGAGGTTAACCAAAGAGCGGATCATCCTCGATTTGGCCTGCCCCCGCTCGCCGAGGAAGATGATATCCTGCCCCGAGAGGATGGCGTTCTCCACCTGGGGGATAACCGTCTGCTCAAACCCGATGATCCCGGGAAAGAGTTCCTCCTCCTTCTTTATCTTCCGAATCAGGTTGCGGCGCATCTCCTCCCTTACCGGGAGCACCATATAGCCCGACTCGATGAGTTCACGGATGTTCGTTGCTTTCTTCACCGTTTTTCCCTTCACCTCCCAGCGATCCGCCCTGTCTGGATCTTCTACACGAAGGCCCTGATGCCCACGACCTCGCGCCCAATGATCAGTTTCTGGATCTGGGTGGCGCCATCGGGGATGGTCATCGTCCTGGCATCCCTGAAGTATCGCTCCACCGGGTATTCATCGGAGAGGCCCATGGCGCCATGGATCTGGATGGCCTTGGATGTCACCTCCACCGCCCTCTCGGTGGCAAAGGACTTCGCCAGGGAGGACTGCCAGCGGCATCTCTCCCCCTTATCTATGAGGTCCAAAGCCCAATAGGCAAGAAGGCGGGAGGCCTGGGTAGCGGCGATCATATCGGCGATCATCTCCTGAATCATCTGAAAGCTGCCGATGGGCCTGCCAAACTGCTTTCTCTCCTGGGCATACTTTATGGCAGCATCGATGGCAGCCTGGGAAACCCCCACCGCCATCAAAGCGAGCAGAGAGCGCGCCGCCTCGAAGCGAACCATGGTCCTCTGATAACCCAGCCCGGGCTCGCCCAAAAGGTTCTCCTTGGGGACGCGACAGTCCATAAAGGACAGCTCCGCAGTGGGGAAGGCCCTCTGCCCCAGCTTATGGAGCTCCCGAACCCCAAAGGGGGATACCTCCTTCTCCACCATGATCTGAGACATCCCAGCACGCCCCTTCTCCTTGTCCGTTACCGCCACAACGGTGGCCACATCGGCGATGGAACCGTTGGATATCCAGGTCTTGGTGCCATTGATCACGTAATGGTCGCCATCCAAAACGGCTGTGGTCTCGATGCTAGCCGCATCGGAGCCAGCATTGGGTTCGGTTATCGCCCCGCAGCCGAGTATCTCCACCGCCAGCGCCCGGGATAGAAACCTCTCCCTCTGGTCGTCAGTGCCCAGGTGCACCAGCGTATGGGGCAAGCCTCGAGCTATGAAAACAAGCCCGGTAAGGCTAACCCAAACTCGGGATAGCTCCTCGAAGAGAAGGCCTTCAGTCTTGTGATCCAGGGAGGAGCCACCATATTCCTCAGGCAAAGCACCGAGGTAATAGCCGAAGGGGATGAGCTGCTTGATGAACCCTACGGCATCTTCCTTGCTCATTGGCCCCTTTCGCTCATACTCGTCCACCACGGGAGCGATCTCCCTCTCCAGGAAATCCCTGGCGTTTGCCTTTATCATCTTCTGTTCTTCAGTCCACTCGAAATCCATTCTGCCCCCTTAGATTCTATAAATGGTGACAGCCCGTTCAAGCAACCCTCCCAGGTTGCATCTTTCCAGTATAGCATTAGCACCGCCCCTCTGCCAAGCGACCCCATATGCCACGGTTCAACGGATTGGGCTGCCAGGTGGTTAACCTTGTGGGGACGGATTAGATGACCGCCTGCTCCTCGAGGCGTGCCAATTCCTCCTTGGCATATCCCAGGAGGCGGCAATAGACCTCCTCATTGTGCTCCCCAACCCTTGGCGCCGGGGCCTTCACCTCCCCCGGGGTGTGGGAAAGCTTTATCGCCAATCCCGATAGGGGAACCTTACCCATATCGGGACAATCAACCTCCACCAGCATGTCGCGGGCCCAGACATGGGGGTCTTCCGCCACCTCGGGTATGGTCTTCACCGGTCCGCAAGGCACCCCGTGCTCCATCAGCAGCCCCATCACCTCATCCACCGTCCGCCCTGAAACCCAGCGGGCGATTACGGGGTTGAGGAGGTGGCGATTGCGGAATCGGGAAAGGTCATCCTCATATCTGGGCTCCGCCTCCAGGTCCTCCATTCCCGCCGCCCGCAGGAAGCGGCGCCAGATATCGTTGGTGATCAGGCTGATGAAAATCCATCCATCCTGGGCCTCGAACAACTCGGCGATGCAGTGGCGGCTGTGGTTGCCAATCTGCTGCTGAGGCTCGCCCATTACCTTGTATTCGGCGATGTGGCGACCGATGAAGGAGAGGGCGGTATCCATCAGAGAGACATCCACCTCCTGGCCGATTCCCGTCTTCTCCCTATAGAAAAGGCAGAGCATTGTCCCCAGGGCAGCATAAAGGCCGGTGGCAAAGTCAACGTAGGGCACCGCAGAGCGGGTTGGTGGGCTGCCGGGGAAGCCGGTGATGGTCATCGCCCCCGACATCGCCTGAGCTATGGGGTCGAAGCAGCGTCGCCGGGAATAGGGCCCATACTGACCGAATCCCGATACCGATGCCACGATGATCCCGGGATTGATCTGCTTCAGGGAGGCATAATCAAGGCCCATGGCCTGCTTGGCATCGGGGCTGAAGCTATCAATTATCACATCGCTTCGCCTCACCAAATCCTTGAGGATCTCCCTCCCCCCCTCGGTGAGCCAATCCAGGGTGATGGCCTTCTTATTGCGGCCAAGGGTCAACATGAAGAAGTTCTCCCCATTGGGGGCGAGCAGGCCTGTCCTTCTATCTACTTCTCCCCCCGGCCTTTCCACCCTGATAACCTCCGCCCCCATGGCGGCCAAAAGAAGGCCACAAAAGGGACAGGCAACAAAGCGCCCGAAGTCCAGAACCCTTATCCCTTCCAGAACCTTTGCCATCTATTCCTCCTTAATCATCTGCCTTATTCCTCTGCTCAAGAACCAGTGCTACCGCTCCCAGTGCCCCGGCATCAGCCCCTAGCGGGGAGACCTCAATACGAACTGCCCTGGCCGACACCTCGAAGGCATGCTCCCTCACCACCCTGAGGGCAGGATCCAGGAGCAAATTTCCCATCTGGGATAACCCGCCCCCGATGAGGATGAGCTGGGGGTTGAAGATATTGACCAGGTTGACCAG
>JAUVVB010000020.1 GCA_030604825.1 Chloroflexota bacterium | reverse complement strand
CGCCCGGTAGAAGAAATCCTCAAGGAGATCGAACCATTCAACGAGAGGAAACTCATCGCCTTCGTCGACGATAACATCGTCGGCAACCCGAAGTTTGCCAAAGAGCTCTTTCGCGCCCTTGTTCTATATAAAATCAAGTGGGTTGCCCAGGCCTCGGTCACGATAGCGAGAGATGACGAATTACTCAAACTGGCAGCCGCTAGCGGCTGCATCGACCTACTCATCGGGTTTGAGTCGCTATCCCCAGCCAATCTGGCGGCGGTGGGCAAGGGGATCAATGTGGTGGACGAATACGAAAACGTGATCAGAAAGATCCACTCCCACGGCATCGCCATCCACGGCTTCTTTATCTTTGGCTTCGACGAAGACGATGAAGATGTTTTCAAACACACGGTCCGCTTTGCCCAGAAAATGCGGCTAGAGAGCGCTCAGTTTGATTTTCTCGTGCCGTATCCGGGCACCACCCTCTGCGAATCCTTGGATGAGGCGGGTCGAATAATCACCAAGGACTGGTCACAGTATGGGCATAACCTCGTGTTTGAGCCAAGGCGAGTGTCCCGAGAGACGCTGCAAAGGGGGCATGACTGGGCTTGGCGCGAGTTCTATAGCATACCGTCGATTTGGAGGAGGGTCGGAGTGGCACGCCGTAATTTGAGGGGGCTTTGGGCAATGAATCTTTATTATCGAGCTCACTGGCGGGGAAAACTCCGAGCTAATAAAGATAGCAGGAAGTTCGAATCCCACTCCGTCTCTGAGCAGGGTTCCAACTTCGAAGCGTAACGCCGAAGGATAGGGCACCCTAGGCTGGATCCAGCCGCAATCAGTATACCTGTCAACTGAAAAACCAGGCCGCACAGATATATCGTGGTTGCAGAACCTTCCATCGCTCAAAGTATATCATAGTCCACTTGACACTACCTCATTGGGAGATGTGCTTGCAAGCCTTACGTCTGTGGGTGGTAATCCCCCTGACTCTTTGGTCTCAGCCTGAACATTTCATCATTTTGTTGGTCGATGCCTAAAAATGATTGAGTTCACGGCGTGGTCCATCTGAGGGTTGTGTCAACCTTCAAAGATGGCGCATCTGGCGCAGTATATCGTGGAAGTCGGAGAAGGTGTGGTGGGTGACTGAGGCGGCGCTGAGCAATGTATGTAAGTGCCCAATGGCGAATACCTGGTCAGCGGCACAAGCTGCCTCCCAATCTGAGAGGCCATCCCCGATGTAGGTGACGGAATCACCCCGTCCCTTCAGCCAGGCTAGCCATTTCCTCTTAAATCCCTCCTCGACGATATTCCCCTCGGGATCGAGGTAGGAGACGACGATGCCGTCTTGGCTAAAGGACGTCCGCGCGCAGTGCAACTCCAAATCTGAGGCACCGATCTCGTCGAGCACTGCTTCAATATAGAAGTCGAGGCCGCTGCTGACGATGACGAGCCGAACGCCAGTGGCGCGGCAATGCTCGGCGAACTCCAAAAAACCTGGTCTGACTTCGACGCTGTGTCGGGCAAATTCCTGGAGCTTCTCCCTGGACTCTTTGATGAGGGCGTATTGCCGCATATTGCTCACCTCCACGGTCAGTTGACCCTGAAGGTAGTCGGACTCAATCTTCTGCCAATCCCCAATGGCAAATCTTTCCCTTAGCAGAAGGCTGAGGTTATTTGTGGTTATGGTGCTATCAAAATCACACTGTACGATCATCGTTCAAGCCTGCTTTGTGGTGGTATCCTCTTCCAGCTCCGCAGGTCGGAGGTCAGATTCAGGCCGTCTATCCTCTGCCCTGAGGAACTTGTAGCTATAGATAAGCCTATAGAAGACCACCAGGTTGGTTAGAATGGCTATTGCCGCGAGGCAAAAATAGACCTGGCCGGCGACACATCCCAGCATTATCAAGAAGAGCCTGATATCGCGCGAGGCGATCGAGGAAAGTCCTTTATCGAAAAGGAGGCGATGCTCAGGATCAATGCGGGCCCTGGTATAGCTGACGGAGATGGTGCCGACAATGGCTAGAAAGCCCACCAGCCAAGTTCCGGGATAGCTCTCATGAGACAGGGACCATAAGATCATTCCCAGCACTATTAGGGCGTCGGCATAGCGGTCGAGCGCGGAATCCAAAAAACTGCCGAACACCGAGGTCATGCCCTTGAGACGGGCTAGGCTGCCATCTATCCCGTCGGCGATGGAGGATAGCTGGGCCAGGATGCCGCCCGGAATATTCTGGCCCATAACGAAGCTGACAAAGGACAAAACCGCAATACCCATTGCGCCCCAGGTGGCCTGATTGGGGGTCAGTCTTGTCCTGGCCAGTATCCGTGCTAGCGGCTCCGATAGCTTCCGATTGATATGTCTGGAGATAAAACCATCGTACACGACATCCATTCTTGTTTTCTACGCGGTGACAAAGTCCAGGTCTTCCTCGGTGTCTACGTCTGCCCATAAGCAACCACTAACATCGCAGGTGGCAAAACGATAGCCTCTGCTTACCAGAACCCGGATAACGTCACTGATCTCGATATCGATGCCAAGCTCAGGAATGAGCTCGTCTATGGCATCCAGGAACTTTTCCGTCAGCACAAAGACACCGGTATCGATGGCATTCCAGTACGCCAGCCCCTTGCCAATGCGCTTGATGAAGCCGGTGCTATCCACGACAACCTTGGTCGCTTCTGCAAGCTGGTGGTGGCCTGCTGGAGCGAAGTCAACGCACAGCGTCTCGGCAATGGGGGATTTATCTAAGAGGCGAGAAACGAAGTCCGGTTCGATTATGTGATCTCCCATACAAAGAACAAAGGGCTCTCCCGCTGCCCAAGGTTTGACTTTCTTTACCGAAATAGCATTCCCGCCGTGATAGTCCAAGTTCAGAATGTAGTCCAGTTTGACGTGAAAGCGGCTACCATCGCCAAGCGCCGCCCTCACTTGACTCCCCAGGTAGCCGATCACTACCGCTATTTCCCTAATTCCCGCCGTTGCCAACGCCTCGATGGGGTGGCAGATCAACGGCTTGCCCTGCACCGGCAGCAGGACCTTGGGACAAGTGGAGGTTAGAAGGCGTAAACGTCCGCCGTCGCCAGCAGCCAGTAAGACGCCTTTACTGATGCTCCCAATTACCCCCATAAAGTTTTACCTCCTCTAGGTCGTTGTGCTTACCTTGTTGCAGATGAAGGATCGAACGGGGATTGCCTAGGCGAATTTTTCCCCTGTGCAGTCGGCGACCACAGGATACCTTGAGAGAAAAGCCCTGTCAATAGGCTCTCACTGTGAGGCCCTCTAAGCTCAATACATAGTCTCCAAGGTTGAGCAAATTTGTCCCAACACACTCAAAGTTAAGTGGTTTTGCCCTGATATCTCTGGTGGGAAACTAAACATTACATCGAAATGTAATCAAACAATTCGTCAAAACGTAAAATTTGACGAGTCGGAGCCCCTGATTGACACTCAGCCAAGCCTATTCTATGCTACTCGTGCTGGCAAGGAGGTCTCAGAGAAAGATGTTGACGATTAGACTCGCTACAGAGGAGGATATCCCCCGTATCTTGGAGCTTTACCGCGAATTGGCTCTCACCACGTCTCAAGTTGAACTGAGCCGGAGGCTTTCTCCAGATGATTACCGACTGGTCTTTGCTGAGATTTGCACTGCCCCAGGGCACGAGCTTCTGGTTGCCGAATACCAAGGCGAGGTTATGGGCACCATGGTGCTCCTCATTGTATCCAACCTTTCCCATGGCGCTTGCCCTTGGGCCCTGGTGGAGAACCTCGTCACTGATCACAGGCACCGGCGTCGAGGTTTCGGCAGACTGCTGATGGAGTATGCCATAGCCCGAGCTAAAGAGGCGGGATGCTATAGGATCGTGTTGAGCAGCGACAAAAGGCGCGAGGAGGCGCATCGGTTCTATGACTCTCTGGGCTTCGAGGCCTCGGCCCACGGTTTTCGCCTCTATTTTTGATGACTGGCAGGTTTCGCGTTGCTCAGGCCGCAACAGGTGCCGTATGCAGCCAAATGAAATTCAAGAAGTGTGAGGAGAGTCTGGAGATGGACGAGAAGCTGAAGATCGCTGGGGTGCAGATGGAGCCCAGGATCCTTGAGAAGGATAGGAACCTGACAAGATGCCTGGAGTTGCTTCAGGCCACCGCCAGGGAGGGCGCTCGGCTCATTGTCTTTCCTGAGTGCGCCTTGACTGGGTACGTATTCACTAGCCTTGAGGAAGCCCTGCCCCTTTGTGAACCTATCCCCGGCCCGAGCACCGAGAAAATGCTTGACGTGTGCCGGGAACTTAATGTGTATGTGGTGATCGGATTGTTGGAAAGTGACGGTGGCAGAATCTACAATGCAGCAGCCCTTCTAGGTTCTGGAGGAGTACTCGCCAAGTACCGCAAGGTTCATCTTCCCTATCTGGGGGTTGACCGCTTCGTGAACCAGGGCAACCTGCCTCTGAGGGTATGTCAGACCGAGATTGGCAGGATAGGGATGGGCATCTGCTACGACATCAATTTTCCCGAACACGCGCGTGTTCTGGCACTGAAGGGAGCTGAGATTATCGTTCTCCCTACGAATTGGCCTCTGAGTAGGGAGTTCGTCCCAGAGCATATTATCCCGGC
Source organism: Chloroflexota bacterium (assembly GCA_030604825.1). Taxonomy (GTDB): domain Bacteria; phylum Chloroflexota; class Dehalococcoidia; order E44-bin15; family E44-bin15; genus JAUVVB01. The sequence continues at coordinate 18,192 of JAUVVB010000020.1, read as the reverse complement.
AAGAGCCGCTGAGAACCTAGTCTTCGTTGTTGCCGTTAACCGTGTTGGAGAGGAGCGAGGCACAAGCTTTATCGGTCGCAGCAAGATTGCCCACTGGGCTGGAGGGATAGCTCTGGCTGAAGGAAAGCCCTATGAGGAAGATATCCTTTACGCTCATATCGAACCAGAAACAGCCAGGGAGAAGCACCTGGTATTCGCTCCTGGAGAGTTTGAGGTGGATATCTTCAAAGACCGAAGGCCGGACCTATATGGCGTCATCACTGACCCGTTGGGTTTCTGAACCGTAACGGCGTCACATGTTGCTCACTCAGTTCGTGCCGACATTTTGCCGACAAACTGTTTAGCACCCAGTGGCACAGGATGCCACACCCAAATACAAAATCGCCGGCGCGCCTCAACAGGATGGCACAGAATCGTATCTAGTGGCACTGGGTGGGGCCATCCGTTTCTGTCTTCGGAACCGAGGGTCGCAGGTTCGAATCCTGCCGGGCGCGTATCTGGCTCTAATCAGGTTGCAAACATTTTGCTAACATCCGCCTCCTGCACCTCGTCAAATCTCCTTGCTGCTGCCTGTTGAAGCCCGGGCCCCCAAAAGGGACCTCAGTAGCGACGCATAGACTTCGCTCCAGCAAGCAAAATGTAATGTAGAGATTAGCCCTGAATTGTAGTCTCGTTTGTCGAAATTCAAGTACTGGAGGCATCAACCGGGAGGGGGAGTTCTTGGTGGCCGACGGCGGAACCCTGGGGCGCGGGCAGTACATCACGATCGAGCGGGAGATAGAGGTGTGCCACCTATAAGCTGGGACGGTAGCCATTTCCGGGGCAAACAAAAGGGACCTCCGTAGCCTAGTTCGCACCTGGGCCTACTTCAGCGACATCGAGACCAGCCCCGGAGATCCCCTGCTAAAAATTAGCAAACGATAACACCTTGCCCCTGCTTTGTCAATACACTTTCGCACGGTCTTGCCCTAAATCTTCCAAAGCAGCCGCGGCAACGGCGGTATACTTGCTCGTCTTTGGCAGAAGAAGGGCGGCCGTCTAATAGGGATAGTGACTTCAAGTCACACCGGCAACTTGATGTAATGAAAGTCCAGATTGTTGAGCGGGACGGATCGCCACCGGGAGACATTGACAGATACGTAGTTGTTTGCTACTCTGTTATCACAACGTCCGCCAAGCGCGGAAGAAAGGAGTTTTCTAAATGGAAGCGTATTGCATGAAGTGTCGCACCAAGAGGGAGATCAAGAATCCGAGATCGATCGTGATGAAAAACGGCCGCCCGGCGACTCAGGGCGAGTGCCCGGTGTGCGGCACGAAGGTCTACCGCATAGGCAAGGGGTAACCCGTCCTATCAATCACCCTGCTGTAAGGCAAAAAAGGAGCGGAGATCCCAAAATCCTCGCTGCCTGAAGCTGGAAAAGGCAAAAGCGGGGGTCGATCTCGGGGCGGCGGCTGTCCAACTAGAGATGGGTTTCCATGGCACTATATGCCGCCCGAAGTCTATCCCCCAGCATGCAGGCAAGCCGTTCCATTACTCTGAAGCCTATGCTTGGCTCCTTTTCCAGCACTGAACGAAGGGCGGTGCCTTCCACAGATATGACTCGGGTCGGCTTTTGGCAGACGGCAGATGCCGTCGCATAGCGAGGTCCATACAGCAATGCGGTCCAGCCCATAGCTCTGCCCTTTCCCAGAAGGGCAACTGATGTCGTTGCTGTCCGGTCTCCCAGGTAAAAAGTCCTTTGAAGTAGTACCTGCCCCTCTGCCACTACGTATAGCCTCGTACTATGCTCACCTTGAGTGAATATGGTATCACCCGCTTCGTAAGCTTCTATCTGACACGAGCCAGCCAGCGAGGCAGCTAGCCCCTCTACTTCCTGTTCACCTAGTGGGGCAAACAACTCACATGTCCTCAAGCCTTCGACTATCTCGGAGTATGCCATATTTAGTGCTCCTCAGTGCCCCGGCATGTGTTGGCGAGCCCATCATAATGGGGTCAGCGGCAGTCACATCCTCTGGTTTCACATCCTTGACATGCCTAACTTCCACCTGCAATCCCGTTTCCTTGACTCCGTCAGCCATAGCTTCAGCAGCTATCCTAGTATTTCCATATACCGTGTCGTAAATGATGATCACCTTAGGCATGACCACACCTCCATGAAGGTCAAACATGCGCGATTCTAGCCACTCTCCTCTGCGAGCCTCACGGTCACCTCACGTGATCCACCAAGCCCACGTGTCACCTCAAACTCCACCCGCTGCCCTTCCCTCAGCGAATCATAGCTCACCCCCCTCAGCTCGCTACGCTGGAAGAACAACTTGTAACCATCGTCCGTTTGGATGAAGCCGAAGCCATGGCCTCTAATCAGCCTTCCAATGGTGCCCTTAGCCATCTTCCACACCCCGCCCGTATTAGCCTACTATGGATCTTCGTTGAGGTGCAACGGCTTTCACATCTCCTTGGCTGGAACGGCAGCTAGGGTTCTTATATTCTTCCAGCATGCGTGGATATTCCTCACGCTTAGGAAAAGGTCTGATTGCATGAAAGTAAAACCCAAAAGGGGGAAAGCCAAAATGGAAGGTGCTATATCTTCGATGCCACATGCAACGCCGCCTCCTCCACAAATGAACCGGCGACCTTCTATTAGGTGCTGCTATTGTAGCACCAGAATCTGTACTTGGCTAGGGGCTATTGCACCAAAGCCCATCGTGTATCCTGGGAGGCGGGGAGAGGAAAAGCCAAGGTGACGGCCGCAGGTACTCAGTTTTTGGCACAGGGTGCAGGCATACCTCGGTGCTGTCTAGGGAGCAGCCCTCCTAGCAAATCGGCTCTGAAAGAAGCTGGTGATATCCCGCAGAGGTGTTCCAGGGCGAAACACCTCTATAATTCCCATTTCCTTCAGCATGGGGATATCTTCCTCCGGTATCGTGCCTCCTACCACCACCGGGATATCCTTGATCCCTTTCCCTTCCAGGGCGTGCAGTGTAAGCTCGACCAATCGGAGATGGGCTGCAGAGAGAATGCTCAAACCTATGATATCCACATCTTCCTGAACCGCGGCTTCGGCGATCTCCCTGGGAGCCATATTGCCGCCGTAGACGACCTCCATCCCTGCATCACGCAGCGCCTGGGAGACGGTTACTTTTCCTCGCCAGTGCCCATCAAGTCCTGGCGTCACCATCAATATCCTTAGAGGTTGCCCTTTCATAGTCACCCTCTCATAGGGCATTCCCATATTCCCTGGGCCTCCCGCCACGTATCACAGATTTCTCCCAGTGTGGCATAGGCCTTGACAGCTTCCATCACCCCGGGCATTACGTTTTCGCCATCCAGAGTAGCTTGGCGAAGGTCTCTAAGTGCCTGCGTAACCCTGGCCGTGTCCCTTTCCCTTCTTACCCGCTCCAGTCTCTCGACCTGTACCTCCGGCGCTTTGAGATCAGGGCGAAAAATAGGCACCTTGTAGGGCTCCCTGGGAAGCTTGAAAAGGTTGACTCCCACTACTGCTACCTCTGCTGAATTCACCCTTCGCTCGTGCTCAAGCATGGCTTTCTTGAACTCGCTTTGAATCCATCCAGTTTCTATGGCTGAGACTATGCCACCTGCGCGCTCAATTTCTTTCATATATTCCCAGGCACGCTTTTCTATCTCATTGGTGAGCGATTCAATATAGTAGGAACCCCCCAGAGGGTCCACGGTGTTGATGACGTTTGTTTCGTGTTGCAGTAGCTGCTGAGTTCTGATGGAGAGAAGCATGCTCTCCTCAGTGGGCAAACATAGCCCCTCGTCATAAGCGTTGCCATGGACCGATTGCGCTCCACCCAGGACAGCACTAAGCACTTGATAGGCTATGCGAATGAGGTTGTTGTACGGCTCCTGGGTGGTGTGGGTGCACCCCGAGGACTGGACATGGAGGCGGAACTGCCAGCACCTGGGGTCCTCGGTTCCATAGCGATCCCGGGCGATGGCATACCACATTCGCCGCCCTGCCCGCAACTTCGCAATCTCCTCAAAGAAATCGTTATGGGCTCCCATATTGAAGGAGAAGGAACGAATGAAATTGTCCAGGGGTATTCTTCCACGGCGCTTCTCCTCTTCGATATAGCCGATGGCATTGGCCAGGAGCATCCCCAGCTCTTGGACGGCATTGATGCCCTGTTCCCGGTAGTTATAGGAATCGAAGTTCACCGGATGCCAATTAGGAGCAACCTCACTGCACCACTCGATGCAATCCACGATGATACGAAGCTGGTGTCGGGGAGCAATCTGGTCTGGACGCCACAGATATCCGCCAACACCCATAACATCATTGTAGGAGGTACCACGAAGTCGCTTTATGTCTATGCCCTGTTTCTCCGCCATAAGGAAATACATCGCAGTTAGGGGCGCAGAGGGAAAGGGCCCTGAAATAATAGCGGTGGCCACCTTTTCCAAAGGTATCCCCTCAAACATAATCTCCATATCCAGAAGGCTGTCTACAGAAACTCCAGCGACCCCCACTTCGGCAATTGCTTTCGGGTTGTCGGAATCCAGGCCACAAGAAGTGGGGTGATCGACAGCGATGGAAAGCCCGGTTTGCCCCATCTCCAGCTCGGTCTTGTACAGTTTGTTGGTCTCTTCCGGGGTACCAAAGCCCGAATAGCGGCGGATGGACCACGGTCTTCCGCGGTACATATTCTTATGGATACCACGGGTAAGCGGTGGAGCCCCGGGCATCCCCAGGTCGCGAGCATGGTCAAATTCACGCAAGTCCTCAGGAGCATAAACCTCCTTGATTTCTATCCCTGAACCGGAACAGAATGTTCTCTCCACTATGCCTCCTCACAATTCTCGATTTCCCAGGAATGCTCCATCACGGGAGCGGGTCCTGGCTGCCGCCGTTGGACGTCCTCGACACGCCTAAGGATATCGAAACTGTCTGCCTGCCAAAGGCGTCCATCTTCGACCAGACCGATTATAATAGAACCCCGACCGTTGTCAACCAGCTTGCCCCGCCCTTTTCGGTTGGAGCAGCTCACAACTCGGGACAAAAGGCCTATCCTTAGATGACGTTTCTTTGGAGCACGGAGATTGTATGGAACCGGGGGCAGGGGTTCGAATCCCCTCGGGCGCGCCAGTTTCCGAAGGGCATAACAGCAGTAAGTCCTTAGCTGTGGTGAATACCAGCCCCTTATAGCCCGGCAGCGTCCAGGATGGCGGGCACCCTTTTTTCTAAGCCGATAGCCATAATATGGACGCCCTGGCACGTGCCTTTCATATCCCTTATCAAACGAGCCGCAATCTCTATGCCCTTTTTCGCCTTGTCCTCCGCCTGGTCCATCTCCTCGATGAGGCTTTCGGGCACGTGGACGCCAGCCACGTTCTTGTTCATAAAGCGGGCCATCGCCGCTGACCTCAGCAGTATAATGCCCACCAGTACCGGCACCTTGAGGTGGTTCACCGCCTGCATGAACTGCTCGAATCTTTCGGGCTCATAGATGGCCTGGGTCTGGAAGAACTGCGCCCCTGCTTTGACCTTCTTCTCCATCTTTATGAGCTGCGGCTCCAGGGGATCAGCTCCGGGGGTTACCACCGCTCCCAGGAAAAAGCGGGGGCTTCCCTTTAGCTCCTTCATGGCAAGGTCTTTTCCCTGCTGAAGGGCTTTCGCTGCCTGCAACAGGGAGACCGAATCCAGGTCGAAGACCGGTTCGGCATCGGGGTGATCCCCGAGGGAGACATAGTCGCCGGTGAGGCAGAGGACGTTCTCGATGCCTAGGACATAGGCGCTCAAGAGGTCGGACTGGAGCGCAATGCGGTTGCGATCGCGGCAGGTTACCTGATAGATCGGTTCCAACCCCCTCTGCTTGAGCAGGTGGCAAGCGGCGAGAGAACCCAACCTCATCACCGAGCTCTGCTGGTCGGTGACGTTTACGCCGTCAACCCTGCCCCGCATTAGCTCGGCGTCCTCCAGCATCTCCTCTATATCGACCCCCTTTGGCGGGCCGACCTCAGCGGTGATGACGAATTTGCCTTTGCTTAATGCCTGTTCAAGGCTCATCTTGGGGCGACCTCCCTTTCTTCCTGCTCCAAGGCCCACATAATGGTGGATCTCAGATGCTTGGGGGGCTGCATTTTACTACGATCCTTCAGCGGTGCTATCTCCCGCATCTTATCCAGCTGGCCCAGTTTCTTCAGCCGCTCATAGATCAGGTGCCAGCCACAGTCCCGCACCTCGGGCTCGAATTCACATTTGCCATCCTTCGCCCCGCCGCAGGGACCGTTTAGCAGCCCCTTGGTGCATGCCGTCAGCGGGCAGATGCCTGCGGTGAGATCAAGGACGCAATCGCCGCATTGACGACAGCGTTCGCTGCCCGGCCATGTCCCCACTGCCCCTCCCAGGCTTATGGTATTGCAGGCGGGGTGAACTACCTTATCGATCACCGCCGATGTCGCCTGAACGCCGATGCCGCAGGACATCACCAGCAGGGAATCGGCATCCATGACCTCGCTCCAGTGACCTCTGAGCTTCGACGCTACCAGTGCCTTTTCGCAGGCGAAATCGATGATGGTATATCCGGTGATCGCCTTTTCTTCCTCTTCTAGCTTTTGCTTCATCTCCAGCACCTGGGCCTCCCCTCCCGTCTGGCAGGCCTCGGCGCAGCCCTTGCAGCCAACCAGGAAGACGTTCTTCTCGCCGTCAAGATACTCCAGGATATCCTCAAAAGGCTTAAGTTCAGAGACTAGCATTCCCTTTCCTCCTCGCCGATCTCTCCCAGCACCGCTTCTATGACCTTCGGCAGCTTGCCCTGAAGCTCCGGCGTGAGCTCCAGTCCCCAGTCTATCTCCTTGGGTTCCACACCGATGATGACCACATCCTTGGGCACCGCTCCAGCGCACGCCGCCATTTTCAAGCCTTCCATAAGGCCCATCTGGTGCAGCGATAACACGGCTTCGGACTCCGGCGCTATATCATCGGGGCGAAAGCGATAGATGGCGCCTGCCTCGCCTCCACCTCGCGCTGCATCGACCACGATCAATTTATCGACCTCTAAAAAGAAGGGGTCTAACGATGTCCCCCCATCAACTACCTCAACATCCGGGGGCAGCGGTAGTCTCCCCAGAGCCCGGGCCACATGAACGCCCACCCCCTCGTCCTTCATCAGCAGGTTACCAATACCCACTACAGCGATCCTTGCCAAGCTATCCCATCCTATGCGACGCGAAATTCGCCCAGGCTTCTTCCCTTAGGCGTGACCAGATGAACAGCACAGGCGAGGCAGGGGTCAAAGGAGCGCACGATGCGCACGATCTCAAACGGGTTTCCTTCATCCCTTATCCTCGTCCCCATGATCGCCTGCTCGATGGGCCCTGGCTGCTCCCTATCATCTTTGGGGGAAGCATTCCAGGTGGTGGGCACCACGCACTGATAATTGGCAATCTTCCCCTCCTTTATCTCTATCCAGTGCCCCAGTGCCCCCCTAGCTGCATCGACAAGCCCCATCCCGGTGGATTCATCGGGCAGTTCATAATCGATATATGCCGGCTCCCCCACTTTGAGCTGGAGCAGCCAACCGGGCATGGAATCAGCGATGAATTTGATCCCCAGGGCTCGGGCAGCATGACGACCCAGGACGGAGAACATGGCCTCAGGCCCGGCCTTGAATCGGGAGAGGGTGGAATCAACCAGTTCCCTTACCGTGGGGTTGCCCGAAGCATAGGTGGTCATTACTCGAGCCAGGGGGCCAACTTCATAGACCTGGCCCTTATAGCGGGGCGATTTTATCCAGGAGTAGGCCCCGTCCTTCCCTGCCTCCGGCTTTGTTTCCCCTTCGGTGGGCCTTCTCCCCGAGGTGGAGTCGGCATACCAGGAGTGTTTCACATCCTCGGTGATTTCCGTTATGTCAAGCTCCGCCAGCTTTAGGTCGGCGGAAACCGTCCCCTGGCGGAAGAGCCGCTGCCTCTTGGTGAGGTCAGCCTCCTTGCCATCGAGGTCATAGCTTCCATAGGAGAGAAGGTTGCGGCACCCCGCCCCTATCTCGAAGTAGTCAGAGTAGGCCTCAGCCACGGCGAGGACATCGGGGATGTAGACGTTGTCGATGAAATCCCTGAGTTCGTTCAGCCGCCACAGGAAGGAGGTGATCTTATCCACCATGGGCACCTCGGTGACGCCGCCGGGCATGATGCCGCAATTATGGGGCATCTTGCCGCCGAAGATGGAGAGCATCTCCTGGGCCTTGCGCCTCATGTTGAGGGCTTCTAGATAATGCGCCACCGCCTGCTGGTTTGCCTCATCGGAGAGGCGGTAATCTCCTTCGTAGCGAGGCATGAAGGGTCCCAGCTCCCCTCGCTGGATAAACTCCTTCACCGAGTTCAGGGCGGTGCTTGGGCCCTCATATTGGGCCACCTTGGTGACATCCACATAGTCCAAGGTGGCCAGATGATAGAAGTGAAGGATGTGGTCGGCGATGTGGGCGGCACCGAGGATCAGGTTGCGCATCAGCCGGCCATTGTCCGTTATCTTGTCGGCGATGCCAAAGGCGCTATCCAGGCACAGGGTTGAGGCCATGGAATGACTGGTGGGACATACGCCGCAGATACGCTGTGTTATTCGTTGCGCGTCCCTGGGGTCCCTACCCCTCAAGATGAGCTCTATACCCCGAAACAGGGTTCCCCAGCTCCTTGCCTCCTTTACCATCCCATCCTCCACCACCGCCTCTATCTTCAGATGACCCTCGATGCGGGTTATCGGATCGATGACTATCTTGCCCAGTGCGCTAAACCTCCTTTTTGGTGGGAAGGGCGATCTCTACCAGCTTTCTATAGAAGGGTGAAACCAGATCGGGAAAGCCAGGCTCCACGCAACCAATGCAGGGGGAGCCGGCGCCAATGCACCAGTTCACCCCGTTGTTCCAAAGCCTTAAGGGGCAATCGGCATAGGTTACCGGGCCCTTACATCCCAGTTCGTTAAGACAGCCCGGCTCGCCAAACTTCCGGGCAAACTTGCCCTCGTCGAAATAGGCACGGCGGGGACAGTTCTCGTTGATCAGCTTGCCGAAGAAGGCCTTGGGGCGTTTGTATTCATCCAGTTCCTCAGGGCTGGGAAGCCCCTTAAGCAGGATGCTGGCCACCGTCCCCACGAACCAATCGGGATGGGGTGGGCACCCAGGGATGTTTATCAGCGGCGTTCGGATATTGTGGGAGGAGAAGAGCTCTGCCACGCCGCCGCAGCCGCTGGGGTTGGGTTCGGCGGCGGCAATCCCCCCAAAGGCGGCACAGGTCCCCAGGGCGATGACCGCCAAGGCATCTTTCCCCAGGGACTCCACCCGGGAGGCCATGGATACCGCTTCCCCGTTCCTCTCACCTATGGATCCATAGGCTCCATCCCTCGGTATGGCCCCCTCCACCACCAGGATGTAGCCGCCCTTCTTATGTGCGGTTTCCTCCATCCTCTCGATGACCAGGTCGCCTGTGCCTGCCATTATGGTGGCATGGAACCTGAGATCCACATGCTTTCCCGGGATCACCTCATCGATGAGCACGTTCTTAATGCTCGGGCTCACCGAATTCAAAACGGAGACAGAGCAACCGGTGCAGGTAGCGCACTGTAGCCAGATCACCGGATATTCCTCTGTCTCCGAACTCACAGAACCTCTTTTTCTCTCCATTAGCTGCCTTACCAGTCTCGCGTCTCCCCACCTCCTTATCCCGTTCTCCAATTTAATATTATAGGGTAACTTTCACCAGATGTCTACCATTTTTAGAGTGGTCTCGGCAGGGCAGGGCCTTGGCCCCGAGTCCCTTTCTACTTGCGAGACCGCTTCCTGCTCTTTGGGGATTCCCTGAAGGCGGCCTTCTCCGGCACCTTGATGCCAAAGCCCGCCGTAGAGGCAAAGACGGAGAGCAGCTTCTCAGCGGCGGCGCCACATTGGGGACAGGCGGCAGGCTCGTCCGCCTTGCTGAAGGGGCGCATCAGCTCGAAATCCTTTCCGCAGCTTGGGCAACGGTATTCGTAGATAGGCATCTCAACCCCCGAAAGGTTCAATCCTGTGCCAAGCCCTTGTTTTCCCCCGTCAAACCAGGGTCGAGAGGTGCTTGATTCGCTTCACCATATTGGGATGGGTGCTCATCAGCTCCATGATCCTATCCGCTGTGCTGATGCGAACCGCCTTGGACCTCAGCGCCACCAGCTCATCGTAATCGATGGTTCCGCTCATATCCACGTCGATCTCCTTCAGGTCCCTGACCTCCGTCAATGCCCTTGACGGGTCGTTGACGAAGAAGGCCTTAAGCCCCTCCACCCTTTTCAGGGATTCCTTGGGCACCCTGGCATTGCCATGAGCCAGCTTGTACAGGGCGGTGGCGAGGTGACGGGGGCGACTTCCCAGCCTTATGCTGCCCAGGTCGGCATAATACTCCCTGATGCGGGAACCATAGAGCACCAGAAGGGAGACGATGAAGTAGAGAACCAGCATCCCCAGGCCGATAAGGGGAAGGGGATTCCCCCCTCGCCCTTGACCGCCAAAGCCGGTAAAAATCAGCCCTAAGGCCATATAGTAGATGAGAAGGGGGAAGATGCTGAGCAGGGTGATCAGGGCCATATCGTTGTGCTTTACGTGAGAGATCTCATGCCCCAGCACTGCCCTCAGCTCATCGTCGTTCAGGGAGCGGAGCAGGCCCTCGGTGACGCAAACCTTGGCGTCCCGCCTCGTCCGGCCAAAGGCAAAGGCATTGGGGATGGGAACCCTGGAAACGCCTACCTTTGGCTTCCTTATGCCGGCGGAGCTGGCCAATTCGGCAACCATGCTGTGGAGTTGGGGGTATTCCCGCTCCGACACCCACTTAACCCTCATCGTCCACTTAACTAGAGAGGGACCGATGAGGTACTGGAGAAAGACGAAGAAGAGCGCCAGCATGCCGAAAACAAGGAAGTTGGCAGTTCCAATGGCGCTGCCCACCCCCACGATCACCCCATAAATAATCCCGAGCAGCAAACCCAGCAAAAGATATAAGCGCAACTGGAGCCACATTTAGACCACCTCCCTATCTAGTGATGCCATGCTTCCCCTTCGATTATATCACACCGCTAGGGCAAAAAGGTCCTGGTTATGCCAGCCGCGGAGTTTTGCCTCGGTAAGCCTGTTCTTCAGGTCCCGGTCGCTTTTGGCCAACACCCTGATATAGTTATCGGTAAGCCCAACCCATATCCCATCCTCTATCTCCCGCTCCCACAGTACCATCATCTTTCGCCCCAAAAACCGCTCCCGAAAGCGCAGTGAAGCCCGTTGCGCCAGGTGAAGCATCCTCTGGCTTCTCTCCTTTTTCACCCTTTCCTCCACCCCACCCGGCATTCGGCAGGCGATGGTACCCGGCCTTGGGGAGTAGGGGAAGACGTGGATATTGGCAAACCCCATCCTTTGGCAAAAAAGATAGCTCTGCTCAAATTCATCTTCGCTCTCGCCGGGAAAGCCCACCAGGATATCGGTGGTGATGGCAACATCAGGTATTGCCTGTCGAGCCATAGCCATCGCCCTCTCATAGTCGGCCACCGAGTAGCGCCTCCTCATCCTCCGCAGCACCCCGTCGCTGCCACTCTGAAGGGGAAGATGAAGGTGGCGACAGAGCCGCCCATCATTCCACAGGGCGAGAAGATTCGGCGTGATATGTTGAGGCTGCAGCGAGGAAAGGCGTAACCTGCTTACATCGCTCTGGGCAAGGATGCGGCGGATGAGGGGTTCCAGGCCTGTCCCATAGGCCCCAATTTGGGTCCCCGTCAGCACGATCTCCTGGTAGCCCCGGGCAACCCTGCGCCTAACCTCATCAACCACCTGGTCGAGGGGCACGCTCCGCTCCCTGCCTCGAACCAGGGGCACGATGCAATAGGAGCAGAACTGATTGCAGCCCTCCTGAATCCTAACCATGGTTCGGGTGCGAGAGGGAGGGGAGCGATCTGCCGATGGGACACCTATCATGCCCCTCTGCTTCAGGGCATTTGCCAGATGGGCCTTATCCGCATTGCCGATGACCATATCCACCCCCCCAATTCGCCATAGCTCTTGAGATGCCCTCTGGGCATAGCAACCGGTGGCGATGACCAGGGCATGGGGGTTTCTGCGGCGCGCCAATCTCAACAGGTGGCGGGACTTTCGGTCGGCGATGTGGGTTACGGTGCAGGTATTGAGGATATATATGGCAGCCCCATCTGAGGGGGGGACAATTCGATACCCTTCCTCCACCAGCTTCTGGGCAAGATGTTCGCTCTCCGCCTGATTCAGCTTGCAGCCCAGGGTTTCCAGGGCTACGGTAGCGCTTTTTCCTGGCTCCCTCATCCTCGCTCCATTGATTTCCCCCATGCTCCTGGTATTATATGGTTGAGCTTCTTGACGGTCAAGCTATGAGTTTTACCCTCAATTATGGTATACTGTGAAAACTTATCGCCGAACTAAGAGGGGGAGCCTTTGGCCAATAGAGTTGTAGTCACCGGAATCGGGGTGATTAGCCCTGTAGGGCTGGATGTTTCATCTACCTGGCAGGGACTGGTCTCGGGCAGATCGGGGGTGGACCATATCACCCTCTTTGACCCTGAACCCCTTGAAACCAGGATCGCCGCCGAGGTGAAGGGCTTTGAGCCGGCACAATACATGGATTTCAAGGAGGCACGGCGCTGCGAGCGCTTTGTCCATTTCGCCGTGGCATCAAGCCTTCAGGCGGTGGAGGATGCCCGGTTGAAGATCGATGCCACCAATGCCGAGGAGATAGGGGTGATAATCGGGACCGGTTTTGGCGGATTGAATCTCCTTTTAAGCCAGCACCAGGTGCTGCTGGAAAAGGGGCCGAGTCGGCTGAGCCCCTTCCTTGCCCCGATGATGATCCCCGATATGGCTCCAGGGATGGTGGCTATCTTGCTGGGGGCAAAGGGGCCCAACTTCTGCACCACCTCCTCCTGTGCCAGCGGCTCCGATGCCATCGGGGTCTCCTATGAGATCATCAGGCGGGGCGATGCCCAGGTGATGATCGCTGGGGGGACTGAGGGAACGCTCAGCCTGTTGACCGTTGCCGCCTTCAATGCGGCGCGGGCCATTTCCACCAGAAACCACGAGCCGCAAAAGGCGTCTCGCCCCTTCGATGCGGAGCGCGACGGATTTGTCCTGGGGGATGGTGCTGCCGTCCTTGTCCTGGAGAGCCTCTCCTTCGCTACAAAGCGGGGAGCCCCCATCCTCGCCGAGGTGGTGGGCTATGGGGCCACCGCAGATGCCTACCACATCACCCAGCCGGCGGAGGGGGGAGAGGGAGGGGCCAGGGCGATGAGAGTTGCCCTGAGGAAGGCGGGGCTTGAGCCCGGGGAGGTCGATTATATCAACGCCCATGGCACATCCACCCCCCTAAACGATAAGAACGAGACCATTGCCATCAAGAGCGTCTTCGGAGAGGATGCCTACCGCATCCCTATCAGCTCCACCAAGTCGATGATCGGGCATCTGCTGGGTGCTGCCGGAGCCATCGAGGCAGCGATATCTGTGCTCACCATCCACCACGGGGTAATAACGCCGACGATAAACCTCACCTGCCCTGACCCCGAATGCGACCTCGATTATGTGCCCAATGTAGCTCGCCAGAAAAAGGTGGATGTTGCCCTCACCAATTCCTTTGGCTTTGGCGGGCATAACTCGGTGCTTATCCTCCGCCGTTACACTGAGGGATAGAAAGAAGCCATGCAGGTGGTGACAGGTTGAACCACAGCCGCTGGCAATTGCCGCCGCCCCTTCCCCGGGAGCATTTTGCCCTGACCAGGGACCTCCACCCCTTAATGGCACAGCTACTCTACAACCGCGGCATCACCGACCCAGCGCAGATGGAATCCTTCCTTGCCGCTGATGAGCGTCTGCTTCACGATCCCTTCCTTCTACCCGATATGGAAAAGGCGATAGCCAGAATCTACCGTGCCCTGCTTTCCGGGGAGGGCATCGCCATCTACGGGGACTTTGATGCCGATGGGATCACCGCCACCGCCCTGCTCACCCAGGGCCTCTCCTCCCTTGGCGCAAACGCCATCCCCTATATCCCCCACCGCATCGAGGAGGGCTACGGCCTTACCACCGCTGCCCTGGAAGGCCTCCACAGGGAAGGGGTCACCCTGGTTGTCAGTGTGGATTGCGGCATCAGCGCCGCCCCGGAGGTGGAAGGGGCACGAAGGATAGGGCTTGACATCGTGATCACCGATCATCACACCGTCCCCCCGGAAATGCCATCCGCCATAGCGGTGGTGGACCCAAAGCGGGCCGATTCCATTTATCCCTTCCCCGAGCTTGCCGGCGTTGGCGTGGCCTTCAAGCTTTTACAGGCCCTGCTCATCTCCCTGGGAAAGCAGGGGGACCTGGAGCAGCATCTGGACCTGGTTGCCTTGGGCACGGTGGCCGACATGGTTCCCCTCCTCGGCGAGAACCGCTACCTGGTGAAGCGGGGGCTGAAGCTTTTGAACCGGGCTCACCGCGTAGGATTGAGGGAGCTTATGCGATGCGCTGGCTTGCCCCCGGGCAGCATCGATCCTGAGACCATCTCCTGGGTGCTGGGGCCGCGGCTAAATGCAGCGGGTAGATTGGATCACGCCATCATGAGCCATGACCTGCTTTCCACCGAATCCCAGGAAGAGGCAGAGAGGCTTGCGCGTCTGCTGGAGAAAAGGAATGCCCAGCGCCAAAGGCTCAGCCAGGAGGTCCTGGCCAAGGCCAGGGAAAGGCTAATTGCCCAGGGCACCGACTCCCCATTGCTCATGGTTGGCGATGAGGATTACCCCCCGGGAATCGTGGGGGTGGTTGCCGGCAGGTTGGTGGAGGAGTTTTATCGCCCCGTCATCGTCTTCGAGCGGGGCAGGGAATCCAGCAGGGGGAGTGGTCGAAGCATCCCTGAGTTCAACCTGGTTGCTGCCCTCACCCAGTGTCGCGAGCTCCTGTCCCGCTTTGGGGGGCACCCCATGGCGGCAGGATTCACCGCCTCCACCGAGAACCTGCCTCACCTGGAGGAGCGCCTCACCGAGATCGCCAGGAGTCAGCTTGCCCACCTCGACCTCCGCCCCATCATCCCCATCGATGCCCAAATCCCCCTCTCCACCCTTCGCGGGGAAATCTTCAAGGTGATGCAGAGGCTCGCCCCCTTCGGCTGTGCCAACCCCCTGCCCACCTTCCTCAGCCGCGGGGTGGGGGTGGTGGAGAGCCGCGGCGTGGGCAGCGAAGGCGAACACCTGAGGCTGAAGCTGAGGGAAGGAGAGGTAACCTGGGACGGAATCGGCTTCAGAATGGGCCATCTGATGGCGGAGATCACCCCTCGCCTCGATATCGTCTACAACCTGGGGGTGGACCGGTGGCGGGGTGAGCCGACGCTCCGGCTTAACATCCTGGATTTCGTCCCTAGTTTGTAAGCATTTCTAGCTGCATTTTCTTTCCGATTATGTTAAAATATCCCCTGTCCTCAAATCATAAAAGGAGATGGAAATGAGGGGGGAAATCCAGAGTTTCTTGAATCATCTCTCCATCGAAAAGGGCTTCTCCGACCATACCATCTACGCCTATCGGAATGACCTGCATCAGCTTGCCACCTTTGTGGAGGAGCTGGCGGCAACGCAGGGCTATGAGGCCAAATGGTCTAATGTGGATCGCAATCTTCTCATAAGTTACATCCTTAACCTCAAGGAGAGGAACTACGCCCCGGCTACGGTGGCGCGCAAGATGGCAGCGGTAAAGTCCTTCTTCGACTTCCTGGTTGCTGAGGGGGCGTTGCGGAGCGACCCCACGGAGACCTTGAGTTCGCCCAAGGTGGGGAAGCCCCTGCCCCGGCCCCTTTCCGCCGCCGAGGTTGAGGCCCTGCTGGAGGAGCCAGCCAAGCTCTCCTCTTTTGAGGCCAAGCGGGACAAGGCGATGCTGGAGCTTATCTACGCCGCCGGGATGAGGGTAAGCGAGCTGGTCTCCATGAACCTGAGTGACCTGAATTTGCAGGCAGGCTTTGTGCGCTGTTTTGGAAAGGGGGCCAAGGAGCGACTCATCCCCATCCATAAAAGGGCGGCCGATGCCCTGGAGGAATACCTTTCCCAGGCTCGCCCCTCGCTTGTCCACGGCAATCAAGAGGAGGCTTTATTTGTCAACCGCCGTGGTGAGCGACTCACCAGGCAGGGCTTCTGGCTTATCCTGAAAGGCTACGCTAAGGCAGCGGGCATAAAGACGGAAGTCAGCCCCCACACCCTGCGCCATAGCTTCGCCACCCACATGCTCCTGGGTGGAGCCGACCTCAGGGCGGTTCAGGAACTCCTAGGGCATGCCAACATCTCCTCCACCCAGATCTATACCCACCTCACCAGCGAGCATGTGAGGCAGTCCTATGAAAGGGCGCACCCCAGAGCCAATGATTAACCTGAATTTGTGGGGTATGTAGGAGAGAGATGCCCAAGAAACGGCACCGGGTGGCTGCCAGGCAGGCAGCGGTCGGCAGAGAGCGGAAGCGAAGGAAGAGGTCGCGGGAGCATACCCCTCAAAGGCCTCCCTCGGCTGCACCGGCCGTGCCTGCCGCCAAACCCTCCATCGAGGCGGCTGAACCTGCTCCCACCGTTACCGTTACCCGCCCCCCTCCAGGCCGCCCCCCGGCTCGCCCTCTCGCCTATCGTTATCTCATCCCCGAGCTGCGCAAGATCGCCATCATCGCTGCGGTGATGATCGTCATCCTCATCGTCCTCGCCTTTGTGCTGGGGTAGGAGGACCAGGTGGAAAAGGGGCGCTTTGAAGAACGGCTTAACGCTTTGCCGCCAAAGCCGGGTGTTTATCTGTTCAGGGATGCCTCGGGAAATGTGCTCTATGTGGGCAAGGGCGTCAACCTGCATAGCAGGGTGAGAAGCTATTTCACCGCCCCCCACTCCCTCACCCCCAAGCTGCAGAAGATGGTGGCCCGGGCGAGGGACTTCGAATTCCTGGTCACCGATTCAGAGCAAGAGGCCCTCATCCTGGAGTGCAACCTCATCAAGAGGCACCGCCCCCGCTACAATGTTCGGCTTAAGGATGACAAGACCTACCCCTACCTCAAGATCAACGTCCACGAAGACTGGCCCCGGGTCTATGTAACCCGGCGGGTGGAGAGGGATGGCAGCCGCTACTTCGGCCCCTTTGCCAGCGCCGGCTCGGTGAGAAAGACCCTTGATCTGGTGAAGAAGCTCTTCCCCTTCCGCTCCTGCAGGAAGGAGATCACCGGAAAGGACCGCAGGCCTTGCCTGGAGTACGACATCCACCGCTGCGCTGGCCCCTGCATTGGCGTCATCTCCAAAAAGGACTATCGGCAGATCGTCGACCAGGTGATCATGTTCCTGGAGGGGAAGCAGGAGAGGGTGGTTCGGGAGCTGGAGCAAAAAATGGCGGAGGCTTCAGAGCGGCAGGAGTTCGAGAGGGCAGCCATAATTCGCGATCAGATCCGCGCCGTGGAGAGGGTTACCGAGCGTCAGAGGATATCATCGGCGGCGATGGGGGATGAGGACGTCATCGCCCTGGCCCAGGACAGGGACCATGCCTATGTGGAGGTTTTCTTCATCAGAAACGGAAAGCTCATCGAGAGGGATAACTTCATCGTAAATGGGGCTCAGGATGAGCAGCCCAGCCAGATCATGACCAGCTTCCTCAACCAGTTCTATGACTCAGCAACCTTCATCCCGCCCCTGATCCTGCTTCAGCACCCGCCCCTTGACCTGTCTATAATAAAGAGATGGCTGGAGAGCAAAAGGGGAGCCAGGGTCATTCTCCAGGTGCCGCAGCGGGGGGGAAAGAAGAGGCTGGTGGACATGGTGGTGGAAAATGCCCGCCAGGGCCTGGAGCAGATGATGGTGAAATGGCTTGCCGACCCCGAGACCACCACCGCCGCGCTGAAGGAGCTGAAGCGCGAGCTTCATCTGCCCCAGGCGCCAAAGAGGGTGGAATGCTACGATATCTCGGATATCCGAGGCACATCGGCGGTGGGCAGCATTGTCGTCTTTGAGGATGGGCAGCCCAGGCCGGCCCACGACCGCCGCTTTCGCATCAAGACGGTGGAGGGCGCTGACGACTATGCCATGATCCAGGAGGTGCTACGGCGGCGTTTCAAGAGAGCGGAGGGAGTCAAGGACGAAAGCGCCTGGGCCATAGTCCCCGACCTCGTCCTCATCGATGGCGGCAAGGGGCATCTCAACGCCGCCCTCGATGTGATGAGGGAGATGG
>JAUVVB010000018.1 GCA_030604825.1 Chloroflexota bacterium | reverse complement strand
TCACCGAACACTGCGGTGGGGCGAGGATTTTTCTCAAGAGGGAGGACCTGGCTCACACTGGCGCCCATAAGATCAACAACACCCTGGGTCAGGGACTGCTGGCGGAGCGCATGGGGAAGAGGCGCATTGTTGCTGAGACGGGTGCTGGTCAGCATGGCGTGGCCGCAGCCACCGTTTGTGCCATGCTGGGGCTTGAGTGCATCGTCTACATGGGAGAAGAGGATATTCGCCGCCAATCTTTAAATGTCTTCCGCATGAAGCTGCTGAGCGCCGAGGTGCGACCGGTGAGCAGCGGCAGTCAAACGCTCAAGGACGCCATCAACGAGGCCATCCGCGACTGGGTGACAAATGTCGATTCCACCCACTACCTTCTGGGCAGCGTCGTTGGCCCTCACCCCTACCCGATGATGGTGCGCAATTTCCAGTCGGTTATAGGAAAGGAAGCCCAGTGGCAAATGCTAGAGGCCGCCGGGCGACTGCCCGATTATGCTGTAGCCTGCGTGGGCGGTGGCAGCAATGCCATAGGCCTCTTTCACCCATTAGCTGACTCCGAGGTAAAGTTTATCGGGGTTGAAGCCGGTGGGCTGGGACTGGCGAGTGGAAAGCACGGTGCCAGCCTGGTGGCGGGGAGCATCGGAGTGCTTCATGGCACGAAATCCCACATCCTCCAGGATGAGGCGGGGCAGATTCAACCCACCCATAGCATCTCGGCAGGGCTTGACTACCCCGGGGTAGGACCTGAGCACAGCTACTACAAGGAGAGCGGGCGTGCAACCTACGTTGCCGTTAGCGACGAGGAGGCGCTGGAGGGGTTCCGGCTGCTGTGTGAAAAGGAGGGGATCGCCCCTGCTTTAGAGCCTGCCCATGCCATATACTATGCGGCCGAACTCGCCCGCCAATTACCCAGGGAGCAAATCATCCTGGTCAATCTGAGCGGGCGGGGAGATAAAGACCTGGATATCGTAGCCCAGGCAACGGGAATTCAACTATGACGCGCATTGAGTCTGTATTTGCCAGGCCCGGACATAAGGCACTAATCGCCTACCTTACTGTGGGATACCCCAGCATCGAGGCTACATTGGAATTGGTGCCCGCCCTGGTTAACAGCGGCTGCGATATGGTGGAGCTGGGTATCCCTTTCTCCGATCCCCTGGCCGATGGTACAACCATTCAGCGGGCAAGCTACCGGGCGCTTCAGCAGGGAATGACCCCACAGCGCTGCCTGGAGGTTGCTCACCAGCTCCGCCAAAGGGTTGGTGCACCGCTTATTTTCATGACCTACTACAATCCCGTCCTTCGTTATGGGCTCTCTTCGTTTTGCCGTGCCTGTGCTGATGCTGGCGTCGATGGGCTGATCATCCCCGACCTGCCACCTGAGGAGGGCGGGGAGCTGGAAAAGCTGACCCGGAGACATCGATTGGATCTCATTTACCTGGTTGCTCCCACCACCATAGAGGAGCGCCTTGGCCTCGTAGCTGCTAGGTCGCAGGGCTTCATCTATCTGGTGTCGCTCAGGGGCGTCACCGGTGTCAGAGAGGCCCTGCCTGCGGACCTCGAGGGCCTTGTAGCCAGGTTGAGGCGTAAAACCTCCAAACCCATCTGTGTTGGCTTTGGAATTTCAACCCCGGAGCAGGCTCGCTGGGTGGCAAAGCTCGCCGATGGGGTGATCCTGGGCAGCCGAATCCTGGAGATCGTGGAGAGCAGTGATCGTCCAACGCAGGCGGCAGCATCCTTCATTCGGCAGCTGAGGGATGCAATAGAGGAGAGCTGAACACCTGTCAGCTTGCCCCGCTCTTCGGCGGTACTTACCAACACTCAAGTGCTACAGACGCCTCAATTACATTGACACCCGTATGGCAGGCGTTCCACTACAGGTTTATGGGGTGAACAAATTGGCTAATTGTTACATTATGTGTTTGACGTCAGCAAAAATGGGACACATTGAAGACATAAGTTATGTGTCTCTAAAATATTGCAGGCGACTTAACTGATTTAGTGCCTTCTCTGCCTGCTTTTTGCAGTGAGCCGGCTACCTCTTCTGCTATGGAGGGATCCTGTAACTCCGCTGTCTGAAAGAGGAAGAGCCTCAATAACATCAATCAACCGGCCCATTAGTATTTTCCCTTTGAGGCTGGTAATTGCGGCTTCGCCTTCAGACTTTGAGGCCATTTCAACAAAGGCGTATCTCCGGGGTTGTCCGCTACCAATGTACTTGTCGTCCATGATGCTTACGGATATAACTTGTCCGAAAGCCATGAATTCATGTCGCAGCTCATCTTCAGTCATCCCGAGCGCTAGGTTACCCACATAGATATTCATATTGGCACCCGCCTTCGTTAAATTGTGTAATCCTTAACAATTTCTAATGGCATACATAAACCAAGTAGCCCCCAGCCCATGTAGGCCCTTAGGGTCACCCCGGCTTTATCTGCTCAGTCTGACCTTATTGTAGCAATCGCTGCAATATACGTGTCTACCTTGGCGGGGCTCGAATGGTACTCGTGTGTCTTTGCCGCACTGCGCGCATTTTGCACGGAACATCTGCCGCCAGGATCTGGACCTGTAGCTGTAGTCACCATCTCCGTAACGCTCTGTCTTCCTTGCTGCGCGGCACGAGGGGCAGCGCTTGGGCTCATTAGTATAGCCTAAAAATGCGAAAAGTCCTTGCTCCTCAGCGCTGAAAGTGAAGCTAGTCCCACAATCGGAACATCGGATCGATTTGTCCTAAAAACTCATTGGATGACCTCCTCTCTTCTAGGTTTTAGTTAGAGTTCGAGTCATCCAACACTTAAGTAAATCTGAGGTGATCTAGAGAAGTATACAATAACCTAAACTGAAACTACTACGTTTAGTATACAGTAAAGGGATCCATTTTGCAAACCAGTACAAGCCTCCTACGAAGTAAATGTCCTGACAGCTTTGGTTTGATTAACACTGACGATAAGGATGATTACCTTGTGCGGCGCGGTATATGACTCCGCAGCTGAGTAGTAACAACTTGACGAATTGTGTAATCCGTTACAGCAAAGGGCGGATATATGCTGCTATGGACATAGTAAGGGAGTCCCTTCGGGGACTCCCTTACTCAATGCTTCGCCGCTCTGTAGCCTCATTCTGTTACTTCTACTACATCCACAGTCAGCGGCTCTGTCTCCAGCGACTCGTACTCCATGCCGTCATACCGGTAGGTAGCAGAGGCGCCACCATCAAGCTCATGACCAAGCTCCGGACTGGTGAATTCCTGCTTGCCTTTAGGATTTTCTCCTGTGGTCACCGTCACCACCAGGGTAGCAGACTCCCCGGCAGCAAGGTCACCAACATCCCAGGTCACCATGGTGGCTCCCATTTTGCCTTTGCCCCTCTTGGCAGCACTGGCCGAACCTTGGCTGGGCGTGCCCACCACTATCTCATCTAGATCAGCGCCCATGCCATCCTGAACGACGACATCGGTAACATCCTCATTGGCGGAAACCTCAATGGTGATCTCCCAAGTCGCCTCTTCCCCGACAGACACGCTAGATGGCCCTGACAGGCTGGTGGTCACTGTCACCGGCGAGTCGTCAGCACTGACAATCGGCGCTGTCACCTGTGATGCTCCCTATCTTAACAGTCGGAAATTCGAGGACATCGTGCTGGACAAGATAAAAGAGCGTATCCTAACCGAGGAGAATCTGCGGGAGCTAGTGCGTCTGGTCAACGAGGAGATGGACGCATCCGCAGGCAAATATCGAGAAAGGCTGGACACCATTGTAGAAGAGCTTACTGAGACTAAACGTCGTCTTGACCGTCTCTACGATGCCCTTGAGACGGGAAAGCTGAGTCTCGATGACCTGGCACCGCGCATCCAAGCACTTAGGCAACGACAGAATCAGCTCCAGGCTGCCCGATGCGAGGTCGAGGAACTGCTCACCGACCGGCGGGTGCAACTAGCTGATATGGAAATGGTGACGTGCTATGTTGATGATCTACGAGGCCTGCTTTCCCAGGGTTCCCTGTCGGAGCAGAAGGCTTTCATTCGCAGCTTCGTGCAAGAGGTGAAGGTTACGGGCAAGGAGGTGCTCATAACATATACAATACCCCTGCCACCTGATGGAGCGACCCACGAGCGGTCAGGGGTTCTTTCTATTGTCTACTATGGTGGAGCTGGCGGGATTCGAACCCGCTACCTCTTGACTGCCAGTCAAGCACTCTCCCAATTGAGCTACAGCCCCAGAGCGCCTAAAATTTTAGCACAGGCCGTGGCAAACTGCAAGGGAAAATCCGAGCTTGACTTCAGCTATTGGGTTTGCTAGAATTTGTCCAGACATAATGAAGCGGGCGGTTAGCTCAGTTGGTAAGAGTGCTGCGTTGACATCGCAGAGGTCACTGGTTCAAGTCCAGTACCGCCCACCATGCTTTTGATTCGCAATGGCCGATAGAGCCTCTCGTCCCCAAAAGGGCGAGAGGCTATGATTTGAGTTTGGGGAAGTATTGAATTGAGCCAACAGAGCGAAAAAAGCGCCCAGTGTGAAAAGATAAGGCACTCCGCATCGCATGTGATGGCGGAAGCGGTGCAGTCCCTCTTGCCCGATGCCAAATTCGGCATCGGGCCGGTAATCGAGGATGGCTTCTACTATGACTTCGACCTCCCCCGTCCCCTAACCCCTGAAGACCTCCCCGTAATCGAGGCCAGGATGAGGGAGATCATCGCCTCCGACTTGCCCTTCACCAGGAAGGAGGTGGAAAAGGAGGAGGCAAGGAGGATATTTGCCCATCAGCCCTATAAGCTGGAGCTCATCGACGAGCTCCCCGATGAGAAGATGACCATATATCGGCAGGGCTCCTTCACCGACCTGTGCAAGGGGCCGCATGTTGGCTCCACGGGGGAGATAAAGGCCTTTAAGCTTCTCAGCATCGCTGGAGCCTACTGGAGGGGGACGAGAAGCGCCCCATGCTCCAGCGAATCTACGGGGTGGCCTTTGAGGCCGAGGAGGAGCTGGAGCGCCATCTGGAAAAGCTGGCCGAGGCGGAAAGGCGAGACCATAGAAGGCTGGGAAAGGAGCTTGACCTCTTCAGCTTTCACGATGAGGCGGGACCGGGGCTGGTTCACTGGCATCCCAAGGGGGCCCTGGTGCGCCGCATCATCGAGGATTTCTGGATTCAGGAGCACATAAAAAGGGGGTATGAAATCATCTATACCCCCCATATTGCCAAGCTGGAGCTTTGGAAAACCAGCGGGCACTGGGAGCTTTATCGTGAGCACCTCTACTCCCCGATGGATGTGGAGGGGCAGGAATACCTGGTCAAGCCGATGAACTGCCCTGCCCATATCCTGATCTATAAGACAAGGCTCAGAAGCTATCGGGAGCTCCCCCTGAGATGGGCGGAGCTGGGCACCGTTTACCGCTATGAGCGCTCGGGAGTGCTCCATGGCCTGACCAGGGTGAGGGGGTTCACCCAGGACGATGCCCACATCTTCTGTCGCCCCGACCAGCTGGAGGATGAGGTGGTGGCGGTTATGGAGCTCGCCCTGTTCATGATGGGCAGCTTCGGCTTTGAGGAATATGAGGTCCTGCTCTCCACCAGGCCGGAGAGGTATGCTGGCACCATCGAGATATGGGATGAGGCCACCGAGACCCTGAAGCGGGCGCTTCACCGGCTTCGCCTCCCCTACCGCATAGACCCGGGGGAGGGGGTGTTTTACGGTCCCAAGATCGACATCCGGCTTCGGGATGCCCTGGGAAGGGCGTGGCAAGGTCCCACTGTCCAGGTGGACTTCAACCTCCCCCAGCGCTTCGAGGTTAACTATATAGCAGCCGATGGGGCGGAGCATCAGGTGGTGATGATTCACCGCACCGTCCTTGGCAGCATGGAACGCTTTTTTGGCTGCCTTATCGAGCACTATGGTGGTGCCTTTCCGGTGTGGCTGGCGCCGGTGCAGGCGATGATAATCCCCATAGCGGATCGCCACCTAGACTACGCCCTTCAGGTGGAGGCGGAACTCAAGGCCGCCGGGCTGCGTGCCCAGGTGGATGCTCGCCCGGAGAGGATGAACCTCAAGATTCGCCAGGCACAGCTTCAGAAGGTCCCTTATATGCTGATCCTGGGGGACAAGGAGGTGGGGGCGGCCACCGTATCGGTGAGGCTCAGAGGCGGCCAGGACCTGGGGGCACAAACCCTGGAAGGTTTCAAGGCTATGGCAACGGAGGCCATGGAGGCGAGAAGGCCTTGATTTCTATGCTAGGATATAGTATATTGCCTACCCTGAAGGTTTACGGGAAATGGCGGGAGGTGGTGGGATATAATTAGGAGATACCGCGTTAACCAGGCAATCATCGCCAGAGAGGTTCGGCTGATCGGCGAAACCGGGGAGCAGCTGGGAGTTGTGCCTCGGGCTGAGGCGCTGGAGATTGCCCGGCAGCGGGGCTACGACCTGGTGGAGGTGGCCCCTACCTCCGTTCCCCCGGTTTGTCGTCTGCTCGATTATGGGAAGTTCAAATATGAGCAAACCAAGAAGGCGCGCGAGGCGAGGAAGAAGCAGAAGGCTGTTCTGCTGAGGGAGGTGCGGCTGAGGCCAAAGATCGGCCAGCACGACATGGAATTCAAGACCCGCATCATCAGGAAGCTCCTGGGTGAAGGCGATAAGGTCAAGGTCAGGGTGCTGTTCAGGGGTCGCGAGAGAACCCATCCTGAGCTGGCCAGGGAAATGCTGGATAGGGTGGCAAAGGAAATGGAGGAAATAGCCACCGTGGAGAGAGCCCCGGAGATGGAAGTTAGAAGCATGAGCATGAGTCTGGCACCGTCCAAGGGGTTGAAGACGGTAAAGGGATAAACAATGCCCAAGTTGAAGACCCATAAGGCAGCACAGCGCCGCTTCCACATCACGGGCAGCGGCAAGATAATGCGTACCAAGGTGGGCAAAAGCCACCTCAGGAGAAGGAAGTCTAAGCGGGCAAAGCGGCTCTACGATGAGAAGCTGCCCCTGCACCGTAGCGACAGGGCTCGCATAAGGAGGCTTTTGCCCTATGCATGAAGGAGGTCTCCCTTGCCCAGGGCAAGAAGTGGTGTGGTAACCAGGCGCCGCCACAAGAAGGTGCTCAAGCAGACAAAGGGACATCGAGGGACCAAACATTCCCTCTATCGCCGCGCCCACGAGTCCCTGCTGAAGGCGCTGAGCTATTCCTATCGCCACCGCAGGGAGCGAAAGAGGGATTTCAGGCGCCTGTGGATCGTCCGCATCAACGCCGCCGCCAGGCAGGAGGGGCTTTCCTACAGCAGGTTCATGGATGGGCTGAAGAAGGCGGGGGTTGAGGTCGATAGAAAGATGCTCGCCGATATGGCGGTGAGGGACCCTCAGGCCTTCTCCAAGCTGGCAGCCATGGCCAAGGAAAAATCCCAAGGCTAATTTGCCCCATTCCCCTCTCCTTGACCCCCTTGCTACCTCTAACCTATAATAGCAGCGATGCTTGGTAAACTGGACGAAATAAGGTCTAAGGCCATCGATGAGCTGAGCAGCATCGGTGACCTCAGGGGGCTGGAGGATTGGCGGGTTCGTTACTTGGGTAAGCGCAGCGCCCTGACCCAGGCGTTAAGGGTACTGGCGGAACTGCCGCTGGAGCAGAGGAGAGGGGTGGGCGCCGTCGCCAACGAGGTCAAAGCTATTTTAGAAAGGTCTCATAGGCAAAAGAAGGAAGCTCTTAAAGAGAAAGCCTATCAACAGATGGAGGCGGCGGTAAAGTTCGAAAAAATCGATGTCACCCTTCCCGGTCGCCCCATCCCCCTTGGTCGCCTCCATCCCACCACCCAGGTTCTGCGCCAGATCTGCGATATCTTCCTCTCCATGGGGTTTCAGGTGGTGGAGGGACCCGATGTGGAGTGGGACTACTACAACTTCGAGGCGCTGAATATCCCCAGGGATCACCCCGCACGAGACATGTTTTCCACTTTCTGGATCGATGTGGAGACCCCCAGCGGTGAGCTGCCCATGCTCCTGCGCACCCATACCTCTCCGATGCAGATCAGGGTTATGGAGAGGACCAGGCCCCCGGTGCGGGTGGTGGTGCCGGGGAAGATCTATCGCTACGAGGCAACCGATGCCACCCATGAAACCATGTTGTACCAAATAGAGGGGCTCGCCATCGATGAGAACATCACCTTCTTGGACCTCAAGGGCACCCTCTACGAGTTTGCCCGCTGCCTCTTCGGCTCGCAGCGGAAGGTGAGGTTTCGCTGCGACTACTTCCCCTTCGTGGAGCCGGGGGTGGAGATGGCAATTGACTGCTTCGCCTGTGGCGGCTCTGGCTGCCGCCTCTGCGGCGGCAGCGGCTGGATCGAGATACTGGGGGCGGGAATGGTTCACCCCGATGTTCTGAGGCGGGTTGATTACGACCCCGATATCTACACCGGCTTCGCCTTCGGCATGGGGGTGGAGCGCATCGCCATGCTCACATATGGCATCGAAGACATCCGCCTCTTTTATTCGAATGATCTTCGCTTCTTGAGGCAGTTCTAGAGGATGAGATGAAGGCCCCTTTAAATTGGCTTCGCGAATATGTGGCCATCACCCTGCCCCTTCCCGAGCTGGGCGAGAAACTCACCATGTCGGGGACAGAGGTCACGGGGATAGAGTCCGTCGGTGGCTGGGAGAACATCGTGGTTGGCGAGGTGGTGGAGATTAAGCCCCATCCCCAGGCCGAACGCCTTCAGCTTGCCACCGTTTCCATAGGGGCGGAGCGCATCACTGCCGTCTGTGGGGCACCGAATCTAGCCCTGGGGCAAAAGGTCCCCTTTGCCCGCATTGGCGCTCAGCTTTTCGACCCCCAAAGCGGCAAGCTGGTGAAGGTAAAGAGGGCCAAGATCCGCGGCATCGCCTCTGAGGGCATGATCTGCTCCGAAAGGGAGCTGGGAATCTCGGAGCGCCATGAGGGGATCATGGTGCTGCCCCCCGATGCCCCCGTAGGCGTTCCCCTGGACGATTACCTGGGCGATGCCATCCTCGACCTGGATATAACCCCCAACCGCCCCGACTGCCTCTCCATCATCGGCATCGCCCGCGAGATAGCTGCCCTTACCGGGGAATCGGTACGCCTCCCCGAGCTGAGCTACGATGAGACGGCAGAGCCCATAGAGCAAAAAGCCTCGGTGGAGATCCAGGACCCCGATCTATGCCCCAGGTACTGCGCCACCCTCATCACCGATGTAAAGGTCGGCCCATCCCCTTCATGGCTTGAGCAGCGCCTCCTCGCCTGCGGCATGCGCCCCATCAACAACATCGTGGATGTCACCAACTACGTGATGCTGGAATACGGGCAGCCCCTCCACGCCTTCGACTATGAGAAGCTGGCGCAGAGAAAAATAATCGTGCGCCGCGCCGGTGAAGGCGAGTCCATCACCGCCCTCGATGGGGTGGATCGAGCCCTCTTAAGCGATATGCTGGTCATCGCCGATGGGGAGGGGGCGGTGGCCATCGCCGGGGTCATGGGCGGAGCCGACAGCGAGGTCACCGAGGAGACGACCGCCGTTTTGATCGAATCGGCAAACTTCAATGCGCCAAGCCTGCGCCGCACCTCGATGGCCCTAAAGCTCAGAAGCGAGGCCTCCCTTCGCTTCGAGAAGGGGATAAGCCCTGAGCTCCCCCTGCCTGCCATTAGGCGCGCCACCCAGTTAATGGCCGCCCTCTCCGGGGGAAGGATAGCAAAGGGGATCATCGACGTATATCCAGGAAAGAGGGAACCAAAGCCCATCTCGCTCAGCGCAAGGCAGGTAAGGCGAATCCTGGGCATGGATATGGCAATCCAGAAGATGACCCAGGTGCTGAGCTCCCTGGGATTTCAGTGTCAGGCGGTGGGTCCTGAGGAAATCTCCGTCACCGTCCCCTACTGGCGAACCGATGTCCGCCTCCCCGATGATCTGGTCGAGGAAATAGCTCGCATCATGGGCTACGATGAATTCCCCGTCACCCTGCCCTCCGGGGCGCTGCCCCGGCATGAGCCCGACCCGATGAGGGAGCTCAGGGAGACGGTGGCCGACATCCTCGCTGGCTGCGGCCTGCAGGAGGTGATCACCTATTCCCTGACCAGCCTTGAAACGCTGCGCCAGCTATCCCCTCAGGTCCAGCCGCTAAGGGTTGCCAATCCCATAACCACCGAGCAGGAATACCTGCGCACCACCCTCTTCCCCGGCCTCCTTTCCGCCCTATCCGCCAACGAGAAGCACGAGGAAGAGAGCATCAGGCTATTTGAGGTGGGCAAGGTATATCTGCCCCGCGAGGGGGACCTTCCCCAGGAGCGCTACCTGGTGGCGGGGGTGCTCGGCGGCTCCCGCCTCGACCGCTCCTGGCATGGCCCGGGGGAGGCGCTCGGCTTCTTCGATGCCAAGGGGATTGTGGAGACCCTCTTTGAGCGCCTCGGGGTGGAGGTTAGCTTCGAGCCCTCAGCTGAGGAGATCTTCAGCCCGGGGAGAAGGGCAAGGATGGTAGTTGGGGGCGAGACGGTGGGCCTTTTGGGGGAAATTCACCCCAGAATTGCCCACGGCTTCGATATCACATCCCCTTCCGTCTCCCTCTTCGAGATCGACCTCGAGATGCTGCTCCCCGCCACCGAGCAGCCTCGCCGCTATCAGCCGATAGCCAGGTTCCCGCCCACGCTTCGGGATATTGCGCTGGTTGTAGATTCGGCCACTCCTTCGAAAAAGGTGCAGGATATCATCCAGAGTTCCCCTTTGGTGGCCAAGGTCACCCTCTTCGATGTCTATAGCGGGGAGCCGGTGCCCCCGGGGAGAAAGTCCCTGGCCTTCAGGATCCATTATCAATCGCCAAAGCGCACCCTCACCGATGAAGAGGTGAACCAGGAGCAGGAAAGCATCTTGGAGAGGCTTCACCGCGAGCTGGGGGCCACCCTCAGGGCCTGACCCGTGTCCGTTGCTTCTTGGGCTCGATTGCGATAGAGTATGCCATACCCCTGGGTGCCTTGCCCTTCAGTTATCAATATTGACAAAGGAGGAGAAAGATGAAGTTTCTGCAGTTCGTGACCATGGACGTGGCTAAGGCGGCGGAGGTGGCGCGGGCATCGGATAAAGTGTGGGCCAGTCCGCCGCCGGGGGTGAAGATGTTGGCTGACTACGTGTGTCTGGGAATGCCCTTTCCCGGCCTTCCCCCGAACACAATGGTAAGTATCGGCGTCATTGAGGCTGAGAGTGCTGAGGCGTTGGCCGCGGTTACCTACCCCCCGGCGCTCGCAGGCGCATCAATCAACAACGTCCCCATAATGGAGATGCCTGTGGCCGGCGTGGCAGAAGTGGAAAAGAAATATAGGGGTTGAACCCAGCCAGGCGCTGATTTTTCAGGGGCAAGGCACCCAGGGATGGCCAGCAGGCCATTGATGGCCTGCTGGCCTTTGCTTTCTAACCGTTTCCCTTTCCCCCCAGAAGGTGATAAAATATAAAGCTAGTGATGACATTCATCGTCCTTGCCGGTGGAAAGAGCCTGAGATTGGGGCGGGATAAGGCCCTGGAGGAAATTGGCGGAGAGACCCTTATTCAGCGGGTCATCCATCGGCTTTCCTCCCTGGGCACGGACATCATCGTGGCCGCATCTCGGGACCTCCCCCTTCCCCCGGGCGTGAAGCGGGTGGCGGATATTTACCCCGGCAAGGGGGCTTTGGGGGGCATCTATTCTGGCCTCAGGGCGTCACCATCCCCCCGTAGCCTGGTGGTCGCCTGCGACATGCCGTTTTTGAACCTCGCCCTGCTTCGCCATCTCATGGAGCTAGCCCCTTCCTTCGACGTGGTTATCCCCAGGGTCAATGGCCAGCTGCAGCCGCTTCATGCCGTCTATTCCCAGAACTGCCTTGGCCCCATTGAAGCGATGCTCCATGAAGATAGGCTTAAGATCGCCGGTCTATTTCCCGCAGTGAGGGTAAGATATGTTGAGGACGCTGAGGTTGAAAGATTCGACCCCCAGAAGATAAGCTTTTTCAATATCAATTCTCAGGCCGATTTGATGCGGGCCAGGGAGATGGTGGAGAGGAACCTCTTGGAGCATGTAGGAGGATAGCCTGTGGCGAAGCTTGTGGAAAGGAGCGTTGTCGAGCAGCTAAGGCCCATCTTTGAGCCCAAAACGGTGGCCGTTATTGGCGCCTCAAACGATCTAGCGAAGTTTGGCGGGCGCGCCTTCTTCCTGCCCCTGGAGACGGGCTATAAGGGAACCATCTATCCGGTGAACCCAAATCGGGAACAGATATGGGGCGTTAAGGCCTACCCTAGCGTGCTCGATATCCCCGACGATATCGACCTGGCGGTAATCTCCGTGGTCGCCCCGCTGGTGCCTGAGGCGATGGAGGAATGCGTGAAGAAGGGGGTAAAGGGGGCGGTGATCATAACTGCCGGCTTTGCCGAGACCGGTGAGGAGGGAAGGAAGCTCCAGGAAGAAGTGGTAAGGATTGCCCATGAGGGTGGCATCAGATTTGTGGGGCCCAACAGCAATGGCATGTGGAGCTCCCGCGTCAAGCTCAACCTCCTTTTCCTCAGTGCCCCCATGCCCGGACCCATATCCTTCATCTCCCAGAGCGGTACCCTTGGTGGCTTCCTCTTCGAGCTAGCCACCAGCAAGGGCTATGGCTTCAGCAAGTTCGTCAGCAGCGGCAATCAGGCAAGCCTCAATGTCTGTGACTACCTGGAGTATCTGGCCCAGGACGAGGATACCAGGGCCATCGTGCTCTACATCGAGGGCATCGCGGAGGGAAGTAGATTCGTCCAGGTGGCCCGCGAGGTGGTGAGGCGCAAGCCCATCGTGGCCTACAAGGGTGGGCGCACCGCCGTGGGCTCCCGGGCAACCCTATCCCATACCGCTTCCCTCGCCGGCTCCGATGAGGTGTTTGAGGCTGCCTGCAAGCAGGCGGGGATCATCCGATGCTATGAGGTAATCCATCCCTTTGACCTGGCGGAGGCGCTGGCCTGCCAGCCCGTTCCCAAGGGGAAGAGGGTCACCATAATTGGGAGCGGTGGCCAATGCGTTGCCACCGCCGACGCCTGTGCCTCCCTGGGGTTGGAGCTGCCCGAGTTTGACTCCGATACCAAGCGCCGCCTCAAGGAGGTGCTGCCGCCCCATGCCCCGGTGCCCACCAACCCCGTGGATACCGCCGCCCCGCAAGACCCGATGACCCTGCCCCGAGTCGCTGAGATCCTGGCAAGCCTGGATTACATCGATGGCATAATCACCCACGCCCCTTTTGTGGGTTGGGACCTCTCCCCCCAAAGGATAAGGGAACTGCTCACCGAGACGGAAATGGTTACCACCATACCGCAGAGATATGGCAAGCCGGTGGTCTGCGTCGGCGTGGCGATGCGCTTTCCCGGCACCAACCTCACCCAGGACCTTTACCGCAGGGCGAGAATTCCCATCTATGCCACCCCCGAGGAATCGGCTCGGGCAATGTATGGCCTGATGAGGTATGGGGAGATCAGACGCCAGCTGGGGGAATCGCCATGATCTCTGTGGAACAGGCCCTGGACAGGGTGCTCAGCTACTTTGAGGTGCTGGATGGGGAAGAGAAGCCCATCCTCCACTGCCTGGGGCAGGTCCTTGATGAGGATGTCTATTCTCCTATAAGCGTCCCCCCGCTGGATAACGCCGCCATGGATGGCTATGCCCTCCAGGCGAGGAGCGCCCGCGGTGCCACCCCCGCAGCGCCAAGGTTGCTCGATGTCATCGGCGAGGTGAGCGCAGGCATGATGGCAGAGCAGGAGGTGGGGCCAGGCCAGGCGATGCGCATCATGACCGGCGCCCCCCTGCCCCCGGGCGCCGATAGCGTGGTCAGATTCGAGGACACCGATGAAGCCCTCCGCCCCCAGCGCCCTCTCACCCAGATCGGCGTTTTTCGCCAAATACCCAGGGGCGAAAATGTGCGCCGCGCCGGCGAGGACATCGCCTCGGGGCAACTGGTTCTGGAGAGGGGGACGCTCCTCCGCCCCCAGGAGGTCGGCGTCCTTGCCTCTATAGGCAGGACAACGGCGCTGGTGATTCGCCGCCCCCGGGTCGCCATCCTGGCCACCGGCGATGAGCTGGTGGAGATCGGCCAGCCCCTCCCCCGGGGTAAGATCTATAATAGCAATAGCTTCAGCATCGCCTCCCAGGTGGCTCGCTATGGGGGCATACCCCAGATCCTGGGCATCGCCGGCGATAGGGTTGATGAGATCGAGGCCAAGATAGGGGAGGCGCTGGACTCTGACCTTTTGCTCACCTCGGGAGGGGTTTCCGTGGGGCAGTACGACCTGGTGAAGGATGTCCTGGCACAGCAGGGGGAGATCTCCTTCTGGACGGTGCGCATGAAGCCAGGAAAACCCCTCGCCTTCGGCGTCATCCACGGCCATGACAGAAAAGTGCCCCACCTTGGCCTACCCGGGAACCCGGTGAGCTCCATGATCACCTTCGAGCTCTTCGCCCGCCCCGCCATCCTCAAGATGATGGGGAGGAAGAACCTGTCAAAGCCCATGGTGAGGGCCACCATGGAGAGCAGGGTGACAAATACCGATGGTCGCCGCATCTTTGCCCGGGTCATGGTGAGGAGGGAGGGGGAGCGATATTTTGCCCGCCTCACCGGCCCCCAGGGCTCGGGAATCCTCACCTCCATGGCGAGGGCCAATGCCCTGGCCATCGTTCCTGAGGAGGTGAAGGAGGTAAAGGAAGGGGAAACCCTCGACGTGCTGATGCTGGACTGGGAGGAGTAAAATGGTTCCCGTTGTTTCCATAGTGGGCAAATCGAAGGCGGGAAAGACCACCCTCCTGGAAGGCCTGGTGGCTGAGCTCAAGCGGCGCGGCTATCGCGTGGCCACCATAAAACATAGCCCTGAAGGCTTTGAGCTCGACCGGCCAGGAAAGGATAGCTGGCGCCACGCCCGGGCGGGAAGCGATGCCGTCCTCATCAGCTCGCCGCAGAAGCTGGCCCTGATTAAGCCCATGGACCATGATGCGGCCATCGAGGAGATATTGCCCCTCATCGGCGAGGACTTCGACATCGTGCTCACCGAGGGATTCAGCAGGGACTCCGCCCCCAAGATCGAGGTGCACCGCAAGGGGCTAAAGGAAGGGCTGCTCCTCCCCCCAAGGGAGCTTTTTGCCATCGTCAGCGACGAGCCCCTGGAGGCCGATGTGCCTCAATTCCGCTGGGAGGATATCGCCGCGGTGGCCAGCCTCATCGAGGAGAGACTCATCGCCAACAGGCCGGCAGCGGATACCACATCTCCATAAGAAGAAGGGGCTAAGCCCCTGGAGCCTATAGCCGCCTAGAACCCCACCTCGAAGCGGCTAAAATCACCCCTGTATTCTGACCACTCCACATCCACCCGCTCCACCCACGCCCCCCGCGGCCCAGCCTCGAGATGGCGGAGTAACTCCTCCAGCTCTTCCCTCTCCCCTTCGGCTACCACCTCCACTGCCCTCTGGTGAAGGAGGTTCCTCACGTAGCCCGAAAGCCCGAGCTCCCGGGCATGGCGTAGGACGAAGGCGCGGAAATTCACCCCCTGAACGATGCCATGGACGGTGGCATGAAGGGTTGCCTGGGGAGACATTTCAGACCTCCTAGATGAGCCTTGCCAGGGAACGGGGTCTTATCCCATCCAGCCGCTCCAGGCCATGCTCCTTGGCGAGGTTCACCGCCTGTTGAAATTCCTCCCTCATCAGGGGGTGGGAGAGGAGGGGGATTTTGAAGGCTCGGTTGGCGGGGTAGTACTGGGCCATTACGTTTAGATAGGTGTTGGTGGAGACCTCCCGGGCAAGGAAGCGCACCACCCCCTCGGTCCCGGCTATCCCGTTGGGCAGGATCAGGTGACGGATAAGGAGTCCCCGCCGGGCGATGCCTCGCTGGTCGAGCTCGAGGTCCCCCACCTGGCGATGCATCTCCTTTACCGCTGCCCGGTTCACCGCGGGATAATCCTTTACCCCGGAGAATCTCCTGGCATTTCTCTCATCGGAGTACTTCATGTCGGGCATGTAGATATCGACGATGCCGTCGAGGAGGTTGAGGGTTTCCACCGACTCATAGCCACCACAGTTATAGACCAGGGGGAGGGAGAGCCCCAGGCCTGCGGCAACCAGAAGCGCCTCTAGGATGTGGGGGACCACATGGGTGGGGGTGACCAGGTTTATATTGTGGCAGCCCCGCTGCTGGAGGGAGAGCATCATCCTGGCGATCTCCCCTTTGCTGGTTACCCTTCCCTGCCCCAGTTGGCTGATGGTATAGTTCTGGCAGAACATGCATCTCAGGTTGCAGTTGGTGAAGAAGATGGTCCCCGAGCCGCCAGTTCCCACCAGGGGGGCCTCCTCGCCGAAGTGGGGCCCGTAGCTGGAGACCACCGCCTCGGTGGCGGTGCGGCACATCCCCTTCTCCCCCGAGAGCCGGTTCACCCCGCAGCGGCGGGGGCAGAGGTGGCAGCTCTCCAGCATGGCCCAGGCACGCCTTATCCTCTCCTCCAGCTCCCCGCTCTGATAGAGCTTCTGGTAGGCTGCCATATTTTACTCCTCAGCCTCCTTGGGCTTCTTCCCCTTCTTGATCACCTCTACGGTCACCGGAGGCTGAAGGATGGTGGATAGCGGCTTCTTGGCTCCCTTCTTTGGCCTCTTCGACTCCCGCCAGCGATAATCTCGGCCACCCATGTTGACACCTCACCATAGACAAGTTTATCAAAAGTGGCTTATCTTGACAAGGCGAAGCGCTAATTGATAGAATGCCAGAGTTGAGAACCCGGCTTACTTTCTCGTGGCCCCGTAGTGTAGCGGCCTAACACGCCACCCTGTCAAGGTGGAGATCGGGGGTTCAAATCCCCTCGGGGCCGCTCTTATTGGGCGCAACGGCGGTTGCGACCCTTTAGCAATAGCCGCCGGGCTTGGAGAAGGAGGAAAATCGGTGATCGACGAGGTAATCAGCGCAGCCAGAAAGGGAAGGAGAACCTACCTTACGGAGCTGGAGTCGAAGCAGATCCTCAAGGAGGCGGGGATAAATACCACCGAAATAAGGCTTGCCCGCACCAAGGAGGAAGCGGTTTCCCTGTCCAAGGAGATGGGATTCCCGGTAGCGCTGAAGATAGTCTCCCCCGATGTGCTGCACAATACGGATGCTGGAGGGGTAAAACTGAATCTAAAGGGCGAGGAGGAGGTGGCCAGGGCCTTCGATGAGATCATCTCCGCGGTGAAGGAGCATGAGCCAAAGGCAAAGATCGAAGGGATGGCGGTGCAGAACATGGCAAGGCCGGGGACGGAGGTGATCATCGGCATGTCCAAGGACCCCCAGTTTGGACCGGTTTTGATGTTTGGGCTGGGAGGGATTCTGGTGGAGGTGCTTAAGGATGTCTCCTTCAGGATCGTCCCCCTGGCGAGGAGGGATGCCCGGGAGATGATCCGGGAGATAAAGGGATACCCCATACTTGAGGGTTATCGCGGTCAGGAGCCGGCCAACATCGAGGTTCTGGAGGAGATGCTGCTCAAGGTGTCCGATTTTGTGGAGGGGAGGCCGGAGATAAAGGAGCTGGACATCAACCCCATATTCGCCTACAGCGATGGGGCGGTGGCGGTGGATGCCAGGGTCATCCTTGAGCCTGAGAGGGAGGATTGAAGGACATCGTAAGGAAGCTTGACCGGGCGTTTAATCCCCGCTCGGTGGCGGTGGTAGGCGACAAAAGAGAGACGGACTATATGTGGCTGCGGAGCCTGGCCCGCTTTCAGGGGAAGGTTTACTCGGTTCAGATCGATGAGGGGGAGCTGCCGGGAATCGAGGCCCTGGGGGTTCCCAACTACCGTAGCCTGCTCGATATCCCGGGGCCGGTGGATTACGTGATCGTTGCCGTGCCCCGGGCGGTGGCCCCCCAGATCGTGGGGGACTGCATCCAGAAGAAGGTGGGGGGGGTGATGCTGTTCACCTCGGGGTTTGCCGAGACCAATACCGAGGAGGGGATAAGGCTGCAGCAGATAATCACCGATATGGCCAGGGAGGCCGACCTAAACCTCGTTGGACCCAATTGCGTTGGCATCTTTAACCCCAGGATCGGGCTTCGCCATACGGTGGATCAATACTATGGTGATGGTGGCCCGGTGGGCTTCATCTCCCAGAGCGGCACCCATGCCACCTTCTTCAGCCTGGTGGGGGCGCTAAACGGGGTAAAGGTGAGCAAATCGGTGAGCTATGGAAATGCCGTGGTTCTGGATTCAGCCGATTACCTTGATTATCTGGCCGAGGACGATGAAACCCGGATAATAGGGATGTATATCGAGGGGGTGAGGAAGGGGAGGCAATTCTTCACCACCCTGAGGGAGACGACGAGGCGGAAGCCGGTGCTCATCTGGAAGGGGGGAGAGACGGGGGAGGGGACCAGGGCCACCGCCTCTCATACCGCCTCCTTGGCGGAGTCGCCCCGCATCTGGGATGCCCTGATCAAGCAGTGCGGCGCCATCAAGGTCAGCAGCATGGATGAGATGGTGGACACGATGAAGGTCTTGCTCTACTCCAAGCCGCCGGCGGGGAACAGGGTTGGGCTTGCCGCCATGACCGGGGGGCAATCGGTGGTGATAACCGATGCCTTTGCCAAGGAAGGGCTGGAGGTGCCCTTGCTCACCGAGAGGTCCTACCGGGAATTTGCCTCCTTCTTCGATATCATTGGCTCAAGCTATCGAAATCCCCTGGACATAAGCTCCAATATGAGGTCTCTGGGGCGCATCATCAGGTGCCTCGATATACTGAGCCAGGATGAGAACATAGACTCGGTGGTGGCGGAGCTTTCCGTTGCCTTCTGGACGCGAATCACGGCATTTATTCCCGGGTTCGTCGATGAGCTGATGCACGAGCTTTCCCTTTTCAAGGAGAGGTGCGATAAGGCCTTCATTGCCATCCTCATTTCTGCCCATGTGGAGACGGCTGCCATGGAGGCGAGGGGGAGATTGATGGAAAGGGGCATCCCCAGCATCCCCAGCTTTGAGAGGGGGGCAAGGGCATTAAAGAAGGTCGTGGAGTACTACGATTGGCTCCACGCCACTACGTGCTGACCGCGGGCTCTTCACGGTGGCACCCTTTATCCTAATTAGAAGCCTGTTTTGCTATCTATTTTCCTGAGGAGGTAGAGCATGGACTGGGAGGAGGCCCAGAAGCTCTTCTGGCCCTCGTAGAGATAATGGAGAAGATTGAAAAATCCATCATTGGAGGAAGGCGATGTATCCCCATATAGAGGCGATGCGCTACAAGAAGGACTGGGAGGAGGAATACAAGAGGAAGCTGGTCTCGGCGGAGGAGGCGGTGAAGGTGGTGAAATCCGGGGACTGCGTTGTGCTCCCGCTACCTAGCCAGCCCCCCATCCTGCAGAGGGCACTGGCTGCCCGCGCCGCTGAGCTGAAAAACGTGCGCCTCTTGGCAGCGGCGCCGGCGTTGAATCCCGGCTGGTGGTCCCCGGGCATGGAGGAGTCCTTCACCCCCGTTATCGAGCTTTTCATTGGAACTCCGGCGCGATCATGCATGGATGAAAGGAGGACCGATTATTTACCCGACCTCTTCTCCCTCCGCTTCAAGGGGCTCGATGAGGGAAGGCCGGAGAGCCAGGACAAGGGGATAGACGTCCTGATGACGTCGGTTTCGTCCCCAGATAAACATGGCTTTTGCAGCTTCGGGGCTACCATGTGGCACAAAAGGGAATATGCCAGGAGGGCCAAGATCGTCATCGCCGAGGTGTATGAGCATGAGATCAGGACCTACGGCACGAACTTCATTCACGTCTCGGAGATAGACTACTTCGTCGAGCCCGACCTGGGGCCCGAATTCACCGAAGAAGAGTGGCAGGAGATGTACCGGTATTTCCCCAAAAAGGGGCCTGAGGAGGTGCAGGCGAAGCTTAGATTGTATCCCCCTTTTGCCCTCAGGGAGATTGTAGAGGTGTGTCGGATAGTTGGTGGTGACTTTGTTGCCCCCCATGTTGGCCTCGATGAGCCCACCGAGACGGCCAGGGGCATTGCCCACTATCTAAAGGAGCTGATCAACGATGGCGATACCTTCCAGGTGGGCGTGGGGCGTCCCAGCTCCTTCATGGTGAAGCTGGGCGTGTTCGACGACAAGGTGGACCTGGGGATTCACACCGAGATGGGCTGCCCCGGGCTTCCGCTATTGGTGAGGGAGGGGGTGGTCACCGGGAAGTACAAGACGCTGCATCCGGGAAAGGCTGTTTTCTCCACCTTCGGGGGATGCGACGCCGACGACATCGAGTATGTTGCCGAAAATCCGGCCTTTGAGCAGTACGATTCAGGCTATGTGGCCAACATCAAGACGGTGATGCAGAACGATAACATGGTGGGGATAAATAACGGGCTTCAGGTGGATCTCACTGGCCAGATATGCTCTGAGACGCAGTTTGGGCCGCGGATGATAAATGGGCAGGGGGGACAGACGGAGACCCACATTGGTGCGCTGCTGGCCCGAGGGGGGAGGGCGATCACCCTTCTCCCCACCACCGCGCTGGAGGGGTCGGTATCCACCATCGTGCCTCAGCTGGAGAAGGGCTCCCTGGTGACCATACCGCGTCAGTTTGCCGACATCATAGTCACCGAATACGGGGTTGCCCGACTGCTGGACAGGACGCATCGGGAGAGGGCAGAGGAACTCATCTCCGTTGCCCACCCTGACTTCAGGGCTGAGCTGAGAAAGGAGGCCAGGGAGCAGTTCTATTCCACCCCCGCCTGATAAAGGATTGCCCGATTGACAGTGGAAGGGGCTCCTGCTATATTTATCTATGGTGGCAGCGTAGCTCAGAGGAAGAGCGGGGGACTCATAAGCCCTTGGTCGTTGGTTCGAATCCAACCGCTGTCACTACATGTTTGCTTAACACTTTGCTTAACTCCTGGCATCGCTGTCTCCTTTCTTTTTTCAAGTATGCGGTCTGCTAATTGGGACCCAAGCTCTATTTCCTACTACCACCGCGTTTATTCGGCGCTTGGTCGGATGCCCCAGCAGTTCGGCCGATGTGGGGTGAAATATCAACGGTATTGCGTTTCCTCAATAAGTTGTCGATGCTCTTCACTGCTTACTAGCACAACAGGCGTGGGCTGTTCTCGATAATTGTCATTCATGTAGTCAATCCTAACTTTGCTCAACTGCTCTAGCAGTCTGTGTAGGTATTGCCGAATCTCAGGGACAACACGCTGCAGTGCTTCTTCCACAAGCACCGTGAAACCTGACTGACCCCAGAGGTCCAGCCTCGCATTCGTTGCCAGCATCATGTCGTTCACATTCCTTACCATCCGTAGCATGTCATCGGGAATCCCAAGATATGCCGTCGAAAGTAGTAGACTGAGGCAAGCATTGTCAAAACGGAGGAGGCAAACAATGCTGCGTCCCTCGTCCTCTCTGAGTGTCTGGCTGTCCTCCACGGTCTTGAGAACCGCGTCAGCCGTGCGTAGGTTATACGATAACTCAGACAGCAACGCCGTTAGCTTTCTTAAGTTGGCTGACTTCTCTTGTGGAAGCAGCAGTACGTTCCTCTCAGTTAAGAAATCGGCTACAGGGCTGTCCGGTTTGTCGGGGTTCTTATACATCTCCCTTAATGTTTCCCTTATCTGTCGTTTAAAGTTTTCCAGCCCTTGTAGACCTTTCTCATAAAGAATCACCCAGTAGGATTGCAAGTCCGAAGGGACATACTTGATATCTTGAGCGATGAGGATGGTGCGGTTTGTTAGTGTGTGCCTCACCCCTAATTCATAGAAGACATTCGGATTCATATCGGTCAGGTCTGCTATGACCACATCTGCCGTGTTCAGTTCATTTAAGATGTCCCTGATAAGACTTCCAGTCCTCGGCTTAGCCCGCTCGCAGGTGAAGCCGAGTCTGCTTCCAGTGACAGCCGGCTTAATCATTTGCTCGAATATGTGTGTCCATTCCTGTTTAGTGCAGGACTTGCTCTTGGAGATTGGCATGATAACGAAGCACTTCTTTTTGTTTCCCATTCTTCACCTCCCACCACTTCTGCTCACCGCGCGCACGGCATACTTTGCAATATTCTACCACAATCAGGATTCGTTGCCGACTCCCTGGGGATAGTGCCCCACGAACCAGTCTGCCTGCTCTCCCTTGAACCTCAGCGTCTATGCCCTATTGCATAATTATCAAAAGGCCCCATCAATGGGCGGTTGTCATTATCCACATTTATGCGGTAAGGCCTGTCGCCGATCCCATCTTCATTGGCATCGTTCCCAGGATAATCGCCCCAGTAGTTGCCTAGGAAGTTTGTGCCACCCTTGCCATCATATGTATAGGTCATTTCCTGTGGAGAGTTCCAAGTGTTTATTGAACCGGAAGAATACACATTGTCGGCGTTGTTTGTGAAGTCGTTGAGATAAATGACGTTGCCGCTGGACTTAGTGAGGTGGATGCCATACTCGTTGTTGGAGGCGGCGTTGGCGGTTAGGGTGTTATTGCTGGAACTGCCCAAATAAATACCGTACCATCTGTTGGAGCTGACGCTGTTGGCAGTGAGGGTGTTGTCATTGGAGGAGTGGAGCCAGATTCCATCTCCGTTGCTGGAGGTGGTGTTGTTGCTGAGGGTGTTGTCGCTGGAAGCGATGAGATGGATTCCATGCCTGTTGCTGGAGGCGGCGTTGGCGCTAAGGGTGTTATCGGCGGAAGAGGAGAGGTGTATTCCATAGTTATCGTTGGAGTTGGCGGTGTTGGCGGTGAGGGTGTTGCCGCTGGAGGAAGCGAGGTAGATTCCATGCTGGTTGTGGGAGGCGTCCACGTTTTCTATGGTTGAATTTCGTGTATTCCAGAAAAAGAGGCCGAAACCGTTATTGGTCAGGGTTAGGTCGCTGACCGTCACATTGGAGCAGGAGATGCAGTAGAGGGTGCCGGCATTTGTTGAGCTATCGAAGGTTTGATGGGTGGCATTGGTTACATAGTAAATGGGCTTGCCGTCAACGGTGTTGGTGGTGTCAATATTGTTGTTGAAGTGGGGGTCGGAAAGCCCAAATAGATAGAAGTTGTAGTGGTTGTGGGACATGGTGTTGGCGGTGAGGGTGTTGCTGGCGGAAGAGAAGAGGTAGATCCCATACTCGTTGTTGGAGGCGGTGTTGGCGCTGAGGGTATTGTCGCTGGAATCTTTGAGGTAGATTCCATGCTGATTGTTAAAGTTGGCGGCGTTGGTGGTTAGGGTGTTGCCGCTGGAGGAGGAGAGGTAGATTCCATGCTGGTTGTGGGAGGCGTCCACGTTTTCTATGGTTGAATATTGCGTTTTCCAGAAGAAGAGGCCGATACCGTTGTTGGTGAGGGTTAGGTCTCTGACCGTGACATTGGAACAGGAGATGCAGTAGAGGGTGCCGGCATTTGTTGAGCTATCGAAGGTTTGATGGGCGGCATTGGTTATGTAGTAAATGGGCTTGCCGTCAACGGTGTTGGTGGTGTCAATATCGTTGTTGAAGTGGGGATCGGAAAACCCAAATAGATAGAAATTGTAGTGGTTGTGGGACATGGTGTTGGCGGTGAGGTTGTTGTCGCCGGAGGAGGAGAGGTGGATCCCATACTCGTTGTTGGAGGCGGTGTTGGCGGCGAGGGTATTGTCACTGGAGGAGGAGAGGTAGATCCCATACTCGTTGTTGGAGTTGGCGTTGGTGGTGAGGGTGTTGCCGCTGGAGGAAGCGAGGTAGATTCCATGCTGGTTGCTGGAGGTGGTATTGGCGGTTAGGTTGTTGTCGCTGGAGGAGGAGAGGTAGATTCCATACTTGTTGCTGGAGGCGGTGTTGGCGCTGAGGGTATTGTCGCTGGAATCTTTGAGGTAGATTCCATACTCGTTATTGGAGTTGGCGGTGTTGGCGG
>JAUVVB010000015.1 GCA_030604825.1 Chloroflexota bacterium | reverse complement strand
TCCAGGATGCGGGTGGCCATGATTGCGGGCACATTGCACCCCAGTCCCAACAGGCTGGGGATGATGGCATAGCCGTGCAGCCCTATTCGGTGCATGAGGTTATCGAGGAGCACCGCCAGCCGAGGCAGATAGCCCACGTCCTCCAGAAATCCCAGCATCAGGTAAAAGGCGAAGACATAGGGCAAGACCGCACCAAAGGGAATAAAGAGGCCTGTGGTCAGCACGCCGAAGGACTGAAAGAAATCAATCTGGCCATCGATCAATTGGCCGATGAGCACATCATGTAAAAAACCGCCTGAGCCCAAGAGCCCGCTCAGCTTCATCATCAGGGGGGCCCATAGGTTTTCAAAGAGGGGCTCAAATACATAGCCGATCAGCCCCTCACCGATGAAGCGAACCACCAAGAAGGCAATGCCCACCGCCAAAGCGGCGATGGGAAGGCCGGTAATGGGCCTGATGGAGGCATCCTCCAAAATCTCCAGCCAGGTATGATGACGGTGGGTCAGCGTCTGAGCCTGATCGGCGATGCTGCCGATGGCGGCCCATC
This sequence comes from Chloroflexota bacterium, assembly GCA_030604825.1. Taxonomy (GTDB): domain Bacteria; phylum Chloroflexota; class Dehalococcoidia; order E44-bin15; family E44-bin15; genus JAUVVB01. The sequence goes on along the minus strand of JAUVVB010000015.1, from coordinate 42,801 downwards.
TCTCATCGCGGCTATGCTCAGGCAGCTTTGGGGAGGTGGCCTCTGGGATGCGATCCACAAGGTCCTTTATCCCCTGACCGGTCACCGCCACCGTAGGAATGACAGGCACCCCCAGGAGCTCCTCAAGTTTGGCTACGTCAATACTTATTCCCCGATGTTCGGTATCATCCCATAAGTTTAAGGCCACGATCACCGGGGTCTGCCTTTCCAGCAGCTCCAGGGTGAGATAGAGGTTCCTCTCCAGGTTGGTGGCATCGACGACATCGATCACCAGGTCGCCACCCTTGAGCATCTCGGCAGCCACCTCCTCCGCCTTGGAGGTGGGCTCTAGGGTGTAGGTGCCGGGGACATCGATAACCTCCACCTCCTCCCCCCCCAGCTTCATAGAGCCCTTGGCAAAGCCCACAGTGGTGCCCGGATAGTTGGAGGCGATCACCTTTACCCCGGTGATTCGGGAGAAGAGGGCACTTTTGCCCACATTGGGGTTTCCCATGAGGAGGATCTTCACCTAATCCGCCTCAACCAAGATCCTTCCCGCCATGCCATAGCCGATGGCAGCCTGAACTCATACCCCGTATTCGTCCACCTCAACCAATATCTTGCCTGCCATCCCAAATCCTATAGCGACCTGGGATTGATTCACCTGTACGGTAACGGGGCCCCGTAGAAATACGGAGCTCACCTTGGTTATCCTCTTGCCGGGCCTGATGCCCAGGGAGTAGAGGCGACTCACCAGCCCACTCCCCCCCGTTACCCCTATTACCATGCCGCTCTGCCCGGCATGCATCTGGCGTACCGTTATCTGCCTTTTTTCGCTCATCTGAATACCCCTAGAAAGGACATTCCAGCGACCGTTTGGTAGCTTTTATACACCCTCAATCCTCTCCTGACACCGATCGCAGTAGCCCTCCATGGAAACCTCAACGCCAAGGATGTGAAAGCCGGTTTTGTTGCTCGCATCCTTTTTCATCCTCTCCACAAAGGGGCACTCAAACTCCATTACCTTCCCACAGCCATGGCATACCACATGGTGGTGCTCGATTCCCCCCTTCACCTCATAATGGTGGTGCTCTTCGATGAAGTGCCGCTCCTCCACCAGGCCCAGCTCCTTGAACAGGCGCAGGCTGCGATAAACCGTGGACAGGCTGACATGCGGATCCCTCGCTTTTGCCAGCCGATAGAGCTCATCAGCATCAAGGTGCCCCTCAACGCGGCGTATAAGGTCGAGGAGCAGCCTTCGCTGATTGGTGACCCGTTGTCCCTTTAGCTCCTGCATCTCCGCCTCCGCTCTTTGTTGCAATTGAAAATCATTTGCAATAACATTAAACCATATTCTGCCCTTCTTGTCAAGGCGTTTTGCCTCACCGCCTTTGCTGTGGTAAACTATCTGGAAAGCGGGGATGAGAGACGAATAGATGCATTGGCTGGACATCATCCTTATCTTGGTGCTGGCACTGGCTGCCTTTATCGGCTACTGGAGAGGGTTGATCAGGGCCTTTTTCATGCTGGCAGGGCTGATTCTGGGCGTCTTCCTTGCCGGTCGCCTCTATGGCCCTTTCGCCAACGTCCTCTCCTTCATACCCAATGACACCGCTGCCAAGATCTTGGCCTTTATCATCATCCTCATCGCGGTATTGGCAGCAGCCATGGTTATCGCCTTTTCATTGCGGAAGACCATCGCCGCCATAAGGTTGGGCTGGGCTGATAGGCTTTTAGGGGCGCTCTTCGGCGTTTTGCTGGGAGGGGTGATCTGCGGTGCCTTCCTCGCTTTTTTCGGCCATTTTCTCAACATAGGCGCAACCCTTGGCCAATCTTGGATTGCCTCCTTGCTTTTGGACCGCATCCCCGTTTTGCTTGCCTTGCTTCCCCAGGAGTTCGATGCGGTGCGCACGTTCTTTCAGTGAAACGGCAGCGGGAAATAGCCTATCGAACGGAAAGGGCGATTATCAGCCATAGCCTATAGAGCGAAAAAGGAGCACCATGTCCGAGAGGCCCTTTTGGCTTTATGTGCCCGAGTGGCTTGCCGATGAGGTATGGCACTTCCCCTACGCTTACCACACCTTCCAAAAATACATCCCCCGGGAGGCGCTGGTACTGGAGGTTGGCTTTGGCAGCGGGCGAATCCTCTCCCGAATGGCCAAGGAACTGAACTGTAAATGCGTTGGGGTGGATGTCGAGGAGGGGGCCTTTAGCTCCCTCTCCTTTTTCTCCAGGCAGCACGGGGTGGAGGTTGAAGCGGTAAAGGGCTCGGGGTTCTGCCTCCCCTTCAAGGATGAGAGCTTCGATGTGGTCTACTCTGAGGGGGTGATTGAGCACTTCCCCATCCTCATGTCGCAGGAGATGGTGAGGGAGCAGGCTCGGGTGTGCAAAGTGGGGGGCCTGGTGATGGTGTCGGCGCCCAATAAGTTCGCCATTTTTCACTCTTTGACCAAGCTTCTACTGGGAAAGAGGTTCCTGTTTTACCCCGAGGCTAGCCTCTCCGTTTTTGAGCTTTGCCGATTGATGTCCCGCTCCGGGCTTGCCCTGCTCAAAAGGGATGGGTTTGCCTTTGGCTGTCAATTCTTCATGCTGAAGGAATTCTTCCTCGACCAGCCCCTTCCGCCAAGGCTAAGGCAGACGGGGTCTAGGCTGCTCCATTCCTTCCGCAAGACAGCCCTCTATCACCCGCAGAGTCCGCTGCTAAATTCCCTGATGGGCTTTCAGACCCTGGTGGTGGCAAGGAAACAGGGATCAAAATATCCCTAGCCCTTTCTCAAGGGAATGGCTGCCTAAATGTTTTTGAATGCGCGGCGCTAGTAAGTGCCTGGGGCAGGCTCTTCCCCGGGGTTAAGCTTACGCCACTTGGCTAGCAGCTGCTCCTTGGTCTCCTCATGCTCAGGATCAGGGATGCAGCAGTCATCGATGGGGCAGACCTCGACGCAGCGGGGCGTATCGTACCAGCCGACGCACCCAGTGCACTTATCGGGGTCGACCACATAAATCGTCTCCCCCTCGCTGATCGCCTCGTTCTTGCACTCCGGCTCGCAGGCGCCACAACTGATGCACTCCTCGGTGATCTTATAGGCCAACTCTCTACCTCCTTTGCGAATTATTTTGAAATGGTTCCCTTTATCTTGGCCATCACCCCCTATCCGTCCAAGCCCAGGATTTCATGGTAGTTTTCATCCCACTCCTCGATGTACCCCAGTTCCTTGAGCACGGGAAGAGGCACCGTCGCCGCCCCCCAATAAGTGGGCTCATCGGCAAGGGGCCTGTTGCCAATTACCCCTTCCCTTTCCAGTTCCGCCATCTCCTCCTGGGTCATCCCCAAAAGCTCAGCGAAGGCGTAACCATTATGCTCCCCAAACAGGGGCGAGCGCTCCAGGGAAAGCGGCGTCCTCGACATTCGCCACGGCATCCCTAAGTAGGGCCGCGTCCCCAAGAGCTCCATACCCTCCAGCCGAGGATGGGTGAGCTTATGGATATATCCCCGCTCCCTGAGGTGGGGGTCGAGCAGGATTTCCTTGGGGGTGAGAACGGCCCCCGCGGGGACCCCAGCCTGCTGCAGGGTGTGCATCACCTCATGGTGATCCCGGCTTATGGTCCACTCCTCGATAAGCCTGTCCAGCTCCTCCTGATGGCGCCACCTCGATAGGCCATCGCGGAACCTCTGCTCCCTGCTCCAGGGGGGATCTCCCAGGGCATCGCAGAGGGCCTTCCACTCCTCCTCACTGGAGACGGAAATAACCACCCACTTGTCATTTCCCCGACAGCGGTAGATGCCGTGGGGCGCCATGGAGGGATGGCGATTGCCCATCCGCCCCTGAACCCTGCCGTTCATGGTGTAGTCCATGATCGCCTCCCCGATCTGCTGTACCGCTGCCTCGTTCTGGGAGAGGTCTATCCACTGCCCCCTTCCCGTCCGGCGCCGATGCTCGAGGGCGATCAAGATAGCCAAGGTGCCATGGACAGAGCTTATGATATCGGTATAGGGTATGCCCGCCTTCATCGGGGGCCCATCGATGTAGCCGGTGAGATGGGATATGCCAGCAGTGGGCTCCATGCCCATCCCCCAGGCGCCGTAGTGAGCCCAGGGACCGCTGGCCCCAAAGCCGCTGGAGGAGAGCATTATGATGTCTGGCTTAATATCCCGAAGCACCTCGTAGTGAAGGCCCAGGTTCCTCATTACCCGGGGCGAAAAATTCTCGGCAATCACATCGCTCACCTTGACCAGCTCCTTGAACAGCGCTACCCCTTTCGGCATGGAGAGGTCGATGGTGATGTCCTTCTTGTTCACGTTTATGTGGTTGAAGCGAGCCCCGGTCTCCCAGAACCGGCCCTCGGTGGTGTTCTCGGCGTGCGTCCCAAACCTGCTTATGTCAGGGCGGGCACAGGACTCGATGCGGATCACCTCCGCCCCCAGGATGGCGAGATACCTGATGGCGATGGGGATGGCCCAGGCAGAGCCAAGATCTAAAACCCTTATCCCCGAAAGGGGCAACCCCATATCAGATGATCCCCCCTTCCCTTAGCTTTACCAGGTCCCCCCCGGTGTAGCCCAGCCTGCCATAGACCTCCTCGTTGTGCTGCCCCAGCAGGGGAGCGGGGCGCCTCGCCTGGGCGGGGGACTCGCTGAGCTTAAAGGGTGCCCCGGGGTAGGTAAGCCTCCCCGCCACGGGATGGTCCATCTCCACGAAAAAGCCCCTCTCCCGAAGCTGGGGGGAATGGACCACATCCTCGGTGGTATTGACGATGCCAAAGGCGAACCGCCAATCCTGAGCGGCATGGAAGAGCTCATCTTTGGACCACTCCCTTATCTTGGGAAGGAGAAGGGCGGCGAACTCCTCGGAGTGCATCACCCGATCGGCATGGCTGGCAAACTTGGGGTCGGCAAGCTCGGGACAGTCCATGAAACGGGAAAAGGCATCCCAATCCACATAGCCGTAGAACACCGGGGCAACATAGCCATCCTTTGTGGGCATGCAGGCATCGAATACGGAGCCCACCTTGGGCCTTCTGCGGGGCACCCCTCCGGAGTAGGAATAGGCTACGGCGGGCCAGAAGATCCCCTCGGTGACCGCCTCCATTATGGAGACATCCACATGCTGCCCTGGGCCATCCTCCCCCTGAGCGTAGATGGCTGACATGGTCGCCGCCGCTGCCGTGGCCGCTGCCAGATACTGTCCCTGAGAGAGGCCGTGCTTCAGGGGCTCGCGGTCATAGTTCCCCATGATGTACATCATGCCCCCCAGGGCGTAGAGCACAATCTCGCTGGCCTTGTAGTCCCTGTAGGGGCCGCTCTGACCGAAGTTGGAGATGGAGGTCATCACCAGCTTGGGGTTTATCCTGTGGAGGTCCTCATATTCCAAACCCAGGCTGGCCATCACCCCAGGTCGAAAGTTCTCCACCAGGACATCGGCTTCCCTCAAGAGTTCCTTGAATATCCTCCTGCCCGTTTCCGTCTTGAGGTTAAGGGTAATCCCCCTTTTGTTGGAATTGAGGTAGAGGAAGAGGCCACTCTTCTCGGGATGGGGCTCATCGTGGAGGAAGGGACCGCATCTCCTCGCCCCATCCCCCTCCCCAGGCTTCTCCACCTTGATCACCTCTGCCCCATAGTCGGCCAGCAACCTGGTGCAATAGGGGCCGGCGATGTAGTGGGTGAGGTCCAGCACCTTGATATGAGAAAGCGCCCCATCAGCCATGCGCTAGAACCTCACAGCGAAAAGCAGAGAACGACACCTCAACGGCGAAATTTCTCCTTTAAGGCGGCGGCGACATGCTCAGGGACGAATTCATCAATGGAGCCACCAAGCTGGCAGATCTCCTTGAGCAGGCTGGAGCTAACAAATTCATACTCCAGATTGGTCATAAGGCAGACTAGTTCCACATTTGCAGCCAGCTTTTTGTTCATCAACGCCATCTCAAATTCCCTTTCGAAGTCGGAGCTCATCCTCAGCCCGCGAACGATGACATCGGCATTCACCTTCTTGGCGAACCCCACGGTAAGGCCAGTGAAGAATTCCACTCGAGCGTTGGGGATGTGAGAAAGCGCCTTTTTCATCAGCTCCACCCTTTCCTCCGTGCTGAAAAGGAGACGCTTTGGCGGGGCATCATAAACTGCCACGACCAGCTCGTCGAAAAGGACTGCAGCCCGTTCGGCGATGTCAACATGCCCCTTGGTTACGGGGTCGAAACTTCCGGGGTAAAGGGCAATGGTCAAGTTAGAACCTCCTCTCGATACACTGAGATGCAGGTATCGCCATGACGGCGCTCCTTCACCAGGTGAAAATCGCCATAGGCTGGGCTCAACGGGAGACGAACGGAATGCTCCACCACCAGCGTGCAGTCGGCCGCCACCAGGCAGGAATCGAAAAGCTTTTCCAAGACCTCAACCACGGAGAGGTCAGCATAAGGCGGACCCAGAAGTATAATACCATATTTCCTGTTGAGGAAGGAAAGGGCCCTGGCTACGCTGCAACAGTAGACATGGGCTTGCGCTGCCAGCCCAGCGTTCTCCAGGTTCTCCTTGATGATGGCACAGCACCTGGGGTTATGCTCCACAAAATCGACCCACCCGGCACCGCGACTAAGCGCCTCGATGCCCATGGAGCCGGTGCCGGCATAGAGGTCAAGCACAGAGGACCAATCGGTAGCTACCGACTCCAACATGGAAAAGATGGCTCCTCGAACCAGGTCCGAGGTGGGGCGGAGAGAAACGCCCCGGGGCGATCTGAGATGCTTCCCCCTGGCCTTCCCTGCAATTACACGCATTCCAAATTGCCGCCTGAGGTATAACCCCCAGTGGTGCCGTCTATTATAATACGGAAACTCCCCCTTCCGTCAAGTGGCAAAGGCGGTGGTCAAGGAAGCTCACGGTCTCTCCGCCAGGGTGAGCTCCAGCTCCATTTCCCCCCCTCCCCTGGAAATGGCGAGGCTGACCGTTTCACCGGGCTCAAACCTCATCAAAACGTTGAGCAGGGGGTTTTCCTCATCTATGAGATAGCCGCCCATGAGGAGGATGATATCCCCCTCATCAAGGCCGGCTTGGGCAGCGGGGGTATCGGGGCTAACGCTGACCACAAGGGCACCTTGCTCCAGGTCCTGATGCCTGATGCCCAGGAATGGTCGCCATACCTTCCCCCTCTCCATGAGCTGGGCAGCAATATCCCTTACCGTATTTGAGGGGATGGCGAAGCCGATGCCCTGGACTGGCTCCCCCCTTTGCGTGCTGCGGACCACCAGGGTATTAATGCCGATGAGCTGCCCCCGGGAGTTGGCCAGTGCCCCGCCGCTATTGCCAGGGTTGATGGCGGCATCGGTCTGGACCAGGTCCTCATAGAAGATGCCGTCGATCTTCCACCGGCGATGAAGCCCGCTGATGACGCCAAGGGTCACCGTGTTGGCGAACTCCAAGGGGCTGCCGATGGCGATCACCTGTTGCCCCACCACCAGGCTGTCGGAGTCCGCCAGCTCAGCAGCGGCAAGGCCCGAGTCCTCCACCTTTAGCACCGCCAGGTCGGTGAAGGGGTAGTCGGTGCCAATGAGGGCAGCATGCCTCTCTTCACCGCTTGCCAGGATGACCTTGAAGGTGGTATAATTACGTACTACGTGCTCATTGGTGACGATGTAGCCGCCCTCATCGATGATCACCCCTGAGCCCAGCACCGATCTCTGATCCCTGGCGCTGATAATGGTGACCACGCTGGGGCCTAACCTATCCACCACGGCGATGGTGGATAGTTCCTCCTCGGTGACCTCGATGGGAGGAGGTAAGGTGGGCTGGCCCCGGAGCAGGAGATAGGCGGCGGTGCCCCCGGCAAAGGCACCCCCGATTGCCCCAAAGAGGAGGGCAAACAAAAAGGCCAAGATGAGCCACTTAGCGGGGCGAGCCTCCATGAGATAACCTCTGGTGGTATTTTAGCATAGGCAAGCCCAAGGGGCAAATAAGCAGCAGGTCTTTACAACCAGCAGCGCAAGCTGTATAATAGCGACAAAAGAGAGATGTATGCGGCTGAGGGTCAGCGGCCTTCAGTCTTTTTTAGTAGCGGTGGAAGGAGGCGTCAGGATGTCTGAGAAAGAGCATTTCCTTACACCTGAGGGCCTGGCGAAGCTGGAGGAGGAGCTGGAACACCTTCGCACCGTTCGCCGGCAGGAGGTGGCGGAAAAGATCCAGCGCGCCAAGGAGCTGCGCAGCACGGTGAACACCCCCGAATATGAGGAAGCCAAGAACGAGCAGGGCTTCGTCGAGGGCAGGATACAGGCCATCGAGAGGATCATCAAGAATGCGGTGATAATTCACCCCGAGGCTGCCGATTTGGTTCAGCTAGGGTCAAAGGTAAAGGTTCACCATCAAGATGGAAACGAGGAAGACTACATCATCGTCGGCAGTGCCGAGGCAAATCCCGCCGAGGGCAAGATCTCCAATGAGTCGCCGGTAGGCAAGGCACTACTGGGAAAGAGGGTGGGCGATAAGGTGGAGGTATCGGTGCCTGCTGGGGTGCTCAAGCTGAAGATAGTGGAGATCAAGTAAGGAAGATGGCCCGCATCGATAACATAGTTAAGCAGCGCCAGGAGAAGCTGCAGAGGATTCGCCAGCGAGGCATCGACCCCTACCCCCACCGCTACCACCGCACCCACAGCGCCAAAGAGGCGATTGCCCTCTTCCAGAGATGGGAAGCCGCCAGGGAAAATGCCCCCTTCACCGAGGTAAGCCTTGCCGGTCGCATCGTTGCCTCTCGCCCCATGGGGAAGGCTACCTTCATGGATATTCGCGACGGCAGCGGCAAGATTCAGGTCTATTTCAAGAGCGACTCGCTGGGGGAAGAGGGGTATGAGCTCCTCAGGGAGCTGGATATCGGAGACATCATCGGGGTCAGGGGCAGGGTGTTCCGCACAAGAAGCGGTGAGGTCACCCTAAGTGCCTCCCACCTCTCCATATTGTCCAAGTCCCTTCAGCCCCTGCCCGAGAAATGGCATGGGCTCGCCGATGTGGAGAAGCGCTACCGACAGCGATACCTGGACCTCATCTCCAATGAGGAGGTGGGCAGGATATTCGCCCTTCGCAGCCGGGTGATGGCCGCCATCAGGCGCTTCCTCGATGAGCGCGGTTTCGTAGAGGTGGAAACCCCAGTGCTTCACCACACCGCGGGGGGAGCTCTGGCACGCCCCTTCACCACCTATCATCAAGCCCTGGATCAGGAGCTATATCTGCGCATCGCCACCGAGCTCCACCTGAAACGACTCATCGTCGGCGGCTTGGATAAGGTCTATGAAATAGGGCGCATCTTCCGCAACGAGGGCATCTCCACAAAGCACAACCCCGAATTTACCATGCTGGAAAGCTATGAGGCCTACGCCGACTACCAGGATGTGATGAACATGGTGGAGGAGATGGTCTCCTTTATTGCCGAGGAGGTGCTCCACACCACCAAGGTCAGCTTCGGGGGTGACACCTTGGATCTTTCACCCCCCTGGCCGCGGATGACGCTGCGGGATGCCATTACGGATAAATGTGGCATCGATTTTGAGCAGCATCTCGATGAAGATTCGCTGCGCCGCCAGATGGAAGCCATCGGAATGGATGTGGTTGAAGTCAAAGGCCGGGGCAAGCTAATTGACAAGCTCATCTCCACCTTTGTCGAGCCCAATACGATTCAGCCCACCTTCGTTATGGACTACCCCATCGAGATTTCGCCCCTGGCAAAGAGGAAGCCGGGGAGCGAAAGCCTGGTGGAGAGGTTTGAGGCCTTTGCCGGCGGGATGGAGATCGCCAATGCCTTCACCGAGCTCAACGACCCCCTAGAGCAGCGGGAGCGCTTCAAGGATCAGGAGAGGCTAAGGGCCCTCATCGGGGACGAGGAGACGGAGAGGATGGATGAGGATTTCCTGCTCGCCCTGGAGCACGGGATGCCGCCCACCGGGGGCCTGGGAGTGGGCATCGACCGATTGGTGATGCTGCTCACCGATCAGCACTCCATCAGAGAGGTGATCCTTTTCCCCCAGTTGAGGACGAGATAGGGGAAGTCCTATGCTCAGCCTTCAGCTCATCCGCGAAAACCCCGACCTGGTGCGCCAGGCGCTGGAGAAGCGCCAGTTCAGCGAGCCCATCGACGATATCCTGGCCCTCGATGAGAGGCGCCGCCAGCTCATCTCCGAGGTGGAGGCACTGAGGGCAAGGCGAAACGAGGTAAGCAGGGAGCTGGGAAGGATGGATGAGAAGCCCCCAGAGCTCATCACTGAGATGAGGCAGATGGGAAACCAAGTCAAGGCCCTCGATGGGCAGTTGCGGGCAACCGAGGAGGAGCTTAACGATCTGCTGCTCCGCGTCCCCAATATCCCCCACCCCAGCGTCCCCCCGGGAAGGGACGAGAGCGACAATGTGGTGGTCAGAAGCTGGGGTGAAGCTCGAAAATTCGATTTCAAGCCGCTGCCTCATTGGGAGCTGGGCGAAAAATTGGCAATCATCGACTTCGCTCGGGGGGTGAAGGTCTCGGGAACTCGCTTCTATGTGCTCTGCGGGCTGGGGGCCCACCTTCAGCGAGCCCTCATCTCCTTCATGCTCGACCTCCACATAAGGGAGCATGGCTATAAGGAGATCTATCCCCCTTTTATGGTGAAGCGGGAGTGCATGGTGGGCTCGGGCAATCTGCCCAAATTCGCCGACAACCTGTATCACGATGACGAGGATGACCTCTGGTTTGTGCCCACCGCAGAGGTTCCCCTTACCAACCTTCACCGCGATGAAATCCTCCCCCCGGGCACCCTCCCCCTATACTACGTGGCCTATACCGCCTGCTTTCGCCGGGAGAAGATGTCGGCGGGAAAGGATACCCGAGGGATCAAACGCGGACACCAATTCGATAAGGTGGAACTTTACAAACTGGTCCAGCCTGATAGTTCGGATGAGGAGCTGGAGCGGATGGTGAGGGACGCCGAGGAGGTATGCCACCGGCTGGACATCCCCTATCGGGTGCTCCAGCTATGCACTGGCGACCTGGGCTTTGCCTCCACCAAATCCTACGACATCGAGATGTGGGCCCCAGGCTGTGAGGAGTGGCTGGAGGTAAGCTCCTGCTCCAACTGCAGCGATTTTCAGGCTCGCCGGGCTAATATTCGCCTTCGACCTCAGCCCGGGGCAAGGCCCCAGTTCGTCCATACCCTTAATGGCTCAGGGCTTGCCCTGCCCCGCGTGGTCATCTCCATCCTGGAGAACTATCAGCAAAGGGATGGCAGCGTGGTGGTTCCCCCGGCGCTTCAGCCCTATACCGGGTTTGAGGTTATCACATAACTGGTGTATACTATCGTGCCTAGGGAGTCAGACATGGTCCAAGGAGCTCTCTCGGACCTGAAGATAGTGGAATACGCCCAATTCATCTCTGGCCCCTACTGCGCCAAGCTCATGGCCGACCTGGGCGCTGAGGTGATCAAGATCGAAGACCCCGGGCTTGGCGACGCGGCAAGGAGATATGGCCCCTTCCCTCAAGATATCCCCCATCCCGAGAAGAGCGGCCTCTTCATATACCTCAACTCCAACAAAAAGGGGATAACCCTTGACCTCCATACCACAACGGGGATGAAGATCTTCAAGGAACTGATGAAGGGGGCCGATATCCTGGTGGAGAACAATCCGCCACAGGTCATGAAAAGGCTGGGGCTGAATTATGAAACCCTGAAACAGGTCAATCCTCACCTGGTCATGACCTCCATCACCCCCTTTGGGCAGACGGGGCCTTACCGCGACTATAAGGCCACAGAGCTCGTCACCTTCCATATGAGCGGGTTGGGCTATGATACGCCCAGTGCCGTCGATGACTGGGAGAAGGAGCCGCCGCTGAAGGCAGCAGGGCATCAGGCCAGCTTTCTGGCGGGGATAATGGGGGCACTGCTCACCCTGTTCGCCATCCGCGCCCGTGAGGCCAGCGGGCTGGGGCAGCACATAGACCTCTCGGAGCTGGAAGCCGCCGCCTCCTTCACCAGAATAACGGTGGCGGTCCTTACACATGGAACCCCCCCTATGGGCAGGATGAAGTCTGAACGGCCAGAGATATTTAGGCCGTTTATGGGCATCGTACAGTGCAAGGGAGGATATGTCTGCACCATAGCCGTTGAAGACCTGCATTGGCGGAGCTTGATGAAGCTGATGGGAGACCCTGAGTGGGCCAAGGACGATATGTGCAAGAACCGCCAATCCCGCTCTGCACATGCACCCATCCTTGAGCCCAAAATACTGGAGTGGACGGCGCAGTACACCAAAGAGGAGCTGAGCGAGATGATGCAGCAGGCGCATATCCCTTGTTTCGGCGTCGCTGACGTGGCGGAGGTGGTCGGCTCCGATCAGATGGCGGACCGAGGCTTCTTTGTGGATATCGACCACCCATTGGCGGGCAAGGTGAAGTGCCCCGGGGCGCCGTTCAAGTCTTCCCGGACACCATGGCAGTTGAGGAGCGCTGCCCCTCTCCTGGGAGGGCATAACGAGGAGATCCTTTGCCACCGCCTGGGCTATACCAAGCAGGATCTGGTTAAGATGAGGGAGGCTGGGGTTATATAAAGGAGATGCCGATGCAGAAGCTCCCTTTAGATGGAACGAGGGTCTTGGATCTAAGCTGGGCTATAGCGGGTCCCTTTGCCACCCAGTGGATGGGCGTGCTGGGGGCTGAGGTTATCCGGATAGAAAGCAGCCTAAGACCGGGCCTGTTGAGGCGGTTCGAAGTAGGTGCCGATGGAAAGCCGGGGCTGAATAGAGAGCCCCCCTTCAATGCCTATAACTATGGCAAGAAGGGCTGCACCCTGAACCTGGCTCGGCCGGCGGCGATAGCCATCATCGAAGAGCTTATCAAGATCAGCGATGTGGTGGTGGAGAACTTCGCCTTTGGGGTTATGGAGCGCCTGGGACTGGGCTACCCTTCGCTGAGGAAGCTCAAACCGGATATCATCGTGCTCTCCATCTCCATCCTGGGAAGGACGGGGCCGAGAAAGGAATACTTCGGCTGGGGCCCTACCGGGCTGGCTGCTACCGGCCTGTCCTATATGACGGGCTTTCCCCAGAGTGAGCCTAAGCGGGTTGGCGGAGCTTGGCCCGACCCCATGTCTGCCATATATAGCGCCTTTGCCGTCCTCGCCGCCCTCCATCACCGCCAAAAAACCGGGGAGGGCCAGTTCATAGATGTTTCCATGTGCGAGACAGTGCTCACCCAGATTCCCGAGGCGGTCATGGACTATACCCTCAACGGGAGGGTGCGGGGGAGAGTGGCAAACCGCGATGATTTCATGGCCCCTCACGGGGTCTATCGTTGCCAGGGGGAGGACAAATGGGTGGCCATCGCCGTCTCCAGCGACCAGGAATGGCAGGCCCTGTGCCATGCCATGGGAGATCCCCCTTGGTGCCGCGAGGAGAGGTTCGCCAACGCCCTATCGAGATGGCACCATCAACAGGAGCTCGACAGGTTTATCGAGGGATGGACCAGAAATCACTCCCATTATGAGGTGATGGGGATGCTGCAACGGGCCGGTGTGGCAGCAGGCCCCTCGCTGAGCGCTGCCGAGCTGGTAGATGACCCCCACCTTAAACGGCGAGGCCTCTTCGTGGAGATAGACCACCCCGAGGTGGGAAGACGCCTCATGGTTGGCCTTCCGGCAAGGCTGAGCTCGAATCCACCCCTTAACTACGAGCATGCTCCCCTGCTGGGCCAGCATAATCAATATGTTCTCGGCGAACTGTTGGGCCTGAGCCCTGGCGAACTCTCGCGCCTGGAGGAAGAGGGAGTTATATGCTAATATGGGGGCGGGGAGGGGTGACCGAGCGGCTTATGGTGGCGGTCTTGAAATTCGAAGCCGCCAGAAGATACCAGCGGGCTTGTCATCCCTCTTGCCCGCTGCCAAGGAGTTACCCTTGACAGGACTTCTTCTGCTGCAGTATTGTTTGGTCGGCTGAAAGTAAACTGGAAGGGAGGCATATGGAGGCTAAGGCTAAGTACAATGAAAGACCGTGGCTAAAATTCTATGCTGAAGGGGTTCCTGCAAGCGTTGAAATTCCGGAGCGGTCTTTGCCCGATGTATTTGATGAGGTAACCGGTAAATACTCAGACAAGACTGCGGTAATATTCTATGGTAACAACATAAGCTTCAAGAAGTTAAGGGAGGATGTCGATAGATTCGCAACAGCCCTATATGAGTTAGGGATCGAGAAGGGGGATAAAATTGCCCTCTACCTGCTAAACAGTCCTCAATTCATCATTGCCTATTTCGGTGCGCTCAAAGTTGGAGCCACGCTGACGCCGATCAGTCCTGTTTACACTAGCATTGAGGTAAAGCATCAGCTTGAAGACAGTGAAGCCAAGTCCATTGTGTGCCAGGATTTGCTTTACGATAACGTTGAAAGAACAGGGATGGAGCTCAAGAATGTCATTCTGACCAGTATCGGGGATTATTTGCCTCTTTCCAAGAAACTCGCAGGGAAAAGCGTCCTGGGAAGGGTGTATGGAAAGATGGAAGTCCCCAGCTCCCAACTGCTTCAAAGACCTGGCTTCCACCAGTTCCAAAAGCTAATCAAAGAATACCCGCCAAATCCCCCGAAAATCGAAATCAATGCCAAGGAAGACATAGCTGTACTCCCCTACACCGGAGGAACCACAGGCATGCCCAAAGGTGCATTGCTAACCCACCATAATCTGCTCGCCTGTCAGATGCAGACCCAGGCCTTTTGGCCCATACTTGAGGAAGGTAGAGAAGTTATTCCGGCATTCCTGCCGTTCTACCACATTTATGGCCAAGTAGTGGTTATGATCAGTGGGTTGATTCAGGGATCAACCCTGATTCTGTTTACCACGCCTGACCTCGATGATATTCTATCAGCCATCGAAAGGTACAGAGCAACGGTGTTCTTCAGCGTGCCGACCGCGTACCAATATCTCAAGGACTACGCTAAGACCACAAGGGTGAATTGGAAGCGGCTCAAGATCATCACCTGTGGCGCAGATACCCTTCATGAGTCAACCGCCGCCGATTGGGAGAGAAGGACAGGGGCCAAGATCCTGGAAGGCTACGGCTTGACTGAGTGTAGCGCTGTATCTCACGCTAACCCTATGGGGAGGTCAAAGGTTGGTTCATTCGGTGTTCCGCTACCCGGCATGATGGCGGCAGTAGTACATCCTGAAACAAGTGAGTTTGTTCCCCCTGGGGAGATTGGCGAACTACTATTGCAGGGGTTGAATGTGATGCAGGGCTACTGGAAAAGGCCAGAAGATACAAGGGAAACCTTGATCGAGCTGGATGGCAAGATATGGCTCAGAACAGGGGACTTGGTTAGCATGGACGAGGAAGGTTACTTCTTCTTTTTCGACAGGAAAAAGGATCTGATCAAGTATAAGGGCTATTCGGTGTTTGCCCGGGAGAGAGAAGAGGTTTTAACCCAGCACCCACAGGTCAAGACTGCAGGGGTTCTCGGCATTCCCGATCCCGATGTAGGACAGATCATCAAGGCGCTTGTGGTTCTCCAAGCTGAGGCGAGAGGGAAAATATCCGAAGAGGAACTAGTCAAATACTGTGCGGAAAATCTAGCCCATTACAAGGTTCCAAAGATCTTGGAATTCAGGGGGGAACTCCCGAAGACAGACGTGGGAAAGGTATCCCGCAGGGAACTGAGGGAAGAGCACGAGGAGGCATGAGGTGAGCTACCCCCTTTTTGAGGTTGAGAACCTGACCAAGCGCTTCGGCGGTCTGACGGCAGTTAACAGCGTCAGCTTCCAAATCCACAGGGATGAGGTTATTGGCTTGATAGGTCCAAATGGAGCAGGAAAGACCACGCTGCTGCGCCTTATAACCGGTATATTGAAGCCTGATTCCGGCAGGGTAAGATTTAAAGGCAAGGATATCACCAGATTCAAACCTTGGGCTATCGTTAACCAGGGAATAGTGGGGACATTCCAGGTTACCAGGCCATTTCGTCGTTTACCCATCATTGCCAATGTCATGGTAGCCTGCCTCTGCCCCAGGGCATTGAAGAGGGGGGAATGGGTCAAAACGATCGAGGCCAAAGCGCAAGATGCGCTGGAGTTTGTTGGCATTTCCGACCTCGCCCTTGAGCCGGCTTCCTCCCTGTCTCACGGGGATCTAAAGCGCCTGGATATAGCCCGGGCTATCTCCACCGACCCTGAATTACTCCTGTTGGATGAGCCATTTAGTGGACTGAATCCTGCTGAGACTGAGTTGCTGGCAAAATCGATTAGGAGGTTGCACAAAGGGGGCAGATTTGGCAGATTGCACAGTGAAGGGCCGACTATGATTATTATTGAACACAAGTTGGCAGAACTCATGAAAATAGTTGACCGGGTGATCGTGCTCCATTTCGGCGAGTTGATTGCCGATGGCACCCCAGAGGAGATAGTCAGGGACGAAAAGGTGATCGAGGCTTACATAGGCAAGGGGGTTATCTGAGTTGCTTCTCGAGGTGAAAAATCTAAAGGTTTGTTATGATACTGCCATGATATTAAATGACTTGAATTTGGGCGTTGACCAGGGGGAACTGGTCAGTCTGGTAGGTCCAAATGGCGCTGGAAAGACAACGCTGCTTCGAGCCATAACCGGACTGGTGAGATGGGAAAAGAGTACGATGAGGGGGGCGCGGGCTGGAGACATAACCATTGAAGGCACTGTGCACTTTGCCGGGGAGAGGATCGACAGGCTGGCAGCACATGAAATTGTAAGAAGGGGCTTGGTTCACTGCCCGGAGAGAAGAAGGCCCTTTCGAGAGATGACAGTTACTGAAAATCTGAAGGCCGGCGGCTACCTGTGCAGCGATAGAAGAGAATTGCAGAGAAGGTTAGAAATGGTTTATCAATTGTTCCCGGTGCTAAAAGATAGGGGAAATCAGATATCTGGAAAGCTATCCGGCGGGGAGCAACAGATGCTCGCCATTGGAAGGGCGTTGATGCTCCAGCCCAGGCTCCTGTGTATCGATGAGCCTTCAACCGGGCTCGCTGCCAAGCTGAAACAGGAATTGTTTGAGCGCATAAAGGAGATCAGAAGTTCGGGGATTGCCATGCTCCTGGTTGAGCAGGACGTCAGCATGGCATTTAAATTGGCCAGCAGAAACTACGTTCTTTCTCACGGAAGGGTGATCGCCGAAGGAACAAGCGAGGAATTGCTCAAAGACGAGACCATCAGAAAGACATACTTAGGCTTATAGCTTTACAATTCCTAACCTAAATCCGCCCTACATACCCGGCATGACTTACGGGTGGCTAGGTTTCGCAACTTGCATCTGGGGCATTCCTTTTCGATCTTGTCCCGCACCCAGGTGGTGAGTCCCTCAGGCATAAACAGCAAGACAAGCATTACTATGATGGCAAAGAGCAACATTCGTATCTCGGGCATAACACGCAGGAATTCCATAAGCGGGACGAGGATGAAGACCCCGGCTATTGCCCCATAGATGGTGGCGATTCCTCCAAAAATCGCCCATATGATGGCCTGAAACGATAGCATGAGTGCCAACGTTGATGGACCGGCGATCCGCATAAAATGGACATAGAGGCCCCCGGCGATCCCGGCAAAAAGTCCGCTCAGACAAAAGGCCAACAATTTATATCTGGTTGTATTTATTCCCGATGCCCTGGCCGCGACCTCATCTTCCCGTATGGCGTGAAAAAGGAGGCCAGTCTTGGAATCGGTGATCTTCCACATAACAAATCCGAGGCTGATCATAAGGGTGACCACGATATAGTATTCGATCACTCGCGAGCCAGAAAGGCGGTCTATGCCGGAGACGCCCAACTCACCACCGGTGATACCGGGAATAGCGAAGATAATCCCAGTCAGGATTAAGGGAAAGGCCAGGGTGGCAAGGGCCAGATAGGGGCCCCTCAACCTCAGGCAGGGCACACCGATAACAAGTCCAGCCAGTACCGCAGCAAGCGCCCCAAGAGGTATAGTCAGCCAGTGAGGTAAACCGATGTGTAGATTTAAAAGGGCAGATGTGTAGGCAGCAACCCCGAAGAAGAGGGCATGACCAAAATTCATTTGGCCAGTAAAGCCAGATAATAGATCCCAGCTAGCAGCGAAGATGGCAAATATGCTTGCCAGGATCAAGATGCGAAGGATGTACGGATCGGCCGTTATCAGAGGTAGCAGAAATAGGGTCAAGCAGAAAAGCAAAGCTACCGTTCTGCTGGGAAGGACCAGTATCTCCCCTGTAAACTGCTTATAAACCCTACCAATGTAGCCGCTTATAATGCCCATCACCTTTCTTCCTCAAAGGCTACTCCAAACAGGCCTTCAGGCCTTATCAAGATCACGATTAACATGATCGTCAGCGCCACAGCTCCCTTCAAAAAGGCACCCATAGGGACCAAGAAAACAACCAGGGTCTCAGCAAATCCCAGGATAAAGGCCCCCACGAAGCTCCCCTTGATGCTCCCCAACCCTCCGAGGACGACGATGGCCAAGACCATCACCAACGGGTGCATCCACATACCGGGCTCCAAAACGCGTAAGGGAGCCACCAGCGCGCCGGCGATGGCCGCCAGCGCCACAGCCATGCCCATGGTTATCATTCCTGTTCTGGCCACGTTTATCCCCATCAGATTGGCCACTTCTCTATCCTGAGCCGTGGATCTAACAGCAATTCCCAGCTTGGTTTTCAGCAACAGGGCCCATGTACACAAGAGAATGATCAAAGCTATCCCAAATGCTAAGAGTTGTTTGTAGGCAACCTTGGCTCCCAGTATCTCCGTATATCCTGAAACCAGACTGGGAACTACTCGAGGGTGACCACCAAACGCCATGAGCATGACCTCCTGAATAATGATGGCGAGGGCTATGGTCACTATCAATATCGCGGTCTCATGCTCACGTACGGGGTTAATCACCAGCTTATAGCTGAATACTCCTATGATAGTTACAGCTATTACCGAGAGGATGACGGATAAAAGGGGATTTAGGCCGAGGAAACTGGCGAAGGTAAATATCAAATAGGCGGCCAACATGTAAAACGCGGTGTGGGCCAAGTTGATGATGCGGGCTACCCCGAAAATGAGGGAGAAACCAATGGCCAACAGGGCATACACGCCACCGCTTGTTAGTCCATTGATTATTATGGATTCAATCATGGATCATTTAAGCCGCGTCAATAAATACAAAATATACCCCCTCGGCGAAGACGCATGCCCAGCAGAGGGGGTATACTCCGATGAATGCCATACGCCAACCTATGGCAAGGCTAAAATGGAAAATATCCGGCCAACGGGCTGAAGCATCATGGCCCCCACGCTTCTACCATCCATGGCGGCAGAATGTAATCCACAGCGCCTTCATAATCTACCCCCTCCCATTCTCCCCCGGGAGGAGGCCAAACGCACTTCATCTCCCCATCCTGCCATTGGACGCCGAGACCGACTACATAACCCGGGCCCCAGGTTACATCATGATCCGAGGTGAACACTGTTCTGCCAGCGGTTCCAATGCGATCGGTATTTTCAAGTTCAGCAACAACGGCATCGCTGTCCAGAGTGCCCGCCCTTTCGATGGCTGCCTTCAGTATGTATAGCGCTTCATAGGTGCCCGCACTATATGTGGGAAACTCTCCAACCCTCGCTATGAATCTGTCGATAAAGGGTATGGTTTCATCGGTGATGTTGACCCGGGCGTAGGTATTCATGGTCATCTCATAGTTGCCCTTTCCGCCCGTTGCATCCCAGAAGCCCTCCTTCTGGGCTTCAACGTTGATCCCCACCGAAGCCGCTGGGATTTCCAGCTCGCCCCATTGCGCGGCGTAGGGAACCCCCACTGGTCCAGAGAATGAGGT
The DNA here is from genome assembly GCA_030604825.1 of Chloroflexota bacterium. GTDB lineage: Bacteria > Chloroflexota > Dehalococcoidia > E44-bin15 > E44-bin15 > JAUVVB01. The sequence continues at coordinate 23,024 of JAUVVB010000015.1, read as the reverse complement.
GAAGATCATGTGGGCTCCGGCAGCTTCTATGGCTGACAATTCAGCCGTTACATCGGTAGCGGTAGGGGAAGGCCGCCATTCCCCAACGACCTCCATACCTATGGCAGGAAGGAGCTGCTTAGCACCGGCAACGATGGGATCTGCCCACACCGCCTTCTCGGCCAATATGGCCACCTTTGGCACCTCAATCCCGAGCTCAGCCCTTATTTTTTCGGCCACCATTCCCAGAAGCATGAAATCGACGGAACCAAGGTAAGTGGAATTCATTGGGGTAACCCTGAACCAGTACTTGTACCGGTCATAATCGTCGGCCACCCGTGTACATAGCTCCGGAGTGGAGGCACCGCAACCGAGAAAGATCTTCGCATAATCCATGGCAACATCTTGCATCGCAAATACCGCCTCAGTCCTGAAGCCACCAACTAGAAAGTCCACCTTGTCAACGGTTATCGCCCTTTCCATTGCACTGGCAGCATCTGGAACACTGACCATTTCATTGGAGTCGACTTTGACTAGCGTGACCTGGTACCACTCGTCTCCCACCAATATGCCGCCTTGAGCATTTATCTCCTCGGCTGCCAACAGAGCCCCGTACCAATGGTGTTCGCCCTGTACGTAAGCCATCGGGCCAATTACGCCTATCTTTATCTCTTTCGCTGCTGCAGCCGGACCGCAACTCGTCGCCACCCCTACTAGACAGGCAAGCAACAGGATAATGGCCCCTTTCATCACCCTCTTCATCTCTTTAGCCTCCTTAATTCACCTTAATCCTGACCGCTCTCCAGTCCGAGCCGCTACCATCACCCCCCTTTCCTGGATTGCAGGGCTACATTACTCCGCCAAGAACATTCTCCCCATGCCCATAGGCCTCGCCCCCCTTCATCATAACACCCAATGCTTTCAAGCCCACAACACGCCCGCTCAGTCGCAAATCTAAGGGTCGCGTTGGCTAAGAATACCACTAGGCAGCGCTGCTGTCAATCCCAACATATTCAGAGGTACAATGCTGCTGCTTTAGATTCAGGACGCCGAGACGGCAAGGGTGGGCTTTCATCACGTACCGTCCATCATCATCATAGAGTTCTCTATGAAGCATTGAGACATGGAGTTAAACATGGTATCATTGTTCGGAACCCGGCTGAGGCAGTTGATCCTCCACGTCCTGGGAATACGGAAACAGCCATGCTGCATCTATTAACGAGGTAACCTCGTTAATAGATGCAGCAAAAGGGTCACCCTACTATATCGTCTTCTTTACATCCATATATACTGGACTGCGCCGGGGTGAGCTGCTTGCCCTGCGGTGGTGCGATATTGATTTGGAGCTTGCCACGCTATCGGTTGTACAGACACTGCAGCAGCTTCGTACAGGAGAGTATGTTTTTAGGGAACCCAAGACTAAAAGAGGTCGTCGCCAGATAGCATTGTCACCATCGTTAGCGATATTGCTCCGGGAGCATCGGATAAAGCAAGAGGATGCACGAAAAGTGCTTGGGAAAACCTTGGAAAAGACAGACTTGGTATTTTCTCACCCCGATGGGAGACCGCTACGGCCTAACACTATTACACGAGCCTTGTCAAGGATAGGGCGGTCGGTTGGTCTAGAAGGCATTCGGCTTCATGACTTGCGGCATGCTCACGCTACACTTATGTTACAACAAGGAGTTCATCCGAAGATCGTTTCGGAACGTTTGGGCCATAGCTCGATTGCGATTACACTGGATACCTATTCTCACGTTTTACCTGGTCTGCAAGAGGCTGCAGCCCGCCGGTTCGAAGAGGGGTTACAGAATTTTTCGGCAGACACCTCAGCGATGGGGCTTCGTTAGCAAAAGTGCCTCTGAGGCGGGATTTTGGTGTATACTTTGTATCTGGGAGGGGTGACCGAGCGGCTTATGGTGGCGGTCTTGAAAACCGCTGTCTCGAGCAATCGGGACCGTGGGTTCGAATCCCACCCCCTCCGCTTTTTCGCTTTTTCGAACTTTTGGCTATGGTAGAACCAGGGGTTAGGACATGAAGATCCATGAGTATCAAGCAAAGGATATCCTCAGGGAGTATGGCATCCCCGTGCCCCGGGGAGGGATGGCAGCCACCGCCCAGGAGGCAAGGGAGGTCGCCTCCCGATTGAGAGGGGAGGTGGTGATCAAGGCCCAGGTATATGCCGGCGGTCGGGGAAAGGCAGGCGGGATCAGGATGGCCTCCTCCCCGGAGGAGGCGGGGGAGCTAGCCCAAGAGATGATGGGCAGCCGGCTGATAACCCATCAAACCTCGGCTGAGGGGGTGCCCGTGGAAAAGGTGCTGGTCGAGGAGGCGGTGGGGATTGAACGGGAGCTATACCTGGGGATAGTCATCGATTCGGCGCGGGGAATGCCGGTGATGATGGCCAGCGAGGCGGGGGGAATGGACATCGAAGAGGTGGCGGCCAAGATGCCGCAGAAGATCCTCAAGGCCTATATCGAGCCGGTGATCGGGTTTCAGCCCTTCCTGGGGAGGAGGCTTGCCTTCGGCATGAATCTGGCGGCGGAGCAGGTAAGGCCGGCGACCCAGCTCATGGGGAACCTCTATCGAGCCTTCGTGGAGAAGGACTGCTCCCTGGCGGAGATCAATCCGCTGGTGGTCACCTCCGATGGCCGGCTTCTAGCCCTGGATGCCAAGCTCAACCTGGACGATAATGCCTTCTTCCGCCACCGCGACTGGGATACCCTCCGCGATCCAGAGCAGGAGGATGAGCTGGAGCTGGAGGCATCAAGGCACAACATTTCCTACATAAAGCTGGATGGCGACGTGGGCTGCATGGTCAATGGGGCAGGACTGGCCATGGCCACCATGGACATCATCAAGCTCATGGGCGCCCAGCCGGCAAACTTCCTCGATGTGGGAGGGGGGGCCAGCGAGGAGATGGTGACCAAAGCGTTTACCCTCCTGCTTGCCGACCCCAAGGTAAAGGCAGCGCTGATCAACATCTTTGGCGGCATCCTCAGGTGCGATATCGTGGCCCGGGGGGTTATCCAGGCGGCAAAGCAGGTGGAGGTAAAGGTTCCGGTGGTGGTCAGAATGAGGGGGACGAACGTGGATGAGGGGATGAGGCTGCTGGCCGAGTCTGGCCTGCCTATAATACTGGCCGCAGACCTTCGCGATGCCGCGGAGAAGGTGGTGGCGGCCGAGGAAGGCAAGATTTAATAGGAGGTCCGATGAGCATCCTCGTCGATGAGAATACCAGGCTTGTGGTTCAGGGGATCACCGGGAGCGAGGGCAGCTTTCACGCCAGAAAATGCATGGAATATGGCACCAAGGTGGTTGCCGGGGTCACCCCGGGTAAGGGGGGCTCCTCCTTTGAGGGGGTGCCCGTCTTCAACTCCGTAGAGCAGGCGGTGAGGGAGACGGGGGCAAACGCCAGCATGATCTTCGTCCCCCCTGCCTTTGCCGCCGATGCCATCCTGGAGGCTGCCGATGGCGGCATTCCCCTGGTGGTCTGCATCACCGATGGCATCCCCACCTTTGACATGGTCACCGTGCTGCGCTATCTGAAGGAGGGAAAAACCCGCCTCATCGGGCCCAACTGCCCGGGGGTCATCTCACCGGGCAAGTGCAAGGTTGGGCTCATGCCGGGAGACATCCACATGCCGGGAAGTGTGGGGGTGGTCTCCCGCAGCGGAACCCTCACCTACGAGGCGGTGGCACAACTGACGGAGCAAGGGGTGGGGCAATCCACCTGCATCGGCGTCGGCGGCGACCCCCTTATTGGAACCACCTTCGTTGAAGTGCTGAGGATGTTTCAAGGGGACGCACAAACCAGGCTGGTAGTCCTCATCGGGGAGATCGGAGGAATGGCGGAGCAGGAGGCGGCAGCATTCATCAAATCCAAAATGAATAAGCCGGTCATCGCCTTTGTGGCCGGTAGCACGGCACCGCCAGGCAGGAGAATGGGTCACGCCGGGGCCATCATCACCGGGAGCTCGGCAACCGCCCAGGAAAAGATAGCAGCCCTCGCTTCCGCCAGCGCCACCATAGCCCAAAGCCCAGCAGAGATCGGCATGGTAGCGCGAAGGGTATTGGAGGGCTCAGCTTGAGGATACTGGTAACCAACGATGACGGGATCTATGCCCCGGGGCTTTGGGACCTGGTGAAAGCACTGATGGAGGTGGGCGAGGTGGTGGTGGTGGCCCCGGACAGGGAGCAGAGCGCCGTGGGCACCTCGGTTACCCTCCACCAGCCGCTTAGGGCAAGGAAGATAAAGCCCCTGATTAGGGGGGTGGAGAGCTACTGCGTGGAGGGTACCCCCGCCGATTCCGTCATTCTGGCACTGGGGAGTTTAATCCAGGGGAAGGTGGAACTTCTTTTCTCGGGGATCAACGAGGGGGCGAACCTGGGCGATGACGTGCTCATCTCAGGGACGGTGGGAGGCGCCCTTCAGGGATACCTTAACGGCATCCCTTCCATAGCCCTGTCGGTGGGAGCGCTGGAGGATGTCCATTTCGAGGCCGCCACCAGGCTGGCGGTGACTATCGCCAGGATGATGAGGAACCACGCCCTGCCCCGGGAGATGCTGCTGAACATCAACCTGCCCAATCTGCCCCTGGATAAGATAAAAGGGGTCGAGGTAACCCATCTCGGGCGCAGAAGCTACAGCGATGTGATCAAAGAAGGGCATGATGGGAAGAGGGAGTATTACTGGATCGTGAGGGGGAAGCAGGAGTGGGACCCGGTGGAGGGAACCGATATATGGGCCGTGCTCAACGACAAGATCTCGATAACCCCCCTTCACGGCGATTTGACAAACACATCCAGGCTCGATAGCCTAAGGGGTCTATCCCAGGTCATCTTCCAAGAACTTACCTCCCCCTAAGGGCCCTCCACGATCCTGAAATAGAGGATATCCCTCATCTCCCCCTTTCGCTTTTCCCTTGGCTTGAAAACTGCCTGAACCTTCAATCCCTCCCTTATCTTGGCGGAGTCGGTCTCCTCAAGGTAGTGAATAAGGGAAACCCCCTCCTCGAGGCGGATGGTCGCGGTGGGATAGGGGAGAGTTCTCCTTTCCCCGGTTGAGGGATCGGACATTGGCTCCACCACCACGGTGAAATCCTCCACCACCCCCTTGTCACTCAGCTCCACCCAGTCCTCCCCCACCTTTACATGACATTGCGCGCAGACCTGCCGCGGAGGGAAGAGGAGGCGTCCGCACTGAGGGCACTTATTTGCCAGAAGCCTGGCATTATCCCTCAGCTCCCTGAAGAACCTCCCCAGATAGGGTCCCGCCGCCCACTGAAAGGGCAGTTCCAGCGGAATAGGCATCACCAGAAACTCTTCAGATGGCTTTTCCGTCATTTCCCCTCCTTCCCTCATAATGACTTGGTGAGCAGGGTGGCCACCGTCCAGTTGCTCCCTCCCCAGGCGGTGGTGAAGGCGGTTCTCACCGGCCTCGAAACCTGATGCTCCCCAGCATCGCCCCGAACCTGGAGGGCAGCCTCAACGATGCGGATCATCGCCGTCGCCCCGATGGGATTGGTGGCCACCACACCTCCGGAGGGATTGACCGGGAACTCCCCCTCCATATCGGTGACCCCCTTTTCCGCCCACCTCCAGCCCTCCCCAGGCTCGCAGAAGTGGTACTGTTCATACCATGCCAGCTCCCCCCAGATGGAGGGCTCGTAGATCTCGGCAACATCGATCTCCTCTGCCGGTTTAGTGATGCCATTCCTCTGGTAGATCAACCTTGAGGCCTTCTCCAGGCTGGTCTCCCCAGGGCGCACCATGGACCATGTAGTAGCGCTCTCCTCATGGACGGTGACCCAATCCTTTACCCAGACCGGCTTTTTGGTTATCTGCTTTGCCCTCTTCTCCGATGCCACCACCAGCGCGGCAGCGCCTACCGAGGTGGGACACATGTGAAGTAGCCTCATCGGCCACATCAGCATCCTGGAGTTCATCACATCCTCGATGGTGAGGTTCAGCTTGAGGTGAGCGTAGGGGTTTCGACAGGCACCCTTGTCCGCCTTCACCCGCAGCATGGCAGCATGCTCCTCCTTGCAACCCGTCCTCCTGATGTAGTCCCTCCCCACCCTGGCGAAAGCCCCCATCGCCCCGGTGGCGATCCACCTCCGCCACAGGGGATCAGACACCGAGTTCAAGCCGGCGGTGGTATCCCCCTCGTCCTGCTTCTCAAAGGCCACCGCAAGAACGACATCGAACAGGCCAGAGGCAGCATGGTTGAAGGCAGCACAGGACACGGTGGCCCCGGTGGTCCCCCCGGTGGTGATCTTCATCCCCGGCTTCAGATATGACCCTATCCCATCACTGGCCCACATGTCCACCAGGTAGTTGCCCTCAAAAAGCTCCATGTTCCCCATCACCACCGCATCTATGTCCCTCAGGGTGAGCTGGGCATCATCCAGCGCCGCCCTCACCGCCTCGTTCATCAGCTCCACCTGATTTACATCGGGACGCCGGCTCCGGTGATAGGTCTGACCTACGCCTACTATGGCAACCCTCTCCGCCATGCCTTCCTCCTTTCCAAGGCTCACTGGGGCTTAAAGTACTTTATATCCAGGATGTTGCCCTCCCGCTTATCCTTGAACACCGCCTGGACCTTCATCCCGATGCTTACCTTCTCGGGCTCCACTTCGCCGATGAAGTGGGGAAGGGCAGTGTCCGCCCCATCCAGCTTGATGAGCCCATAGACAAAGGGGGGCTCCATGGGGTGCACTGGCTCCTTGTGGTAGACCACGGTATAGGTGAGGACGGTGCCCTTATCCCCCACCTCCACCAGCTCCTCCAGCTTGCTGAAACATCTTCCGCAGGTGGAACGGGGGGGCATATAGGTCAGATTACACGTCGGGCACCTCACCCCCATGACCTTCTTATCATCTCTCAGGGCGATGAGCGCCTTGCTGGCGAGCCGCCCCACGAAGTACCTATAGGGTACCACCAGCTTTCCCGGAACAACAAACGGCTCTTGCCTCATCTTTTCCCCCTATTTCTCGATGGTTCTGAAGTATAGGATGTCGGTTAGGTCTCCCTTTCCCCCCTCCCCCTCTGGCTTGAAAACCGCCTCAACCCTCATCCCCACCCTGAGCTTCTGGGGATCCTTCTCCTCCAGGCGATGCTCCATCACCGCCCCGCCATCGAGGCGGATAACCGCCTGGGGCTGGGACTCCACCCGCTCCTTGCCCGTGGAGGGGTCGAGGACGCTCATCTCCACGATGGCGAAGTCCTCCACCGTCCCCTTCTCCCCCAGCTCCACCCAATCCTCGCCCACCTTCACGTGGCACAGCGGGCAGACCATGGCCGCCGGAAACAGGATGCTCTTACACTGAGGACATCTGATGCCCACGAACCTGTTGTTATCCTTGATCTCCCTAAGCGTCCTGCCATGATAGCTTCCCGCAGCCCACTGAAAGGGCAGTTCCAGCGGAATGGGCATCACCAGAAACTCTTCACCGGCCTTCTCCGTCATATCACACCTCGTTAAATGGACTTGGAAAGCAGCGTTGCCACCGTCCAGTTCTGCCCGCCCCAGGCAGTGGTGAACGCCCTCCTCACCGGCCTCGTCATCTGATGCTCCCCGGCATCGCCCCGAACCTGAAGGGCAGCCTCAACGATGCGAATCATCGCCGTCGCCCCGATGGGATTGGTGGCCACCACACCCCCGGAGGGATTGACCGGGAACTCCCCCTCCATATCGGTGACCCCTTTCTCCGCCCACCTCCACCCCTCACCGGGCTCACAGAAGCCATAAAGCTCATACCATATGAGCTCCCCCCAGGTGGAGGGCTCGTAGATCTCGGCAACATCGATGTCCCTGATGGGCTTGGTGATCCCGTTTCGCTTATAGATGAGTTGAGCAGCCCTCTCATGGCTGGTCTCCCCCACCCCGATGGTCCTAACCCTGGCCTCCTCACCAGGCCTGTGCACCCGTGCGCTCTGCTGGTGAACGGTGACCCAATCCTGGACCCAGACCGGCTTTTTTGTTATCTTCTTTGCCTTTCTCTCCGAAGCCACCACCAGGGCAGCAGCCCCCACCGTGGTGGGACACATATAGAGCAGCCTCATCGGCCAGATAAGCATCCTGGAGTTCATCACGTCCTCAATGGTTAGGTTCAGCTTGAGGTGGGCATAGGGGTTTCGACAGGCACCCCTGTCCGCCTTCACCCTGAGCAGGGCAGCATGCTCCTCCTGGCAACCTGAAGCCCTCATGTAGCTGCGCCCCATTCGGGCGAAGGTGGCAACCGCACCGATGGCCATGAACCTGTCCCACAGGGGGTCGCGCACCGAGATCAGGCCTGCCCTGGTATCCCCCTCGTCCTGCTTCTCAAAGGCCACCGCCAGCACAGTATTGAACAGGCCAGAGGCAGCATAAGTGAAGGCAGCACAGGAGATGGTGGCCCCGGTGGTCCCACCGGTGGTGATCTTCATCCCCGGCTTCAGATATGACCCTATCCCATCACTGGCCCACATATCCACCAGGTAGTTGCCCTCAAAAAGCTCCATGTTCCCCATCACCACCGCGTCGATGTCCTTCAGGGTGAGCTGGGCATCATCCAGCGCCGCCCTCACCGCCTCGTTCATCAGCTCCACCTGATTCACATCGGGACGCCGGCTCCGATGATAGGTCTGACCAACGCCTACTATGGCAACCCTCTCCGCCATTTCCCTTAGTCCTTTCCCAGAACTAGTACACATTGAAGCTGTCCGCAGGGTCCGGTGACCCCGTGAGCCAGGGCAGTGGAAACATCGGGCAATTGCCTTGCCCCCGCTTCACCACGTAGCTGCAGAACGGCCTCGGCAACCGCCGCCATACCGCCTACTGCGAAGGGGCGTCCTGAGAGCAGCCCCCCTGATGGGTTTAGCGGCAGCCTTCCTCCCATCTGGGTCACCCCGGAATCGATGAGCTTCCCCCCCTCCCCCCGGTCGCAGAAACCAAGGCCCTCCATCCACAGCAGCTCCTGATAGGAGTAATACTCCGAGACCTCGGCAAGATCGATCTCCTTTCTCGGGTCCCCGATCCCAGCCATGTCGTAGGCCTGCTTTGCCGCCAGCATCAGGGACTGGCAATCGGCAAGATCGCGGTCGCCCAGATAAAAGGCATCGTAGCAGCTCCCAGCTCCCTTGATCCACGCCGGCTTATCGCTGAGCCGCTTTGCCTTCTCCTCCTTTGCCAGGATCATGGCACAGGCCCCGTCGGAAACCGGCTTGGCGTCCAGCTGCCTGATGGGGGAGGAGAGCATGGGGGAGCGGAGCACGTCTTCAACGGTGAGCCCCATAGGGGCTTGGGCATAGGGGTTATTCTGGGCATTCTTCCGGTTCTTCACCACAACCTTGGCGCACTGCTCCTCGGTGATGCCGTACTTATACATATATCGCCTTGCCTGAAGCGCCGCCGCGGTGAGGAAATCCAAGCCAATGAGCCGCTGATAAACGGGGTCAAAGGCTGCATTCTCTATCATGCTCCTCACCGTCTGCGACTCCTTCATGTGGGAAACCACCAGCACGACGTCATGGTGACCGGAGAGGATCTGGAGCATGGCATAGTAAACGGCGTGGGTGCCATCCTCGGCCACCTTCTCCTCCGGCCTGAGATGCGCCCCGGCAACATCCCCGATCTTTATATCAGAGATGGTCTGTCCGTCCCAGTGATCGTGGGAGCAGCTTACCGTGGCGTCGATCCCAGTGCCATCCTCCACGAACTTGAGGCCGGTCTCCTGGAGCACCTGCTCAATGGCCTCGTAAGCTAGCTCCGCCTCGCGCACGTCACCCCTATTTTGGTGGTACTTCGTCTGGGCTACCGATACGACAGCCACCCTCTCAGCCATATCTACCTCCTTCCGCTTGTCTAGAATCCCCGGGGCAAGCCCAGTCCCATGAGGGCGATCATGTTGCGCTGAATCTCAGAGGTGCCAGCGCCGATGGTGGTGGCGATGCTGTTTAAGTAAAGGTGTGCCATATGCCCCCTCAAGGCTGCCCATTTGGAATGGGACATCAGCTGGCCCAGGAGCCCCAGTATCTGCATCCCGATGTTGGCCAGGCGCTGGCAGAGCTCCCCGCCAAAAACCTTGGCAATAGATACCTCGAAGGTGGGCACCTGCCCCTGCCTCTGCATCCAGGCCACTCGATAGGCGAGCAGGCGGGCGATCTCCACCTCGACGGCCAGCTCGGCCAGCTTGTGACGAATCAGGGGATCGTCGTTCCTGTTGGTCTCCCTGACATAGTTCACCAGCTCCTCCAGGGTGCGCTTGTAGCTGGCAGCCTCGCCAGCGCCGCCGCCGAAGACAGCCCGCTCATAGTTGAGGGTGGTCATCAGCATATACCAACCCCTATTCTCCTCCCCCACCAGGCGCTCCCTGGAAACCCGCACCTCATCGAAGAATACCTCATTGAAGATATGAAGCCCCGTCATCTCCAGCACGGGGCGCACCGTTATCCCCGGGCTATCCATGTCCACGATGAGGACGCTGATGCCGCGGTGCTTGGGGGCCTCGGGATCGGTCCTGACGGCAAGCCAGCTGTAGTCGGCGCGGTGCGCCCAGGTCTGGAAGGTCTTCTGACCGTTGACCACGTATTCATCCCCCTCAAGCACGGCACGGGTCTGAAGCGATGCCAGGTCAGAGCCAGCCCCTGGCTCGGTGAAGCCCTCGCAGAACCATATCTCCGACCGGGAGATGCGGGGCAGAAACTCCCTCCTCTGCTCCTCGGTGCCGTGAAGCATCAGGGCGGGACCGATGAAGGTGACCCCCATGCCCAGGTGCGGGGCGCGGTGATAGCCCATCTCCTCGACGAAGACGAGCTGTTCCATCACCGGGCGCTCCTGCCCGCCATATTCCCTGGGCCAGGAAAGGGTGAGCCAGCCCTTCCTGGCCAGCTTGTCGAGGAAGGCGCGGTGGAATTTCCACGCCTCATCGGTGTCAAAACCGCCGAACTCCTCCCATGACCACCCCGGAGGAAGCTCCTGAGCAAGGAATTGGCGAACCTCCTTTCGGAAAGCCTCCTCCCTTTCGGTGAAGACAAAATCCATATTAAAACTCCTTTCTTATCCTCTGAGATAAGCCCATCTTAGGGCCAGAACAGCCTCTGGGCTTCCCTCTTCAGCTCCGCCCTGAAGTCGGGGTGGGCAATGGATATCAGCGCCTCTGCCCTTTGTCGCAGCGTCTTTCCCTGGAGGTTAACGACACCATGTTCCGTGGCCACGAAGTCAACCCAGCTTCTGGGTATGGTAACAACGCTCCCCGGCTCAAGCAGGGGCACGATGCGAGAAACGGTGCCCTTCCTGGCGGTGGACTGGATGACGACGACGGTTCTCCCCCCCTTGGAGAGCATGGAGCCCAGCATGAATGATATCGCCCCCCCTGAGGCGCTATAGATGCGAGTGCCCATGGTCTCGGAACAAACCTGACCGGTGAGGTCGATGGACAGGGCGCTGTTTATGGAGACCATGTTATCGTGGGCGGAGATGACCCTGATGTCGTTGGTGTATTCCACGCTACGGATGGAGAAGATGGGATTGTTATTGACCATCTCTACATACCGAGGGTCGAAGGTGGTAACGCAGGTGCCCACCAGCTTACCCAGGTCCACGTTGTTGTATTTGCCGGTGAGCACCCCCGCTTCATAGAGGTCGAGCATCTCCTGGGTTATCAGCTCGCTGTGAACCCCCAGGTCATGCTTGTCGAAGAGATAGGAGCCTATGGCCATAGAGACCGCCCCCACCCCCATCTGAAGGGTGTCGCCATCCCTAACCACCTCCACCGCATGTTGCGCTATGTTCTTCACCGTCTCGTCGAACACCTCCCCCAGTAATTCCCGCGTTGTAGGTGGCGGGGGAGCCTCCTCCCTCTCCACAAAATAGTCGATCTGGGAAACGGGGAGCAGGGTGTCGCCAGAGCACCAGGGATACCACTCCACCACCTCAGCAATGACGGTCTTGGCCGCCCGGGCATATTCGCCCGAGTACCAAACCCAGTGGCCAAAGTTAGCATAGCCATACTTATTGGGGGCGGCCACTGGAACCATGAAGAAGTCCGGCGACCAGATATCCTCCCTGGTACCCTCATCCCGCAGTTTTTTTGCCAGGGTGTACTCTATGGGCCTCAGCTCCACCGTCTTCAGGTCAAGCCCGGGGCGACAGAGGAGGTCGGGGTATTCCGTGCTCAGGTGAAAGGATTCATCCCACCCCGGCTCATGCCACCAGCCAACCTCAGGTGCCGGGAAGGGGTTCGCTTGAGCCACATATATATCCTTCACCTTGCCGCGGCGCCTTGCCAGGGCAGCGCAAAGGCTTAGCGGCGTCACCGCCATGGGGAAGCGAACCGTATCCCCCGGCTTGACCAGCTCCACCGCCTCCTCTGCGGAGATGAGCTTTTCCTTATATTGCTCCTTCCAATCCACGCCAAATCCCTCCTTTTATCGGAGTTGGCAAGCCAGGGTTGAAGAGAAATCGTTACCTAATAACGGGACCGCGCCAAGACACAAAAAAACGAGGCACTCCATGACCCCCAATGTCTTCCAAGATGCCGTGGAGTGCCCCCATGCCTTTTTTGCCGCCCTCCGTGCCTGGCATTCTATCAGGGCAAAGGAGGGTTGTCAATGCTGAGCCTTGCTTTGATGCTCGTGGTACTGGGCGAACTTTGCCACCGCCCTGGTCGCTCGCTCCAGGGTGAGATAGACGGGGATACCCGCCGCTATCAGGTCCCGCTGAGCCCTTCTCCGCATCCCCGGCAGCGGAGGACCACCCCCCACCTGAAGCACCAGCAGCAAGGGCTTCTTATGAACGTTTCGGTGAGCGAACCCGATCAGGGAATCCATTGCCAGCCGATATTGTTTATCGGCCGCCTCCAGCAAGGCCCGCTCGTCCTCAAGCCTATCAAATGGCATACCAGCTACGAAAAGCCCAACGGGCAGGGCGAAGATGATATAATCGATCAACGGGTCAGCGGCCACAGGCTCCAGGGCGCGCAAAAGGAGGTTGACATCCCGAAGCACAATCCCTATATCCAGGGGGTTGGTTATGAACGTCCCTTCAGGAGGGATAAAGCTCCGCAGCTCGTTTAACGTTTTCTCGGTCAGCGTAGGTAGCTCTAGTCCCTCCCTGGCACAGACATCGGCTCCAGCAACGCTATTGCCACCGCCAGCTCCCATAAGGGCGATCCGCCGCCCCTGCAGTGGAGGGACATGAAGGAAGGTCATGGTAACATCGGCAAGCTCATCCAGGGAATCGACCCTCACCGCACCCGTTTGTCGGTAGAAGGCATCCCATACCTCCTTCTGCCCACCCAGGGCACCGGTGTGGCAGGCAGCAGCCTTCGCCCCCCACTCGGTCAGCCCCCCCTTCCACACGATAACCGGCTTATTCCTGTTGACCTCCCTCACCAGCTCGGTGAGCTTCCTCCCATCCCCTACCCCCTCCATATACATGCAGATGATCCCCGTCTCAGGGTCGTCAGCCATGTATTCCAGGAAATCGATAGCGTCCAGCCCAGCGCAATTTCCAAAGCTCACCACCTTGCTGAAGTGGATGCCAACTCTGGCGCCATCGCCCACAAATAGACCGGCATGCCCTCCGCTCTGGGAAAGGAAGGACACCGGACCGGGCTTGGGGTCGAAGACGTCCCAGGTGGTCAACCTGGCGGCAGGGATGTGAAGCCCCATGCAATTGGGACCCACGATGCGCAGCCCCCCTCTCCCCGCTATCTCCCGGACCTGCCGCTCCAGCTCTATCCCCTGCTCCTCCCCCGTCTCCCTGAAGCCCGCGGTAAAGATGTGTATATTCTTGGCACTGGCGGCAATGCAGTCCTCGAGAACGGCGGGGACGGAAGCGGCGGGAACGGTGATGATCACCAGGTCAATGGGCTCGGGGACGGATACCAGGTTGGGATAGGCCTTTAGGCCGCGGATCTCCTCTCCCGCAGCCTTCGGATTTATGGGATAGATGCGCCCCTCAAAGCCGGCGCGCTGCAGGTTAAGCACAAAATCGCCCCATAAAGGGCGCTCCCGGGAAGCCCCCACCACCGCAACCGTCCTAGGGTGGAAGGCGACCTCAAAATTAGGATCCCACGCCATAAATTCTCCTTTTGGTGCCGAGGGCGGGACTCGAACCCGCACGGGCTGGAAACCCAAAGGATTTTAAGTCCCTCGCGTCTACCGGTTCCGCCACCTCGGCTCTTTTCGCCCTTTAGGCTACAGTAATTAAAGCCCGCTTTCAAGATAAATCGGGGTTTGAGGCCCCCGATTTTCCAATAACCGCATTAAGTTCGAAAAAGGCGACGGGCGGATTCGAACCGCCGAATAGGGGTTTTGCAGACCCCCGCCTTAACCACTTGGCTACGTCGCCATGAAAACAATTCCCTGGAGCGGAAGAGGGGATTCGAACCCCCGACCTCCTCCTTGGCAAGGAGACGTTCTACCAGCTGAACTACTTCCGCTCTTTTCGACCTGATCGTGAAGGACAGAGCGAGGCCAAAAGCCTTGCTTCTCACCACAACCAGTCGTTCAAACCTCTTAAGTAACAACCCCTAATTCGAAAAAGTGCCGAGGAGGAGACTCGAACTCCTACGGGCTTTCGCCCACCACCCCCTCAAGATGGCGTGTCTACCTGTTCCACCACCTCGGCATCTGGCAGGGGTGGGAGGACTCGAACCCCCGACCTGCGGTTTTGGAGACCGCTGCTCTCCCTAACTGAGCTACACCCCTTTTTCGAGCTGCTTTCTGCCTACCCTCCGCGCTAGGGATACTCCACCACCTATGATAGCTAACAACCCTAGCGCAAAGAGCACAAACTTCTTGTTCTTACTCTCTTCACTTCTACTCGCTTTCCAGAGCTCTATCCCGATTTCGCTACAGGGCTCGCATACGGCCTTGCAGGACTCTATGTCCACAGTGTCTTGGCACCAGCTCGCAAAACGGTTTTGTGATCTCGCTCATATCCAACACCTTTTGGTACCCCTGGGGCGACTCGAACGCCCGACACACGGTTTAGGAAACCGTTGCTCTATCCTCTGAGCTACAGGGGCTTTTTCGCACTTAAGGCCACTCCTCATATATGGGTTTCCGCTTTCGAGCCCCCCACCCCGGTTGGTGGAGATAGGGGGATTCGAACCCCCGACCTCTGCGATGCGAACGCAGCGCTCTCCCTGCTGAGCTATATCCCCAGCATGCCAGATTATAGCAAAACGCCTCCGCTAGTGTCAAGGCAACAGCTTTGGTTCAGCTACAAGGTGAGTTTCCGCCCTGGACAGGGGTTGACAAATGGGGTCGGTGACGATATCATATACCGATATCACATTTCGATAACAATCATGCTCAAGGATTTCTTTCTCGGCTTCGTCAAGATTCACATCCTGTACCATGCCTCCCAGGGGCCGATCTACGGGGTCGAGATCCTGGAGGAGCTGGAACGACATGGCTACAGGCTGAGCCCGGGGACCCTTTATCCTACTCTACATCGCCTGGCCAGGGAGGGATATCTGTCCCCACAGAGGAGGCTGGTCGGCGGCAAGGTTCGCAAATACTACGCCATAACTGAGCGGGGGCTGGCGGCCCTGGATGAGGCAAAAGGGAAGATCAGGGAACTCACCGACGAGGTGCTCGGCGAGGAACGGGCAAATAGACCATGAAGCAAAACGATGCCCAATCGGAGGTGACCAGGCCCGGCCCCTTCGGGGTGAGCCGCAACGTCTTCTTCCTCGGCTGGGTCAGCTTCCTCACCGACGTCTCCAGCGAGATGATCTTCCACATGTTCCCCCTTTTTCTGTCACATGTATTGGGAGTGGGCGCAGCATTCATCGGCCTTATCGAGGGACTCGGCGATAGCGCGGCCACCATCCTCAAGGTCTTGAGCGGCTGGGCTAGCGACAGGCTTGGCAGGCGAAAGGGGCTGACGGCACTGGGCTACATCCTCTCCACCGTGGCCAAGCCCTTTCTCCTACTCGCCACCAGCGGGGGTGTGGCGCTCGCCATCCGCTTCTTCGAGCGCTCGGGGAAGGGGATTCGCACCTCACCCCGCGATGCCCTGGTTGCCGACTCAAGCACCCCGGAGACGATGGGACGGGGCTTTGGCTTTCACCGCGCTCTGGACACCTTTGGCGCCGTTGGTGGGATCGCCATCGCCGCCGCCGTCATCTATTTCATACAAGGCTGGGAGCTAACGCTTTCCCTGCCCGCCTTTCGCTGGCTGGTCATCATCGCGGTCATCCCCGCAGTGCTCTCAGTGCTCGCCCTCATCTTCTTCGTTCATGAGGCCCGCCGCCCACGGCGAGAGGAAGGGGTAGCCGTGGCCGCTCCAGCGGGTCTCCCCAGGCGGTTCAAGCTTTTCCTGGCGATAATGGTTCTGTTCACCCTGGGCAATTCCGCCGATGTCTTCCTGGTGCTGAGGGCAAGCGATATCGGCCTATCCCCGCTCCATATACTGCTTATGCTCATCCCGCTCAATGTGGTCTATGCCGCAACCTCCTATCCCTTTGGCAGGCTATCGGACAGGATAGGAAGGAAGAGGCTCATCATCGGCGGGTGGAGTATGTATGTCCTGACCTATCTCGGGTTCGCCCTGGCATCACCAACATGGCCTGTGGTCTCTGTGCTATTGCTCTTCGCCGTCTACGGCGTTTACTATGGGGCAGCCGAGGGGGCGAGCCGGGCATTTGTCGCCGATATGGTTCCAGTGGAGAAAAGGGGAACAGCCTACGGCCTCTATCACGGGTGCGTTGGGCTCAGCCTGCTCCTGGCGAGCGTCATTGCCGGGGTATTGTGGCAGGCGATAGACCCGGCAGCGCCCTTCTACTTTGGGGCGGCCATGGCCGGGACAGCGGTGCTGGGGTTCCTGTTACTAATCAGGGAGTAATGCTGGACGTATACGACTTTACCAGACTGACTCCACTCTGTTAGCTATTGACATTGGTGGAATTACCCATTATACTATCTACAGATGTATTACAGACCTATTGACAAGGTTCCTATGATATGCTATATTAAACTTGTCCAGTTGGGGGGAATGGATAATGGCAAATGAAATAAGAAACATTCTCGATTATCTGAGTGAGAGGATAAGTGAAGCAGAGAGCAATTTGAGCGACCTTGCTAAGGAGAAAGCCAACATAGAGGAGCGCATTAAGGCTGCCGAACAAGAACTACAGATTATTAGAAGTTTCTACAATGTGGAAGCCGAGCGCTTAGGAATAGCACCCGAGGTGGCAACAACTGGGCCTAGCTCAAGAACAAGATTTGTTGGAAGGTGGGCTAGAGACGCCTGCCATGCCGTGTTGCGTGAGAATAAGAGGATGACCAAAGACGAAATAGTAGAGGCACTCCGCAAGGGCGGCTTTGACTTTGAGGGCAAGTCGCCACTGCGCGTGGTTCATTTCGCTCTCATTCGTGACCCTCATGTGAGAATGCATGCGTCGGGGCTTTGCGAATGGGTTAGCGAGGAGAGTGTCACTAAGACAGACGCTGAAAAAGAAAGCGCTAGGTGAAAATCCGAAGCTGCGGATTTGCCCTAGCGCCCCCTCTGGTGGGCCGGTAGCGTAATTGGGAACGCGCCCGCTTTAGAAGCGGGAGCCGAGGGTTCAAAACCCTCCCGGTCCACTCTTCCTATTTTGTTCTCTTTACCGCTCACATGTGCGGTCTGGTGGTTACAGAGGTTAGCACAAAATAGCAATCGTGTCAATACATGAGTTCTTTCAGCCCAGTGTCATATTATCTATCAGCCGCGTCTTGCCGACCCTCACCGCCAGCGATACCAGAGCGGCGTGGTCAACCTCAGATAGCTCCTCCAGGGAATCGGGGTCGGCAATGCTGACGTAATCGATTCTCGCCCTGGGCTCCCTTTCGATGAGGCAGGTCATCTCCTCTCTAATCCGGTCACCGCTTTTTTCGCCCTTTTGCCATAGCTCCTGAGCCAGATTAAGTGCCTTCCACAGCACAAGGGCAGCCTTTCGCTCCTCAGGGCTGAGGTAAGTATTGCGGCTGCTCATCGCCAGGCCGTCATGCTCCCTGACGGTGGGAACGGCGACCACCTCCAGGTTCATATTGAGGTCGGAGACCATCCTCTTGATCACCACCAGTTGCTGGGCATCCTTCTGCCCGAAATAGGCCTCATCCGGCTGGACGATGTTGAACAGCTTACACACAACCGTGGCTACCCCCCTGAAGTGGCCGCGGCGAGAGGCACCCTCAAGCCCCTCGGTGATTTTTTCGACCTCTACCCACGAACTGAAGCCCTCGGGGTACATCTCCTCAGCACTAGGCATAAATACTACGTCCACACCTTCCTTCTCTAAGAGGGCGAGGTCGCGCTCAGGGTCGCGGGGATAGGTGGCGAAGTCCTCCCCCGAACCGAACTGGGTGGAGTTAACGAAGATGCTCACCACCACCGTCTGGTTCTCCCTTCGCGCCCGCCTCACCAGCTCCAGATGCCCCTGATGAAGGTAGCCCATGGTGGGCACCAGGCCGACGGAGCCAGAAAGCTGGCTCCTCAGCTCCCTCATTTCCGCAACGGTGGCGATGACCTTCATTCCCCTTCACTACTGAGCGAGCTCGGCGAGCACCTTCTCGTCCATGGTGTAGCTCTGCTTCTCGGTGGGAAAGCTTCCCGCCTGAACCTCAGCGATGTAGTCGGCGACGGCCGCCTTGATGATTTCGGCGAGCCTGGCATACTGCTTTGCATGCTTGGGGACGAAGTCGGTGAAAAGGCCCAGGAGGTCGCTTATCACCTGAACCTGACCATCGCAATAAGCGCCGGCACCAATGCCGATGGTGGGGATCGCCACCCTCTCCGTGATCAGCCGGGAAAGGGGGGCGGGAACGGACTCCAGCACGATGGAAAAGGCCCCTGCCTCCTCCAGCGCCTTGGCATCTTTAAGCAGGCACACCGCTGCCTCGGGGGTTTTGCCCACCACCTTAAAGCCACCCAGTTGATGCACCGATTGCGGGGTAAGCCCGATATGGCCCTGAACCGGAATGCCGCATTCCACCAGCTTCCTCACCTTGTCAGCTACATTCTCTCCCCCCTCCAGCTTCACTGCCTGTGCCCCACCCTCCTGAATGAAGCGGGCGGCGTTGCGCAGCGCATCCTCAACCCCGGTATGGTAGGTCATGAAGGGCAAATCGCCCACCACCAGGGCCCTCTCCGTCCCCCTCACCACCGCCTTGGTATGATGCAGCATCTCCTCCATGGTCACCGGAATGGTGGACTCATAGCCCAAAACCACCATCCCCAGGCTGTCCCCCACCAGGATCAAGGGCACCCCAGCCTCATCGATGAGCTTAGCCGTGGAATAATCATAGGCAGTAAGCATGGGGATCTTTTCACCCCGCTGCTTCATCTCCTTCAGTTCACCAATGGTAATTCGCATCTCCCCCTCCTCATGTCAGATAATACCCCTTGGGATCAAAGAGCCTCAGTTGCTTCAACTCCTCCGCAGTGGGAGGAGGTACCTCCTTGACCTCGGGGGATACCTTAAGCTCCCAGCCACAGTTCTCCTTTATTTTCCTTATCTTCTCCCCGATAGTTGGCAGCTTGGGGTCGGCGAAGCATTCGGTGAGGGTGAATTCCCCGTCATCGCCAAGCTTTTCGAACACACCCATGGTGGAGACCAGTGTTTTAACCCTCTCCCCGGGGCAGGTGATATAGGGAACCTGCTCCAGATAACGCCCCGTTGATTGGTGAACCAGCACCACCACCTCCCGGGCAGCGCTGGCAACATCGTTGGCGCCCCCGGAGCCAACGATGTAAAGCTCCCCGGGTACCTTGGTGGAGTTGATGTTGCCATATTTATCGATCTGCGCCCCGCCAAGGGCTCCCAGGGCCCTATTGTTCTCGCCGCCGATGATAACGCCCAGCACATCGGTGATGTCGGTGACCATCTTGCAGGTGGGTATGTTATAGAAGCTGAAGATCCAGGGGTCGCCCGGCCTGGGGGCATAGCCATAGAAACCTATCTCCGCCGCCAGATCAATGTCATAGCCCTCGTTCTTCAGATCGTAATAGGCAAGCCAGGCAGCCAGGTTGGAGACCCCCACCCCGGCGAGGATGGTCTTGTAACCATTCTTCGATGTCCTCTCCTTTATCTTCCTCCCCCCCACCACCGCCATCATCTCCACGGGGCTATATTCCTCGCTGGTGGAGACCTCCTCCACGATCTGTTCCAGTTCCTGCTCCCAGGAATTCTTCTTCACCTTCCCCTTGAGGTAGAGAAGCCGCTGCGGCCCCAGTTTGCGCAGGTAATCGCGATGGGAGCTACAATCCAGGACCCACTCCCTGATCCAGGCATCAAGCGCCTGGGGGTCTCGGGTTGCCTTTCGATGCTCGATGATGAAATCGTAGTCCTCCCCATAGCCCTCCAGCTCCAATGCCCCATGGTTAGTGAGTCCCCCGGGATGGGCGCCAAAGGGCACCTCGCAAACGGAGTTCACCACATAGCCGGGAAGGCGGACAAGGGAAGAGTGCTCCCTGATGAATTCGGTGGAGACGACCTTCTCCACGCTGACTATGGCGCCGTGCCTGGCGGCCATCGCCCCCCATACATTCTCAGCCATCGGGGCGACGATGATGGTGTTCCCGTAGCAGTCAGCCACCCAGCCATGAATGAAGGTGATATCAGGATAGAGGGCCCTGACCAGCCCCACCTTCCTGCCGCTGTGGAAGGGGTCATCGATCACCGCGAATGAGTCCTTGTTCTCCTCAGCCATGCTGCTGCCAATAAGCGACCTGGTGGGCATAAAGCAAACGCCCAGTGCCCCCGCCATCAGCCTTTGCAGGCAGGAATTCATGCTCCAGTCCTCAAACTCCACCGTCCCTTCCCTATAGGCCTTCTGGATTATGGGATTGGGAGCGGGCATGGGGTAAGAGTCGCCGCAAAAGGAGCCGATGACCTTCTTCACCATCCCCAGGTGAATGAGGTTTAGCCGAGTTCCCACCACCCCCCCGATGAGGGTAAAGCCCGGAGCCCTGTTCCAGAACTGTCTGGTGACCTCATAAACAGCGGCACTGGCGCTGGAATGGGTGGCGCTGAAATGAAGCATCATCCCTGGCTTCACATGTTTGCTCACCGCCTGCTTAAGGGTGGTTACCTTGCTGGCCCCTTCCTCCTCCCTGACCCTGAGGGTGGTTTTCACTATATCGTCAAATCTTCCTAGCATCTCACCTCTCCCTTGGAGACGATGGCGTTTCGCTCATCCACATAAACCAGCTTCGGCTGCATGAAGCGGGCCTCCTCATCGACAACGGCCTTGTAGGAAAGGATGATAACCGTGTCCCCCTTGGAGACCAGCCTCGCCGCAGCGCCATTGATGCAGACTTCGCCCGAGCCCCTTTCCCCCTCTATAGCGTAGGTCTCAAAGCGGGCCCCGTTGTTCACGTCCAGGACGTGAACCATTTCGTAGGGAAGGATGTCTGCCTCCTCCATGAGGAGAGCGTCGATGGTGATGCTCCCCTCATAGTCCAGGTTCACATCGGTGACCGTGGCGTGGTGGATCTTGCCCGTCAGCATCGTTCTCATGGCGATCCCTCCTTTAGCAAAGCTTCCAGCTCCCCGGCCCTTTCCTCGTCGATCTTCCCTTTGGCCAGGGCTATGGGGATGGTCTTTGTCCCCAGCTCCCGATATGTGGAAAGCAGCCCCGGTGCCGCCCTCTCCAGGGCATCGAGGTGGCTTCTTATCGTCCCCAGGTCGCCCCGAGCCACCGGCCCGGTGAGACATTGGGGCAAGCCAACGTTTTCCAGATTGTTAAGCGTTCCCCTTAGCAGGGGGAGAAGCGCCTTTGTTGCCTCCGCAGTAGACACCCCGAAGTTCTGCCAGAGGTCGGTGGCCAGCTTAACCAGGGTGTAAAGGTAGTTGCAGGCGAAAACCGCCGCCGCATGATAGAGCACCTTGTCGCCAGCGCCCAGCCTCACCCAACTCCCCTCCAGGGCCAAAGCCATCTGGCTGAGTGTGCTGAGCAGAGGCTCCTCAGCCTCGATGGCGAAGGTGGAGCCGGGGATGTTATCTATGGCATGGGCCACGCTGGCGAAGGTCTGAAGGGGGTGAAAGCCCCCCACCAGGGCACCAAGCCCCCTGGCCGGCTCCAGGATATCGGTGGATGCCGCCCCGCTACAGTGAACCACCCCCTGACCGCGATGCCAGTTTAGCCCTGCCACCGCCGCGGCGATGACATCATCGGGGGTGGTGACGAAGACAAGCTGGGCATTATCAGCCACCCCTTGCCCATCATCGTACACCCGACAACCGGCTACCGCCTCCGCCAGCTTTTGGGCGGAGGCCTTGGTGCGACTGGAGACCGCCACCACCGGGTATCCCTTCTGCTTAAGCCGCACTGCCAGGGCAGTGCCCACCGTTCCCGCACCGATGAATCCGATATCAATCCTTTCTTCCATAGCTCACATCCCTGGCCGCAGGCACGCCAGCCATGCCTTCCGCATTTCTTACCGCCCTGACCACCGCCCTGGCCACCACCTCCGCCGCTATAGACCCGATCAGGGTTATATCCTCCATCCTCACCGCCTCGCCCTTCCCCATGGCAAGGGCGAAGATGGCATCGCCATCGAACATGGTATGAACCGGCTTTATGGCTCGGGCTAAGCCATCATGGGCCATCTGCGCCACCTTGCTCACCTGCTCCCTATCAAGCGGGGCATCGGTGGCCACAACCCCGATGGTGGTATTGGTAGAAATGGCGCTCTTCCACTCCTTGAGCCCTTTCATCAGCTCAATGGTTCGGAGAAAGCCCCCCTTTTCCAGGTCACGAGGGCCGGCGATGACCTCCCCGGTATCGGGGTCAACCACATCCCCAAAGGCGTTCACGGCAACGATAGCCCCTACGGTGATATCGCCCGCCTTCTCGCTGGCCGTGCCCAGGCCGCTCTTGGTCATCCTCTCCGGCCCCAGTATCTTCCCCACCGTAGCCCCGGTTCCAGCGCCGACGCTCCCCTCAGCGACCTGCCCTGCTGAAGCGGCAAGGCATGCCTGGTAGCCTTCCTCAGGGCCTGGCCTCACCTTTGAGCTGCCCAGACGAAGGTCGAAGAGGATGGCGGCGGGCACGATGGGCAC
>JAUVVB010000009.1 GCA_030604825.1 Chloroflexota bacterium | reverse complement strand
TATGTCCGGGCCTGGCAAATACAGACTCAATGCGCGTCATAGTTGAATTCCCGTTGCCTGGGCTACGATATCCAGGTCTTTATCTCCACGCCCGCTCAGATTGACCAGAATGATTTGCTCCTTGGTTAATTGGCGGGCGAGTTCAGCCGCATAGTAGATGGCATGGGCAGGCTCTAAAGCGGGGACGATCCCCTCCTTTTCACACAGCAACTGGAACCCCTCCAGCGCCTCCTCGTCGCTGACGGCAACGTAGCTTGCCCGCCCGCTCTCCTTATAGTAGCTGTGCTCAGGTCCTACCCCGGGGTAGTCAAGCCCCGCTGAAATGCTATGTGTCTCTCGGATCTGCCCAACCTCATCCTGGAGGATGTAGGATTTGGTGCCGTGAAGCACTCCAATGCTTCCCGCCACCAGGCTGGCACCGTGCTTCCCGCTCGCGAGTCCCAGCCCACCGGCTTCAACCCCGATAAACTTTACCTCAGGGTCATTCACCAGGGGGTGAAAAAGGCCGATGGCATTGCTGCCACCACCCACGCAGGCTACAGCATAATCGGGCAGACGTCCGGCTGCCTCCAGAATTTGCCAGCGGGCTTCTTCTCCTATGACCGACTGGAAATCGCGCACCATCATCGGGTAGGGATGTGGACCGACCACGCTGCCCAGGAGGTAGTGGGTGGAATCGACATTGGTCACCCAGTCGCGGATGGCTTCGTTGATGGCATCCTTGAGCGTCTGACTGCCACCGCTTACTGGCCGCACCTCTGCGCCCAGCAGTTTCATGCGGAAGACATTTAAAGATTGGCGGCGAATATCCTCCTCCCCCATGTAGACGATGCCCTCAAGCCCGAGCATGGCACAAACGGTGGCTGTGGCCACGCCATGCTGACCAGCACCCGTCTCAGCAACGACACGCCTCTTTCCCATGCGCTCCGCCAGCAGTCCCTGCCCCAGGGTGTTGTTGATCTTATGGGCGCCGGTGTGAGCCAGGTCCTCCCTCTTGAGAAAAATCCTCGCCCCACCGCAGTGCTCGGTGAGCCTGGCAGCATAATAGAGGGGGGTCGGCCTGCCGGCGTAATTCTTGAGAAGTTCAGCCAGGCGTTTTTGGAAGTGGGCATCCTGCTGCGCCTCCCGGTAGGCCTTGTCCAGGGCTTCAAGGGCAGACATCAGGGTTTCGGGCACATACCTGCCCCCGAATTGCCCAAAGCGACCATGGGTGTCTGGTAGATGGTAAGCCGGTATCCGTTCCTTATCTGACATCTTCATCTGTCCTCCTCACCGCTTCGATAAACGCCTTGATCTTGGCTACGTCTTTCAGCCCGCCGGTTTCAACGCCGCTGGAAACATCCACCCCCCAGGGCCTGACTGTTTTGATTGCCTCTCCCACATTCTCCGCCGAGAGGCCGCCGGCAACGATCACGGGGAATCTTTGCGATACTTGCCTCGCCAGCCTCCAGTCAAAGGTCTGCCCCGTGCCGCCATAGCTGCCCTCAACATGGGAATCCAAGAGACAGATAAGCTCCTTCCCCAGCAATTCGTAGCCAATGCTCATGGTAGCTATTATCTCCTCTGCGTTTACCTCCCTTGACACGCGAATCGCCTTGATGAAGGGCCTTTCCACATCCCCCAAGCCCTCCCAGGGCTCGTCGCCACTCAGTTGCACCCAATCCAGCCCACAATAATCGGCGATGCGGTTAACCTCATTGGCAGCGGTGTTCACAAAGACCCCCACCACCAGCGGAGGTTTTTTTAAATCCTTCACCGCCTGAGCTATCCCTTTCGCCCGCTCCAGGGTCACCTGGCGCCTGCTTGTGGCGAAGACCAAACCTATGAAGTCGGCACCGGCCTCTGCTGTGGCTAAGGCATGGGCCGTTTCAGTTATGCCGCATATCTTGACCCTGGTCATAGAAACTCCCTCATCTTGGCGGCTACATCATCGGCAGTAACCAGGGCCTCACCGACGAGGATGGCGTCCACCCCCCATCCTCGCAGCATCTGGACATCGGCTCGGTTCCTTATCCCGCTTTCGCTGACCACGATTCTGTCCGCTGGCACCAGGGGGCGAAGCCGCTTTGTGATGCTGAGGTCAACGGAAAATGTGCTCAGATCACGGTTATTGATGCCAATGATTCTTGCCCCGCTTAGAAGGGCATCTTCCAGCTCAGCCTCATCGTGGACCTCAACCAGACACTGCAGGCCAAGGGTGTGGCTCAATGAAAGCAGTTCTTGTAACTGCGCATTGCTCAAAATAGCCACTATCAGCAGCAGGGCATCGGCCCCATAGGCGCCAGACTCGTAGACCTGATAGGGGTCGAAGATGAAGTCCTTTCTCAGCACGGGGATTCGCTGGTTGAGCATCCCTTTAATCGCTGCCAGATGCTCCAGGCTACCCTGAAAATATCTCTCCTCGGTCAACACCGATATGGCAGCCGCTCCATTATCGGCATAGGTCTGAGCTAGCCGGATCGGATCGAGGTGAGGACAAATCACACCCCTGGAGGGCGAGGCCTTTTTCACCTCGGCGATAAGCTGGATGCCCTGGCCACCAAGCGCCGAGGCAAAATCCTTTTTCGAGCTGGGGGCTTTCAGCTCAGAAAGTGGTATATTCCGCTTTCGTCTCGCCAGCTCTTCTTTCTTAGCCTTTATGATCTCATCCAGGATCATGACCTTACCTCAAATGCCTCGGCTTACTTTGATCAGCCCTTCCAGCTTTTCCAAAGCCTTTCCGCTGTCTATGGCTTCCTTGGCGATTTGGATGCCCTGTTCGAGGTTTTCTGCTCTATCGCCCGCCACCAGGGCTGCGGCAGCGTTCATCAGCACTATATCGCGGCGAGGCCCTTTTTCGCCCCCGAGCACCCTGAGGAGTATCCCTGCGTTCTCCTGAGGCGATTCGCCCTTGAGGCTTTCCACGCTTGCCCTGGAGAGGCCTAGCTGCTCGGGATCTATCGAATAGCTTTTGATAACGCCTTTGTTCAACTCGCAGACGGTGGTTCGTCCACCGAGGGTGATCTCATCCAGGCCATCCTCGCCATGTACCACCATGGCATGATGGCAACCGAGCAGCTTTAAAACCTGGGCCATTTTCATCGTCAGCGAGCCTTCGGCCACGCCCAACACTTGAGCCTTAGCCCCGGCGGGGTTGGTCAGTGGGCCCAGGATGTTGAAAACGGTGCGAATCCCGATCTCCCGCCGTGGGGCAGCAGCATACTTCATCGCTGGATGAAAATTGGGGGCAAACATAAAGCCTATGCCCACCTCTTCCAGGCATTTCTGCACCTGCTCGGCACCCAGATCGATCCTGACACCCAGAGCTTCCATTACATCGGCGCTGCCGCAGCTAGAGCTCATGCTTCGGTTGCCATGCTTTGCTACCTTGAGCCCGGCACCCGCCACAACGAAGGCGGCAGCAGTGGAGATATTGAAGCTATAGGATCCGTCCCCTCCGGTGCCGCAGGTATCCACCACCGGCTCAGAGACTACTACGGGGATCGCCCTCTCCCGCATCGCCCTTGCCATCCCGGCGATCTCCTCCACCGTCTCCCCCTTGAGCCTGAGGGCGGTGAGGAAGGCACCGATCTGGGCTGGCGTCGCCTCCCCATCCATGATATCCTCCATCACCATCCCCGCCTGCTCCATGGTGAGCGAGTTTCCTGAGACCAGGGTGTCGATAGCTTCTCTAATCATGGGCTAGGGTCTCCTTTCCCAAAAAATTCCTCAATATATCCTTGCCCACCTCGGTCATGATGGATTCGGGGTGAAACTGAACTGCCTCCACAGGGTAGTGGCGATGCCTTAGCCCCATTATTATCCCGTTTTCCGTCCAGGCGGTTACCTCCAGGCAATCGGGGAGACCCCGGGGCATTACCGCCAAGGAATGATAGCGAATCGCAGGGAAGGGATTGGGCAACCCGGTGAGGACACCCTTACCGTTATGGTAGATAAGGGATGACTTGCCATGCATGATCTCGCCTGCGCGGTCCACCGCAGCGCCATAGCTGTAGCCGACGCACTGGTGACCGAGGCAAACCCCTAGAATGGGGATTTTGGCGCCGAAGTGGCGAATGACCTCGTTGCAAATGCCTGCCCGGTCAGGGGTACCAGGCCCGGGGGAGATCACGATACGCTGCGGCGACATCTCCTCAATCTCAGCGATGGTTGCCTTGTCGTTGCGCACTACCCGCACCTCCTCGCCCAGTTCACTGAGGTACTGGCAGAGGTTGTAGGTGAAGCTGTCGTAGTTATCGATGAGCAAAAGCATGCTATGAACTCTCCGCTTGTTCGATGGCTTTGAGCAGGGCCTGGGCTTTGTTCAGGCTCTCCTGATACTCGCGCTCAGGCACGCTATCGGCGACGATCCCCCCGCCAGCCTGCACATAGGCGGTATCCCCGGTCATCACGATAGTTCTAATGGTGATCGCGGTATCAAGGTTGCCCGAAAAACTGAAATAGCCTACCGCCCCGGCATAGGGCCCCCTCTTATCCGGCTCCAGCTCGGCGATGATCTCCATGGCCCGTATCTTGGGGGCACCGGAAACAGTGCCTGCGGGGAAGCAGGCCCTTAGGGCATCAAACTGGGTAAGGCCAGGGCGCAGCCTCCCTTGAACATGAGATACCAGGTGCATTACGTGGGAGTAGCGTTCCACATCCATCACTTGGGGCACCTGGACGGTGCCCGGCTCGCTGACCCGCCCGATGTCATTGCGCCCCAAGTCCAGTAGCATGATGTGCTCGGCAAGTTCCTTCTCATCGCTGCGAAGCTCCTGTTCCAGAATAAGGTCCTCGGCGGGATTGGCTCCCCTTGGTCGTGTTCCAGCAATAGGATGGGTCGCCACCACCCCATCCTCTACCCTTACCAGCATCTCAGGGGAGGCGCCGATGATGTGACAGTCATCCAGGTGAAGATAGTACATATAGGGTGAGGGGTTGATGCTGCGCAGCGCCCGATAGATGTCAAAGGGGCTGGCAGTGGTGGGTCGGCTAAGCCGCTGTGATAAGACCGCCTGAATGATCTCTCCGGCACAGATGTATTCCTTGGCCTGAGACACCCTCCTTTCGAATTCAACCCGGGAAAGATTGGACGAAATGGAAGACGAGGGAGATGATATCCTGCTGGCTTTTTCCCTTGATCCTTGCTCCACAGGCTGGCTCAGCCTTTCCGCTAAGGAATCGATCTTTTCTACCACCTTTAGATAAGCCGCCTCGATGTCACCATCGAGGCGAACATGGCTCACGATCTTGATCTTGTGGGTGAGGTGATCGAACACCAGCACGGTATCAGCAAACATGAAAATGGCTTCCGGTAGGCTCAGAGGATCGAATTCAGGCGAAGGCAGCTCCTCAAAGTGCCTCACCACCTCATAGGCGAGATAGCCCACCGCTCCGCCATGAAAACGGGGCAGATCGGGAAGCGGGATCAGCTTGTATTTGTCTAGCTCCCTCTCTATCAGGGGCAGGGGATCAACGGCCGGTAGGGCATTTCCCCTGCCTCCTGTCGCCAGTATGGAATAGGGCTCGGTGCCGATGAAGCTGTAACGAGCCAAATGCTCACCGCCCTCGACGCTCTCCAGAAGGAAGGAATAGCCACCGCGAGCTATCTTGAGGAAGGCGGAGACCGGCGTCTCCAAATCAGCAACGATCTCGCGGTAAACCGGCACCAGGTTGCCATGTTTCCTCAGCTTCCGAACCTCGCTCAATGTAGGATAGTACATGCGATTTCACCCCTTTCGACGTACAAAAAAGCCTCCGCCCTTAAGGGGCGAAGGCTTTAGCTCCGCGGTGCCACCCTTTTTAGCCGACCCACATCAGTCTAGAAGTAGATCGACCATCTCTCTCAGGTACGGAGACCTAGTCTCGATACCCTGGGCTGTGATAACGGTGCCCCTCCGTCAAAGCCTACTCGCTGATGCTTTCGGTTTGCAGCTCCCGAGGCCATTCCCCCTCTGCGCTGATATCAGGCTTTCACCTTCCCCAACTCTCTGTGATCCCGCTTGAGGGGTACTCTTCTCGTTCGCAGCCTTTACCCTATGAACTTTTGCTGCATTTTAACAGGCAGAACCACTTTTGTCAATCGTAACCCCCAGCACCGACGATTCTCCAGTTCAGCCCTTAAGGTAACAATCCATCGAATTGTTACTGTAAACAAGCGCAACAACACAACGTTGCGCCCTTTTGTTGCAATAGGAAGCGTAACAAATTCGTAACGCTGTAAGGAGGTGAGCGGACACCGCCTTTTTCCCTGGCCTTCTAAGTAGGGTCTCATATCCCGTCTCCCGCTTGACGAATAGGAGTTAAAAAGGCTCATAATATCAGGCGAGAGTGAAGGTCAGGTTGAAAAATCTGACTATTGTCCCCTCAGCTCCACCATGGTGGACAAATAGGCAGAGCCCCTGCTCGCTGGCGAATCGCTCCGTTGGGCGGCAGGGGTATCTTGTATGTTATGAACACTTCCCGACGAAAACTCGCTTGACACCGCCCAGCTGGCTTTACAGCGTGTTCCCAACTTGGGTTTCAGTGGGGCTTCCCGGGGTGTATGGCTTCCACTCCGGCAATGACTGGGAGTGCTATAAGCCCATATTCGTCGGCGACACCATAACCCCGGAATGCATTTTCATGGGTTATGAGGAAAAGCCCAGCCGCTTCGCCGGGAGAACGGTGATAATCCACGAGGAAGCAAGGTATTTTAACCAGCGGGGAGCGCTGGTGGCCAAAGCGAAAACCTGGAGCGTGAGGGCGGAGAGGCACAAAGCCAGGTCTACAGGCAAGTATGCCCAGATTCAACTACCCCATCCCTGAACCGAGGAGGAGCTGGGGCCGGTCAAAGGTAAAAGCACTCCCAGCTTGTAGCTCTTGGCGCCACGGGCGAAGGGCGCTCTTTTTATTTCTCATTGGGTAGGCTATAATTGAAAGTCAAAGCAGAGGTACGATGATGATACCCAGATACGACCCCGGGGGGATCGAGCCAAAATGGCAACAGAGGTGGGCGCAAGACCGCCTCTATGAGGTTAGTGAGTATGATCCCCGCCCCAAGTGGTATCACCTCACCATGTTCCCCTATACCTCGGGGGACCTCCACATCGGGCACTGGTACGCCATGGCCCCCTCCGATGTCCACGCCCGCTTCAAGAGGATGCAGGGCTACAACGTGCTCCACCCCATGGGCTTTGATGCCTTCGGGCTTCCCGCGGAGAACGCCGCCATCAGCCGCGGCATTCACCCCTATAGCTGGACGATGCAGAACATCGAGAGGATGAGGGGGCAGCTCAAGAGCCTGGGCGCCATCTACGACTGGAACCGAGATGTGATCACCTGCCTCCCCGATTACTATAGGTGGACCCAGTGGTTCTTCCTCAAGCTCTATGAGGCAGGGCTGGCCTACCGAGCCAAGGCGCCGGTGAACTGGTGTCCCAATTGTCAGACGGTGCTGGCCAATGAGCAGGTGGTGGGCGAGGGGGTATGTGAGCGCTGCAAAACACCGGTGACCAGGAGGGACCTGGAGCAGTGGTTCTTCAGGATCACCGACTACGCCGAGGAGCTCCTTGACCACAGCCACATCGAGTGGCCGGAGCGGATAAAGCTGATGCAGCGGAACTGGATCGGCAAGAGCGAGGGGGTGGAGATCAGCTTCGGCCTGGATGGGGAGGGGCTGGGGAAGAGGGAGATTCGCGTCTTCACCACCCGCCCCGACACCATCTATGGCGTTACCTTCATGGTGCTGGCCCCGGAGCATCCGCTGGTAGAAGAGCTCACCTCGCCAGAGCGCAGGGAGGAGGTGGAGCGATATATAGAGTGGGCGCGGTGCCAATCGGAGATGGAGCGGGTATCCACGGAGAGGGAGAAGAGCGGAGTGTTCATCGGTGCCTATGCCATAAACAAGCTGAGTGGGGAGCGGGTGCCCATCTGGACCGCTGACTACGTGCTGATGAGCTATGGCACTGGGGCGGTAATGGCGGTTCCCGCCCATGACTCAAGGGACTTCGAGTTCGCAAAGAGGTTCGACATCCCGATAAAGGTGGTCATCGCCCCTGCGGGATGGCGGGGCCAGGAACTGGAGGAGGCTTATGTTGAGCCCGGGACCATGGTGAACTCGGCACATTTTGATGGCCTGCCCAGCGAGCAGGGGAAGGAGGCCATCGCCGACTTCATCGAGGAGAAGGGCTATGGGGGGAGGAAGACCATCTACCGGCTGCGCGACTGGCTCATCTCCAGACAGCGCTACTGGGGTGCCCCCATCCCCACCGTCTACTGCGATAGCTGTGGGGTGGTGCCGGTGCCTGAGGAGGATCTGCCGGTGCTCCTTCCCGAGGACGCCGAGTTCAGGCCTACGGGGGAATCCCCCCTTAAATACTGCCCGTCCTTTGTCCAAACCTCCTGCCCCAGATGCGGCTCCGCGGCGAGGCGGGAAACCGATACCATGGACACCTTCATGTGCTCCTCCTGGTATTTCCTGCGCTACACCAGCCCCGGTTATGACAAGGGCGCCTTCGATGCGGAGAAGATGAGGTACTGGCTACCCGTGGACCAATACACCGGCGGGGCGGAGCATGCCACCATGCATCTGCTCTATGCCCGCTTCTTCATCAAGGCGCTTCGAGACCTGGGGATAGTGGACTTCGATGAGCCCTTCACCCGGCTCTATAACCAGGGGGTCATCGTCATCGAGAGGCAGAAGATGAGCAAGTCGCGGGGCAGGGTGATCACCCCCGACGAGTATGTGGAGGAGCTGGGTGCCGATGCGGTGCGCGCCTATCTCATGTTCATCGGGCCCTGGGAGCAGGGAGGGGAGTGGGACGACCGGGGGATCAAGGGCATAGCCCGCTGGCTGAATAGAGTGTGGTCTCTCATTCTAGATAGTTATAGTCAAGACATTCCAAAAGCTGTTCTTGAGGAACTCGATGATGGAGGCGCAAGCAGGGCGAAAAAAGAGCTGCGCCGCATCACCCACAGGACCATCAAGAAGGTCACCAACGATTTGGAGAGGTTCCATTTCAACACCATGATCGCCACCCTGATGGAGTTTACCAACTACCTGGGGATGCTGCGTAATTCGGTCGTCGATGAGGCAAAACTCGTTGATGCCGCCGCTTGGCAGCAGGCCATCGATAGCCTTCTGCTGCTCCTTGCCCCCACCGCTCCCCATCTGGCGGAGGAGCTCTGGGCGAGGACGGGGCACCCCTATAGCATCCATAATCAATCCTTCCCCACCTGGGATGAGGAACTCGTCGCCGAGGAGGAGTTCACCCTGGTGATCCAGGTGAATGGCAGGCTCCGCGACAAAGTCAGCGTTCCCATCTCCATCAGCGAGGAGGAGGCCCGCCAGCTGGCGATGGGCAGGGAGAAGGTAAAGCGCTACCTTGAGGGGAGGGAGGCGGCCAGGATAATCTATGTGCCAGGACGGCTGGTAAATATAGTGGTAAAATAAAGAGCCTCTTACAGGGGGTGAGAAATTGGGCCATAGCAAGGAAGAGCCGAGGGTAGAAGGTATACATGAGGTGGTGATCGCTGTAGAGAACATGAAGCAGGCGGTAGCACTGTATGAGGATCTATTTGGCTTGAAATTTGAACTGGAATGGAGCATGCCAGCCGAAAATATGAGGGTAAAGGCGGCTACACTGGGGGATACTCAACTTCAAATAGTAGAATCAACAAGCCCTGAAGGAGTAATAGCCAGGTTTATTCGAGATAGGGGGGAGGGACTGAATCATATCTGCTTTCGGGTCACCAACCTGGAAGAGATGATAGCCCGGCTGAAGCAGAAGGGGGTAAGGCTTGTTCCTGAAGAACCGGTGATTATACCCCCGGTGTCGTATATCTTTGTCCACCCTAAATTCGCCCACGGCGTATTGGTAGAGCTGGTAGAACATAAAGGCCCTTGAGGGAAACCAGAGGCTGGTGTATACTACTGTCACATGTGGGGGGTGAGTTATGAAGCTATCATGTGATCAGGAGAAGCTGAGTAAAGGGCTGGGCATTGTGGGGAGGGCGGTGGCCACTAGGACCACCCTGCCCATCACCAACAATGTCCTTCTGGCTACGGAGCAGTCCCGACTTAAGCTTGCCGCCACCAATTTGGAGATCGCCATTAGCTACTGGCTTGGCGCTAAGGTGGAGGAGGAGGGTGCCATCACCATTCCTGCTCGACTGCTCACCGACTTCATCAACGCCTTGCCCAATGAGAGGATCGATATCAGCCTTTCGCCGCGCACCCGAACCCTGGAGCTGAAGTGTGCTCGCTTCGAGGGGCGCATCAATGGGGTGGAGGCGGAGGAGTTTCCCCCCATCCCCACCATCGGTGACGGGGTGGCTACCAAGATCGAGCCTGAAGCCCTTCGCCTGGCCATCGCCCAGGTGGCCTTTGCCGCCGCCACCGAGGAGACCAGGCCGGTGCTCACCGGGGTGAAGGCCGAGTTCGATGGCGACACCCTTACCCTAGCTGCTGCCGACGGCTTCAGGCT
Organism: Chloroflexota bacterium; assembly: GCA_030604825.1. GTDB lineage: Bacteria > Chloroflexota > Dehalococcoidia > E44-bin15 > E44-bin15 > JAUVVB01. The sequence continues at coordinate 56,835 of JAUVVB010000009.1, read as the reverse complement.
TGCGGTGCACCAGGCACCCCTGGCCACTCCCGTGGCAGAAAGGACCGAGGTGATCATCCCTGCCCGCGCCCTTTCCGAGCTGGGGCGCCTCCTTACCGAACAGGAGGAGCCCGTCGAGATAACGATAAATCCCCAAAGGAGCCAGGTGCTGTTTCGGCTCAAGGACGTGGAGATGGTGTCTCAGCTCATCCAGGGGGCCTTCCCCAATTATAATCAGCTCATCCCCCAGAGCTATAGCACCCGTGCTGAGATGAGCCTCTCCGATCTGGCCAAGGCAGCGAGAACGGCCTCCATTTTCGCCCGTGAGGGCAGCGCCATCGTGCGCCTCCAGATAATGCCCGGCGAGGAGACGGCACCAGGCAGGGTGGTGCTCTCCGCCCGTGCCGAAGAGGTGGGGGACAATGTGGGGGAGATCGATGCCCTGGTTGAGGGGGAGGAGTCGAAGATCGCCTTCAACAGCAAGTACCTCTCCGATGTTCTGGCTGTCCTGCGCCAGGATAGGGTGGCCCTGGAGACCACCAGCCCCTCAAGCCCGGGGGTGATCCGCCCGGTGGGGGCGGAGAACTACATCCACGTGGTGATGCCGATGTTCGTTCAATGGTAGCTTCGCGTTATATCTGAGCAACAGCTAGCAAGAAGGAATACGCTCCTATCTAGTCAAAGCTACAATTGTGTGTTCATCCCCTTGGCGCTGGATGAATGTGTTATTCTAACGTAGCTTTAATGCTGCATCTCAATATTCCCTAACTCTAGCTTCTCTTGCTGCCAGCTCGTGAAGCGACAAAATCCCCCTTGTGTCTCCGAGCCTTAAGTGCTATAATAGCTGAAAGTAGCACATTAGTTCTCCATTTCCAGCATATGATGGACAAACAATCATGACGGACAATCTCTTTATTGATGGCATCATTGCAGAAGATCCCACATATAACACTATACGCGATGGCCAGGAGCCATACATTGTGAAAGTCAGATCGTTTATGGAAGACCTTTGGCAAATATATAAGCCATATGCTGATACTGACTTCCCGCAAAAAATTCAAGAAGACTTTGACGCTCGCTTTTGGGAAATGTACTTAACTTGTGCGCTACTTGAGAATTCCATTCCCGTTATAGTAAAACCACACAAGAGAGGGCCAGACATCCTGATTGAGAGTGGCACCAGCCGCATTTGGATAGAGGCAATAGCGCCGAGTAGCGGCGCGGAGAATAGTCCAGATCAAGTTCCAAATTTCGAACCTGGAGTAGTTACGCGTGTTCCAGAGGAAGAGATTATTCTTCGCCTTCGGAGCGCAATCAGCGAAAAGTTTGACAATAAGTACTTTAAGTACCTAGAGAATGGGGTTATTTCGCCTTCAGACGCGTATATCATCGCAATAAACTCTTGCAAGATACCTGCCGCAATAGTAGATTCTGAGCCACCACGCATCATTAAGGCAGTCTACCCAGCCGGATATACACAGATAACCATCGATGTGAAGTCACGAGATATCGTCGACACCAGTTTACAATACAGACCAAGTGTCAAAAAAGCTAGCGGTGAAGAGATTTCAACTGATTTATTTCTAAACCCAGAATACGAAAATCTTAGTGGCATCTTATACTCGAGAGTAAGTGTCCGCAACCTAAAAGAGCACATGGGGGAAGATTTTATATTCGTTCATAATCGTTTGGCGAATAACAAGGTTCCTCAAGGTTTTTTCAAGCTAGGGAAGGAGTACACTGCCGAGAAAAATGGCGATAGATATACTTTTACACATAAAACCTGGAGTTGATACAGACTAACAACCTAAACCTACTGTGCAATAAGCTCATAGGGAAGCCATGAAACATAACCACAACCAAATGGATTTATTTGGTGAAACCCTATCCAGGCCTTCGTTACCTATGGATTACGAGCCTGTTCGTCCAGCTTATTTTCAGGTGTCTCAAATCTACCTCGCCAAAGGTAGCGTCGCCACCCCGGAACGCGAGCGATTTGTGGAGCGTATCTGCTCTCTCTACCCCGACGCCCAGATCAAGGAATGCCTGGATGTGCCCCACAACCGAATTGAACTGGATGAGGCCGATGCCCTCGCCCTGCACCGGGCTGGCAAGCAAACGCTTGTCTTCGGGGAACTCAAGACCGCGGTGCGTTTCAGCCAGGAGGAGGGGAACAGCTGCCCCAACTATTGGCACTTTTCACCCTATGGATTTTGTCCCTACGGTTGCAAGTATTGCTACCTTGGCGGAACTCAGGGCGTCAAGTTCTCCCCCACCGTTAAGATATACATTAACCTGCCGCAGATGCTGGGTGAGATCGACCGCATTGCCAGGCGTAAGGGAAGACCCACCGCCTTTTACCTTGGGAAGCTCCAGGATGCCCTGGCCCTGGATCCCCTGACGGCCTACTCCACAGTCTTGGTGCCCTTCTTCGCCGAGCATCCCTTAGCACGCCTGACGCTCCTCACCAAGAGCGCTCACGTTGAGCGGCTGCTAGAGCTTGAGCACCGGGGGCATTCCATCCTCTCTTGGAGCGTCAACCCGCCGGAGGTATCCGCTATCTTTGAAGCGAACGTCCCTAGCGTTGAGGAACGCCTAGAGGCCATGTGCCGGGTTGCGGAAAGGGGCTACCCCGTCCGTGCCGTTATGATGCCCATCATACCCATAGAGGGGTGGCAAGACATTTACACGGCGTTCACTCGGTGCCTAATTGAGACGGTACCCATTCAGCGCCTCACCCTCGGTGGCGTTTGCATCTATCGTGGGGCACGGAAGCTCATGGAGCGAAAGATGGGTTTGGGCAACGCTATCTCCGCCCATATTGATGAGGGTTCCCAAACGGCAGGGGATGGAAGGGCACGCTATCCTCAGGCGCTGAGAAATAGGGCCTACTCGCTTATCATCGAAGCCGTGCGACGCCTCCGGCCCGGCCTTGAGCTTGCCCTCTGTCTGGAGGAGAGAGCTCTGTGGCAGAGCACCGGACTTGAAGAGCGCCTGGGGCGTTGCAACTGCGTCTTGTAGAGACTAGAGGGAACGCAGAATGAAGGAAGACCTTTACTTGCAGAAGCTAGCCTGGTTCAAGGAGAACGAGAGGCCGGAAGTGGTGCTCGTGGTGGCGGACAATCCGGAGCGCATCAAGATCGTCGTCGCCTGGACTAACTTGGACGTCAGACGCGCAGAGAAGCTGACGGAGCTCAGGGGCGAATCCGAGAACGAGGTGTGGGAATGGCTCTGGAAAAACGCCAAATATTCACTGACGGAGCTTATAGAGAAGATCGGCATCTCTCTCCCCGAATCAGGTTTAGAGAGTAAGATGAGGCCGCTCATCGGGAATCGCGTCCTTTACCCTGACGGCACTGTGAACTCCTTTGTTCAGCGCTACCTGCGCGAGCAGGTGCTCAAGCTTTTCGATGCCAAGCCAAAAAGGCCCTCCAAGAAGGTCTGATAACCAACGGGCAAGCGCTCGGCCTTGAAGGCTCACCCGCAGTCGAGAGCACCTCGAGCAAGCGAACATGAAAAGGGAATCGCAGTTACGTCCTTATTTAATGGACATGCCGATGTTCGTTAAATGGTGATTTTTTCGCCCGATACGCCTTGGGGTCAGCGGCGATCACCAGGAAGCCTTTGCAGATCTCCGAGACAGTACGCTTGGAAGCACAATGGGAGTGATTCTCACGATTCATGGCCTCTCCCTCTATTCATACCTCAGGGCTTCGATGGGGTCCAACCTGGCGGCCCGGGCCGCAGGGTAGATGCCGAAGAACAGGCCGATGCCGATGGACACTGAGAGGGCGAGGAGGACGATATCGAGGCCCACTACGGCCTGAACCAGCATCGCTTGGCTGGAAAGCACCCGGGAGAGCCCCATTGAGAGGCCCCAACCGGCGAGGAGGCCGATGGCACCGCCACTCAGGCTGAGTAAGGCTGCTTCGGTGAGGAACTGCATCAGGATGTCGCGCCTTTTGGCTCCGACTGCCCTTCGTATTCCGATCTCCCTAGTCCGCTCCCTCACCGATACCAGCATGATATTCATGATCCCAATTCCACCTACCAGAAGGGATATGGCAGCTATGCTCCCCAGGAAAAGGGTTAGCATCCCGGTCACCTGGGCCACAGTCTCGGTGATTTGCTCCATGCTCATGATGACAAAGTCATTGTCCTCCCCATCGGCGATGCGATGGCGCTGGCGAAGTATATCGGTGATCTCCTCCCTGGCTTCATCCATGCGGCTCTCATCCACCACCCGAAGCCATACCTCGTCCACAACCCGTTCCCCCCCGGTGGTGCGCCTCATTGACAATCTGGACTGAACGGTGGTGATGGGAGCGAGAGCCATGTCATCCTCATTGAGCATGCCCCTTGCCCCTACGCTCCCCAGGACTCCAACGACTTTGAATTTGTAGCGTCCGATCTTGACAAACTCACCCACCGGGTCTGTCTCATCAAAAAGGCTCTCCGCTATCCTGCTCCCCAGGACAATCACATCCCTCCTGCCGTCAAGGTCCTGCCGGGTGATGAACACTCCGTCTGCCAAAGAAAGGTTTCGCAGCTCCACATATTCGGGGGTAGTACCTACTACGAAACTTGCGGAGCTCTCGGAGCCGAAGTTGATCCGGTTGAAGGTTGTCACTGCGGGGCATACCAGATCCACGGCAGAAACCTTGTCGGCGATGGCCTGGGTGTCCTCCAGCGTCAGGAATCCGGTGCTGATAGTAGTGTCAGAAGGCCCGAAAAAGGCCATCATGGGATCCCCCGGCTGCACGGCAAGGACGTTGGCCCCCATGCTCTCGATCTCCCCCTGGATGCTGGCCTGAACTCCCCGGCCCAGGGACACCAGGCAGATTACCGCTGCCAACCCGATGATAATGCCCAGCATGGTCAAGGCAGAGCGCAAGCGGTGGGTAATGAGCGCCCTGAGCGCCACCCGAAAGATCTCAACGTACCTCATTCCGGCATCCCCTGGGGCCCCGAAGCAGTGCCTCCCTGCGGGGACGATTCATCACCCACTATTCTCCCATCCCTCAGTTGGACGCTACGCTGGCAATGGCGGGCGATGTCTCGCTCATGGGTCACTATCACCAGAGTAATGCCCTCATCCCGGTTGAGCTGGTCAAAGAGGGCCATCACCTCCTGGCCAGCACGGCTATCCAGATTTCCCGTAGGCTCGTCGGCAAGGATGATTGAGGGATTGTTGGCCAGGGCGCGGGCGATGGCTACCCGCTGCTGCTCCCCTCCGGAGAGCTCGCTCGGGTGGTGGTGGGCGCGCGCCGAGAGTCCCACCCTCTCCAGCATCTCCAGGGCTCGTTTACGGCGATGAGGCGCCCCGCTGTAGAGCAGGGGTAGCTCCACATTGGCCACGGCGCTGGTGCGGGAGAGCAGGTTGAAGATCTGAAAGACAAAGCCGATCTTTCTGCTTCTTATCTCGGCAAGCCGGTTGTCGTTCAAGGCGCTGATTTCCATACCCTCCAGTCTGTAGGAACCAGAGGTCGGCCTGTCCAGGCAACCGATGATGTTCATCAGGGTGGACTTTCCTGAGCCTGAGGGCCCCATAATTGCCAGCATCTCACCGCGCTGGACCTGGAAGCTGACGCCGCGGAGGGCATGAACCTCTACCTGGCCCATGCGGTAGACCTTAACTACGTCCTTGATCTCGATCAGTGGATGCCCTTGTCCCGGTTCTGGCCCCGCTCCGCCCCGCTCACGGGACAAGCTATCTGCTGGAGTCACCTCACCACCACCCTTTCCCCTTCGTGCAAACCGCCAGTGACCTCGGTCCACTGCCCGTCGCTGAGGCCGGTCTGAATCTCGCGCTCCTCTGTGCCACCCCCCACCACCACCTGCACCAGCTGTCGGCCACCGCTTGTCTTGATAGCCCGATCGGGGATCAAGAGAACGTTCTCTGCCTGACCAACTATGATATCGGCAGAAGCGGATAGTCCCTCCAGCAGCTGATATTCGCCAGCAAGCTGCAGCCTTATTGCCACCGGGTAGCCAACGATCCACTCTTGGACGATGGGGGTCATGGTGACCTCGGTCACCAGGCCGCTGAACTCCACGTCGGGCAGGGCATCGATGGTGACCCTGGCCTCCTGACCCCGCTCGACCTGCGAAATGTCCAGTTCATCTACTATGGCATCCAGCTCTACTATGTGGGGGTTATACATGACCACTATGACGGTGTCGTCTGTGACCTCGTCCCCAGCTTTAGCGCCGACGTAAGCGATCACACCGTTGAAGGGGGCGAATATGAAAGTCATATCGTCAAGGAAAGCAAGTATCTCCCCTTGCTCCACGCTGTCACCGGTTTCAACATACACCCGTTGGACGGTCCCAGTCTCACTTTCGATGGTCATAGTCTCGAGATCAATCACGATGTCGATGTCGAAGGTCAGCTTGGCTCGATAGGGCATTGCCAAGTTGCCTGTAGTGCTGATGGTGGTCTCCAGATTGCCCCTCTGCACCTCCACCACCTCTTGGTTCGCTGTGGGCGCCCCTGGGGCAACAAGCCAGCTGCAGAGGCCAAACCCTCCTCCCACAACAACGGCAACAATGAGCACAAAGATCGCTATCTTCCGCCGTGTCAACTCTTCGAACTCCTCATTTTATTTTTATCCCCCTGCTTCTCTCCATGGGCTGTTCGGCCAGGGCAGCCTCTAGACGGGAGAGCACCGCGCTCGATTGAGCCTGAAAGGGATGCCCCGTATGTCATAATTGAACGCACATGCCGATGTTCGTCCAGTGGTGATTTTTTCGCCTGGTACGCCTTGCATAAACAAAGCGGGCAACGAATCATAGCCTACTTTGCCTGTCTAAGGCTTAAACATTCAAGGTTTTTTCATCTGCTCAAGACGGCTCTCCAGAACGCACAGGTTTAATACGTCATCCCGGTTATAGAGAAGGAGGGCGTTTAGCGCCTTCTCATCCCCCAGGCACTTATACTTCTCCCATAGATACATGGCATCGGCACCGTCAATCCCCTTGCTCTGTCGGGGAATGCCCAGCTGCTCCTCCACCCTCTTCAGCCCGCCAAAGAGGTTGTTTCTCCAGCAATCGTACATCAGGTCGTGGGAGCGGAAGTGCTGGAAGAGGTCCACCCCGAGGACGGCGCGTATTACCGGCAGGTCGAAGCGGCTTCCATTATAGGTATAGACGGTTTCCACCCCATCGAGGATGCTCATCAGGTTGGAGCCAGTCACCTCATCATCCACCAATTGAAAAAACCTTTCATCTGAGCGGTAGACCCCGATGACGGTGATCTCGCCCAAAAGGGAGGTTTCAATGTCAAGATATGCCTTCATCGGGCAAAGCTTACCACCGCCGAGGAGGGGCGTCAAGGTGAAGGGGATGCGCTCTAATCCTAAGGCGACCAGGTGGGGTAAAAATCCCCAGCCGAGTTTTTGGTGAGGTTGGTCTGGTTGGAGCCGACGGCGTCCATCACGTAGATTTCATCGTTGCCATCGCGGTTGGAGGCGAAGGCGATCCTGCCGCCGGGGGTGGGTGTAGGTTCCGCCTCACCGCGCCCGGTGCATCCCGCCAATATGCATATCAAGGCTAAAATAACCACCGTCTTTGCCCATATCTTCCACCGCTTAATCGTTATTCACCCCCCCAACCCCCTTCTCGATACAGGCCTATAGCCAGCACTGGTGGAATGTCAAGGCGCTATTCCGCCTTCGGGGCGTTGATATACTTTGCGGGGTTTATGACGAACTTTTGCTTGCACATGAGGCCGCAAAAATAGTAGGTCTCTCCCTCGTGTACCACCTTCTCCCCACCCTGGGCAAGCCAGTTCTTCTCATCCACTTCCCTGCCGCAAACGGGGTCTTTTGCCACTTTTCCCCCTTAACTAGAGCCCCATCTCCTGGGCTACCATTCTGCGCTGGAATCGAGGATCGCCAAAGGCAAACTCCGCTGCCTTTGCCCGCCGGTAGTAGAGGGTGGTGTCCACCTCGATGCAAAAGCCATAGGCACCGTGGATCTGGATGGCATCGGCGGTGACCCGCCGATAGGCCTCAGAGGTCCACGCCTTTGCCATGGCTATCTCCTTGGCGCAGGGGATTCCCTCGCTGAGCATCCATGCTGCCTGATAGGTGAGGAGCCATGCCCCATCCACCTCGATGAGCATGTTGGCCATCTTGTGTTGCAGCGCCTGGAAACTGCCAATGGGACGCCCGAAGGCCACCCTCTCCTTGGAGTACTCCACCGACATCTCCAGCACCGCCTGGGCACCGCCCACCATCTCGGCGCATAACGCCACCGTTGCCTGGTCCATAACCTTGGACAGGGGAGCCCAACCCCGGTGGACCTCCCCTAGGATGTCGGCCTGGGGCACCCTCACCCCCTGAAGGATGACCTCACACTGCTTGTCGTGGCCGATCTCGCTGATCGTCTTTAACGGGGTGCAGGCGATGCCCGGGGCATGGGCATCCACCAGAAACAGGGTCATCCCATCAGCTCCGTCCCTCGTCCTTGCCGCGCAAACCAGGTAATCGGCGATATTGGCATTGGGAACGAAGAGCTTGGTGCCCTCTATGATGTAGTCGCCCCCCTGGGGGGTTGCCCTGGTAGAAATGGCTGCCGGCTCATATCTGGCGCCGGGCTCGGTGAGCGCCAGGGTGAGCAGAAGCTCACCCTTGGCTATTCGGGGGAGGAGCTCCCTCTGTTCCTGGCTGCCTGCTTCAAGGATGGCATGAGCTCCGAGGACTACGGTGGCGAAATGGGGGCTGGGGAATATTGCCCTTCCCATCTCGTCGTAGAGGATGGCCATATCCAGCCAATTGCCCTCGGAGCCGCCATATTCCTGGGGGAAGGTGAGCCCCAGCCATCCCAGCTCGGCGACCTTGCGCCAAAGCTCCGGGGAGTAGCCCTGCTCGCTCTCCTCCAGCTCCCGCACCAAAGTGGTGGGGCACTCCTTGGCCATGAAATCGCGGGCTATGGTCCTGAACATCACCTGCTCTTCGCTGAAATCGAGGTCCATGATCCCTCCTTTATCTGGGAAGCCCCAGTCCCCTCTGGGCGATGACGTTTCTCTGGATCTCCGAGGTCCCCCCGGCAAGGGTATAGCCGGGCGCTGCCCGATACGAAGCCTCGGCGGAACCCTTGAGCCGAGCCCACTTGGAGCTCCCCTTTAGCGGGGCGTAAAGCCCCAGGATCTCCGTTGCCGTTTGCGCCAGGCGCTGCGATGTTTCCCGCAGGTACATGGTGCCCATGGAGGTATAGTGGGGGGGGACGGGGCCCTTTGTCGCTGCCCAAACGGAGCGATAATTAAATAGCCTTGCCACCTCAACCTCTATGGCCCGCTGCGCCAGCATATCGCGGACAAAGGGGTCTTTGGACAGGGACTCGCCATCGATCTTTGTCTCCTTGACGAACTCCACCAGCTCCTCCATCATGCGCCGGTGTACCCCGACCTCGCCAATCCTAACCCTTTGAATATCCAGGGATGCTGCCAGGTGATACCAGCCCCGGTCCCTCTCCCCGATGAGATTGAAGGCGGGAACCCTGACATCGTCGAAGAAGAGCTCGGCCATGTCAGCGCCCCAGCCCATCATGGGAAGGGGCCTGATGGTTACCCCGGGGATATCCAGGGGGGCGAGGAAGAGGCTGATCCCCTTGTGCTTGGGGACCTCGGTATTGGTTCTGGCAGCCACGATGGCGTGATTGGCGCTCGTCCCGCGGCTGGAATAGGTCTTCTGCCCGTTGAAAACGTATTCATCGCCATCGGGAACTGCCCTGGTGGTGAGCGCCGCCAGGTCTGAGCCGCACCCCGGCTCGGTATAGCCCAAGGCTATGGTGATCTCGCCGCTGGCAAGTCGGGGAAGGAAATATTCCTTCTGCTCATCGCTGCCCACGCTCTGGACGATGGCGCCCACGATGCGCTCGTTGTGATAGGCAACAGGAGCTCTCCAGTAACCCACTTCCTCCTCGAAGATGGAGCCCTCCTGAAAGCCGCGGGAGTACTGAAGCCCCAGCCACCCCTTCTCCGCCAGCTTCTGGGTGAATTCAGGGGACTCGGGAGAGAATATGCTCCCCTCTCGCTGCCTCTCCAACCACTCCAGAAACTCCCCGCTGATCTCCTGGCGAAAGTAATCGTCGATCTCCTGGCGCAGCCTCTGCTGCTCCTCGGTAAACCTGAAACGCATGCTTCACCCCCTTATGGGCAGGATTTGGCATCATTATAAATTTGATTTCCTTTGAGGTCAACCTAAATCTTCTTGATACTCCACCGAGGGTGTGATATAAATTTAGGGAAGCTCAGGGGGTGGATCATACATATCGAACATTTGAGCCTGACCAACTTCCGCAATTATGCTCACCTTGAGCTTGACCTCCCCAAAAAGCTGGTGGTGGTTCAGGGGGATAATGCCCAGGGGAAGACAAACCTTCTGGAGGCCATCTACATCCTGGCCACCGCCAGGTCTCATCGTGCTGCCGCGGAAAGGGAGCTCATCAACTGGTACACCCCCAGAGAGGGGGTGCCTGTGGCCCGCCTTTTCGCCTTGGTAGAAAGATGGAGGGGGAAGGTTGAGCTGGAGATCGCCTTTAAGGGCAGCCCCGGGGAGGCAGCCTCCCCGGGGCTGCCCTTTGAGGATGCCCATTTTCAGAGGCGAATAAGGATCAACGGCATTCCGCGGCGCGCCGTTGACCTGGTGGGTCAGGTAAAGGTGGTGATGTTCAGCTCCCTGGACATCGACCTCATCGGGGGTTCCCCCTCGCTGCGCCGCCGCTACCTAGACCTCACCAACTGCCAGCTCGACCCCAGGTACCTGCGTGCCCTAAACCGATACCACAAGGTGCTGGCGCAGCGAAATCACCTGCTGAAGCTGATTCAGGAGCGCCGTGGTGAGCAGGACCAGCTGGATTTCTGGGATCAAGAACTGGCGCAAAACGGCTCCTATCTCATGGTCCAGCGCCAGCAAATGGTGGATGAGCTCAACCAACTGATCAAGCCCATCCATTACGAGCTTACCGCGGGGGGAGAGGAACTGGTGATCACCTATCGGCCCACCATGGAGGCAGATAACCTTGAGGCATTATGCCATCGCTTTGGGCAGCGGCTAAGGGAAGCGCGCCAGAGGGAGATCTCCCTGGGGATGTCCCTCCTCGGCCCCCATCGGGATGACCTGGGTTTTTGGGTCAATGGCATAGATATGAATGTGTTTGCCTCCCGGGGGCAGCAGCGCACCATCGCCCTCTCCCTGAAGCTGGCCGAGGCCAACTTGATGTACTCCAGAAGCGGTGATTACCCCATCCTGCTTCTCGACGATGTGCTCTCCGAGCTGGATAGGTTGCGCCGTCACCATCTCTTGGAGTCCATCTCCCCCTACCAGCAGGTGGTGATCACCACCACAGACCTGGACCAATTCGAGCCGGGTTTTCTGGACCAGGCGGCGCTCTTTGGGGTGAGGGAGGGGAGGATCGAAAGGCTTCAGGGTTGAAAGGGGAGAAAAGATGCACCATAATGACGTCGGAGGTGTCAATGGAACATGAGGAAGTGGAAAAGGCAGCGCGCCTGATAGTGAAGGCGAGCTATGTGATCGCTCTGGTGGGGGCGGGGATGAGCGTGGAGAGCGGCATCCCCCCCTTCCGCGGCCCGGGGGGGCTTTGGACAAAATATGGCGAGCCCGACATGAGGGGATATGATCGCTTCCTTGCCGACCCTAAAGGCTGGTGGGAGGCACGCTTGAAGAGAGAGGGCTATGGCAGGGAGCTGGTGGACAAGATCTCCCAGGCAAAGCCCAACCCGGGACATCATGCCCTCGCTGAGCTGGAGGGGATGGGGGTGCTAAAGCACATCATCACCCAGAACGTGGACAATCTACACCAGGCAGCGGGCAGCAAGAAGGTGGCAGAGATTCACGGAAACCTGTATAAGCTCCGCTGCATCTCCTGCAACAGCAGGTTTGAGCGGGATGACTTCCCTCTGGAGGAGCTGCCCCCGCTTTGTCCCCAATGCGGGGGGCTGGTGAAGAGCGATGGGGTGATGTTTGGGGAGCCCATCCCTCCCGATGTCCTGGAGCGCTGCCAGGAGGAGACGGCAAAATGCGACTGCATGCTCCTCATTGGGACATCGGCGGTGGTCTATCCGGCAGCGGCATTCCCCACCATGGCCATGAGCCAGGGGGCTTGTCTTATCGAGATAAACCCCCTGGAGACCCCCCTCTCCAGCAGATGCGACGCGGTGATCAGGGGGCCATCGGGGGAGGCTCTTCCCACCCTAGTGAAGCGGATAAAGGAGCTTCGGGCAGGACAGGCATAATCTCCCTGTCCCTATTTGGGTGCCCTGGTGATGGGCCAACCGGGAGTGAGAACCTCCAGCCTGACAGCATTGGGCTGCGAGTCCGGCTTTTCGTTGGTTCCCCGCTCAAAGGTCAACAGGCTTGAGCCGCAGAAAGCACAGGACTGGATATAGGGTTCATTTTGGGCCCCACATCTAAGGCATCGCTTCACCAGGCTCGCTTTGCTCATGGACAGCCCCGTATTGCCTCCATTTCTGGTGCCATCCAAATAATAACCGCTAACTACCGCCGGCAAAACCGCCAATGGGACCATTTCCTGGAGGCAGGTTTTGCGCCAAAAGGTGTAAAACCGGGAAGGGAAAGGCCTAGGACTGGGGACTCAGCTATTCGCCCCCAGCAGCGTTGACAGCTTACAAACCTTTCAAATATAATTACTTAATATATAAATTCCATTTGGCAAAGGAGGCATAAATGAAAAGGTGGTTGGTGAGCCTGGTGCTGGTTCTGGTGGCGGTGGTCCTGGCGTTTAGCGCCGCTTGTGGACCAGGGGGGGAAGCGGGTAAGACCTACAAGCTGGGCTTCCTGGGCCCCCTCACCGGCCCAGCTCAGGCCTGGATCGTGCCCATGCACCGCGGGATAGAGATGGCTATCGACGAGATCAATGAGGCCGGGGGCATCGTCGTTGGCGGGGAGACATATATGTTTGAGCTAGCCGCCGCCGATGATAGATACTCTGCCGAACAGTCGGTGACGGCAGTTCAAAAGCTCGTCTACGATGAAAAGGTAGACTATATCTTTGGCCCCATCGGCTCCACCTGTGGTGCGGCAGTGAGGCCCATCACCGAGGAGAACGGCGTGGTCATCTTTGTGGGCACCCCCGCTGGCGATGAATTCCCCATAGGCCCGGAGTATCCCTATAGCTTCGCCTACGGGGACTCTCTTGAGATCCGCATCAATAGCAATTACCAGTGGCTTGTGGAGAATCGCCCCGAGGTGGAGACGGTGGCCCACATCGGCCCGCACAGCCCTGGTGGCGAATCGGTTCAGCAATACGTCAGGGACGAAGCCGAGGCCCGGGGGATAGAGGTGGTGGCCACTGAACTCGCCGAGTCGGGCACCGTGGACTTCGCTCCCCATCTCACCAGTATGCTGGCGAAGAATCCCGACCTCATCGATTGCAGCGGCACATCGGTAGGCCCCATTGGCCTTATTGTGAAACAAGCCAGGCAGATGGGGTACGAGGGCCTATTCATGTCCGCCCCCTATCCCAACGCTGCGGCGCTGAGGGCGACCGCCGGGGAGTATGCGGAGGGGTTTATCGGCACCGGCACGCCCCTTGCCGAGAAAGGAAACCCAGAGCAGAGAGCCTTTTATGACCGGTACGTTGATCTACACGGCGCGGAGGCCTGGGGCGCCGGGGCCTTGTGGGGCTATGACTGGGTATACTGGATGGCCCAGGTTTTTGAGCAGGCGGATAGCTTCGACCCCGATGTGGTGGTGTCAGCCCTGGAGGGAAGCGAGATTGAAGCGCTGGTGGGCAAGATGTGGTTTAGCGGTGCCGAGGAGTGGGGCATTGACCACCAGAGAATAGTGAGCCCAGTGGCGGTCCTTATCTTCCAAAATGGCGAGTGGGAGCCGTTAGCCTCTATAGAGGTGACTGAGTACTAGGGGGATGCCCGCTCTGAAGATGGCAAGGCCCACCAGTAGCCTTCTGTGTCATCGCCTTGTGGCTTGACTTTCCCTTCTTGCGCTGGTAGCTTTCCGGCAGAGGGGCTGCTTTCTGCTTTAGCTAAGGCGAAGCGATGGATTTTGACTTTCGAGAGGAGCATCTCATATTCGCCAGGTCGGTGCGCGACTTTGCGGAGCGCGAGATCGCTCCTCTGGTGGAGGAGGCGGAGAGGAAAGAGGAATACCCCGTAGAGCTATTCCCCAAGATGGGGGAGCTGGGCTACCTTTGCATCATGTGCCCTGAGGAGTATGGCGGGGCAGGGGCAGACCGGGTCTCAGAGTGCCTGCTCACGGAGGAGCTGGGAAGGGTGTGCCTGGGAATTGCCTCGGGGTTTCTAAGCCACTCATCGGTGAGCACCGCCACCCTCCTTCATTTCGGCAGCGAAGAGCAAAAGCGTAAATATCTCGTTCCCGCCATCAAGGGGGAGAAGGTCGCTGCCTTCGGCCTCACCGAGCCCAACGCCGGCTCCGATGTGGCCAGCCTGGAGACCACAGCCAAGAGGGCTGGCGATGGCTACCTCTTAAACGGCACCAAGACGCTGATCACCAATGCCACCATCGCCGATTTCGTGGTGGTGGCAGCATACTTGGACAAGAGCAAGGGGAGCAAAGGCATTGCCCTCTTCGTTGTGGAAAGGGGAACCCCGGGCTTTGCCCAGCCCAAAAAGCTGCACAAGTTCGGCATGCTCTCCGCCGACCTGGGTGAGCTTTTCTTCGAGGATTGCCCCCTGCCCAGGGAAAGCCTGGTCGGTGAGGAGGAGGGGGGCTTTGTCAAGATAATGCAGGTGCTCAACAGCGGCAGGATGGTGGTGGGGGCGCGAGCCGTCGGCCTGGCCCAGGCAGCCTATGAAGCAGCCGTAAACTATGCCCGGGAAAGGGTGCAATTCGGCAGGCCTATAGGAAAGTTTCAGGCCATCGCCTTCAAGCTGGCGGACATGCTCACCCAGATCGAGGCAGCACGCCTGCTGGTCTACCGCTCAGCCTGGCTCTACGACCAGGGGAGGCCATGCATCGCCGAGGCCTCGATGGCAAAGCTCTTTGCCACTGAAATGGCGGTGCATGTCAGCGGCGAGGCGTTGCAGATTCATGGCGGCTACGGCTTTATGGTCGATTCCCCGGTGCAGCGCTACTTCCGCGATGCCAAGTTCGGCACCGTGGTCGAGGGAACCTCTGAGATCCAGCGCCTGATCATCTCCAGGCAGATCGGTTTGTAATAAATAGAAAGGAGGAAGCTATGGCAGGACAGGGAGCCATCGATGTCTGGTGCAACATATTTACCCCCGAGGGGATCAGGAAATACTTCATTGAGCCCGAGCACATCAGGTTCGCCTTCACCCTGTTCAAGCGGGAACATCTGCTGGTAGGTTATACCGTTCCCGAATTCCTGGCAAAGATGGATGAGGCCGGGATTGACAAGATATGCATCCCCTCCTTCAAGGTATGTGCCTACCGCGGAGAGATGCAGCAGGACTGCCCCCTGGAAGAGGTTGCCGAGGTGGTAAACCAGGCTCCAGATAGGATCGTCGGCCTGGTGGGCATCAACCCGATGAACATAATGAATGCGGTGAGGGAGCTGGAGCGGGGGGTGAAGGAATTTGGCTTCAAGGGGGCGCAGATCCATTCCTACGGCTTTGGGCTGAATCTCAATGACCGCATGTACTGGCCGATTTACGCCAAGTGTTGTGAGCTGGATGTTCCCGTGCTGATGCAGGTGGGGCATTCTGCGGAGAAGATGCCCAGCTATTGCGGGCACCCGCTGCATATCGACGATATCGCGCTCGATTTCCCTGAGCTCAGAATCGTGGGCATGCACACTGGCTGGCCCTGGACCGAGCTGATGACGGCTTTGTCCTGGAAGCACCCCAATGTCTATATAGGCACCTCCGCCCATGCACCCCGGTACTGGGACCCGGTCCTGGTTCGCTTCATAAATACCAGGGGGCAGGACAAGGTGCTCTTCGCCTCCGATTACCCCGTCCTTCAGCATAAGGAGTGCATGGAGCAGATCGAGGCCCTGGACCTCAGGGATGTACCGAAGCAGAAGCTGCTGCGGGAAAACGCCCTCAAGGTTCTCAAACTATAATGCTGCATTCAAAGGAGCGGGGTAATGAAGTTAGATGGTAAGGTAGCAATTGTAACCGCCTCTGCCGGCGCCGGCATCGGTCAGGGCACCATCAGGGTGCTGGCCATAGAGGGGGCTCGGGTAGTGGTCAGCGATGCCCATGAGAGGCGGACCGGGGAAGTAGCGGAGGCCCTTAAATCAGAGGGATACCAGGCCATAGGCATCCCCTGCGATGTGACCAATCGAGAGCAGGTGGAGGATATGGTGAGGAGGACGCTGGAGGAGTGGGGGAGGATCGATATCCTGGTGAACAACGCCGGCATAAATAGGCCCGGGCCAGTAAACGAGATGAGCGATGAGGACTGGGAGCTGGTGATAGATACAAATCTCAAGGGCACCTTTTATTGCACCCGGGCTGTTCTCCCCACCATGATAAACCAGAACTACGGCAGGATCGTTAACATCTCCTCCATCGCCGGCTGGGCCACGGCAAGCCGGGATGAGGCAGCCTATTGTGCGGCAAAGGCTGGCATCATGGCCTTTACCCGGTGCGTGGCGCTGGAGACGGCAAAATACGATATAACCGTCAATGCCATAGCCCCCGGATTCGTGCCCAATCCCTTCCTGGAGAAGGTCTACTCCAAGGAAAGGCTGGAGTGGCGGCTATCGACCATCCCCAAGGGCAGAGGGGGCACGCCCGAGGAGATCGGCAATGTGATACTGTTTCTGGTCTCAGATGAGGGCAGCTATATCACCGGCGAGACCATCACCGCAAGCGGCGGACTTCGCTGAAGGGTCAACACAGTGGCATGGAAGGAGGACTACAAGGAGAAGGTGATCACCGCCGAGGAGGCGGTAAACATGATAAAGCCGGGGGATTACGTCCGCTTCCCCATGGCGGCAACCCCGCTGACGCTGATCTCCGCCCTTGCCCGCCGTCGCGGCGAGCTAAAGGATGTCTACGTTGCCCAGCCCGCCCCCCAGCTTGCCCCCGGGGTTGGCTGGTGGGACGAGCCGGGATGGGAGGATTCCTTCCACCCGAGCACGGAGTGGCCCGATGACCTGTGCCGCCCCGGGATAGAGATGAAGGCGGTGGAGTTCAGGCCGGTGGAATATACCCTGGCCCGCAAGCTGAGGGAGGAGGGGAGCAGGCCCGATACCTGGACGCCCGATTTCTTCATGTGCCCGGTCTCACCCCCCAATGAGCATGGCTACTGCAACCTGGGGCAGTGGGTGTGGCACTCCGATACCTATGCCCGGGCTGCCAAAACCCTCATCGTGGAGGTGGATGAATCCTGGCCGTGGTGCTACGGCGATACCCTGATCCATGTCTCGGAGATCGACTACCTGGTGGAGAAGGTGGTGGAGGCCCCTCCCCCGCTGCTCCGCCGCATAACCGAGGAGATGCTGGATGAGACGGTGAAGGCCATCGGGCACTATGTGGCCGAGCTGGTGCCCGATGGCAGCACCATCCAGATGGGGGTGGGGGTGGTGTCCATGGCGGTTGCCCACTACCTCTTCGACAAGCATGACCTGGGGGTCCATTCCGAGCTGGTGACGGAGCCCATGATGGACCTGTGGCAGGCAGGGGTGATCACCTGCAAGCGAAAAAACGTGAATGCCGGCAAGGCGGTGGCCACCTGCCTCAGCTCCATGGACCCAAATTTTGTGGCCATGGTGGACAACAATCCCTTCTTCGAATTTCGCAGCGTGGAATACACCAATGACATCAGGGTGATCTCCTCCCACGATAACATGGTGGCCATAAATAGCACCCTGGCCATCGACCTCAGCGGTCAGGTTGCCTCAGAGACCATGGGTCCCCGCCTTTATAGCGCCTCCGGGGGGCAGACATCCTTCATGATGGGCTCCATGCTCTCACGCGGTGGCAGAACCATAATAGCCCTCCCCTCCACCGCCAGGAAGGGCACCATCTCCCGCATCGTGCCCCTGCTTGAGGCGGGAACGGTGGTCACCGTGCCCCGCAGCTGGGTTGACTTCATCGTCACCGAGCACGGCATGGTCAACCTCCAGGGGAAGACGCTCCGCCAGAGGGCTGAGGAGCTTATTCCCATCGCCCACCCCGATTTCAGGGCTGAACTGCGAAAGGAGGCCCAGAAGCTTTTCTAGGAGGAGATATGGCAGATAGGGTTGCCATTGTAGCGGTGGCCCAGACGAAATATGAGGAGGCCCGCCCCGACCGCCGCGTCTTCGAGCTTGCCTTCGAGGTGGCGGAGAGGGTGCTTGAGCAGACGGGGCTCAACAATGACGATTTAGATATCAGGGTAACCTGCTCCCAGGACCACCTCGATGGCATGGGCATCTCCGATGTCCCCGTCTCCGAGGTTTTGGGTGCCCAGTACGGTGCTGAGGAGAAGATAGCATCCGATGGGGCGATGGCTGCCCGCTACGCCTTCATCCAGATCCTCTCCGGCCACTACGACGTGGTGCTGGTGGTGGCCCAGTGCAAGGAGTCAAAGGTGGACCAGAACCTGGTAGCCAACCTCGCCTTTGACCCCATCTATCATCGCTACCTGGGTCTCGATTTCCTCTCCGCGGCTGCCATGCAGGCCAATCGCTATATGCATCAGCATGGCATCACCCCTGAGCAGTGCGCCCGGGTGGTGGTGAAGAGCCTGAAGAACGCCAAGAACAACCCCTACGCCCAGAGGGCGATGGACATCTCTGTGGAGGATATTCTCCGCTCCCCCGTGCTCGCCTACCCCATCCGGCAGCTGGATGCCAAGCCGGTCTCCGACGGCGCCTGCGCCATGATACTGGTAAGGGAGGATAGGGCCAAGCGGCTAACCGATAAGCCAGTGTGGATAAAGGGGGTGGGTAGCTGCTACGACGCCTTCTACCTGGGGGACCGGGAGCTGGCCGATTGCGACTCCCTGGCAGCGGCGGCCAAGCGAGCCTACCAGATGGCGGGGATAACCGAGCCCCTCAAGGAGATAGACGTCGCCGAGATATCCGCTGAGTACTCCTACCAGGAGCTGCTGTGGAGCGAGGGGCTGGGATTTTGTGACCCGGGGGAGGGGGGCAGGCTCATCGAGCGGGGGGTGACCGGGATGGATGGCGAGCTTCCGCTAAATCCCTCGGGGGGGCTGCTCTCGGGCTGCCCCACCCATGTCGCCGGGCTTTCGAGGATTGCCGAGGCGGTGCTCCAGCTAAGAGGGGAGGCGGGGGCGAGGCAGGTCCCCGGGGCGAAAACCGCCCTGGCTCACGGCTTCGTCGGCCCCTGCGGTCAGCTTCAGTGCGTGATGATTCTGGGAAAATAGGAGGACTGATATGGCCAAGAGAGCGGCGATCGTGGGGGTAGGGCAGACGTACCATAAGAGCCGCCGGCCGGATGTAACTCAGGTGGAGCTCATCAACGAGGCAGTGAAGGCAGCCCTTGATGACGCCCAGCTAACCATAAAGGACATAGAGTGCGTCCTCTTCGGCAACATGGAGGAGTGCGAAGGGAGTTTTCTCACCGACTGCTGGGCCACCCTGGGCACCGGGGCATATATGAAGGAGGGCTGCAAGATCTACACCGGCGGCACCACCGGGACAACGGCCGCCATCGCCGCCGCCCAGCACGTAGCCTCCGGCCTGTTCGATACGGTGCTGGTGGCAGCCTACGAAAAGCAGGATGAATCGGTATATGGAATGGAGCCCCTGGGACTGGTGCCCGACCCCTTATGGCGGCGGCGCTTCAGGAGCGGGGCGGGGGCAGCCTCCTGGTTTGCCCGGGTGGGAACGACCTACATGGCGGAAACGGGGGCCACCGAGGAGCATGCGGCGATGGTGCGGCTCAAGGCGGACCGCTGCGCCTGCCGCAATCCCCATGCCCACCTCAGGCTGAACCTCACCATGGAGGCTGTGCTCAAATCCCCCTTCCTCCTCTACCCGCTGAGGTTGCTCTACCTCTGTCCCACCACTTCGGGTGCCTGCGCCCTGGTGGTGGCCTCCGAGGAAAGGGCGAAGCGGATGGCCCAGAAACCCGTCTGGTTTAAGGACTGGGTCATCGTTCATTATGAGATAGAGGGGTTTGAGGGTTTCTTCCCCGAGGGCAGGATAACCAGCCATGAGCAGGCAGCTAATATTTTATATTCCAGAAACGGGATAACAAATGTTCGCCGCGATATCCAGATGGCGGAGATATATGAGCCCGCCACCTGGGCCGAGCTTCAGTTCTCGGAATGGTTCCATTTCGCCGAAAAGGGCGGGATGTGGCGGATGGTGGAGAGGGGTGCCACCGACATAGAGGGCGAGTTCCCCATCAACCCCTCGGGTGGGGTGACCTGCACCAACCCCATCGGGTGCACCGCCATGATACGCGTCGCCGAGGCGGCGCTTCAGATTCGCGGCGACGCCGGCGAGCATCAGGTGACCAGAGATGTGAAAACGGCGGTGGCCACCGGCTTTGGCGGCTCCTTCTGGACGGAGATGGTGCTCCTCACCAAGTCTCTGGATTAGACGGAGGGGAAACATGAATCAAAAAGTGCCCGACCAATACATAAAGATACCCCACACCGTAAGGCTCCTCTACAGGTATGCCGCAGGCCCCTACATGGCAAGGTTTTGCAAGGAGCTTCGGGAAAATAAGAGGCTGGTGGCCAATAGATGCCCCCGATGCCGGCGAATCCTCTTCCCACCCCGGATCTCCTGCCCCGATTGCATGGTGAGGGCAGCCGATGAATGGGTGGAGGTGGGGCCGGGAGGGACGCTCCTGTTCTTCGCCGAGTTGGGAAGGCCAGGCATTGACACCAGGACCGGGGAGGTGCAGGAGTTGCCTGCTTCCTACGCCTGCCTCATCCAGCCCGATGGCGTTCTCATCGGTCAGGGCTGCTTCTCCCACTGGCTGAAGGTGGAGAACCCGGAAAAGCTCAGAGAGGGGATGAGGGTGGAGCCGGTATTCAAGGAGGAACGCCGGCTGGGGACGCTGGAGGACATCCTTTACTACGTCCCGGTGGAGGAATAATGGAAGAGAAGATGGTATTTGATGAACCCTATGTTGCCCATTATCAGTATAGCGTGGGGGCGGTAGGGACCAAGTTCTTCACCGAGCTCAGGGATAATAAGAAGATCCTGGGAATGAGGTGCCCGGCATGTCACCTCGTCTACTTCCCCCCCAGGGCCACTTGCCACCGGTGTCTGGCCAAGCTCGATGAATGGGTGGAATTAAGCGACGAGGGCACCCTCATCACCTATACCGTGGTTCACTACTCGGAGCCGGTTCAGCCCCAAGAGCCCCCCTTTGCCTATGGGCTCATCAGGCTTGATGGGGCAGATACTTGCATCTGCCATTTTCTGGGCGAGGTGGATCCTGAAAGCATCAACATCGGAATGCGGGTCAAGGCAGTCTTCAGGGAGAAGGGCGAGGGGAATATGCTGGACATCAGGTATTTTAAGCCTCTCTAGCCCCCTTTGAAGTCGGAAGCAAAGCCACTTCCCATGATTTACCACGGTTGGCCACCTTGATACAGATATTTGCCATGAGCCTATATATAGCGCAAAGGGATGAGAAAAGATGTCAGAATTGCGGTTTCTGCACGGACTTCGTTTGCCGCAACCAGGAATGCATTGGCTGTGGCGCTTGCTCCATTGCCTGCCCCAATGAAGCGATCTCCATGGTGCCGGGGAAAGGGGGAAGGGAGATATCTATCGAGGTGGAGGGCGAGCGCCTCGCCATCCCCGATGGCATAACCATCAGGCAAGCTTTAGGCACTTTGGGATATGGCATCGCCAAATATCCCCAAGCGGGTCATCTCTTCGTTCCCTGTGAGGTGGGCGGTTGCTGGAGCTGTGCGGTGAAGGTGAACGGGGAGCCGAAGCCCAGCTGCGTTACCCCGGTAAAGGAGGGCATGAAGATAGAATTCGGCGATGACTACACCCCAAGGAGGCTGGTTCATGGCTTTATGGGTCATATGGTTGGCGGGGTGGGCACGCCGTGGCAGCTGAAGCATGTCCACGGATATATCGAGGCTGCCTGTTTTGCCTGTGGCTGCAACTTCCGCTGCCCCCAGTGCCAGAATTGGACCTCAACCTACAGGGGAAAGGGCACCCCATTAACCCCAAAAGAGGCAGCTACCACCATGACCGCCACCAGGCGCAGGTTCAGAGTGAACCGGATGGCCATCTCCGGGGGCGAAAGCACCCTCAATCGGCGATGGCTTCTCCAGTACCTGAAGGAGCTTAGGGAGCTCAATCCCGATGAGGACGCCCGCCTCCATGTCGATACCAATGGCTCCCTGCTCACCCCTGATTATATCGATGAGCTGGTGGAAGCAGGGATGACCGATATCGGGATTGACCTCAAAAGCCTTAACCTCGACACCTTTACCCAAATAACGGGGCTAAAAAATGGGGAGCTGGCCGAGCGATACAAGGAAACGGCCTGGCAGGCGGTGAAATACATTCATCAAAATCATGAGGAGATCTTCTTGGGCGTAGGAATTCCCTATAATAGGCATCTGGTGGGTATGGAGGAGATTCAGCAGATGGGAAGGGAAATCCTTGCCATCGACCCCGGGATACAGGTTTGCGTTCTGGATTACAGGGGGGAATTCAGGAGGCGGGAAATCTCCAGGCCGAGCTATGAGGAGATGGAGCAAGTTTACATAACACTAAAGGGGGTGGGCCTGAAGACGGTGATCTGCCAAACGAGCTATGGTCATATTGGCCCCTAAGATTGCCCTTGCCCTAGGCTTGTGGTAATATACTGCGACACCATGGCTTACTACAAGCTCTACTGCCCATGCAGCGCCCGGGAGTTCGTGGAATTCTGGGAGGGGTTCTACCACAGCAGGATCCCCGACGAGGTTTATCAAGCCAACCTGAACCTCGGCGGTGAGCTAACCGAGGAGAACGTAAGCCTCCTCTGGAGGTGGAAGAACGAGCGTTATGGCTCGCCCCTGATCAGGCCGACCCAGGCCATCTTGGCGGATATCAATTCCTTTAGAAAGCTGGGGCATGTGGACCAGCCCGAAGAACGGAAATTCTGGCAAAGGGTGGTGACCATCACGCCCGGGGTGGTATGGCAGGTTTTCCTTTTTCATATGGCCCGGCCCCAGGATTACCCCATCTTCGACCAGCACGTGATGAGGTCGTTTCTGGCCCTTACCACCGGGTTTGTCCGCCGTAACCCCAGGGAGGCAAGAATGGTCTGCCGCAGCTATGAAAGGTTTTATTCCGCCTACGGTGGCTATAAGGGTTTCTTTTTCCAGCTAGTGAGGGAGGCGGGCCTTCCCCAGCCCAAGAAGGTGGACCGCGCCCTCTGGGCCTTTGGCCGGCACCTGAAGAGGCTGCACCCAGTGGATGGCCCTTTGCTGAAAGGAGAAGGATGAGCCAACCTTCCCCTGTTCCCCGTAGGACGGGCATCGCTCACCTCCCCCTCCACTATGGCAGGATGCCCCGCTGGCTCTTCGACAGGATGGTGCGACTTTCCAGGGAGATCTAGAGCGCCATCGTGATGGACTTTGGCCCCGAGGAGATGCTGAGGCGGATGGCATCCCCTATCCCGTGGACCGGGAAACCTACGACCGGAGCATCGATTTCCTCGCCTCTGCAGTGAGAAAGGCTAAGCTGGGCAGGAGGGAGACCGTGGAGGCGCTAAACAGGCTGAGCAGATATTTCGCCATCTAGGGGGAATGATGGACATTTTTGAGGCCATAAAAGGGCGAAGGAGCGTTCGCCGCTACCAGGGCACCGCGGTGAGCCAAGAGCAGCTAGATGTCCTCTTCGAGGCCGCCCGCTGGGCGCCCTCCTGGGCCAATAGCCAGTGCTGGAACTTCGTGGTGGTGCGGGATGAAGAGACCAGGGAAAAGCTGGCAGCCACCCTAAATCCCGAAAATCGGGGTCTCCCCGCGGTTAGACAGGCACCTGTGCTCATCGTCGCCTGTGCCCAGAAGGGGATGTCTGGCTATCGCCGGGGCTTGCCTGCCACCGATAAGGGGGACTGGTGGTTCATGTTCGATGTGGCAAAGGTGGCGGAGAGCCTGGCGCTGCCGGAAGAGGTTGCCGTGGTGGAGATAATGGCGCTGGGCTATCCCGATGAAAAGCCCATTGCCCCACCGCGGAAGGCGCTTTCCGAGTTCGTTTTCCATGAAAGATATGGGCAGGCTTTATGACGCCATCATCATAGGTGCCGGTGCCGCCGGAAATTATCTGGCCTATAGGCTGGCTGGCCTGGGATACGAGGTATTGGTCGTGGAGGAGCACGAGGAGGTTGGCCAGCCAGTAAACTGCACCGGGATCATCGGGGCAGAGTGCGTGGAGCGCTTCCCCCTTTTTGAGGGCACCGTGCTAAGGGAGGTAAGCTCGGCGAGGCTGTTCAGCCCCTCGGGGAGTGAGCTCAGGGTATCTCGGGATAGCGTCCAGGCATTTATCATCGACCGCGCTGCCTTTGATCGGGCGCTGGCGGAGAGGGCTCAGCTCGAGGGGGCGCAATACCTCCTGGGTTGCCGGGCGGAGGATGTAGAGATTCGGGATGAAGCCATCAGGGTGAAGGTTGAAGGTCGAATCCTCGAAGGCAAAACGGTGGTCGTTGCCAGCGGGTTTGGCTCCCCCCTTCCCCAGAAGCTGGGGATGGGGAGAAGCGGCGACCTGGTTATGGGGGCTCAGGTCGAGGTGAGCACCGATGGCCTTTGGGAGGTAGAGGTCTATTTCGACCAGGAAATGACTCCCGGGTTTTTTGCCTGGCTGGTGCCCACCTCCCAGAAAAGGGCACTGGTGGGGCTCTTCTCCCGGCGAAACCCGGGCGCGCAGCTCAAGGAGCTGCTGTCCCGCCTCGCTTTCCAGGGCAAGATAGCCACCCCCCAGGCTCAGATCACCTATGGAGGGATTCCACTGCGGCCGCTTCCCCAGACCTACCAGAGCCGGGTGGTGGCGGTGGGCGACGCTGCAGGGCAGGTGAAGCCCACCACCGGTGGCGGGGTATATTATGGCCTCCTCTGCGCTGAAGTGGCAGTTACTACCCTGCATGGAGCCTTCGCCGCGGGTGACTTCTCGGAGGCGCTCTTTTCCCGCTATCAGCGGAGGTGGAAGCGAAAAATAGGGAAGGAGCTGAGGCTGGGCTACCTCGCCCGCCAGCTCTATGAAAGGCTCAGCAACCGCCAGATCGACCAGATATTTCATATAGTTGAGTCCAGGGGCATCCATGAGGCGCTGCTCAAATCCGACCTCTCCTTCGACTGGCATAGCAAGGCTATTCAGGAGGGGTTAAAGCACCTCGGCCCATGGCGTCACCTCTTTGGTTGGCGGGAGAACATCTTTGGGGGCCGGCTGAGGGAATCCCGATGAAAGCTGCTGGCGATTGCTACCAGTGTCTGCGCCGCTTGGCCTGCCAGGCGGCAGAACTGGCAACCGAAGATCCGGAGCTAAGGTCAAAGGCGATAAGGGAGGCACTCCAGATCATCGATCGCCATTTCTCCTCAGAAGAGGTGCCCATCGTCATCGCCACGCAGATTCACCAGGCAGTAAAGGAGCAGACCAAAAACACCGACCCCTACCGGGAGATGAAGGACGAGGAGATGAAGATCGCCCGAGAGCTCGTTGGGGGGATGGCAATGCCCCGGGGTTTTAGGGGGCTGCTCAAGCTCTCGGTTCTGGGAAATACCCTGGACTTCTTCCAGGACTTCAACGCCGTCAAAAGGGACATGGGCAGGCCGGTGAGGCTGGCCATAGACGATGTGTCCATATTTGAAGGAAGGCTGAAGCAGGCCAGAACCCTCCTCTTTCTCGCCGACAATGCCGGGGAGGTATTCTTCGACCTTCCCCTGGTGAAATGGATGGAGAGGTTGGTCAGGGTTACCTATGTAGTTAAGGCAGCCCCGGCGGGCGACGATCTTACCATACAGGATCTGGAAAGGTGCGGCCTGGAAAGGGAGTTCGGGGCGGTGATCACCACCGGCACCGCCACCCCGGGGGTGGTTCTCTCTATGGCTTCGGCGGAGTTCAAGCAAGAGCTTAATTCTTGCGACCTGGTACTGGCAAAGGGCATGGCATACTACGAGGCCCTTTCCGAACTCCCCGGCGAGGGAAGGATCCTCTTCTGCCTCAAGGCCAAGTGCCAGCCGGTGGCCCACTCCCTGGGGGTGCCCCTCAATAGCTATGTGGCAAAGCTATGGTAGCGGAAGACTTCATCTTCTATCCTGATAGCTTCCTCATTGGCGACCCCGGCGACTTCGGGATGCCCTTTGAGGATGTCTATTTCCCCACCGCCGATGGCCTGACCCTTCACGGGTGGTTCGTCCCCGGGGAAAAGGGGTTGACCTGGCTCTGGTTCCCTGGCAATGCGGGAAACATAAGCTACAGGCTGGAAAACATGAAGCTCCTCCATGAGAGGCTTGCCCTCAACATCTTCATCTTCGACTACAGAGGCTACGGTCGAAGCCAGGGGAGGCCATCAGAGAAGGGAACATATCGGGATGCCCAAGCCGCTTTGGCCTACCTTCACTCCCGCCCCGATGTTGACCCCGAGACCACCCTGTTCTTCGGTCGCTCCCTGGGCTCTGCCATCGCCGTGGACCTGGCAACGAAACAAAAATGCCTTGCCCTTATCCTGGAATCGCCTCCCACCTCCCTGATGGGGATGATGAAGGCCATCTTTCCCTCCCTCCCCCCCGATAGGCTCCCCATCAAATACGATTCCCTTTCCAAGATAAAGGACATAAACGTTCCCCTGCTCATCCTGCACGGGGATCGGGACGAGGTGGTTCCCTATCGCCTGGGGAGAAAACTATTCGAGGCAGCCAATGAGCCCAAACGGTTCTACACCATCGAGAACGCCGGCCACAACGATACCTATATCGTCGGTGGAGAGGGATATATCACGGCACTTCGGGATTTCATAGAAGACCTGGAGCGGGGCTCCCTTCAGCGATGAGCTCATCCCTCGGGCAATAGCTCGTTGAGGGTTTGACAGTAGGTGGAAAAAGCGCCGGGGTCGAACAGGACGAATACCACCTCCCTCAAGGATGTATTCTCCTCGAGGAAGGACATAACCGCCTCCAGCGCCGCCTTCGCCGCTAGGTGGAGGGGGTAGCCATAGGCGCCGGTGCTTATCGAGGGGAAGGAAACGCTGCTTAGCCCCTTCGCCACCGCCAGCTTCAGGCTTTCCCTGTAGGCGCTGGCCAAAAGCTCGGGCTCCCCGCTGCTCCCCCCACCCCAGATTGGTCCCACGGTGTGGATCACGAATCGGGCCTTGAGATTTCCCCCGGTGGTGATCACCGCCTGGCCGGTGGGCAAGGGCCCCCTCTCCGCCCTTATCCTCTTGCACTCCTCCAATATCGCAGGCCCTCCGGCGCGGTGAATGGCGCCATCAACCCCACCACCACCCATGAGGCTTGGGTTGGCGGCATTGACGATGGCATCGGTCTCCTGCCTGGTGATATCCCCCTGAATCAAGGAGAGCCTTGTCTTATTGACCATCACTTCCATAAAGAAGCCTCCTTCTTGTTATTCTAGGGCAGGGGGAAAGCCGCTGTCAACGCAGCCCTTGACGTGCCCTGGCCTCTCCTTTTATATTAGCAGTGCAAAGAAGCGGGGAAAAATGGATTTCCAGTTCAGCGAAGAGCAGAAGATGCTGCGCAGCGCAGCACGGGATTTCCTGGCAAAGGAGATCGTCCCCCTGGTCGACGAGCATGAGCGAAGGGGCCCCCTTTCCAAGGAAGAGGCCACCGGGTTCATAAAAAGGCTCACCCCGCTGGGTTATATCGTTGGCCTCGTTCCCGAGGAGTATGGCGGCCTTGAGCTGGACCTGGTTTCTTACGCCATGCTGCTGGAGGAACTGTCCTATGCCTGGGCCGGCCTGGCCAGCATCATCAACATTGCCGGGGCGTTGCCATTGGCCCTGACCACGAGGGGAACCGAGGAGCAGCGGGCGAAATTCCTTGCCCGCTCGCTTTCGGGGGAAATCATCGGCTGTGGCGCCATAACCGAGCCAGATTCCGGCTCCGATGCCCCTCGGGGGATAAAGACCAAGGCCGTCCTCGATGGCGATGAGTGGGTGGTCAATGGCACCAAGGTCTGGATCACCAATGGCACCATTGCCGATGTGGTCAACCTCCTCACCTGGACCGACTTCGGCCAGGGGGCACAAGGGATATCCAGTTTGCTGGTGGAGAAGGAGGTCTCCCCCTTCAGCGCCAGGGAGCTAAATAAGCTGGGGCTGAAGGCTGCACCCACTGCTGAGCTCAGCTTTGCTGACTGCCGCGTCCCCAAAGGGAACCTGCTGGGTGAGCCAGAGGCGGGGCCCAGGATAACCCTGGCCGGCTTTGAATTCGGTCGCTCCTCCCTGGGGATAAGGGCTTGTGGCATTGCCCAGGCTGCCATCGATGCCGCTATAAGGTATGCCAGGGAGAGGAAGCAGTTCGGCAGACCAATAGGCAGCTTCCAGATGATCCAGGAGATGATCGCCGATATGATCGCGGAGACGGAGGCGGGGCGCCTTCTATCCCTTCATGCCTTCTACCTTCTGAGCAAAGGGGAGAGGTGTCGAAAGGAGTCCTCCATGGCCAAGGCCTATTGCACCGAGATGGCGGTTGGGGTGACATCAAAGGCGATCCAGATCCATGGCGCCATGGGGCTTTCCGATGAATACCCCGTGGAGCGATACTTCAGGGATGCCAGGACGATGACCATACCCGATGGCACCACCCAGATCCAGAAATTGATCGTGGGGCGCGAGGTGCTGGGGATAAAGGCTTTCACCTAGAAAGGGGATTTAATGGTCGAGGAAGGTAAACAGAGGGTCATCCTCAAGGAGGGGCAGTTCACCATGCCCTCAACCCCCGGCGAACAGCCCCGTCTTATCGGCAGCAGATGCCGGGCTTGCGGGGAATACTTCTTCCCCAAGCAGGTTGCCTGTGCCAACTGCCTCAAGCAGGATATGGAGGAGGTGCCGCTCAGCCCCCGGGGCAAGCTATACTCCTACACCATAGTGAGACAGCGCCCGCCAGTATCCCGGACCAGGGGTCGGTATAGGAGATGCCGATCTTCCTTGGCGGGCCATCCCCATAGCCGGTAATGGTGGTAACCCCCGAGGTATACTCCAGCACATAGCCATAGGCACCCCATAGCGCCCAGGGACCGGTCTGCCCATAGCCGGAGAGGGATACCATTATGATGTCCGGCTTTATCTGCTTCAGGGCAGGATAATCGAGGCCAAAGTTCTTCATCACCCTGGGGCTATAGCTCTCGGCGACCACATCCCCCACCTTTACCAGCCCCTTGAATATCTCCACCCCCTTGGGTTTGGTGAGGTCGAGGGTGATATCATATTTATTGCCCGCCCGCTTGATGAAGAAGCCACCACGGTTCCAGAAGTCCTCCCCGGGATCGTTCTCAGCGTAGGTCAGCATGCGAACCCCATCGATGCGGGGCAGCGACTCGATCTTGATCACCTCGGCACCGAAATGGGCCAGCAGCTTGGTGCAATAGGGCCCAGCGATGAAATGGGTGAGGTCCAAAACCTTGATATCCGATAAAGGCTGTTCCATGGCTCTCCTGTCCTCGTTGTGCACCCAGTTTAGCAAAGGGAATGTATCGCCGCAAGGCCACAAAACGAAGATGAGCTTCCCCCAAAGGGATAGATGATGCTAAAATGGGATGGTAAGCCAGCGGGTGCCAAATTCGCCCGGGGCAAAGGGGGTTACATGTCGGAGGTCTACTTCTTCGACTATGCCAAGGGGGAAAATGTGTTGCGCGGGCTGGACATGCTTTTTCAGAAGTCGCATCTGGCCGAGGCAATACCCCGGGGTGGATCGGTGGCTATAAAGCTGCATATGGGGGAGCTGGGCAACATAACCTACATAAGGCCCATATTTGCCACAAGGGTTGCCGACCTGGTCAAGAGGGCTGGAGGGAAGCCCTTCGTCACCGACACCACTACTCTCTATCAAGCGGAAAGGGGTACCCCTGAAAAATATCTCGCCACCGCCGCCGCTAACGGCTTTGTGGAGCAGAGCATAGGAGCGCCCATAGTGATCGCCGATGAGGGGGATGGCGGCATCAGCGTGCCCCTGGAAAGCCGGGTTGAAGGGTGTCATCTGGAGGCAGCCAAGGTGGCGCCCAGGATCTACCACGCCGATAGCCTGGTGGTGCTGTCTCATTTCAAGGGCCATGACCTAACCGGATTCGGCGGGGCGATCAAGAACCTGGCGATGGGCTGTGTAACCAAGGAGACCAAAAGGGCGCAACATGCGGTGAACGCCCCTGTGCTGGACGAATCCTTATGCGATGGATGCGGAAACTGCGTCGACGTATGTCGGGCGCAGGCCCTAACGCTGGTGGAGGGAAAGCCGGTGCGCAACGAGGAAGCCTGTATAAATTGCAGCGATTGCCTGTTCAACTGTCCCACCGGAGCCCTTCGCTGGCCGGAAGGCGCAAAGGAAAGGCTTCAGGTTTACCTGGCTCATGTTGCCTCTGCTGTGCTGAAGAATTTCAGGGGAAGGGTCGGATTCATAAACTTCGTTCAGGATGTGACCCCCCACTGCGATTGCGCCTCACCTTCCGGCAGACCAATAGTTCAGGATGTGGGCATCCTGGCCTCCTCAGACCCGGTGGCCATCGATAAGGCCTCCCTGGACCTGGTAGACCGGGCACCCGTGATCCTGAGCTCCCTTTCGGCAAGCCCCCCCGACCTACTGGGCAAAATGCACCATACCGATAGCCTGGTTCAGCTCAGAACCGGGCGTAAACTGGGGCTGGGCAACCTCGAGTATCGGTTAATCACCCTCTAGCAGCTCTACTGCAAATGCCTCACCACTTCCTCAAGGCTGCTGATCCTGATGCAATCGGTGAACTGGGGATTGAAGTTGTCCCGGTCAAGGAGCAGGGGCTTGATGCCGGCGCTGCGCGCCCCCAGCACATCAGCATGGTACTGGTCGCCAACATGAATCGCTTCAGCAGGCTTGGCCGCAGCGCGCTCCAGGGCGGCGCGGAAGATGGCGGGGTCCGGCTTTGCCACCCCCAACTCAAAAGATATGACCATGAAATCGAGATAGGAAGAGAGGCCCAGTTCATCGAAGGTGGGGGACATGTCCCGGTCAACATTGGTGATCAGCCCCAAAGTTAGGCCCCGGCTTTTGAGCTGAGCCAGGGCTGGCACCACATCTGGAAATAGCACCAGCTTTGCCCCGGACTGGCGCAGCATGGCGCCAAACCTCGCCAAGATCTGGAGCGCCACCTCTTTAGTGACCTTTATCCCCACCCCTGCTAATACTTTGGATTGGTATTCAGTGTAAAGATCCGTTTTCTCCGCCGCCGACCGCTTCTGAACGGGGAGTCGAGCGCTCTCCTCATAATAGAACTGATCTGCAACCTGGATGGCGCGGCGGAGGGCCTCCGGCTCAGCCTCCATGCCCATCTGGCGCAAGGTCGCCGCCTGGAGCTCCTCACGGGGAGGATCATAATCCACCAGCGTATTGTACAGATCGAAGAAAACCGCCTTGATCATAGGGAGCCAGCCCTAAAGCAAGCCCATTCTACCACGAAGGCCAGGGCGGTGAAAGCCTTTACCAGCATTGACAGGGCGAGGGCAAGCAAGCATAATGAAGCCTCCACCCTGAAGGGAAAGGGTATGAAGGTCAGAAAGCTTACCAGGTTCAGGAACATCTTCTTTATCGTCATGGTCCTCATCCTTGCCAGCGGGGGGGTGGTGAGCATCGTTTTCGCCGGTCGCACCTCGCCAGCGCAGTTCGAGATGACCAACCTGACCATCTCCCCCAACCCGGCAGAGGTTGATGCCACGATCACCATAACCGTGGATGTGGCCAACAGCGGAGGGACAGAGGGCGAACATAGCGCAACACTGACGCTCGGTGGCGAAAATGTGGATAGCCAGAAGGTCACCGTGCCGCCGGGGCAGGCAAGAAGGATAACCTTCCGTGCAATCCGCGTGAAAGCGGAGGGTGACTTTGAGATCGCGGTCGATGGACTGAGCGACACCCTTAAGGTGATCGCTCCTCAGTGAAAGGCAAGGAAGGTATTGACAAAGCAGCTTTGGCTTGTTATATTAAGCAATCTGAATACAGCAAAAGGCGGGGAACAAGAATAGTAGGCCTCCAGCGAAGCTCAGAGAGTCGGGTTAGGTGTGAGCCGATGCTGGCGCAGAGGCTGAATGGGCTTGGGAGCTGCAAACCGAAAGGGTTTTTGGCCTGAGTAGGCGTTGACGGAGGGGCACCGTTATCATGGCCCAGGGTATCGAGGTGAGCGGAGGGGCTCATCTCCGTACCTGAAAGAGATGGTCTTTCTCCTAGATGGGAGAGGATCAAGAAGGGTGGCACCGCGGATCAACCCCGCCCCTTTAGGGGGCGGGGTTTTTGTTCTGGTTGCTGAAACAGGTCATGATGCTTCTGGCTGGTAAAGCAAGCAGAGCGAAAAAAGAAAGGGGGTGAAATAGCGAATAGCCTTTCCATCAACCACAGCCAATAATTCGAAAAAAGGGGGAAAAAGTGGAGAGAACAATGTACTTTCTTGACCCAAAGGACATGCCAACCCATTGGTACAACATCCAGGCCGATTTGCCGGAGCCCCTGCCGCCCTTGCTCCATCCCGCCACTAAGGAGCCTACGCGCCTTCCACCTCCCCTCTTCGCCGAGGCACTAAACGAGCAGGAGTTCAGCACTGAGCGCTGGATTGAAATTCCTGAGGAGGTGCAGGCTGTTTACCGCACATGGAGACCTACAGTATTGCATAGGGCATATCGGCTTGAGAAGGCTTTAGACACACCAGCCAAGATCTTCTTCAAGTATGAAGGAACAAGCCAGGCTGGGAGTCACAAACCTAATACCGCTGTAGCTCAGGCCTACTATGTCAAAAAAGAGGGGGCCAAGCGCATAACCACCGAGACCGGCGCTGGGCAATGGGGTAGCGCCCTGAGCATGGCTGGAGCGATGTTCGGTATCGAGATCAAGGTGTACATGGTTAAGGTTAGTTACAACCAGAAGCCCTATCGCCGCATCCTCATGGAGACCTGGGGTGCCAAGGTGGTTCCCAGCCCCAGCGAAGACACCGAGATCGGGCGAAAGATCCTTAAGGAGGACCCTGATTGCCCCGGCAGCCTGGGCATCGCCATCAGCGAAGCCCTAGAGGATGCCTTCGCCCGTGATGATACCAAGTATTCTATAGGCAGCGTGGTTAACCATGTCCTGCTGCACCAGACCATCGTGGGCGAGGAGACCCGAAAACAAATGGAGATGGCAGATGCCTACCCCGATATCATCGTAGGCAACATTGGCGGCGGCTCAAACTTCGCCGGGCAATTCCTGCCCTGGATCAGGGATAAAATCAGCGGAGCGAAACCGGATCTGCGCATCATCTGCGTTGAGCCTATGGCCGCCCCCAGCCTGACCAAGGGACCCTATGCCTATGACTTCGGCGATGTGGCTGGGCTTGCCCCTATACTCAAGATGTATACCCTGGGGCACACCTTTATTCCATCCCCGATTCACGCTGGAGGATTGCGCTACCACGGGATGGCACCAATCATATGCCACCTCTATAAACTGGGCTTAGTCGAGGCCAGGGCTGAGCATCAGGTCGCCACCTTTGAGGCAGGGGTAAAGTTTGCCCGAACCGAGGGCATTATCACCGCCCCGGAGCCATGCCACAACGTCAAGGTAGCTATAGATGAAGCCCTTCGCTGTAGGGAAGCAGGTGAAGCAAAAATCATCCTGATAGCTCACAGCGGGCACGGGCACTTCGACCTCGCAGCTTACGATGAGTACCTTTCAGGCAGGCTTGAGGACTATGAGTATCCCGAGGAGAAGGTAAAGGAGGCGCTGACTCACCTGCCAGAGGTTCCCGATTAGAAAGGGAGCGAATAGAGCTGGGGGTTAGGCTAGCGCCTCACCCCCAGCACCACCTCCTCGCCATCGATGCGGTGTGTCTGGGTGTAGGCGTCCTTCTCAGGAACCCCTTCGATGAGGTCCCGGGAGAGGGTCTCCTGCCTGATGTAGGGGGCGAACTTCTCCATCACCCTTTTTATGGATTCGCCACCCTGGTAATAGGTGGTGATGTAGTCGGCGATTTCAAAGCCAGCCTGTTTGCGCATCATCTGCAGGCGATGCACCAGTTCCCGCGCCATGCCTTCATCCCGAAGCTCGTCTGTGATTTGGGTGTCCACAGCCCAGCCATACCCACCCTCCTCGGCTACCTCATAGCGTCCACTTTCGAGCAGGCGAGTCCATTCCTCCGCGCCGACAAAGAAGACACCGCCAACATTGACCTCTGCCTGAGCATGTACTATCAAGGGCTCCAGTCCCTCGCGCTCGCCTTCTGACCTTAGCTTGACCGGCGATGGGGCCAGCGGCTGGCGCACCTTGATGCCGGCCTTGCTTCGCGCCGCCCGGCCCAGGCTTGCCATCTTCATCACCAGACGCATGTCGCTGACCAGCCGCTCATCCACCTGGGAGAGGTCGGCGACGGGATATTGGCAAAGGTGCACGCTCTCCGGCTCCTCGGGGTATATGGAGCACACCAGGTTCTGGTAAATCTCCTCAGCGATGAAGGGGGTAAGCGGGGCGAGGAGCTTTGAAAGGGTGACCAGACAGTGGTAAAGGGTAGTATGGGCTGCCAGCTTATCGGCATCGCTCTCCCCCTTCCAAAAACGCCTCCTCGATCTCCTCACATACCAGTTGGAGAGGTCCTCCACAAAGCGCTGTATCCTGCGCCCGGCATCAGGGGGATCATATCCCTCCATCGCCCTGGTGACCCCATCGATAAGCAAGTTGAGCTCGGAGAGGATCCAGCGGTCAAGATCCGACTGGTAGGGGACATGCTGAGCGGAGCGGGGGTCAAATCTGTCGATATTGGCATAGGTGACGAAGAAGGAATAGACATTCCACAGGGTTAACAGGAACCTTCTCAGCGCCTCGGCCACCACCTCCACGGAAAAGCGGCGCACATTTCCCGCCGGCGACGAGGTGAGCAGATACCACCTCAGGGCATCGGCGCCCTGATGGTTGAGAATAAGCCAGGGGTCAACCACGTTCCCCTTGGACTTGCTCATCTTCTCCCCCTGGGCATCGAGGATGTGCCCCAGGCAGATGACGTTCCTGAAGCAGGGGCGGTCGAAGAGCAGGGTTGATAGGGCATGAAGGGTGTAGAACCAGCCCCTGGTCTGATCCACCGCCTCGCAGATGTAGTCGGCGGGGAAGAATTGGTCAAATAGCTCCTTATTTTCGAAGGGGTAGTGCCACTGGGCAACGGGCATCGCCCCCGAGTCGAACCAGGCATCCAGCACCTCGGGGAGGCGGCGCATCACCCCGTGGCACCGGGGGCATTTCAATATGATGTCATCCACAAAGGGGCGATGCAGGTCAAGTGGCTCCTCCAGGCCAGAGAGCCCATCTTTTCCTCTTAGTTCCTCAACGCTCCCGATGCAATCGTATTCACCACAGGATTCGCAACGCCAGATGGGGAGCGGCGTCCCCCAGTAGCGCTCCCGGGAGAAGGCCCAGTCCACATTGTTCTCCAGCCAGTCGCCGAAGCGCCCGTATTTGATGTGCTCGGGATACCAGTTGATCTCCTCATTAGCGGCGATAAGCCTTTCCTTCCTGGCAGTGGTCCTGATATACCACGAGGGCTTGGCATAGTAGAGGAGGGGGGTTTCGCACCGCCAGCAGAAGGGATAGGTATGGCGAATGGTCTCACTGCGGTAGAGCAGGCCCCTGGACTTGAGGTCTTAAAGAATGAGGGGGTCAGCATCCTTGACGAATCTGCCAGCAAAGGGGTAGGTGCCCTGGATGACACCCTGCAAATCCACATAGTCTCGCACGAATTCTAGAATGTAATCCTTGCCGGCCTCAAAATCAACATCACCAAAGGCAGGGGCGATGTGGACGATGCCGGTGCCCTCCTCCAAGGAGACAAAATCACCCTCAATCACCGGGTAATTTAAAAAGCCCCCTGGTTTCCACTTAATTTTCGATGAAGGTTCCCTAGCTTCTTCCCATTCTCCCCTTTCTTCCCATGTGTCCATTCTACGAACAGTTACTCCAAAGTCAAACGGGTTAAATAGTGGCTCATATCTCAGCCCCTCCAAATCACTACCCTTGACGGTGGTCACCTCACTAAAGCCTTCGAGCCCTACCATGATTACAAGGGCCGAAGCCATGATGATGTAATCTTCCGCTCCCTGCATTATTGAATACTCGGCATCCGGTGCCACCGCCAGAGCAGTGTTGCCAGGCAGTGTCCACGGCGTAGTCGTCCAAGCCAGCAGGTAAACCGGCTTGTCCCCAACAAGGTCAAGAAGCCACATCGCAAAATCGGCTTCCCTATCGCCATAACCCTTTCGCAGCTTCTCAAGAAAACCCGGCTCTGTGTATAGTGATTTCGTCACCTTAAACTTTATCCAGACTGATGGGTCATCGGTCTCCTCATAGCCCAGGGCCACCTCATGGGAGGAGAGGGAGGTGCCACAGCGGGGGCAGTGGGGGGTTACCCTGTAGCCCTGATAGATAAGCCCCTTTTCCCATAGCTGCTTTATCACCCACCAGCAGGACTCGATATAGCCATTATCCAGGGTTATGTAGGGGTGCTCCATATCCAGCCAGAAGCCGATGCGCTCGGTGAGCTCCTCCCACTCCCTCTGATAGCGGAAGACGCTTTTGCGGCACTCCTCATTGAACCTTGAGACGCCGTATTTCTCTATCTCCGCCTTGGAGGAAAAGCCCAGCTCCCTTTCCACCTCCAGTTCCACGGGGAGCCCGTGGGTATCCCAGCCCGCCTTACGCGGCACCGAGTACCCCTTCATCGTCTTGTAGCGGGGGATGACATCCTTGAAAACTCGGGACAGGACATGATGCACCCCGGGGCTGGCATTGGCGGTGGGGGGCCCCTCATAGAGCACGAACAGGGGCGCTTCTTTTCGCTCCTCGATGCTCCTTTCAAAGATGCGCTTCTCCTTCCAGAAGTTGAGGATGCGCCCTTCCAGCTCAGGAAAATTTACCTTGCTGGCCACAGGTTTGAACATATATTAACCCATCCTTGAGTTTTACTAACCTTGAACAGGGCTGCAAGCCGTTCCATCAATTTGCCCCCTCATATACGAAAAAACCCGTCCAAGGGACGGGCCTTTAACCCGCGGTACCACCCTAGTTCCCCGATGACCGGGGCCCTCTTCAAAGGCACACCATGCCTTCGTCATGATAACGGCTGACGAAACCGGCCAAGCCTACTGGGCGCCCAGGCTATGCCTCTCACCTTTCGGTTGGCGGCTCGGGAGGGATTTTCGGAGGGGCAGGTCACATCTGCTCCCACCATACCAGACTCGCTTTGCGCCTTCTCCCCTCCTACTCTTCTCCGTCACTGCCTTTACATATCGAGATTAGCATGCCATAAAGCTAAAGTCAAGCTCACTCTTTTTTGTAGAGGATGGTCACCTTCCGATCCTCCCCCTCACCGATGCTCTGGGTAACCACATCCGGGTAGTCTTGAAGCGCCAGGTGGATGAGGCGGCGCTCCCTGGGAGGCATGGGCTCCAGGGTAACCGACTGCCTGCTGGCCTTGACCCCCTCCGCCATGCGCTGCGCCAGATTCCTCAGCGCCGCCTCGCGCCGCTCGCGGTAACCCTCCACATCTATGGTCACCGAAACGCGAGCCTTCATCTGCTGGCTCACCATAAGGTAAACCAGATATTGTAGAGAAGACAGGGTCTGACCTCGCCTTCCAATAAGGATGCCCAGGTCCTCTCCAGTGATCTCCAGGGCGATGGGGGCAAGACCTCCCGCCCCTTCCTGCGGGGAAGGCTGCTTTAGGCCAACCGAAGCCCGAATCTTCATCAGGGCGAGGAGCTTCTCCAGTATCTCCTCAGCCAGGATGACAGAGGCTGGCTCCGCCTCCGCGGAGCGTTTGGTCACCCTCACCGTGGCTTCCTCAGCGCCAAGGCCCAAAAAGCCGGGCCTGCCCTTTTTGAGAACCTCCACCTCCACCTCATCACGACTTGCGCCGAGCTCTTCCAGCGCGAGCGCGACGGCCTCTTCTACGGTCCTTGCGCTTATCTCCAGGCTTTCCATACTTCACACTCTCTGGCTGTTCTGCCTCTTCTGGTGCTATCGCTGGTTGCTCTGCCTCTTCTGGCACTATCGCTTCGGGTTTTTCCGGTACCCGAGTAAGCCCCCCCTTCCACCTCTGAACCGTCCCCTCAAGGCCCCCCCAGCCGGTGACGAAGTATTGCATCACGATGCCGATGATGTTGGAGATGACCCAGAAAAGGGCTAGCCCACTGGGGAATTGAAGGGTAAAGAAGGCAAACAGCAAGGGCATCATCCACAGCATCATCCTGGTCATCGACTGCTGCCTCGGGTCTACAGAGGGCATGGTTACCATCTTCTGCTGAATCCACATCGTCCCCCCGACCAGGATGGCCAGCACGAAAAAGGAATCGGGACTACCAAGGTTGAGCCAGAGGAAGCTCGACTCCAGGGGAACCACCTGATGAACCAGGGGGAGGGAATAGAGCAGCTGCGAAAGCTTCAATAGCTCCTCAGGGCTTGCTGCCACTGCTTTCATTATGGACTGATAAAGGGCAATCCAAATGGGAAACTGGATCAAGAGCGGCCAGAGGCAACCCATAGGGTTTACCCCAGCCTCCTTATACAGCCTCGCCATCTCCTTCTGAAGCTTCGCCCGATCCTTGGCGTACTTCTTTTGAATCTCCTGTAACTTGGGCTGGAGGGAGGTCATCGCCCTAGTGGCACGAAGCTGCTTCAGGGTAAGCGGCAGCATGATCACGCGCACAATGATGGTGAGGGCAATGATGGCCAGACCAAAGCTGCTGAAAAGCACGCTGGACAAAAGGATCATGAAGTTCAGCATCGGCTGGAGCAGGATGAAATTCCAAGCTTCGATCATGGACCGAACTTTACCTCACTAACCAGTAGGCGTGTACCACGGCGGCCAGGAAGGAGTTCCACGCTCTGCCTCCAAAGCATAAAGGGTGCCAACAGTGGTATGGACATAGACCTTATTCTCTTCATCCTCTATCCCCAATTCCTTGAGATAGTCTATCGCAGCCTGAACCGTGGTTATCCCCTCTGCATCCTCATTGGATATCCTTATCTGGAGGGTGTCGCTGCTGAATTCCTCCTCAATGGCCATGATCAGCTCCGCCAGATCCGAGGAGTCGGCATTGAGGTCCTCCACGAAGGAAGCAGAGGGCACCACCCTCTCCTCCTCCACACCCAGTTGATCGACGACGATCTTCTTCAGCCTCTCAAAGATAGTTCCCAACTCCGCGAAAAGCGGGGCCCGGATGGGAGCGTCCGCAGCAAAGGCCCACGCCAGAGCCCCCGTGCCCGCGTCCAAGGCATAGACCGTGCCATCCTCAGAACCAATGATGACCAGGTCCCCTACCAGGACGGGGTCTGCCCTGATCTGCCCCCCGGTTTCAAAGGGCGGCCAAGCCTGCGCCCCGCTTTGGGCGTCAAAGGCATAAACCCAACTGTCAAGGCAGCCAGCGATGATGGTATCATCGTGGACCACAGCCTTGCTCCAAAACCAGTTGCCCGCTGCATCAAAGTGCCACTTCTCGCTGCCATCGAGGTTGATGGCATAGAACCTGCGATCGAAGGAGCCGATGTAGATGGTGTCGTTATAGATCAAAGGGGTGGCGGCGATGGCCCCTTGGGTCTCAAATCGCCATTTCTCAGTGCCGGTTCCGGCATCTATAGCATAGAGGTTATGGTCGAGGGAGCCGATATAGACCACGCCACCATAAACGGCAGGGGTGGCCCATACATCATCCCCGGTCTGAAATTCCCACTGCTTGTGACCGATTTCGGCATCGAGGGCATAAAGCTTGCCATCGGAGGAGCCGATATACAGGATGCCGCCATCAACCACCGGGCTGCCCACAATGGGGCCAATGAGGTCCCCGTAAGGGTACTCCCATATCTCTGTGCCCGTTGAAGCATCGATGGCATAGACCTTGCCATTGTAGGTGCCGATATAGACCACGCCATTGGCCACAAAGGGGGTGCTGTAGATGCCCGCTGCCGGCGCAGGGCCACAGGCAAGGAAGCCACCCGCTACACCACCGCCAAGACCGGGTTGACCCCGGGGCGGAAACCGCCACCACTCCACCGCAGCCGGCCTAGGCTCACTGACCAGGGTAAAGCTGACGACCTTCCCCTGCATGGTGCCCACATAGAGGGCATCCTCGACCGCCACCGGCCCAGACCACCCCCGGATAGGGGCACCGGCGCACCCGGCGAAAACCAGCAGGCCTGCCATCAAAAGGGCAAATAAGAGCCAAAACCTTGGTTTCATCAAACTATTAGAGAAGCGGGGCATCAAGGCACAGGGTCAAAGCCGCCGCGGCTAAAGGGATGGCAGCGAACGAGGCGCTTCGCCCCCATCCAAACACCCCTCACCAGCCCGAACTTCTCAATGGCCTCATAGGTATACTGGGAGCAGGAGGGAACAAAGCGACAGGAGGGGCGGGTAACCTGCGAAATGCTCATCTGATAGAACCGGATCAAATCAAGGCTAGCCCGCTTCACCCTTCTTTCCTCCCATTGGCCAAAAGCTGCGCCCGAGATAGTAACTGCTCAATGGCCCGCTTAAGGGAATGATAATCGGCTTCAACGGCTGCCGGGCGGGCGATGAAAATCATGTCCCAGCCCTCCTTTGTCGGGGTGAGCCTCACCCCTTCCCGCAGCTGTCGCCTCACCCGGTTCCGCAACACCGCCTTGCCCAACCGCTTGCCCACGGCAAAGCCATAACGGCTCATCCCCAGATCATTGGGCAACGCCCTGAGCGCCACCAGATCGTTGGACCAGGACCTCCCTCCCCTATAGACAGCCCCAAAATCCCCTTCCCTGGTTAGCCTTTGCTCCCCTCTCAAACGGTGAGCCTCCTCCGCCCCTTAAGCCTCCTCCGCCTCAGCACAGCACGCCCACCCCTGGTAGCCATGCGCGCCAGGAACCCGTGCTCCCGCTTTCTCGGTATCCTCTTCGGCTGATAGGTTCTTTTGGGCATTACTTTCAGAGATTATACTTCACCTTCCCTGGGGTGTCAATTTTCGCTAACTGGACGGCGGGGCAAGGGGGTAGTATAATCTTTCGGCAAACTTGGTTAACCTTTTCGAATTTGATAGGGGGTCGATAATGAAGTTCAAGGATATACTCTACACCAAGGAGGATGGCATTGCCACCATAACCCTCAATCGCCCCAAGGCGTTAAACGCCCTCACCCCGAGGATGCAGCGGGAGTGGCTGCAGGCCATAGAGGATGCCAGGCAGGACGACGAGGTTAGGGTGCTGGTGGTCACCGGGGCGGGGCGTGCCTTCTGCTCCGGGATGGATGTGAGGATGAGGGCAGCCCAGCAGGCCCCGGAGTCCACCCCCGTCGAGATGTTCAGCCAGCGACATGAAAATATGCATGGCATCGCCCTCACCCTGGCCACCCTGGACAAGCCCTATATCGGCTCAATAAACGGACCTGCAGTGGGCGGAGGAATGGATTTCGCCTCCATGTGCGATATCAGGATCGCCTCGGAAAGGGCCAGGTTCAGCATGGCATACATCAGGATGGGCGTTCCCCCCGCTGGGGGAGGTTGCTACTTCCTGCCCCGCATCGTGGGCATCGCCAATGCCTGCGACCTCTGCTGGACGGGGAGGATGATCGATGCCCAGGAGGCGCTAAGGATTGGCTATGTGAGCAGGGTGGTGCCCCACGATGAGCTGGAGATGGCAACCAGGGAGCTGGCAACCCAGCTGGCAAAGGGGCCCACCATAGCCATCCGGCTGGCAAAGCGCCTCATCTACCGCTGCCTGGACCTGGACCTGGTCAGGGCCCTGGAGGACCATCAGACGGCGATGCTCCTCGCATCGGCAACCGAGGACGCCCAGGAAGGGCCCCGGGCCTTCATCGAGAAGCGGGAGCCCATTTTCAGGGGGAGGTAAAAGATGGAAAAGCGTGAAGAACTGAGAGCCAAGGTCAGGGATATCCTGGGCAAGAAGGTGAGATTTCTGCGCCGCCAGGGGCTCACCCCGGCCAACCTCTATGGCAGGGGAATGGATTCCACCCCCCTGCAGGTGGAGACCCCCATTCTGGAGCGCCTCATCGCCAGGGTGGGGAGGAACGCCCTCATCGCCCTCAGGGTTGATGGGGACAAGAAGCCACGGCTGGCGATGATTCGCGATATCCAGCGCCACCCCCTCAGCGGCAAGCTGCTTCACGTGGACTTCTTCCAGGTGGAGGTGACCCAAAAGGTGAGGGCTGAGGTTCCCCTGGCCTTCATCGGCGAGCCGCCGGCGGTGAAAACCCTCAGGGGGACGCTGATCCGTAACCTCACCAGCCTTCAACTGGAAGCCCTGCCCACCGATCTCCCTCGAAGCGTCGAGGTGGATCTATCGGTGCTGGCGGATTTCGATCAGGTAGTCCACGTCAGGGATGTCACGGTGGCCGATGGGGTGGAGATCCTCACCGATCCTGACCAGGTGGTGGCCCATGTAGAGCCGCCTCGGGTGGAAATTGCCCCCGAGGTTGAGGAGGCACCTGCCGAGGAAAAAAAGGAAGAGGGCGAAACCGAATAGCGAAAAAGGTTCCTATTTCACGCCTCTGCCGATGAGCCAGCCACCTATTCCCGTCGACAAGAACATAACCCAGGTTAGAACGATTGCCAGGGGGCTCCAATGAAAGAGCAGGCTCACACCAATAAGGCCGAGGGACAAAATAAGAAGTCCTGTACCCCAAGCAATCGAGGCCGGAATTGCCCGAACCTTAGCTTTAGCCCCTTGTAACATCATTCCTCCTTAATCGAATTATATCATCGCTTCCTACCCGTTGCAATCACGGGCTGGGCAGCATCGCCCCCATGAACCCGCTATGCCCCTGCAGGAACTCATCAGCGGACATTGCCTTTTTGCCCTCGAGCTGGACCCGAATAAGCCCGAGTATCCCATCGCCACACTCCACCCCCAGCGAGGCCCCCTCCCGGGGAGCCAGGGCTACTACCTTCCCCGCCTTCCCCCCGCCTCCAGGGATGGGGATTGCCTCTAAGACCTTGAAAATCCTCCCCTGCCACCTGGTATAAGCGCCAGGCCAGGGATAGAAAGCCCTCGCCCGCCGCCATATATCGGTGGCGGAGAGTTGCCAGTCTATCTCCCCCTCCCCCTTGGAAAGGATCCTGGTATAGGTGGCGCCTTCCTCCCCTTGAGGCCTTGGCGCCAGGCTGCCCGAAAGCCAAAGGGGCAACGTCTCCGCTAAGAGCTGGGCCCCGATCTCAGCGAGCCTAGCGCCAAGAGACTGCGCGGTGTCCTCAGGCTCGATGGCAACCACCCGCTGGGAGAGGACGGGACCACTATCCATGCCCTCATCCAGGAGCATGATGCTAACCCCGGTCACCTCATCCCCGGCGAGGATCGCCCCCTGAACCGGCGAGGGGCCGCGATGGCGGGGAAGCAGGGAGGGGTGAAGGTTGAGGCAGCCAAAGGTGGGGAGGGAAAGCACCTCCCGGGGCAGGATGAGCCCGAAAGCGGCAACCACGATGACATCGGGCCTCAGCCGGGCCAGATGTTCCACGGCGCTGCGCTCCTTGAAGCTGGCGGGCTGGATCACCGTCAGCCCGTGCTCCAGAGCCACCCTTTTCACCGCAGAGAAGGTGAGGGCTCGCCCCCTCCCCGCAGGTCTATCGGGCGGGGTGTATACTGCCACCAAATCGTGCCCACTCCCGATGAGCCACTTCAGGGTGGGCACGCCGAACTCAGGCGCTCCCATGAAGACGATGCGCATTCCCCCTCCACCGACATTCTATCATGGCAGCAAAGGGCCAACAACCGAACTCAAGCAGGGGCCAAAATTGTCCAAAAATTGGTAAAAAACTGGTGCCAAAACCCCTTGACCTGAGGCCTGCTTTTTTGTTATCGTTTTGTATTCCTCTGCCGTCCCAGGGTGCAACATGCCTCTTCGGAATCATCTATACTTCCCCCTTGTGTATCGAGCTGCCAACGGCGGACACGCCGAGCTCGAAAGCATAACAAGCATAAAGGAAGGTAAACTCCTTCTTGAAGAGTGGCTCCGTCTG
The DNA here is from genome assembly GCA_030604825.1 of Chloroflexota bacterium. Taxonomy (GTDB): domain Bacteria; phylum Chloroflexota; class Dehalococcoidia; order E44-bin15; family E44-bin15; genus JAUVVB01. The sequence goes on along the minus strand of JAUVVB010000009.1, from coordinate 12,803 downwards.
TTTTCCTGCCACCTGCCTGGGCCATTCTCGATGGTGTTAGCGATTTTCGTTCAAGGACGGGGGGCCTGTGAAACGTAATTCAGCCAGCGAAATTTGGGAGGCGGTGCAGGCGGAACTTCAAACCCAGCTAACAAAGACAAATTACGATACGTGGCTCAAGGATACCGTAGGGCTCGATTACCAAGATGGCCAGTTGCTGGTCGGCGTTTCCTCCCCCTTCGCTGTGGAGTGGCTGGAGAAACGCGCTTATTCAAGGATCAAGAAGACCCTGATGGGGATCACCGGTCAGGACATTGACGTTCGTTTTCAAGTCCACCAGGGTCAGCATATCCAAGCGACGGGGGGCAAGCCTAGAGGGCGAACCAGGTCTTCCCCCTCCGGCAAGGGGAAGCTGAACACCTTTAATTCCAAGTACACCTTTGATTCCTTCATCGTAGGCAATTGTAATCGGCTGGCCCACGCCGCTGCAGTGGGGGTGGCGGAAAAGCCGGGCCATGTTTATAACCCCCTTTTCATCTATGGTGGGGTGGGGCTGGGCAAGACCCACCTTTTGCACGCCATCGGCAACTTCCTTTTTAACGGCAGGCTCAGGGTTCTCTACGTGAGCACAGAGCAGTTTACCAACGAATTCATCAGAGCTATCCGGGAGAGGAAGACCGAGGAGTTTCGCCAAAGATTCCGCAGCGTGGATGTCCTGCTGGTGGATGACATTCACTTCATTATCGGCAAAGAGCAAACCCAGGAAGGCTTCTTTCACACCTTTAATGACCTTCACAACGCCAACCGCCAGATGGTAATCACCAGCGACCGCCCCCCCAAATCCATGCCCCTATTGGAGGACCGGTTGCGCTCTCGCTTCGCCGGGGGCCTCATCGCCGATATCCAACCCCCAGACCTGGAGACTCGCCTTGCCATCCTCCAGGCCAAGGCGGAAGAAAAAAGGGTATCCCCACCCCAAGAGGTTCTGGACCTCATCGCCCGCAAGGTGCAACGGAGCATCCGGGAGCTTGAGGGCTCGCTAAATAGGGTCATTGCCTTCGCCCGCCTCGCCAGGGCACCGCTCACCTTAGAACTGGCAAGCCAGGCCCTCGCCGAGTTCCCCCATAGTGCGCCGCGGCGCAGCCTTACCCCCACCGTCATCCTCAGCGCCGTGGCTAAATACTACGAAATCGATCCCGAGGTCATCGAGGGGAAGAGGCGGGACAAGGAGACTGCCCTAGCACGCCACATCGCCGTTTACCTCATCAGGGAGGAACTGGGTCAGCCCTTCGCCCAGATCGGCAAGCACTTGGGGGGTAGAGACCACTCCGCCATCCTTCGGGGCTGCGAGAAGATCGCCCTGGAGATCAATACCAACCCTCAACTGCGCCACGACATCCTAGAGATCAGGGAGTTCCTCTCCTCAAAAGGCCCTCCTTAACCCTTTTGCACCTCCAGCAGACGCCGCCGGACATAATAGTGTGCATAAACGGGCGGATTTGGTGCACAACCCCGCAAAATTGTGCAAAATAACCACATCTCTTATGTCAAAGCCGTTCCTGCCAACGGTGAAAAACTTGGGCACAGCGATTTGCACCTTGATCTCACCCCTAATGCACCGCTCCATCACCTCATATTTCCCACGCCAAAGCGAAAGGGGCTAGTTTCTCACTTTGTCACCGCCTTTGTTATTATTAATGTAATCCAACACCTTAGAATTAGAATTTCATGGTGATATACCTTATAATAATAAGGGTGACTGAGGATGCTCGATAGGGTGGAAATCCATTTGAAAGCGGGGGACGGTGGTGATGGCGTGGTCAGCTTTCGCCGGGAGAAGTTCGTCCCCTTTGGCGGGCCAGATGGCGGTGATGGTGGCAAGGGGGGAAGCGTTTTTTTGGTTGCCGATGTGGGCGTCACTACCCTGAGCTGGGTCCGCAGGAGAAGGCATTTCAGGGCAAAGGGCGGCGGAAATGGCTCGGGGAAGAGGATGCATGGCAAAAATGGCGCGGATATGTTGATCAGGGTTCCGCTGGGAACGGTGGTCTCTTTGAAACAGGCTGGAGAGAAGGTCTTCCTTGCCGACCTGGTGGAGGAAGGACAAAGGGTGATGGTGGCTCGGGGAGGGAGGGGTGGCTTTGGCAATGCCCACTTTGCCACTGCCATAAATCAGGCGCCAAGGATCGCCCAGAAAGGGGAGAAGGGCGAGGAGATAACCCTGGTCCTGGACCTTAAGCTCATCGCCGATGTAGGAATCATCGGCTATCCCAATGTGGGCAAATCAACCCTCCTGGCCGCAGCCTCGGCGGCCACGCCCCAGATAGCCGACTACCCCTTCACCACCCGCCAGCCCATGCTGGGCGTGGTGGAGGTGGGAAACCGATCCTTCGTTGTCGCCGAAATCCCTGGGCTAATCGAGGGCGCTCATCGCGGTCTGGGCCTGGGGCACGACTTCCTGCGCCATGCCGAGCGCACCAGGGTGCTCATTCACCTTGTCGATGGCAGCTCAAACAGCCCCTTAGACGATATGAAGAAGGTAAATCAGGAGCTTGCCCTGTATAGCCCCCTTCTTTCCCAAAAGGCCCAGGTCGTGGCGGTCAACAAGATCGATCTCCCGGAGGTGGAGGCTCGCATCCCCGAACTCGAGAGGGAGCTGGATTTCATTGAACCACCCCCGTTCTTCATCTCGGCGGCCACCGGGCGTGGCGTTCCCCAGCTCATGGCCAGGGCATTGGAGATGCTGACCCTGGTTCGAGCTGAAGCCCCCAAAGAGCCGGTGACGGCGGTGTTCCGCCCCCAGCCAAGGGATGAGCCGATCTCCGTTTCCAAAGATGGGGATGTCTACGTCGTCTCCGCCCCCAGGGCGGAGAGGCTTATCGCCAGGATGGATCTTGAAAATCCCGAGGCCCGTTCCTATCTTAGAAGGCAGTTTGGCCGGATGGGGGTCAGCGCTGCCCTGAAAAGGGCAGGGGCCAAGGCTGGGGATAGGGTTCGCTTTGGCCAAATAGAGCTAGAGTGGGAGTGATGGATATCGGCATTCTGGGAGGGACCTTCGACCCCATTCATAATGGGCACCTCATCATAGCCGAGGAGGCAAGGGTAAGGCTTGGCCTTTCCCGGGTGATCTTCATTCCCGCTGCCCAGCCCTGGCTTAAGCAGGAGAGGGCTATCTCCCCAGCAGGGCACCGCCTGGAGATGATTCGCCTCGCCATCGCCGCCAACCCTCACCTGGCTGTATCTACGGTGGACGTGGATCGTGGGGGCCCTTCCTACACCGTGGACACCCTGGCCGACATCAGCCGCGAGCTGGGAGCGGAGGCGAATCTCTATTTCATCCTTGGCATTGATGCCCTGTTGGAACTCCCCACCTGGCGGGAGGCGCAGAGGATCGTGGAGATGTGCCGGCTGGTGGCGGTGAGACGCCCCGAATCTGGGGAGGTGAACCTTGAAGCGTTGGAAAGGAGCATCCCCGGCATCTCCCGCCACATAATCATCCTCCACAACCCCCTGATTGACATCAGCTCCTCCGAAATAAGGCAGCGGGTAGCCCAAGGCAAATCCATCTGTGAAATGGTACCCGAGGTGGTGGAGCGATATATAAGGGAGAACGGGCTATATATCTAGGTTTCTCACGCTTTTGGCGTGGGCCTGGATGAAGGCCTTCCGCGGCGGCACCTCGTCTCCCATCAGGGTGCGGAAGATGTGGTCCGCCTTAACCGTGTCATCTACCTTGACCTGGAGGATAGTCCTGGTTGCGGGGTTCATGGTGGTGTCCCATAGCTGCTGGGCGCTCATCTCCCCCAGACCCTTGTAGCGCTGAATCTCCAGCTTCTTCCCCTTGAGCTTCTTTTGCAGCTCCTCCTTCTCCTCCTCCGAATAGACCCAGTGCTGCTCCTTGCCGCGTTGGATACGGTAAAGGGGTGGCTGAGCGATATAGAGATGTCCATTTTCGATGAGCTGGGTCATGTGGCGGAAGAAGAAGGTTAAGAGCAGGGTGCGGATGTGGGAGCCATCGACATCGGCGTCGGTCATGATGATCACCTGGTGATAGCGCAGCTTGGAGAGGTCCATCTGGGCGTCGATGCCTGCCCCCAGAGCGGTGATGATGGTGCGAATCTCCTCATGGGCCAGCATCTTATCCATGGCTGCCTTTTCCACATTGAGGATCTTGCCCCTGAGGGGGAGGATTGCCTGGAAGCGGCGGTCTCTACCCTGCTTTGCCGAGCCACCGGCCGACTCGCCCTCCACCAGATAGAGCTCGCAGTGAGATGGGTCCTTCTCCGAGCAGTCGGTGAGCTTGCCGGGCAGGGTGGCGGCTTCGATGGAGCTCCGCCTGATCACCAGGTCGCGGGCCTTGCGCGCTGCCTCCCGGGCCCGAGCTGAGGTGAGGCACTTCTCGATGATCCTTTTGGCTTCGGGAGGGTGCTCCTCCAGGTATTGCGAAAGCCCCTCCACCACCGCCGACTCCACATGGTTCTTCACCTCGGGGTTGCCCAGCCTCGCCTTGGTCTGTCCCTCAAACTGGGGCTCGGCAAGCTTGACGCTTACGATGGCTACCAGCCCTTCCCTGGTATCATCGCCGATGAGGTTGGCTTCCTCTTCCTTGAGCAGCTTCATCTTGCGGGCGTGATCATTGATCACCCTGGTGAGGGCAGTGCGAAATCCGGTGAGATGGCTGCCGCCATCGAGGGTGTTGATGCAGTTGGCAAAGCTGAGGGTGGTCTCGGTGAAGCCATCGTTGTATTGAAGGGCAACCTCAACCTCGGTGCCATTGACCGTCTTTGAAAGGTAGATGGGCCTGTGCCGCACCGCCCGGTTCTTGTTGAGATAGCGGGCAAAGCTGGCAATTCCCCCCTCGAAGTAGAAGGCGATCTCGCGGTCTGACCTTTCATCGGCAAAGCGAAGCTCCAGCCCCCGGGTGAGGTAGCACATCTCGCGGAAGCGTTGCGCCAGGGCATCGAAATCGTAGTTGAGATTGCCGAAGATCTCCTTGTCGGCGAGGAAGGTGGTAATCGTTCCCGTACCCCAGGCCTCCCCCACCTCCTCCACCGAATTTTGGGCCCTTCCTCGGCAGTATTCCTGGGAGTAGAGCTTTCCCTCCCGCTTCACCTGAACCCTGAGCCAAGAGGAGAGGGCATTAACCACCGAGGCGCCCACCCCATGAAGCCCTCCTGAGACCTTGTAGCCCCTGCCGCCAAACTTGGCCCCGGCATGGAGCATGGTCATCACCGCCTCCAGTGCCGAGGTGCTGGTTACCGGGTGGATGTCGGTGGGGATTCCCCTTCCGTTGTCTGCCACCTCCACCCTGCCATCCTTGTAGATGGTGACATCCACCCTATCGCAGCAGCCGGCCATGGCCTCGTCGATGCTGTTATAGACGATCTCCTGCACCAGATGATGAAGACCCCTTTGCCCGGTGCTGCCGATGTACATCCCGGGGCGACGGCGCACCGCCTCAAGACCACTCAACACCTCGATGTCTTCAGCGGTGTAATCGTTGTTCTTTTGTTCGTTGCTAATGGTGGCCTCCCGCCGAAAATAACAAAATTCGCCACAGCCACACTTAGCTGTAGCGAACCTTAGAAAACCCCTGAGCTAACAGTTCCAGACATTGAATAATTATACCACAAATCGGCGGTTATGTGAAGCTTTCAGGTATAAACTGCCACCAAAACCGCATCCTGGGGGTTGGCCTCGTCGAAGAAGATGAGGGCGCAGTGTCGCCCCACCACCATCTCCGCCGATGATATGTTTCTGGCCACCGGTATCCCCTCCAGCCATACAGAGAGGCTGCCCGCCACCTGAACGGTAGCCCTGTAGCTTCCTGAGTCAAAGCCTTTTATCACGCCCTTTCTCACCTCCATCACACCCCTCCCAGGCGAAGCCTTTGCTCGTAGCGGGGCTCCCTGGTGGAATAGCGAAGGGTTATTCCCAACACTCGCCGCCTGGCTGAGGAGAGCCCCGCCCGCTCATCGGTGATCTCAATTACATCGTAAAGGTCCTGACCGCAGTTCGTCGGCACCAGGATCTCACCCCCCTTTGCCGATATCTCCGCCTCCCTCAGCTCGGCGTCGCCGCGCTCCTCGGCCTGGGCCAGGGTTTCCAGATTGATATCGTGAACCTGACCCAGCCGGTCATAGACCCTGGCGATCTGCTGCCACTGGAATCTCTCCGCCATTATGCCATCGCCAAAGACCTGCACCCGGTTAATGGGGAGGGCGCTGGAGGCATAGCGAGCCTGGAGAATGGCATGGTCCGTTCCATAGCTATATACGCTCTCCTCATCGGCTAGGGGATTCTTTAAATAGCCACAGTCCCTCGTGAAAAAGAGGACATCGGCCACCATACCGAGGAGGCGGCGCACCGCGGTGGCGCCGCTTTCCCTGGGGTGGACGGTGAAGGCGGGGTACTCATTTACCATGGCGCTTGAGGTGCTGAAGGCGGAGAACTCGAGACCTGCCCGGGCAAAAAGGAAGGAAAGGAGCTGAAAGATGTTTCTCTCCCCCTTTTCCCAGCTGAACTGGCGTCGGGCTCGCCAGCGGTCAAGCAGCCACCATCCATCGCCACCGCGGAGAAGCAAATATGACCGGCCCCCTTCCGAGACATATTCCCAACCCTCGATCCAGTAATAAGGGCCGGAGGAAAATTCAGCGCCGGCGGTGGTGATGTAGCCAGGGCGGATGAGGAGCTGGGAGCCCTCCTTGATGGCGGCGTAATCTCCTGAGCCAACATCCCTATATCGGCCATCGTCGTTACGCAGTACTACAGCAACCCGGCCCGAAAAAGGCTCGGCCCATGAGGTGAGCTCGATGACATCCTCGGTGAGCTCCACCGATGGCGGGGAGAGGGCGGCCCGCCATACCCCGAAGGGGGTGGTGAGCCAAACATAGGAGACATGATAGGTCATCGCCATGCCGTAGCTGGAGGAGAGGTCGAAGGGGACTGGCTCGCGCCAGAGATTGGAGATGAAATCGGCGGAGGCCAGGGAGTGAGACCAGCAGGGGCGGGAATAGGGATCCGTCCCCGTGTATTTCTCGATGAAGATGCATCTGAAGACATCGGGGAAGGAGAGACTGGGGTAGTGAAATTCCACCCCCGAGCCGGCACTGGCTAAGGCAAGCTCCTCAAGGGAGGACCAGCTTCCTGGGCTTGCCGAATAGCCATCGCCATAGACGCAGCTCCACACCTTATAGTTATTGGAGCTATCCCGCCCGCAGACGATGAGGTTCCAGTCCCCCTGATGGTTACACGCCAGCCCGGTGACCGCAGCCACGCTATTTGTCCAGGCCACGGCAGCACCCCAAACCCCATTCACCCTCTTGATGGCCTTCACCGTGGCCCCCTCGGTGAAGAAGAGGCAAACATCGTGATTTTCTTTCATCGCCGCTGCCAATTTGGAGCCGGTCCCCGGGATAATCCCCATATCAATGGATATGGTCCAGGTGACGCCATAGTCGGAGCTCTCCCTACGGTAAAGGTGACCATCGGTGCCGATATGAAAGTCCAGAACCTCGGCGTCCTTTGAGCACAGGGCAACCGCCCAAACCCAATCCCAGGTCTTCTCCCAGAGGGAGAAGTCGGAATTGGGACCGGGGTTTTCCACCCGCTGTCGATACTCGCCGTTGTCAGCGGGGTCCACCCTGAGCCTGAGCAGCGAGCCGTCGCCAGGAATGGTGGCGGCGTGGTGGAAATCGGGCTCGCTCCCCTGATAAAGGCGGCTCCAGGATAATCGGGTGACCCCGGCCACCCTCTCCACCACCTCCACCTTCACATAGGGAAGCCTTGCCGGGCTCCGCTGAGCCTCAACCAGGGTAGTGGATAGATTCCTCACCCTTCCCCCTTAGCCGATGAGCTTTACCAAGGTATCGGGGATTTCCTTGCCCGCCCTGAGGTAGTGAGCGGCGAGGTGACGGGCTGCCTGAAGGATCTGCTCCTCGGTGGCCTCCACCCTCCTCCCCCGGTAGCCCGCTTGGGAGAGGGCAGCCACCGCCGCCGGCATCTGATCCCAGTCCACGGTGCTCTCCATATCCAGCTTCCCCGTCAGCGCCCTGAAGATGGCCGTGGTATGGTGGGGCAGCTTCCAGGTATCCGCATCCTGGGGGTCACCAACGATGGCGAAGGCCTCCATGGGCAATCCCTCCTTCAGCCTTCCCAGCCCGGCTCGAATCTTCTGTTGAGCTGCCATCATCTCCTCCTAGGGTCCCCAATCGGTGGTTTGGCTTTTTGGCGTCTCATAGGGACGATATAGCTGGCGCGAGCGCACCACGTTCTTCCTGCCGTGCTTGGCCAGCCCGCGCATGAAGGCGGCCAGCCTGTCCTGCCCCCAGATGAGGTAATTCCTCCAGGTGGAGCTTCCCCCAAGGTTCACCCGGTTGGTGGCAAAACTGGCCCACTCTATGGCGGCATAGCCCTCGGCACCCATCGCCACCAGGTCCTCCAGGGGAGGGGGGATGGTAGAGGTGGTCTCATCCAGGGTGTGGAGCTTTCCATAGTAGACATATACCTCCTCCCCCTCTTCGGGCGTTTTTTCGGTGAGCAGGGTGAGGGTCTGGCCCCAAAGGCTGAAGCGAACATACCTTGGCGGGTAGCTCCCCACGGGGTACTCCACCGCCTCGGTGGCCACCAGGTCGCCCAGGGAGGAGATGGAGAGCTCCCTGCTCCCCGCGGTGGTAACCAGGGTTGCCTTGGCCTCAAGGGGAACGGCGATGCTCAATTCCCGCACTGCATGCTGAATATGGCGATCCAGTTCCCCATCGCTCCACCGATAGCTTTCAGCATCCTCATCATGCAGGTCCTGGCGCACCCGCGCCCTCATCTCCGCCAGGTTCATATCTCCTCCTTTACGCCTCCTCCAACTGAAGCGCCTCTTGCCGACAAGACGGGCACTCCCCCGCTTTCAGGTCAGGGATTTCGGGGAAGTGCCGCCTGGCGGCCTCTTCCGTCATCTCGAAGTCCTGGGCATAACCGCAATTTGGACATCTCCACGTGCTCATGGCTCCTCCGGCTGTGCCTCTTCTTCAGTAACCTCCACTAGCTCACCCTTCTCCACCAACTTCAGGCCCCTAGCCCGCATCGCCTCCTCCAAGCTGCTCTCAGCAATAGGCGACAGTTCCCCGTCAAACTCCAAGACCATGTCATCCCCCGCCTGCAGCACCGTCCGAGGCAGCCGTCCGGTCGCAGCTTCCATCTCCTCCAACATATCCGTTTTCACGAACTTATATCTCATCATATGCTCCTCTCTACCGCAACCCTGGCGATCTCGATGTATTTCGCCACGCCAGCGTTGGTGGTAATGCCTACATTGACGTAGTAGCCATACCAATAGGCAGGCAGGTTCTCCGTGTGTGTCACCTTCAGCACATTGTTGTAGTAGAACTTGATGTTTACCCCGTCAGTCCACACCGCTTTCCAGGTAAACCTCTTTGCCCCAGTAACAACGTCCTGGCCGGTGTCGGTAATGGTTTGATTTGTCCCATCGCCATTACTGGCATAGACGTCGGCGTTCACTATTTTGAAGCCCAGATGCCTTGACGTCTCACTCGGCGGAGCATCGGTGCTATCAGTCATGAACAAAAAGGTGGTATGGTTGCTGCTCGGGAAATCTATCTGGCAGAACTCTACGGTAAACACCTTGCCAGAGGACGTCATGGCGCACTCAAATCGCGCCTTGCTTCTCACGAAGGCTCTGTTACCGCTGGTTGAGCCTGTTTGCGCCTTGACATACCAGCCCTTCGCCTCTACTGACCCTCCGGTATCTACCGTTGTCACGAAACCATCGAGGCTGGGCCAGGGCAGGAACTCGCGATACTTCTCGAAGAAGTCAAAGCTACCGCCGTCAACATCAGCCCAAACCGGGTTTTGCCCTGCGCCCTGCGTCTTGAGGAACTGACCAGAGGTGCCAGCGCCCAGCCTTGTCGGCCCGGTGGCATCCCTGATCATGATGTCGCCTTGGGTGGTGAGGATACCCCCAAGCCTGGGAGCAGGTAGATGCCCCTGAGTGAGCTCCGAGGCGTCAATGGTCTTTTGGTGGTGGTCGCTGGGCCCGATACCGGTCAGGCTTGAGTGATTCCGCTCGGTCAGGTTTGCCAGGGCATCATGGGGAACAACGGTGCCCAGGGGATGGCGCTCAGTGGTATCGTGCCGAGCGGTATTGAGATATTGAGGGTGGTCATCATCCCCCAGGCCCTCCAGCGCCAGCCCATGATCCAGCTTGCCTCCAGCCCCGCCACCAGACGACTGGTGGGCATGGTCCTTCACCTTCTGGAGATCGGCAAGCTCGCCGCTCAAGCCTGCCACGCTGATTTCGTCTGCACCAGCGTCCTCATGGGACGCCTTATGGGCCGAGGGGGTAAAGCTAGAGGGGATGTCATCGAGATCAGGATAATCCGATACCGCTACCTTATCCCAAGATGTTCCATTATCCCTGTAGAGTATCCCCTCATCGGTTGCCCAGAAAAATCTGCCCGCTACCCCGGCAGCAGGACGGTTCGCCACGACATCAGCCAGCATAGGATACGCACGGGGGTCAAGGGCAGAAGTTATCTCATCAGCCCCAGCGTCCTGATGGCTTGCAGCGTGCGCCTTGGGGTTATGATCTTGGACCTGTGCCTTGGTGCTCCCCTCCAGCTTCTCGGAGTTGTCCACAATGCCATCATCGTCGGTATCGTAGACGCTCTTGAGCATGTCTCCGCCACCAGCCGGGGTTTTCGGCTTCCACTTGCTGGTAGCCTGTTCCCACGTTACCACTTGCCCATCGGCGGGCGCCGCGCTATCAAGGTCTCTTCCTTGGAGCTTGACCGCATCATGGTCAAGGTCGGTGATGTCCGCCTCAACGTGGGTATGAGCTTTAGGGTCATGGTCCTGGACCTGTGCCTTTGTCGAGCCCTCCAGCTTCTCGGAGTTGTCCACCACGCCATCATCGTCGGTATCGTAGACGGATTTCAGCATATCGCCAGCACCAGCCGAACTAAACTCCAACCCATCCTCACTACCCTTAACGCTCGCAACCTTGCCCGCTTGTCCCGCATACGAGCCAGGTGTATCCGTCAACCCCAAGAACGTGGTAGCTCCAGAAGCACCAAAAGCTCCCCAGCCCCCGGCTTGATACCTCTCGAACTGACCCGTAGTGGTGTTATAGATGATCATGCCGTTTTCAGGAGAGAGGGCATCCCTTTGCGCCGTGGTCAGCTTCGGTACCTGGAGGTAATGCCCTTGGCCATCGGTTACGATCAGCTTGGCCGCTTCCCTGGTGCCGTTGGCCAGGAGATATAGAGCATGGTCGTCATCGCCCAGGCCATCAAGCTGGCCGTGATCGGTGATGCCTTCAACGTATCCCTCACCGGCAAGTCTTAGTGCCATGGTTACCTCCTTTAACAGAGCACATAGTCAGCGCTCAGGCTGAAGGATGTGCCCGAGAATTGGGTCACCTTGAGGAAGATGATGGAGCCCCGGACATCGGGCACCGCCAGAGCATAGCGATCGGTTTGGGTGAACTGCCGTGAAGCCCCGCCGAACCATTTGGACTGGCGAGAGTTCCAGAAGATCACCTGAACCGTAAGGCTGGTGAAATCCACGCCGTCAATGGTGATGTCCAGGCGGCAGTACTCATAGCCGCTACAATCGATGGCACCGCTTGCATCTTCAGGGTCAGCGGCATCGACGGCAGTAACCCCGCTGCGATGCAAACTTGGCTCCGTGGTCTCATAGACCGGCCCCTTGGGGATCCCGTTTTCATCGATGCGTACATTTGCCATAGCTCACCCCCTATGGAGGTGGGGGAGATAGGGTAGACCCCTATCCCCCCTCCCCCTAGTCGCGAACTCCAATGAGTTTCGCCAGCTTTATGGTGTTAAATACGGCCATGGAGACGTACCACTTGACCCTGGTCCTGGAGGCGTCCCTGCTCTCCAGGCTGCCAACCCTCTCCACCTGAAGCCCTCCTGGGCCGGTGAGGCCGGCCGCTGCCCCCTCGCCGAACTGAAGGGCGTAGATGGTGGAGCAATCGGTGGAGCTGCCCACCGTCTTATCGTCGGCGATCCAGTCGCAGACCCCGATGGGGATGCCGTCGTAAAACTCCACCATCTGGCCAAACTGGTTTCGGTCGGTGACCAAGACACCGCCGGCAGCCCGGCTCAGTGTGGTGAGCTTTCGCCTCGATCTCCGGCTCATCAGCAGCATTTCAGGCTTTGCCCCCTTGATCTTGTCGATGAGCTCGTCGAGCTTCTCCAGGGTAAGGGTAGCTCCATCGACGCCCATGCTCACCGTCTGCTCGGCCACGCAGAGCTTATCGATGCCGTCGAAGGCCTTGGGGTCCACCTCGGCATCGCCGTTGATGAAGGTGTCCTCGAACTTCTGCTGCACCGCCTTGGCCTTTAGCTGGACGATGGCCGCCTCCAGGTCCTGGATATTGCTCCTGGTTGCCTTGAGGAAGTTGTCCACATCGGCATCGCCACCCAGGATCTTCAGGGTGGCCGTCTTCTGGGTGAAGGTTGGGGTGGACTCCACCCATGTGTCCCCCACATCATAGAAGCTGGCGGTTGCTGGCTGGTTCTCCTGGTTATAGGTCAGCCCATTCCCCACGATCTCGATGAAGGGAAGGACTTGCAGGATGGGGCTATCATAGATGACGGTCTCGATAACCCCCACCAGCAGGATGTCGTTGGAAAGCTTTGCTGCTTCAGCTAAGGTAAGTGCCATTTTCTTAACCTCCTGTTTTAGTTTGGAACACCCCCAAACCCCCTCAAGGGGGTTCAAGGTGGCCCTTCGGGCTTAATTAATACTCAGGGGGACACCCCCTGAGACCCCCGGCAAAGGGGCTTCGCCCC
>JAUVVB010000029.1 GCA_030604825.1 Chloroflexota bacterium | reverse complement strand
GTCTGCTTCTGGCAGTGGCGTGGTCAGACCCCGGGCAAGATGGCGCTGGGGATTAAGATAATCAAGACCGATGGTTCCGCCCTCGACTGGGGTACGGCGCTGTTGAGGTTCCTGGGCTATATCATCTGCTGGATAACCCTGGGGCTTCTCTTCCTGTGGGTCGCCTTCGATGGTCGCAAGCAGGGGGTCCAGGACAAGATTCCCGAAACCTATGTGATAATACTGCCTCGAAGGAGGGCGATATTGCCTGAGACCTATGAAGCAGGCTGAGGAGTTGGCGTGAGCAATTCGGTGCGGGTTCGCTTTGCCCCCAGCCCCACGGGCATCCCCCATGTGGGCAACATCAGGACTGCCCTCTTCAACTGGCTCTTTGCCCGGCATCACAGGGGGAGCTTCATCGTGCGCATCGAGGACACCGATATCGTGCGCCGGGTGAAGGGGGCGGTGGAGGCCATCCTCGATAGCCTCAGGTGGCTGGGACTGGATTGGGATGAGGGGCCGGAGGTGGGTGGGGATTATGGCCCCTATTTTCAGTCGCAGCGCCTTGAGATATACCAGGAGGTGGCGCAAAGGTTGGTTCAGGGGGGACATGCCTATCTCTGCTATTGCTCCGCTGAGCGCCTGGAGGAGATGAGAAGGGAGCAGGTGAAAAGAAAACAACCGCCTGGCTACGACCGACGCTGTCGCAACTTGAGCGAAAAGGAGAGAGCGGACCTTGAGGCTCAGGGCATTATCCCGGTGGTTCGCTTCAGGACGCCTTTGGAGGGGCAGGTCAAATTCCAGGACCTCATCCGTGGCGAGGTGGTCTTCGACAGCGAGACCCTGGACGATTTCGTGCTGCTCAAGTCCGATGGCTATCCCACCTATCACCTGGCCAATGTGGTGGATGACCACCTGATGAAGGTATCCCATGTGCTGAGGGCCGATGAATGGCTCTCCAGCACCCCTCGTCATATGTTGCTGTACCATGCCTTAGGCTATGGGCCGCCAAAGTTTGCCCACCTACCCATGATCCTGGGGAGTGACCGCGCTAAATTGAGCAAACGCCATGGCGCAACCTCGGTGATATGGTATCGGGATAGAGGATACCTTCCCCAGGCGATGGTGAATTTTCTGGCGCTATTGGGCTGGTCTTTGGATGATAAAACCGAGATCATGAGCCGCGAGGAGCTGATAAGCAACTTCTCCATCGAGCGCATCGGCAAGACAGCAGCCATCTTCAGCCAGGAGAAGCTTGCCTGGATGAACGGGGTCTATATCCGCCAACTGGATATCGAGGAGCTGGTGGAATGGCTGATGCCCTTTCTGGAGAGGGGGCCTCCCCAGAGGGTAAAGCGCCCTATTTCCAGAGACTACGTCCGCCGGATAGCACCCCTGCTCCAGGAGCGGATGAGGACCCTGGAGGAAGGGGTAGAGCTTGCCGATTTCTTCTTCCTGGAAGAGCTCGACTATGCCCCCGACCTGCTCCTGGAAAGGGGGCTCTCCAGGGAAAGGGGGGTGCAGGCGCTATCGGCGGCAATGGAGCACCTCAAGGCCTCCTCCTTTGATGCCTCATCCCTGGAGGGGGTTCTCCGCCCCCTGGCAGCGGAGCTGGGACTCAAGACGGGGGAATTCTTCGGCCTGCTTCGGGTGGCCACCACGGGGCGGACTGCTGCCCCTCCCCTGTTTGAGACCATGGCGGTGCTGGGCAGGGAGAGGTGCCTTAAGCGGATAGAGGAGGCGCTAGAGAGGCTGAAGTGAAGAGCATCCCCCTTTGCCAGAGGTGACCTCTTATTGTATAATGTGAAAACGCTGGGGGATAGTCTAGCGGTAGGACGCATGGCTCTGGACCATGAAGGCCAGGTTCGAATCCTGGTCCCCCAGCCATCTTTGAACTGCTAATAGATAACCTCCTCTTCCACAAGCCTCTGGATCTCCTCCTGGGGCATGCCCAAAAGCTGGCCAAAGACGTAGCGGTTATGCTCACCAAGGAGGGGGCCAGGACGGGTAACGTGAGCCGGGGTGTTGGAGAGCTTCCAGGGAGGGCTTATCGCCTTTCGTTCCCCGATCAGGGGGTGCTCCACCACGGTATAGAAATCCCTCTGCCTGAGGTGGGGATCGGCAAATAGCTCATAACCCCTGAAAGAGGGCACCGCTGCCACTCCAACCTGCTGCAGCCTCTCCATCACCTCGTAGTGGGTAAAGTCCTTGGTCCAGCTTGCGATGAGCTCATCGAGCTCCCGTCGATTCTGCCACCGCTCATAGGCGTCGGCGAACCTCTCCTCCCTGGTCCAGGGTGGGTTACCCATGGCCTGACACAGCGCCCGCCACTCGTCCTCGGTGGCTACGGCGATGGAGACCCAGCTATTATCGCCTTGGCAGGGGTAGCAGTTATGGGGAGCCATGATCTCATCGTCATTCCCCTTGCGGAAGGGGACCCTGTGGTTCATGGTGTAATCCAGGATCGTCTCTCCGATGAGAACGGAGATGGCCTCCGTGGAGGAGAGGTCTATATGCTGCCCCTCGCCGGTCCGAGCTCGGTGGTAGATGGCAGCCAGGATGGCAAAGGCGGTGGTGGTGGCGCTCCTCAGGTCTGTGGAACCCATGAGGGGGATGGGGGAGCCATTGGGGTAACCGGTGATGTAGGCCTGTCCACCCAGTGATGCGAAGGTTGGGGCATAACCAACGTAATGGCGCTCCGGGCCGGTCCCGCCCAGCGCCGAGGAGGAGAGCATGATGATATCTGGCTTTACCTCCTTCAGGGCGTCATACCCCAGCCCCAGCCTTTCCATCACCCCGGGGCGAAAGTTCTCCGCTGCCACATCGCTTATGCTGACCACCCTCTTTGCCAGCTCCACCCCCTCAGGCTTGCCCAGGTCCAGGGTGGTGCTCATCTTGCCGAGGTTGATGTCGTTGAAGATGGTGGCATGGTCGGGGCCTGCCATGGAGGGGCCTGTTGCCAGGGAGCGCATTCGGGAGTGGTCAGGGCGCCTTCTGCTCTCGATCTTGATCACCTCTGCCCCCATGAAGCCGAGAAGCATGGTGCCATAGGGGCCGGCCCAAGCCCAAGTGAAATCGGCAATCCTTATCCCCTCAAGGGGAGCTCTCTCCATTTAAACCTCCTTTAGATGATGCCTGCCGCCCTCATCCTCACCATTTCCTCCCTCTCAAGCCCGAGGCGGTGGCAATAGATGTCCTCGTTATGCTGCCCCAGAAGGGGGGCAGGGCGCTCAAGTCTATAGGGCGTTTTGGAAAAGCGATAAGGGGTGGTGGGGAGCTTTACCTTCCCCATCTCCGGGTGGTCGACATGGGCGAAGAAGCCCCGGGCCTTCAGTTGCTCCGACTGTACCAGGTCCTC
The DNA here is from genome assembly GCA_030604825.1 of Chloroflexota bacterium. Taxonomy (GTDB): domain Bacteria; phylum Chloroflexota; class Dehalococcoidia; order E44-bin15; family E44-bin15; genus JAUVVB01. The sequence continues at coordinate 1,408 of JAUVVB010000029.1, read as the reverse complement.
GGCGGTGACCACAGCGCCAATGGGACAACTCAGCGCCTGGGCCCGATGATAGATCTCATCCCTGGTGTGCTCTGCCATCCACTGGGCAACGTGGGCGTTGAGTTCTTGGGCATGCTGAGCCCGGGTGAACTCGTCCCGGTACTTCTCGTCTTTGGTCCACTCCGGCCTTCCCATCAGCTCGGCAAGGGCTTGCCATTGATGCTCCATGGGGATCACGATCACCACATAGCCATCTTTGCACCGCTGAAGCCCGCCTACTGTTCCCCGAAGCATCACCGTGCTCAGTGTCCCACCCTCATTGCCCTGCCGGCCAATCTCCACCCTCTCCAGGGTGATCAGGGACTCCTGCTTCGAGATATCGATGTGCTGTCCCATGCCACTGAAAAGGCGGCTGTAGAGGGCACCCAGGGTGGCCAGCGCAGCGCTAAGCCCGCAGTCGTAGTCTCCCAGATATCCCCCAGGCTTAAGCGGCCTTGGCACCTCCTCGGGCATAATGTCGGCGATGATGGTAGCCAGCCCGCTTCCATGATAACAATTGATGTGATAGGCCTTGTAGTCTCGATAGGGGCCGGTCTGGCCAAAGGGGGTAATGGAGGTCATGATGAGGCCGGGGTTGATCTCCGCCAGCATTTCATAGTCCAGCCCCAGCTCCTTCATCGTCCGGGGCGGGTTGTCCTCCACCAGGATGTCCGTGTCCTTTAACAGCTCGTTGAAGATCTCCCTGCCCGCGGTGCTGTGGAGGTTTAGCGTGATCCCCATCTTGTTGGTGTTAAGGTACAGGAAGAGCCCGCTCCTTTCCGGGTGGGGGATGTCATTTAGAAACGGCCCCCTCCTCCTCGCCTCATCGCCCACCGAGGTTTCTTCGATCTTGATCACCTCAGCGCCAAGGTCGGCAAGCAGCTTGGAGCAATAGGGACCAGATACCATCTGGGCGTACTCCAGGACCTTGACCCCTTCCAAGATTGCTTTGGCCATGCCTTTTGTCCTCCTTTTGCAATTTCATCTTATCTTTAACCAAATCTATCGTCAAGGCCTTCGGCTAGGAGGTTATGTTAATTAGTTGGGCGCCCTATTGCCTTTTCTAGGTCCTGGTAACTGGTCATCCCGGCGACCTTGTCCAAGAATTCCTTCAAAGAGGGGCTTTGGGCTCTCAGTGCTTTGAGGTCGGCATCGATGGGACTCACTGAAGCTGGGTCGTAGGCGTAGATTTGATGAAAGGCAAAATAGGCTTGGTTTAGTTTCCTGATTTGATAGCCCATTGAGACTAGATATTGGCGTTTCTGTTCCATAAACTCCTCAGCCCTCTCAATCTCTCCCTCGGCTAGGTGTTTATCGACTGCCCTTCTTATTTCTCTCATCTCTCGGTTAAAGTCAAACTCTGGCTCTACTACCTGTTTTTGATGAGCAT
>JAUVVB010000024.1 GCA_030604825.1 Chloroflexota bacterium | reverse complement strand
GTTCCTTTCACACATGCGGTGACCTTTTCGATGAATTCTAGCCTTCTTTTTGGTATGATGCGGTGTATCCTAGTAAGGAGGTCTATCCCTGATGCCTCTCTAACTTGTTGTGTATAAAAGACAGGTATGTGCAGTTCATGACAGCAATCTATGATCTTCTTCACATTAGGTATGATCTTCCTGTATATATTTGTATCGGCTCCGAACTTTTCGTAAGAGCCTCCGCGTGCACAGAAGCCATTCTGCATATCTATGACTGCTAGGACGGGATGAAATATAGGAGGTCTTATGCGCGCCACAGCTCAAGTCTTCCTTCATGTCGAGATTTTTGGGGACTCCTTCTTTCGGCCCAACCCATTTTTAATCACCTCTTTCCTACAGGCATTATGTATAAGGGTTGCTCGTCCCCTGGTAAATTCAGGATCTCCATAGAGGCGTCGTGGATGCGCTCCAACTGGTCCCGGTTGAGCCTCTCGTATATCCTGTGGACTAAAACGCCCTCTCTGGGCATGGCCTACTCCCTTAACCTGCCTTTCCGGTAGTCGTTGAGGTAGCCCTTGCAGAAGGGGTCCCTGCCCAGGACCACCTGTGCTGCCTTGATATGGGCCATCAGCCTCGCGTCTAGAGGGTCTAGGATAACCGAATCCAGGCCCACATACATGGCCATCAGCAGCAGCGCCCGATTTATCACCCCCCTCAGCGGCAAGCCGTAGGAGACATTGCTCAAGCCGAGGGTGGTCTTGGCCTGGGGATAGCGTGTCCTGATCTGCTCCAGCGTCCTCAGGGTAACCATTCCCTGGTTGGTGTCCACCGAAAGGGGAAGGGCCAGGGGGTCGAGAAATATCCTCTCCAGGGGGACTCCATAGGCCGCAGCCCGTTCCAGGATGCGGTCGCAGGCCCTGAGCCGCCCCTCCACATCTTTGGGGACGCCACTATCGTCCATAGTGAGGGCGATGACATCGGCCTGGTGCTGCAGCGCCAGGGGCAGGAGGGCTGCCAGCGTTCCCTCCTCGGCGTTTACCGAGTTGATAATGGCGGCATTGCCCCGATAATGTGCCAGCGCTGCCTTTATCGCCCGCGGGTCGGAGCTATCTATGGAAAGCGGCACATCCGTCGCCGCCTGAACCGTGTCGATGGCCCACTTGAGGTCCACTTCCTCCTGCTCGGAGCCCTGCCCCCTGCCGGCGTTCACATCCAGATAATGAGCTCCAGCGTCCACCTGCTGACGGGCCAGCTCCTGTAAGAAAGAGGCATCCCTCTGGCCTATAGCCTCGGCTACCCGCTTGCTGGTGGCATTTATCCTCTCACCGATGATCAGCATGATACCTCAATCTATGATTCCTGGTATCTCCTCCAGTATCCTCTGCCGCACCTCATCCGGAAGCCGGTAACCGGGGGTGGAGAGGAGCTGCTCAACCCTCTGCTTAGCCCTGGCGCCGGTGTCCTTTTTGCCCTGGGCTTTCCACGCCTCGAAGTACTCCCTCTCGCTCAAGGTGGGCTGATACTGCTCGGTGCGCATGTGCTTGCGGGTATGCCTGGCAGCGACGAAGTGACCTGCCGGCCCCACCTGCTTGATCAGGTCGAAGGCCAGCGCCTCCTCGTCTACCCTTATCCCCTCCACTGCCCGCATCACCATACCGATGATCTCGTTGTCCACCACGTATTTCTCGTAGCTTACGCTGAGGGCGAAATCGAGCAGTCCAGCGGCATCGTGGATGAAGTTGGCCCCTCCCAGGGCACAAAGCAGGCTTGACAGGGCCGATTCATAGCCGCACTGAGCATCGAGGACCTTGGCATCGGACATGCCTGCGGTGGCGTAGTAAGGGAGGCCATAGAACTGGGCCATCTGGGCGCCGGCGGCATTCAGCAGCCCCATCTCGATGGCCCCTGTAATGTACTTCAGGTCGCGGAGGTCGGCAGCGGAGGCCACCGAGCCGTAGATCACCGGCGTGCCCGGGTTCACCAGCTGAGTGAGGCATACCCCGGCGAGGGAATCCACGTTCTGGATCACCAGGTTGCCGGCCAGGGTCACCGGGGAGGTGGCGCCACACAGGGGCTCAGCGGGAACGGCGATGGGTATGCTTGCCTCAGCAATGGCCACAATCATGTCCCCATAGTCCCGGTCGATCTTCAACGGGCTGATGGCGCAGATTATCACGGAGATGAAGGGCTCCTGGCGCAGCTTCTGGGCCGAGCCAGCGATTATCTCCGCCATCCGGATCACCTGCTTTATGCCCTCCAGGGTATAAACCCCTCCCATGACATGCTTGGCGGTATTGTCCAGGCCGGCGAAGAAGCGGTTGACATCCACATTCTCCACCGGGACATCGTTGGGATAGGTGGGCAACAGGAAGAAGTGGATGTTTTCCAGGCCATCGACGAGCTTGGCGATCCGCTTCAGGTCGTGGAGGGTAGCCCTTCGCCTTTCTCCCGACGCCATGTCGATGACGTGGAGGGCGGTGCCCCCGGTGCCGGCATATACCCGGGCCCCGCCCAGGGTTAGATGGTGCTCCGGCTGGCGACCGTAGAGGGTGACCTCCGAGGATGCCCGGGACAAAAGCTCCATGACCTTTCGCCGAGGCAGCCTCACTATGCGGCCATCGACTTCAGCCCCGGCATCCCGGAAAAAGGTGAGCGCCTTCTCCGAATTAACCTGAAAGCCCACCTCCTCAAACACCCTCATCGAGGTGTCGTGGATTTGGGCTATATCCTGCTGAGACAGCGGCTTGTAGCTGCCACCTTCCAGTCCCTTCCTGACCATATCACCTTCGGCTTAGACAATCCATCTTGTCGCAGAAGCGACAGGGCGAATACCTGAGCTGCCGCCTCTCGAAATGGCCCAGGCCAATGATGCCGGAGACCGACTTGCGCGGCACCATTAGGCATTCCTCGGTGAGGGCCACCGGCAGCAGAGCCGAGTTCATAGCTTGAAATAGAACCCGCTGCTGGGTGATGTCCCAGTCGCAATAGCCAGGGCTGTATCGCAGCGTTATTTCAGCGCCATCCGCGGTGGCCAGCTCGCCGATCCTTTCCTGTAAATAGCAGGCCATCTTCTCCGCCGCCTCCGATCCCACGGCATCAAGCACCGTAGCTCTCAGTATCTGCCCCTCAGCCATCAATTTAGTTACCTTTTTCTCAAGGCCTTGGCCTATGGTGACCATGAAGATGGCAATTCGGTGGCAGTGGCCGAGAACCCGGCTCAACACCTCGCTGGTTATCCTCAAGCCATCCTCCAGGATAACCCGGGGTTGGTGGACCCGCCTTATATCCATGAGCTGGTAGACGCACGATGCCTGGATGAGTTCGTAGGCATCGTCTATCTCCTCATCTATCAGCGAGGAGATGGATGAACTGGGGCCTTGATCCTTGCGATAACCCAGATAGCGGCACACCTCATCCTTGTCTATCTCTATGTCGAATCCCTTGATCGCTTCGACCATAAAACTATCACCTCTTTTCCCATCAGCCTATTGGTACGAATGCGAGCCCTCGCTAAGAGCGAAAATCTCCTTTCATTGGGTCCCAACGCGCCACCAGGTGGGCCAGGGCCGGCTGAGGGAAGCTATCCTTGAAGATTCGATAGTAATATAGCTCCTCCGCCGAACTAAGCTTTAGCCCCTCCTCCGTCTGCCGGTGAGCCATGAAGTCCGGGCTTGAGACCTGCTTTTCAGCTAGGGAGCCCATGATAGCGGACGACCCCGCCCCTGTGGCAAAGGGACGTTTGATTCGCCACACGATGTGCTGGGGAAGGCGATTGGAAAAGGCCTGGCGCAATATCCACTTCTCCACCTGCTCCGGGCCGTAGACCTTCCATCGGGCTGGGATGCGGCGGCAGAAATCGATCACCGCCCGGTTGAGGAAGGGGGTGCGAAACTCCAGGGAATGGGCGGCCATCATCCGATCCAGCCGTTGCAGCCCGGTGTTGTAGGCCACGGCGATGAGTCGGTCCATCATTCGCTGAAGTTCCTCTTCATCCTTGGCCACCTTGAGCTCGTGGTAGCCACCGAGGAATTCGTCGGAACCCTCCCCGGTGAGCACGCAGCCAATATGCTGGGCTGCCAGTCGGGCGGCGAAGTAGTTAGCTACCGCTCCCGTGACGCAGTCCTCCTCGAAGGACTCCAGGTAATAGATGACCTGGGGTAGCACCTCAATTATCTCCCCCTCGGTATATGTGTACTCGTGATGCTTGGTTCCCAGATAGCGCGCTACCTCACGGGCGCACTCCAGGTCCTCCCCATCGCCCAGGCCCACGGTGAAGGTCTGGAGATCGGGGCGACACTCTTTGGCCAGGCAGGCGATAATGCTGCTGTCCAGCCCCCCGCTCAGCAGCGCCCCCTCAGCCACGCCATCGGCCATCCGCCTCTCCACCGCCCGCTCCACCAGCTCGGCCAGAACCTGGGCTGCCTGTTCTGGGTTGTCGAAATCGGGGGTTTCCTCAGGGTGGGGGGTGTAACTCCGCAAGCCATCGGCCGAGGTATATACCTGCCCCGGGGGAAATTCCTTGATATCGTCGGCCACGGGGCAAAGGGCCTTGGCCTCGGAGGCAAAGTAAAATCCCCCGTCCTGGTGGCTGTAATATAGGGGCTTCAGGCCCACCGCATCCCGAGCCAGGATCAGCTCGTCGCCATCGGCTATGGCGCAGGCGAAATCGCCATCCAGCGCCTCGGCAAATCGAGGGCCGTGTCTGTCATACAGGGAGAGCACCAACTCGGCATCGGTGAGTTCGCTGCCTTCCGCGTGGTAAACATGGCCATCCAGAACAGCGACCCTAGCTCCTTGGCAGGCATAAGCCCTGACCCTGGGCACCACCTCTGAGGGCAGCGAGCAGCAGCCCAGCTTCAGGTACTGTCCGGGGCCGAGCCAGCTTTCACGAGGCCCCCTATGCTTCAACCTCTGGAGCATTCCTTCCAAATCGGCCTTGCCTGCACGTATTCCTGCAATTCCTGCCATTGATCAAATCCTACAGGTCAAGCGCCAGATTGCCTATCCCCACCTGCGCCCTCTTAGGCGCTATTTCCCTTATCTCACGGCGCTGCCTTCACACCAAAGATCGTTTTAGAGCCTATATGGGGTTTAGGCTAGCAAGGGAGAAACTTCATGGGGAAACTTCAGTGGAGGAAAGCAGGGGACAGCTTTGAGGAAATGCGGGGGTAGTATAGGGGAGCCAAAAGCTGGGGTGGTGAACCTCGATTGCATGCTGAGAACATAGAACGAATTCGCGCTCCTTCTTTCGACTCGAATACCTCTCCTTTCAAAGTACTTTTGCAACCGTGACTCATGCTCAATCTTACAAAAATGGGGGGGCGTGTGTCAAGTTTGGCCTTGGCAGCGCAGGCAAGTGGCTGCTGCCACCAATGCCAATGCGGGACGGAGGGCCATGGCGGCTCACCCCGTTTCAGCGGGCACGACCCCCTGTAAAACGCCTTCCGCCAGAAGGAGCCTTTCCCGTGCTCGTCATCTTGACGCGGGTCCTCAAGAAGTGCTAGACTTCGCCGCGAAAGGAGGCGAGCGGACATCGCCTTTTGTTCTGGTTGCCTTCCAAGGAGTTGGTCGCGGGTTCGAGTCCTGCCAGGGACGCCACAATTTCTCATCACCGCGGAAACAGACGCAGCGCCAAGCAAGCGGCGGATTCTTCCAGCTCAAGCCAGTCCATCTTCGATAAGCCTTTGCCCGGAAAGAGGCAGGGGTTGCTGGGGGCAGGTGGCAGCCTAAGATTGCAGCGCCGAAAGAATTTGCCAAGATGAAACTGAAGATATGGTTTTTGGAAACAAGGCCACGTTTCTTGCTCCTGTCCCTGGTCCTCATCTTTCTGGGCACAACCATCGCCTGGTATGATGGCTTTTTCAACCTGTGGCACTCGCTCCTTGCCTGCGTTGGCCTTCTCCTCCTTCACATCAGCGTCAATGTGCTCAACGATTACTTTGACTACAGAAGTGGCATAGACCTGAGAACAAGGCGAACCCCCTTCAGTGGTGGCAGCGGCGTCCTGGCTGCCGCCCTCCTTGAGCCAGCTTCCGTTTTCCGCTTCGGCTTGCTCTCTTTTCTGCTGGCGGTGCCCATAGGCGTTTACTTTGTGCTGGCCACGGGCTGGCTTTTGCTACCTCTACTTATCGTGGGGGCTATTTGTGTCCTGCTCTATACCAGCCACCTCACCAGACTGGCCTGGCCGGAGCTAGCCCCTGGCCTGGGGATGGGGATGTTGCCGGTACTGGGGGCCTACTTCGTTCAAAGCGGCAGCTATACGCTAACCACCATCCTTGCCGCCATCCCCGCGGGCATCCTGGTGCACAATTTGCTCCTGCTCAACGAATTCCCCGATGTCGAAGCCGATAGAAAAGGGGGCAGGAAGGCCCTGCCCATCGCCCTGGGGGAGGCGAAGGCAGGCAAGGTCTTCTCTGCTCTGACCATTGCCGTTTACCTGTGGATAATTGCCATGGTGGCCGGCGGCTTGCTGCCGGTGCCCACCCTGCTAGCCCTGCTAACCATCCCGCTGGCAGTGAAAGCCATTCGGGGTGCCATTAGTTACCATGAGCAGGCTAAGCTCCTCCCTGCCCTGGGCGCCAATGTGCTCCTGGTCCTTCTTACCCAGCTTCTGCTGGGTGTGGGTTACATTGTGGCAGGATCGATCTGGGGCTAGAGGAGGCTTATAAGGTCCCTGTCGCCAGGCTTCACCTGGGTAGGATACCGGCGAAGCACAGCCCCTTGACAAACCGTAGAAAAAATGATACGTGTCAAACAGTTACCCCCAGGGGAGCCAGCATGTCTAGGATCATCCTGTTCACCGGGAAAGGCGGCGTTGGCAAGACAACCATAGCAGCGGCAACTGCGCTGCGAACCGCTGAGCTGGGATATAAGACCCTGGTCATGAGCACCGATTCCGCTCACAGCCTGGGGGATAGCTTCGATCGCGGGCTGGGGCCTGAGCCGACCGAGATCCGGCCCAATCTGTGGGCCCAGGGGCGCCAAGCTGGAGGAAGGACGTCTTCGCATCACCTTTGCAGAGGGCAAAGCCCTTTCAACAGGAGGATAGCTACATGAGCGAGAGAGTGGTAGTTACTGGCCTGGGGACGGTGAACCCCCTGGGACTGGATGTGGCCTCAACCTGGCAGTCGCTGGTGGCGGGTAAGTCAGGGGTCGATTTCACCACCCTCTGTGATGTCGAGAATTTGCCGGTCAAGATCGCTGGCGAGGTCAAGGGCTTCGACCCCGCCCAGTATGTGGACCGCAAGACAGCAAGGCGCATGGATCGCTTTGCTCAGTTTGCCGTCGCCGCCAGCCTGGAGGCGGTGGAGCACGCCTGGTTAAAGCTTGACCCCTCCAACAGCGATGACATCGGGGTGCTCATCGGTAGCGGCATGGGGGGCCTGATTACCCTTTCCGAGCAGTTCAGGGTGCTGTGGGAAAAGGGACCCGACCGGGTAAGCCCCTTCCTGGTGCCGATGATGATCATCGATATTGCCTCAGGGCAGGTTTCGATGACCCTGGGGGCAAGGGGACCTAATTACGGGGTGGTCTCCGCCTGCGCCAGCGGCGCCCACGCCATCGGTGAGGCGTTCAGGCTGATAAGGCAGGGAGAAGCTAAGGCCATGATAGTCGGCGGCACCGATGCTGTCGTAACGCCTATTGCCATTGCCGGGTTTTCAGCCATGGGGGCTCTATCGAGGAGGAACTCTGAACCGAGCAAGGCATCGCGGCCTTTCGATGCCGATAGGGATGGCTTTGTCATCGGCGAGGGCGCTGCGGTGTTGATCCTTGAGGGCCTGGACTTTGCCCTGGGCCGGGGCGCACCTATACTGGCTGAAGTGGTTGGCTATGGGGCAACGGGAGATGCCCACCATATCTGCGAGATGCCTGACGATGGAGAGGGGGCCGCCCGCGCCATCAGGGCGGCACTGCACCAGGCCGGCGTGACGCCTGAGCAGATAGACTACATCAATGCCCACGGCAGCTCTACCCTGCTCAACGACAGGAGCGAAACCATAGCCATCAAGTCGGTTTTTGGCCAGCATGCCTACAAGGCGCCCATCAGCTCCACCAAGTCGATGCTGGGGCACCTGATGGGGGCGGCGGGGGCGATCGAGGCGCTGATCTCGGTGCTGGCGATACAAAGCGGCATCATTCCACCTACAATCAACCTTGAAAGGCCTGACCCGGAGTGTGACCTTGATTATGTGCCCAACGTGGCCCGCCATGGGGAGGTTAAGGCGGTATTATCCAATTCCTTTGGCTTCGGCGGGCATAACGCAGCGCTTATCTTCTCATCTCCAACGGATTTGTGAGGGGCTATGGCAACGGAGGTCACACCCCAACAGCTAGGGGAACGTTACGGGCTCAAAGGGGGATAGAGTCCACTTTATTGAGTATTCTCTTATTCACATCCTCCGTTGCTTGCAACAAAGTTGCGGGGCAGCCCATCCGCTGGACAAAAGCCTTAAAGCATTCCAGGTCCTTGGGCAAACACTCGTCGGTGAAGCCCCGCCTGCCGTCCCCGCGGAGCAGCTCCTCACCACCACCAATTCGCGGGTCTAAAGCCATCCCCTCTCGCTTTGCGCCCACGCACCACCTCTTTGATATAATTCCAGGCGAGGATTATCCTCGAGACAGCGCTGCCTGTCAATACCCATTCTCAGCCGACTTTTTGTGCCGCCTGCCATATTATGTTGAATTAGAAGGGGGAGCGTGATAGAATTCCCGTGCCTATGTTGCGATGGCAGATGGTACCGGTCGATAAAATGGCGGGGGATAGCCCATGAAGACCTTATGGACACCCTGGCGCATGGGGTACATCCTAGGGGAGAAGGGTGAAGGCTGCTTGCTTTGCACCAAACAGCAGGCGCCGCGGGAGAGGGACAGGGAAAACTATATCCTCTATCGAGGTGCCACCTGTTATATCATGCTCAACCTCTTCCCTTATACCAATGGTCACCTGATGATCGTCCCCTACCGGCATGTGGCGAGGCTGGAGCGGCTGGATGATAGGTCGCTCTATGATATGATGGCCCTCACTCGGGCGAGCGTGGCAGCGCTCACCCAGGCCCTCTCCCCAGCAGGGTTCAATATTGGCATGAACCTGGGGAAGGCTGCCGGGGCAGGCATTGTCCAGCACCTTCACCTGCATGTGGTGCCGCGGTGGCGGGGGGATGTAAATTTCATGTCCGTATTGGGCGAGACGAGGCTCATCCCTGAAGCCCTCGATGCCACCTATGAAAAGCTGCTTCCCATCCTGAACGCCCTGTTAGGAGGTGAGGGATAATGAAGCCTGCCAGGGAAGGGAAGCCAATAAGGATCCTGGCAGTTGACGATTCCGAGGAGAACCTCAGGTTGATCCAGGCGCTACTCAGCGTTGCCGGCTATGAGGTGGTCACCGCCTCCAATGGCCAGGATGCCCTCCTCAAGGTGGAGCAGGAATCCCCGGATCTGGTGCTTCTCGATGCCATGATGCCCAAGATGAATGGATTTGAGGTGTGCTCTCGGCTGAAGGGCAAAGAGGAGACGAGGCTTACCCCCGTGGTCCTGGTTACCCCCGCCGATGAGCCGGAATACAAGGTGAGGGGCTTTGAGGCCGGGGCAGATGATTTCCTCACCAGACCAATACATAGCGTGGAGTTCCTGGCAAGGGTGAGGTCTTTGGTGAAAGCAAAGCGTCTCAATGACCAGCTAGTCAGTGTCGAGGATACCATTCTCGCCCTGGCCACCGCCATTGAAGCCAAAGACCCTTATACCGAGGGTCATATCGAGCGGGTGACGAGATATGCGCTGAGCCTGGGAGGGGAGGTGGGGCTCTCCCTTTGGGAACTGGAGCTTCTACGCAAGGCGGCCATTCTTCACGATGTGGGCAAGATCGGGGTCAGCGAGACCATCCTGCTCAAGCCAGGCCCTCCCACCGAGGAGGAATGGGGCCAGCTGAGGAGCCACCCTGTGGTGGGCGAGAAGATATGCCTTCCCCTGAAGCAGGACCGGCTCATCCCTGAGGTTATCCGCCACCATCATGAGCGATACGATGGTAGTGGCTATCCTGATGGGCTGGCGGGAGAGGATATCCCCCTGGCAGCGCGCATCATGGCAGTAGCCGATGCCTATGATGCCCTTACCAGCGACCGCCCCTATCGTCGTCGGCTATCGAAGGAGGAGGCAATTCAGATATTGAAGCAGGAGGCGGCAAGGCAGTTCGATCCTAAATTGGTACTCGCTTTTGTGAGCATGCTGGACACAGGGCGATTGGGTTGATGGCTTTGAAATATCACCCTACCTATGTTAAAATGGCAGGGAACGGTGGGCGTGGCCAAGGGGTTTAAGGCGCCAGGTTGTGGCCCTGGAGATCGAGGGTTCGAATCCCTCCGCTCACCCTTTTTTCGAACTGGCAGTAATTTTTGGCATAACACAAAACGGCATATAGTTCGAAAAAGCGCCCGTAGCTCAGCGGACAAGAGCATCGGTCTTCGGAACCGAGGGTCGGGGGTTCGAATCCCTTCGGGCGCGCACCTTTTTGTATTCAGCGTTTTGCCTAACCGCCAGTCCCTCATCAAATCGAGCCGCTGCCGCTTCTTGTAGACCGGGCACAACGTGGCTGTAGGTATCAAGGGTCATCTGTATACTAGAATGACCAAGACGCTCCTGGACTATCTTGGGGTGGACGCCTTGTTTGAGCATTAAAGAGGCATGGCTATGCCTGGCGTCATGTAGTCTAATGCCCTGCAACCCGATTCTACGTACTAACTTGATCCAAGCGTGGGGGATCGAAAAAAGGAGGGTGGATCAGGAAAATGTTGATAGATGACCTCAATGGTTTCTGTTAGGGAAGCGGGCGTGGGCTCTTACTCCTAGCAATTGCACTAGCATTCCAAGCATCGGAGTACCAGCAAACTAAGATAGTGGGAAGGAGGGACACATGGCACATAGGGATACATCAGAGGCCGGAGAAGTTCTCCCGTCGGATACGATTAGGGTGAAGCCCCTGCAGGCAGAGATAACCATTGATGTCGTCATTCCTGCGCTCAATGAGGAAAGCTGTATCGAGGGCTTGCTGCATGATGTGATGATGGCAAGGCAGCATGGTTGGTTTCAAATCCAGAATATCTACGTAATTTCGGATGCATCGACGGATCAAACAGACGACATCGTGCAATGGATTGCCAGGAGAGACCATAGAATAAAGCTGATTAGGAAACAGGAGAGGAAAGGCAAGCAGGACTCAATACACCTGGCGTTCTCGGTCACCAGCGCGGACGTTGTAGTTTTTATTGATGCTGATGTGAGGTTGGCGAATGAACAGAGCATAGCAAAGCTGCTACGCCACTTCCGTGATCATGAAACTGCGCTGGTTCAAGGTGGCCTCGTCCGTATCCACCCTGGCTTTAGCCTCAATCCAGTAAAGCAGGCATCCTATTTTGACTGGACTCTGGTAGACAGCATCAGAAGACAAAAAGCTATGTCATGGTGGAGTATAGACGGACGCGTAATGGCTCTATCAAGGGACTTTTATCAATATCTTTCCTTGCCATACTCTCTCGCTGATGATCAGTTTATCTTCTACTCCTGTATTCAACAGCGCCGCAAGTTTGTATGGGCTGAGGATGCTATCTTCTATTATGGGCCGCCTCAATCAATTGCAGACTTCAGTCACCAGTGGAGCAGGTACTTCTTCTACACCAACAAGTCACGTCAATACTTCGGCGAAGAACTCATAGACAGGGATATGAGCGTTCCCGGCCTGTGGCGAACCATCACGTCTAGCATTGCCCGTCGTCCCTTCTGTGGGCTAATGTGGGTCCTGTGCTATGGCATTGGCAAGGTTGAGTTCATGCGTGGAGTCAGTTTCGGGGAATATGAACGGGGGTTTTTCCGGACAAGATCCAAGCCGCTAAGGATCCAAGGCATGGGACGCCTGAGGGATAAGAATGTGCTTGGGTAAGGCTGTCGCTTCAATGGTCAGAGGTCAAAATGCGCAAAAATAGCGGTGCGCTGTATAGAGTCTATGGAGAAGGGAGAGACCTGAGCGGAAACAGCGTGGTGGTATGCCAAGTACTGCTGGGAAAACGAGTGTTTTGCCAAGAGTGTGGCAGAGGGATGGATCAGGGAGAGGTTTTCAGCCGACGTCCAAAAGAGGATGGCGGCCGAGAGCAATTTTCGTTCTGTCGAATCTGTAAGCCGTTCAGCCAGACGGAGTCTCCGTACGGTTAACGGTCCTGGCGGCCCTCTCCGGCTGCAACCTGCCAGAAGTTCATCAACTTGCCTCCATCTTCCTACCGGACTCAGGAATTTCGTCCACAACCCTAGTGTAACATTGCCAGCATCTATTGCCACGGATTCCGCACATCGGCTGTATGTTACCCTGTCGCCCTATTGTGCGTCAAGGACGACCGCCAGTAGCGAAAACGGCCAAGCACTTCACTGTTCTGCGCAACCGGAGCCACTTTCTTCTGCCGGGAGTACGCCGGGGCTTGACAAAGTGAGTGACTGTTAAAGGCGTGCTCTCTCATCGACGGGCTAGTAATCCGCCCTAATGTAATAGGTGTTACGTTCCACTGTTTGTGAAGCTCAAGGGATTCGCACTAAACGAAATGCGTTCCGCTACCCAGACTGGGACTTCTCGGAGGGTGACTACGGGGCAGGATCCAGGATGAGGATCTGGCCTGCGGTGAATTCGGCCTTGCTCTTGCCCACCCGTGCCGCCTCGGGCTTGAGCTTCACTAGATCCTCCGCACCGTACTTGGGGAAGTTGCACTTCTCGTTGCGGAAGTGCTTGTTGCCAAGTTCTCTATTGCACAAAAAGGCGGGTTTGCCTATAATGCCCTATGCAGCTCAAGAAGAAAGGTGCCCTCATGAAACTAGAGCTAATCGTCCCTGCTACACAAGAGAGCAACCGAAAGCGAAAGAAGGCCCTATGCCCACCCCTGGGGCTGGCGATGGTCGCCGCGCTAACCCCGCCAGAGGTCGAAGTCTCCTTAACTGACGAGAATGTCACAGCTATTGATTTCCAAAAGAAAACCGACCTAGTGGGCATCACCGCACTAACTGTCACGGCGCAACGTGCTTACGAGATCGCCGATGCCTTCAGAGCGACAGGAGTGAAGGTCGTCTTAGGGGGTATCCATCCTAGCGTCCTGCCCGAAGAGGCAACTCAGCACGCCGATGCCGTGGTCGTCGGGGAAGCCGAGGGAATTTGGTCAAACTTGATCGAGGATTTCAGGGCAAACAAGCTACAAAGGGTGTACAGGCAGCGTGAGCGACCCAGCTTGC
>JAUVVB010000027.1 GCA_030604825.1 Chloroflexota bacterium | reverse complement strand
CCTAATCGCCGATGACCCTGACGCGCCGATTGGCACCTGGGTCCATTGGGTGCTCTACAACCTGCCCACCGAAACTCGCGCCTTGCCAGAGGCTGTCCCTCCAGACGCTGACCTGCCCAACGGCAGCAGGCATGGCAAGAACAGTTGGGGGCAGCTGGGCTATGGGGGTCCCTGCCCGCCCGGCGGCACGCACCGCTACTTCTTCAAACTCTATGCCCTGGATGCCGTGCTCAAGTTACCCGCTGCTGCGAGCAAAGAGGAGTTGCTCCAGGCAATGGAGGGGCACATCCTGGCACAGACAGAACTGATGGGACTATACAGCAGGCAGTAGCGGATTGCGTCCGGGCGCTGCGCCCGGCGCGGTACACCACGGGGGTTGTCGAACAGGGCTACCACGTAAGGAGAGTTCCTTTGATCTCCCTGAGCCAAGAGATGAGCTACTATTAGAGTGGGAGAGGACATATGATTCAGTAAGACGACACGAACCACTGAGCTAGCTGACACTGTCTAAACTCATGCAGCAGTGGAGAGAGAATCAAAACGTGGGGGCGATGTCTCCACTAATCACATGAACCAGTACACTTCTTGCGAAAGCGCAAACGTTGATATGAAACGGCCAGATGTGCCCCACAATTAGTGAGGCCCGAGCCTGAAAAAGAGGTTTCATGGCTGAGAAGAGAAGGATAAGAGTTCTGATGGCAAAGCCTGGCCTCGACGGTCATGACCGAGGGGCCAAGGTGTTGAGCCTGGGATTGAGGGATGAGGGGATGGAGGTGATCTATACCGGGCTAAGGCAAACACCGGAAAAGATAGCGCAGGCAGCCATTCAGGAGGATGTCGATGTGGTGGGGTTAAGCTGCCTCTCCGGGGCTCATCGCTACCTCTTTCCCGAGGTGGTGGCGCAGCTAAAGGCGAGGGGAGCGGACGACGTGCTCATCATTGGTGGGGGCAGTATCCCTGCAGAGGACATCGCTTTCCTTAAAGAGAAAGGCGTTAGTGCTATCTTCGGTCCGGGGACCTTCATTCGGGAGGTCGCCAGTTATATTAGGGAGAATGTGAAGAGCAAGTAAGGATTTCAGCGATCGCCTCCGCGATAGCGGTGAGCTTTGCCCTGATAGGATCTCCTGGGTTGGAAAGGAGAATCAATGGTCGAGGCAGTGGTTCTTATTGAAAGAGAGGGGAACATCTGCACCCTCAGCATCAACCGTCCGGAGCGGCGCAACGCGCTGTCCGCAGAGGTACTGCTCATGCTAGGGAACACGCTCAACTCATTGAAGGATGATAGGGAGATCAGAGTGGTGGTCCTCAGGGGTGCTGGTGAAAAGTCGTTTTCCGCGGGAGGGGACCTACTTGGGGGGTCTGAGGCAGAGGCCCCCCAGCCAAATCCCCTTGAGTATGCCATTGAGAGCATCCTTGCGTGTCCATACCCGGTTATTGCCATGATCTATGGCTATGCGCTCGGTGCCGGGTGTGACCTCGCCGTAGCCTGTGACCTGCGCTTGGCTGCTGACACGGCAAAGATAGGCATAAACCCGGTTAAGCTAGGCGTGGTCTACTACCACACTGCGATCCAGAGGTTCATCGATCTGGTTGGGGTTTCCCGGGCCAAGGAGCTATTCTTCACCGGAAGATTCATTGATGCTCCCAGGGCAAAGGAGATCGGGCTTATCGACCATGTCGTTCCAGAGCGACAGCTGGCCACCGCCACTTATGCCCTGGCTGGCGAGATTGCTGAGAATGCCCCACTGGCAGTAAGCGCAACGAAGAGCATCATCAATAGGCTGGTCAAACCCCGCGGGCTTAGCGACGAGGACGAGTCCGAGATCGCAGTCCTCATCAAGATGATCATGGAGAGTGAGGACCTAAAGGAGGGCTTGAAGGCCTTTGTTGAGAAGCGCAAGCCCGAGTTCATGGGAAGGTGATCTGGCCATGGCAGAGAGAAGCGATTATGTTTCTCGCCATAAGCTGGAGCTTGAGGGCGAAGCTGCAACTAGCCTATCAAGAATCCGCGGTGCCCGAGGGCTGGAGGTGCTGTGACGGCAGGTGTTTGGGGACGGCCCCAAACCTTTTAACAACAGGGAGAACAGGGCATACAATGGGCGGAGCGGTATGACACTCCGCTTCTGGTCATGTAGGGCAATGAGGCCTAGGAAGTTAGGAGGAGGAAAATGTCTGGGAATGATAAGCTAGAGGAGATAAGGAGGAGAAGAAAGGAGTGGCAGGAGAAAACCCTAGGGCAGGCCCTGGAGAGGCTAGGCATCAGCGAGAGCCCCAACCGCTTCTACACCCCTCTTGACCTCGACCGACATGATTTCCTGGAGAAGGTAGGCTTCCCCGGGGAGTATCCCTTCACTTCCGGGATCTACCCGGCAAACATCACTTTTCAGATGATGGCCGAGGGCAGCGCTGCTGTGGTCAGGGGCGGCGATTATGGTGGCTATGGAACGCCGGAGGATACCAGGGACTACTATGAGTATATGGCATCGCGAGGCCGCTTCGGTGGCCCCAATATCGCCTTCGACCTGCCCACCCAGTGCGGCTACGATTCCGATGATCCCAACGCTCGAGGTGAGGTAGGCAGGACGGGGGTGGCCATAGACACCCTGAGGGATTTTGAGGTGCTCTATGAGGCTTTTGTGGGCGATAACGACCTGGACAAGATCGCCTCCGCCTTCACCATAAATGCCCCCGCCAACATCATCATCGCCATGTATGTCGCCCTTGCTGAGAAGAGAGGCATCCCCTCAAATAGGCTGAGGGGCACGCCCCAGAATGACATCCTCAAGGAGCTTGTCGCCCGCGGCACCTATATCTTCCCACCACGGCCATCGATGAGGATGACTAGGGATACCATAACCTACTGCACAGAGCACATCCCGCGGATGAACTGGATAAGTGTCTGCGGCTACCACATGAGAGAGGCCGGTGCCACTGCTACCCAGGTGATCGCCTTCACTTTCGCCAATGCTATAGCCTATGTGCAGACTGGGATCGACGCGGGACTGGATGTCGATGACTTTGTCCCCCGCCTTAGCTTCCTCGTCATGGGCGGGAGCATGGACTTCTTTACTGAGATCGCCCGCGCCCGGGCAGCGCGCAGGATGTGGGCGGGGATTATGAAGGAACGCTTCAGCGCTAAGAACCCCCGAAGCTGGATAATGCGCGAGCCCACGGGCGGGGCCAATATTGGCCGGTTTAACCTGACTTCACAGCGCCCTCTGAACAATCTAACCCGCTCCGTCATCGGCGGTGTCATGTCCAGCCTCTCTGGCGGCCCGCCCTATGGCGGTGGCCCCTACGATGAGCCGCTGGGGCTGGGACATAGCCTGGAGGCTCTGCAACTTCAGATGGATGCCATCCGGATCATGGAGTGCGAGTGCAAGCTGGGCCACGTCCTTGATCCGTTCGCTGGCTCCTATTTCGTTGAGAGCCTGACCGACCAGGTCGAGGAGGAGGCGTGGCGCGAGATCGAGAAGATCGATGCCATGGGTGGCGCTGTCGCTGCCATCGAGACCGGCTATATGCAGCGCGAGATCGCCAAGATCGCTTATCGCTATCAGCGGGAGATAGAGAGCGGGGAGAGGATAATCGTAGGGATAAACCGATTTGTCGGCGAGAACGAGCTGGAGGTCACCACTGGCAGGCTCATGGAACATCCCTATGACCCCAAGAAGAGGGCCGACGCTGAGGAGAAGCAGATAAGGAATCTTGCCCAGGTGAAGGGAGAGCGGGATAACCGGTAGGTTCAGGCCTGCCTGAGGCGGCTAAAAGACGCGGCCAAGGACGAAAGTCTGAACCTAGTTCCACCCATATTGGAGGCTGTGAAGGCCTACGCCACCATTGGCGAGATGTGCGGGGTATTGAGGGAGGCTTTCAGGGAATACGGGGCGTATAACATAGAGGTATGAAAGGCGGCCTTCCTGCACTCGCTTAACCCTGGCCGATATGAGTTCATTTCCTTAGCAGGGTGCGCCATGGTCCTTTTCGGGGCGAGAGCGCCGCGGGCGGACAGGTTGACCATATTCATGGAGAGGGGAGGCTTTTCAGAATCGGCGCCACAGAGATAGTCACCAACTTCATTGTGAGGACCAGCTACGACCAGATCCCCAGCGAGGCGGTGAGCTCTGCCAAGAGGGCAATCCTTGATGGCTTGGGTTGTATTCTGGCCGGCTCCCAGGAGTCCTTGGCCAGGATCGTCACCGGACATGTCAAAGAGATGGGGGGCACCCCTGAGGCTACGGTTATCGCCGGTGGTTTTAAGACCTCCGCCCCTCAAGCAGCGCTGGCTAATGGCACGATGGCCCATGCCTTGGACTACGATGATGTGGCCATGGCCACACTGGGACATCCCACCGTAGCCCTCCTTCCCGCGGTATTGGCTTTAGGGGAGACAGGAAAACTCTGCGGCAAGGATGCGCTGGCAAGCTACATCATTGGTTTTGAGGTAATGGGGAAGATAGGGGCCTGCATAGGGTTCGGCCATTATGGCTGGGGCTGGCATGCCACTGTTACCTTGGGCACCATGGGGGCTGCCGCTGCCTCAGCGAGGATGCTGAGGCTTGATACTCACCAGACCATGATGACCCTGGGCATTGCTGCGTCCTTGGCCGGGGGAACGAGACAAAATTTCGGCACCATGACCAAGCCCCTCCATGCCGGTAATGCCGCCAGGAATGGGGTGGTAGCTTCTCTCCTAGCGAAGAAGGGATTCACCGCAGACGAGGCCATCCTAGAGAGCCCCATGGGCTTTCTCAAGATGTTCTGCGGCGGCGCGGAATATGACGTCGCCAAGGCTACTGAAGGACTAGGCACTGCCTTCGATATCGTCTCATCAGGGGTGGGCATGAAGCCCTACCCCTGCTGCTTGTTGACTCATCGCTGCATCGACGCCATCCTGCACCTGATCAAGGAAAATGGAATCGGGGCTAATGATGTGGAGAGGGTAGGATGTAGAACCTCCGAGTTCCTCCCCCAGGTGCTGATCCACTCCCGCCCTAAGACCGCTTTGGAGGGAAAGTTTAGCATGCAGTACTGCATGGCTATTGCCCTGCTGGATGGTCGGGTAGGCTTGAAGCAGTTCACTGATGAGAAAGTGCTGGGCAACAAAGCCCAGCAGCTGCTAAAAAGAGTGGAATACGTCCATCCCGAGGGGCTCACGCCGCTGCACCCCGATGTGGTCACCATCAGGCTCAAAGATGGTCGGGAAATCTCCCACGAGGTGGCCATAGGAAAAGGCGACTCACGGAATCCGATGACCGAGGAGGAGCTGACGGCTAAGTATCGGGACTGCGCCAGCTTTGTGCTCCCGCCGGAGGGTGTCGAAAAGTCGCTGGACATGATATCCCGTCTTGAGGACCTTAATGATATAACCCTGCTGATGCATCTGCTTTGTTTAAAGGGCGAAATTGCCTGAAATAATCGAAGGAGGATGATATGAAAGGACCACTGCAGGGGGTGAGAGTTTTAGCTGTTGAGATGGCCTTAGCTGGTCCTTATGGCTCCATGTTGCTGGCTGACCTGGGGGCCGACGTTATCAAGATCGAGCCACCGGGCATGGGGGACCGGTCAAGGCTTACGCCCGGTCCCAATCACAAGGGAGACAGCTTCTACTTTCTTGCCTTCAACCGGAATAAGAAGAGCATAACCTTAGACCTAGGCACCCGCTCGGGGAAGGAGGCCTTCTATGATCTGGTCAAGA
Organism: Chloroflexota bacterium; assembly: GCA_030604825.1. Lineage (GTDB taxonomy): Bacteria > Chloroflexota > Dehalococcoidia > E44-bin15 > E44-bin15 > JAUVVB01. The sequence continues at coordinate 1,348 of JAUVVB010000027.1, read as the reverse complement.
TATCGGACATAGTGTGGGATAATTCCCGTGCTGGGAGTATGGAGCGATTGGGCGCTGATTATGATACCCTCAAGGAGATTAATCCCGCGATTATCTGCTGCTCGGTATCAGGCTTTGGCTCCTCCGGCCCCTACAGCGACAGACCGTCCTTTGACCTAGTGGCCCAGGCGATAAGTGGGGTGATGAGCGTCACCGGTGAACCTGGCGGCCCACCCCTTCGCTGCGGTCCCTCCATCGCCGACCTGGTGGGAGGCATGTTCGGTGTACACGGGGTCCTTGCCGCCCTCTACCAGCGCACCTTTACCGGCAAGGGACAGAGGGTAGAAGTATCCCTCTTGGATGGTCAGGTCTCTCTGATGGCATATCACATGTCCTACTATTTCCTTGGTGGGGAGGTCCCGGGCCCTCTGGGCTCAAGTCATCTCGCCATCACCCCCTACGGGGCCTTCAAAACTAAGGATGGCTATCTGGTCATGGGGATTGGCTGGCCCCGCGTTGCCAGGGTTCTGGGCATTGAGCATGTCATCGATGACCCTAGATTTGCCGATCACATTTCGAGGCTGGAGCACAGGGAGGAGCTGGACGCCATTGTCCAGGAGGCCTTCCTCAAGGAGAAGGCTGAGGATTGGCTTCCTGTACTGGAGGTTGAGGATATTCCTTGTGGCCCGGTGAATACCATCGACAAGGCGGTTGAGGATCCTCAAATTGTTCACCGCAATATGATTGTGGAGACGGAGCACTCCCTAGGGGGCAGGATACGGCTTGTGGGAAACCCTATAAAGATGCCCCAGAGCATTGAGGAGGATTTCATCGCTCCCCCCACCGTGGGTCAGCATAATGACGAGATCCTGTTTGAGCTTCTGGGCTATTCCAAGGAAAGGGTCAAGCGGCTTCGGCAGGAGGAGGAGAGTCATGCTGAGCAACTGCTTGCCAGCCAGCTAAAGCGCTTTGGCTAAAACGTACTCCCACGGTGGTATTCTCTGTCTGCCCATGCCCGCGAGGGTCCAGCCGAAGGCAGCGTCTGCGGGGCGGAGTCGGGAGACGACGTCCAGTTTATTCCTCGAAGGCAGCATTATCCAAGCTGTTATGATAGAGCGCCTTCACACGTCTTTGTTACCCACCGCTCCCCCCGGCCTACTTGCTAGCTGGTCTAACTTTTAAGGTGGTACAATGATTGGGGGCTGGTCAAAGAAGCGATGCGCTTGTACAGCACCATGATATATGCACCACCGTTGTAAACTACGCCGGTGCCAAGGCTCCCTACGAGTTTGAGGGTAAAGACCTGATGCCGATTGTGGAGGGCAAGAAGGACAAAGTTCGTGACCATGCGACCTGCGGCTTCTGCCTT
>JAUVVB010000022.1 GCA_030604825.1 Chloroflexota bacterium | reverse complement strand
GGTGACGGTGATGGAGAGCGACCTCGCCGGGCTCAGCCTTCTCGACCTGCTCCAGGGCTACCACAGGGTGATCATCATCGACTCCATCCAGACCAGGGATGGAAAGGTGGGCCAGGTTTATCGGCTGGGGCCTGGGGATTTCGCCCCCACCAGGCATGCCGTCTCCCCCCATGATGTCAACCTCGTCACCGCTCTGGAACTGGGGAAGAGGTTGGGACTTGAGATGCCCCAAGAGATCGTCATCTATGCCATCGAGGTTGAGGATGTGCGCACCTTCAGCGAGAAATGCACCCCCCAGGTGGAGCGGGTCATTCCAAAGGTTGTGGAGATGGTGTCTGGCGAACTAAAGGGCGGGGAAGAGCCCAAACCGGAGGAGTAGAAACATCTCCAGAAAAACGCGGAGGGTGGTCTTAATCGCCTTGGATGTGTTCCTTACCTTGGCCGTGATCACCGGCGTGGTGGCGTTGGTCACGGATAACCATTCCTGGCGATATGTCCATGTTGGCTTCGCCGCCGCAGTGGTGGCCGCCATTCTGGGGCATGTATACCTGAATCGAAAGGCACTTATGTCCTACTTCAGAAGGCGCAGGTAAGCTAGCATATCCGGGGCAGCAGCTCCCCCACCATCATGTCAACGATGCGCGATGCCCCCAATGAGGTCTTCATCACCACCTTGCCCCGGTGCTCCTCCCTGACCTCCCCGATGATGGCAGCCTCGGCCCCGTATTTATTTTGCCTCATCCTCTCCACAATCCCCTGAGCATCGTCGGGGGCAGCCACCGCCACCAGCCTTCCCTCATTGGCCACATGGAAGGGGTCAAAGCCCAGCATCTCGCAGGCAGCGCGCACCTCGTCGCTTACCGGTATCATATCCTCGTAGATGAGGATGCCAACGTCTGATTGGGTGGCAAAATCATTGAGCGTGGTGGCAAGCCCTCCCCTGGTGGGGTCGCGAAGGCAGTGAACCTGGCCCGATACCTCCAGCATTTCAGCCACCAGCTTGTTCAGCGGGGCGCAATCGCTTTCCACCGCGGTGGCGAACTTCAGCCCCTCCCGCATGGCCATCACCGCGATGCCATGCTGACCGATGGGGCCGCTCAAGATGAGCTTGTCCCCCGGCCTGGCATTGGAGGCCGAGATATCGACCCCGTGAGGTACAACGCCTACCCCGGCAGTATTGACGAAGAGCTTATCCACGCTGCCCCGGCTGGCCACCTTGGTATCCCCGGTGACCACCTTCACCCCCGCCTCCTCGGCGGCCTCCTTTATGGAGGTCACGATCCTCCCCAGGTCGCTTAAGGGGAAACCCTCCTCGATGATGAAGGAAAGGCTCAAATAGAGGGGGACAGCGCCGCTCATCGACAGGTCGTTCACCGTGCCACAGACCGCCAGCTTCCCTATGTCACCACCGGGGAAGAAGATAGGGGTCACGATGTAGCTATCGGTGGTAAAGGCAAGCCTGCCCTTAGCCTCGAAGACCGCCGAATCATCCAGCTTTGAAAGCAGCGGGTTGTCGAAGGCGGGCAGAAAGCCCCTTTCCACCAGCTCGTGGCTCAGCCTTCCCCCACTGCCGTGGGCGAGCAGGACCTTGTCATCCTTAAACGGTTCCATAGTGATAATAGCCGGCGCAGCTCCCCTCAGAGGAGACCATGCACGGCCCCACTGGATGCTCCGGGGTGCAGGCGCCTCGAAACAGTTTGCAATCAAGGGGGGTCTTTACCCCGCGCAGGATGTCGCCGCAGATGCAGCCCTTGGGCTCAACGGTTGGCCCGGGGTCGATTTCAAAGGCGAGCTGGGCATCAAATCTTTGGTATCTTTTATTTAGCTTTAGTCCGCTCCCAGGCACCACGCCCATCCCCCTCCAATTTGCCGCCGAAGGCTCGAAGATGGCGTTCATCAGCTCCTGAGCCCTCAGATTTCCCTCGGGGCGCACCCCACGGCGGTAGGCGATCTCCACCCTGGGTTCCCCCCGCTCAAGCTGGTCAACCAACATTTCAACAGACTGAAGAACGTCCAAGGGTTCAAAGCCTGAGACCACGCACCCTATCCCGTAATCCCGGGCGACGAACTCCCAGGGACGGGAGCCGATGATGGCGCTCACGTGCCCGGGGCAGATGAGGCCATCAAGCCTCACCTCCCCGGAATCGAGAAGGGCCTTGATCACCGGGGGGCAAAGCTTGTGCAGGGAAAGGACATGATAGTTCGTTATCCCCTCCTCCTCGGCCTCGAGTATCGAGGCGGCGATGGTGGGGGCAGTAGTCTCAAAGCCGATGCCGATAAAAACGACGGATTTATCCCGGTTTTGCCGCGCGATGTGGAGGGCATCCAGGGTGGAATAGACGATCCTTATATCGGCGCCATCAGCCCTCACCCGCTGCAGGCTGGAATGGCTGCCCGGAACCTTGAGCATATCACCGAAGGTAGCGATGATCACCCCTGGCTCCCGGGCCAGGGCAATAGCCCTATCCAGGTCTTGGTTGGCGGTAACGCATACCGGGCAGCCGGGACCGGAGAGCATCTCCACCGTCGGCGGGAGGAGCTGACGGATGCCATGCTTCATGATGGTAACGGTGTGGCCGCCGCAGAACTCCATCAGCCTGATGTGTCTGCTGGACTTGCGGTGAATCCGGCTCACCACCGCCCTGGCCAGCTCTACATCCCTAAACTCATCAACGAACTTCATCTTTTCGAATTGGGCGTCTTTCTTCGAAGATATGTAACACCTGGGATGAATTCTTGGCGCTTGGTCTATCCTTCTAGCGATGCCATCTCCGTCAGCAGCTTTAGCGTCTCCTCCGCCTCCTCCTCATCGATGACATTGATGGCATAGCCGGTGTGCAATAGCACGTAATCCCCCACCCTGACCTCAGGGGTGAGGACGATGCTTATCCTGCGGCTAACGCCGCCCAGCTCCGCCTCCGCCTCGTTTCCCTCTATCGATTTAACCAGTGCCGGAATGGCAAGACACATTTTTCGCCTTTTCGCCCTTTTTTCGCCCTTTACAATCCTCTCATTATCGTTGAGGTTACTTCTAAATTTACTCGGTTATCTGCCGCTCATGCCAGTTTGAAAATTGGCAATGGTTGCCTGCCCCAGGGAGATGCCGCCATCGTTGGTGGGCACCAGGGAGTGGGTGAGCACCGAAAAGCCCTCCCGCTCCAGAAGGTCGGCGGTGAGCCTCAGCAGCAGTCGGTTCTGAAATACCCCACCGCTCAGCGCCACCGTGCCTAAGCCCGTTTCCCTCGAGACGAGGTGACACATATCGGCCACTATTCGAGCTATGGTGTGGTGAAACCTGAGCGAGATCGCGCCCACGGGGAGGCGACCCTCTATATCCAGGATTATCGCCTCAAATAATTCCCTCAGTAGAACGATTTTCATCCCATCCCGCTCCTCGATGGAGAAGGGGTAGGGATTGACGCCCTCGAACTCATCGGGGGCTGCCATCTCCAGCTCCACGGCTGCCTGAGCCTCGTAGTCCACCCTCCCCCTGATGCCAAGGAGCGCTGACACCGCATCGAAGAGGCGGCCGCAGCTTGAGGTCAGCGGGGAGTTGAGCCCCCTCTCAAGCTGGCGTTTCATAACCTCTTTTTCATACTGGTCGATGTCTCTCAAAAAGGGCAAGTCCTGGCCAAGAATGCCCTCTCCTAATAGAGCATAGATATACGAAAAAGCCATGCGGTATGGCCTTTCTATGGCAGCGGCACCGCCGGGCATGGGCACCCTCTCCAGATGCCCCACCCTGTGGAAGCCCTTATAGTCGGCGACGATAAATTCCCCTCCCCAGATGGTGCCATCTGTCCCATAACCGGTGCCATCGAAGGCAACGCCGATGACCGGCTGCTGAACCCCGTTTTCCACCATGCAGCTTACGATATGGGCATGATGATGCTGCACCCCCACCAGGGTGAACTTATCGCCCTGCTCCTGGGCATACTTGGTGGAGAGGTATTCGGGGTGGAGGTCATAGGCCAGAACCCGGGGCTCGATGCGGAAGAGCTTCTGGTAGAGTTCGATGGTGTTCTCAAAGTGCTCCAGGGTCTCCAGGTTCTCCATATCGCCGATATGCTGGCTGATGAAGGCATGATTTTCCCTGGTGAGGCAGAAGGTGTTCTTGAGCTCAGCACCACAGGCAAGGATTTGCTTTTTCGTCCTGAATGGGAGATGAATAGGATAAGGAGCGTATCCCCGTGCTCTTCTTATTAGTTGAGGCTTCCCTCTCTCTACAATAGCTACGCTATCATCGTAACGAGCGTATATGTCGCGATTGTGAAGGACGAAAAGGTCGGCGATGCCGTTGAGCCTGCTCACTGCCTCTTCGTTGTCCTTGGCGATGGGCTCCTCGCTGATATTGCCGCTGGTCATCACCAGGGGGAGGCCGACCTCGCGCAGCAGCACATGGTGAAGCGGGGTATAGGGCAGCATCGCCCCCAGATACTTGAGCCCTGGGGCCACCTTTGGGGAAACAGAGGAATCGTCTTTCCACCTCATGAGCAGGATGGGGCAGTGGGGGGAGGTGAGCAGCTTTTCCTCCTCTTCGGATACAAAACAGTGTTGCCTCACATCGTCGAGGGTGGCAAGCATTATGGCCAGCGGTTTATAGGGGCGCCGCTTTCGATTCCGCAGCGCTTGAATTGCATCATCGCTTGAGGCATCGCAGGCGAGGTGAAAGCCGCCCAAGCCCTTTATGGCGAGGGTCTTTCCCTCTCTCAACAGTTTAGCAGCAGTGGCAATTACATCTTCCACAGCGATACTTTTACCACTACCATCTGCTAGTTCGAGAAAAGGGCCGCATCTGGGGCAGGCGTTGGGCTGGGCATGAAACCGCCGATCCAGGGGGTCATCGTACTCCCGCTGGCAATCGGGGCACATCTGAAAATGGCGCATGGTGGTCTTGGGGCGGTCGTAGGGGATGTCCTCGATGATGGTGAAGCGAGGACCGCAGTTGGTGCAGTTGATGAAGGGGTAGCGATAGCGTCGGTCTGGGGGGGAGAGGAGCTCCTTTTTACAGGCCTCGCAGGTGGCAATATCGGGGGATACCAGTTGATATTTGCCCTCCTCGGCTAGGCTGTGACGTATTTCAAAATGGGTGTAACCTCGAGGTGGGGCGCTGGTGGATGTAAGCCCCTCGATGCGGGCCAGGGGAGGGGCCAGGCTCTCCAGTTCAACGAGGAACTCATCTAATTCCCCCCTTTCCCCCTCCACCTCGATCTTAACATCGCCTGAGGTGTTACATACCCATCCCTTGAGGTGGTGCCGGGTGGCAAGCTGATAAACGAAGGGCCTAAAGCCAACCCCCTGAACCACGCCCCGAACGCTTATTTGAACTAGCTCTACCGTCTCCGCCCTTGTCATCCTATCTCTATTTCCATTATACCCCTTTTATCGGGGCGCTTCAAAGGCTGATGCTCACCCCCTTTTCAAATCCGTGCCAAGGATAACCTTGAGGTAGACGCAAGTCAACGGTAGTGGGTCAATTTGAAACACATGGGGAAGCTGGGTGGATCATAGGTTGGTGAAAATAGACTTGACAAGTCTTTTGCTATCAAATATAGTGTACAAACATAGGGAGGTATAATGAACCAACTTGATTTGGATGCTTTAGCGCTTGAATACCAAAGAGACTACGGGACAGCCAGAGGTGAGCTGGACATCTCGGATTTCGTGAATAATCCCTTTATCAACTGCGTATCTAGCATCTTTAGTTTGAGCTTCCCTGAAAAGCTGAGCGACTTGCCTATTGGAGAGATTTGTGTATTGAGAGATAATGTCCCCAATTCTCCTTTGGTCACTCAGGATACCATTTAATCTTTCCCTCAAAAATTTTTCTTCTAATCTTTGATTTGGAGCGGTATCAAACCCAACACCGTGAAACATGAATGTGGCATTAGCTGTAGCATATCGCTTGTTGCCAGCCAAGAAAAGGACATTACCAATAGAGTCTACATTGCCCACATTGTGAGTAATGAGTTCAAACGGCATTCCTTTTAGAACATTATAAAGGTTCATACCATTCATAACACTACCACCGGGTGTAGAAAGCAGGAGATAAACCTCTTTTACTCCCACATTCGCCAAGTTAGTCATAGTGGCTATCAGACTCTCTGTGGTACTGGGGATAATTTCTGCGGAAAAGGAAACATAAACAAGCTGTGTTCCACGGGGAATATTTATTGTTCCTGTTACCATCTTAGTTTAAGATTATACTCCTAATATAGGTGATGTCAATCAGCAAGCTTCACGATCTCCTCTATAGTCCAGATGTGGTTAGTTACTCCCGCTGCCATTGCGGGTGTAACTCCTATAGAGCCGTTAGGTGTAAGCGTCTTATGTGGTCGGGCGAAGTTGTAATACATAAAGTGTAGAGCTACGGCATGCTCTAGGTTTTCAATCTTTTTGGAGAAAGCGTTGGTCAATCTGGTGAATCGCCGCATACTCATTCGCATGGTAAGGTTATTTCTCTCAGCATAGCTTGTGGAGATATGCGCCTTATCGGGATTGCCTTGAACCACACGGCTTTCTGCGCCAATGCACCGGGCTGGGCTATACCGTTTCTGTCCTTCTGGCTCAGAGCCATATAGTTTAATCAACATGGCATAGTCAATATCAGCACCAAAGCCATTCTCTACAGCTTCCAAATACACCTTGTGACCATCTGTAGTAAGTTGAACACGGTGTGAAAGTCTAGTTGCTAGGTCGCCAACAAACGCCGTAGCACACTCAAGGTCACGGTTGCCAATTAGCCAAGAGGGGATAAGTTTGCTATCGGCACAGATCGCCGTCCATGTCCAAACATCGCCAAGTCAACCGACGGCTTGATTGAAAAAGCCCTTTCATATAGGCTATAATCCACGAGGTGGGAGAATGCTTAAAAGCTGTAGTTGCGGGGAGCTAACCAAGAAGAACGTGGGCCAGAAGGTGACCCTTGCCGGTTGGGTGCATCGGAGGAGGGATCATGGGGGTCTGATCTTCATCGACCTGCGCGATCGAGAGGGCTTGGTGCAGGTGGTTTTCAATCCCGATGTATCGAAGCAGGGACATCAGCTGGCCACCAAGCTGCGCCATGAGTATGTGCTACAGGTGGTGGGCGAGGTGGCCAAGCGCCCCCCGGGAACGGAGAATCCGAAGCTGGCCACCGGCGAGGTCGAGGTTATCGCTCAACAGGCGGAGATCCTCAATCCATCGAAGACCCCTCCCTTTTACGTAAATGAGGATGCGGAGGTGGATGAGAGCCTTCGCCTCAAGTATCGCTATCTTGACCTACGCCGCGAGAGGATGAAGCAGAACATCATCCTCCGCCACCGGGTGATAAAGTTCATGCGCGATTTCCTCGATGCCAAGGGCTTCATCGAGATCGAGACCCCCATCCTGATCAAGAGCACCCCTGAAGGGGCAAGGGACTACCTGGTTCCCAGCAGGGTTCACCCCGGGAAGTTCTATGCCCTTCCCCAGTCCCCACAGCAGCTAAAGCAGCTCCTCATGGTGGCTGGATTTGAGAAATATTTCCAGATTGCGCGTTGCTTCCGCGACGAGGACCTGAGAGCCGACCGCCAGCCAGAGTTCACCCAGCTTGACCTGGAGATGAGCTTCGTGGATGAGGAGGACATCCTCAACCTCATGGAGGAGCTGTTCACCGCCCTGGTAGAGAAGGTGAAGCCCACCATGAGGGTGATGAGCCCCTTCCCCCGCCTCTCCTACCCCGATGCCCTGGAGCGCTACGGCACCGACAAGCCAGACCTCCGCTTCGGGGTGGAGATCAGCGACCTCTCCGATATCGCCGCCAGGTCGGAATTCGACGTCTTTCGCTCCGCCCTCAAGGAGGGGGGAAGGGTCAAGGGTATATGCGCCCCCGGCTGTGCCCACTACTCCCGGCGCCAGCTCGATGAGTTAGCGGAGCTGGTAAAGGCTCAGGGCGCAAGGGGACTGGTCACCTTGCCCCTGGCCAAGGGGGAGCAGGCGAAGTCCGTTGCTGCTCGCTTCCTCAGCGCGGACCAGATCGGGGAGATGTCGAGGCGCCTTGAGGCCAGGGAGGGGGATCTCCTGCTCATCCTGGCAGATAAACCAAAGGTGGTGGAGGCAGCCCTCAGCGCCTTGAGAATTGAGGTTGGCCGTCGCCTTGAACTTGCCGATCCCAACCTGCTGGCCTTCTGCTTCATCGTGGATTACCCCCTTCTTGAATGGAGCGAGGAGGGGAGGTGGGAGCCGATGCACCACCCCTTCACCGCCCCCAGGGACGAGGATATCCCCCTGTTGGACACCGCCCCGGAGAAGGTGCACGCCAAGCATTACGACCTGGTTTGCAATGGATGCGAGCTTTCCAGCGGCAGCATCAGGATTCACAACCGCCAGCTTCAGGAGAAGGTCTTCCACCTTTTGGGATATGGGAAGGAGGAGGTGAGGCAGCGGTTCGGCCATCTGCTTGAGGCCTTCGAATATGGTGCCCCTCCCCATGGGGGAATTGCCCCGGGGATAGACCGGCTGGTGATGCTCCTTGCCGGGGAGGAGACCATAAGGGAGGTGATCCCCTTCCCCAAGAACCAGAGCGCCCAGGACGTGCTCTTCGATGCCCCCGCTGATGTTTCGCCGGAACAGCTCAAGGAGCTCCACCTCAAATTGGAACCCGAATAAGGCAAACCATTATGGATATAGCCGAAGCAATTTGCGGGCTAAGGCTTCTACTGGATGAGGCCATAAAGAACGAAAAAGCCGAGGGGGTGTTGCTCTCCGGCGGGCTGGATACCAGCATCATAGCCTTGCTCGCCAAAAGGCATGTTAAGGGGCTGAAGGCCTTTACCGTGACCAGGGAGGGCTTTGATAAAGACCTCCGCTATGCCAGGAGGGTGGCCCACTTCCTGGAGCTGGATCACAGGGTGCACTTTTTCACCCAGGAGGAGCTGGAAGAGGCAGCCCTGGAGGGGGCAAGGATCCTGGCCAGCAGCCAGTATGAAGAGCATGTTCCCCCTCATATCAGGGGGAGCATCATCGAAGGCTACAGCGAGGCGGTGGGCCCCACCACCTTTGCCCCCCTTTATATCGCCATGAGGTTTGCCCGGAGATACGTGAACTCCATATACAGCGGCGATGGCGCCGACGAGCTCTTCATCGGCTATAGCTCCCTTTCCGGTTTCATCGGCTTTATCGCCTCCAACGATGAGGCCTTTGGCGCTCACTTCCTGAGGGAGCTGGAGCAGGACCTATCTTCAAGGGCGTTTCAAGCCTATGACCTTAGATACCCCTATATGTTAGGGGAGGCGCTCCATCTCCAGGTGAGGGCTCCCTATTTGACCCCTGAGCTGAGGGATTTTGCCCGGGAGATCCCCGCCGAGCAAAAGGTGAGATGGGAGGGGGGGAGGCTATGGGGGAAATGGCTGCTGAGGAAGGCCTTTGAGGACTATCTGCCGAAGGAGATCGTGTGGCGGGAAAAGACCACCATAGATTCGGGGACGGGGGCTCTGGTCTGGGGCAATGAGACGCTTTAGAGCAGAGATTCCCATCACGATTGCCATTGCCCTACTGGCAATGGTCTTTCTTTTTCCCCTCATCCCCGGCTGTCAGGGGGTAAGCGGCGAGGGGTTAACCCTTTATGGCTCCGAGCCCGTCACCCTGGACCCTGCCCTTTGCGCCGATGCCACCTCGGCAAGCTATGTGGTGGAGATCTTCAGCGGGCTGGTAACCCTGAACCGAGAACTCGAGGTCATCCCCGATATCGCCCAGAGCTGGGAGACGAGCCCCGATGGCAGGACCTACACCTTCCACCTCCGCCATGGGGTTAGGTTCCACAATGGGAAGGAACTCACCGCAGGCGACTTAAAGTATTCCCTGGAGCGCGCCGCCGACCCCGCCACCCACTCCCCGGTGGCGGAGGTTTACCTTGGCGATATCGTGGGGGTCAAGGAGAAGCTCAGGGGAGAGGCCGATGAGGTGGAAGGGGTCAGGGTGAAGGACGAGAAAACCCTGGAGATCACCATCGATGCCCCCAAGGCCTATTTTCTGGCCAAGTTGACCCACCCCGTTGCCTTCGCTCTGGATCAGGAAAACGTTGCCTCGGGCCAGAACTGGACGGAAAATCCCAATGGGACCGGCCCCTTCAAACTGGCCCAGTGGCAGGAGGAACAGAGGATCGTCCTGGAGAGGAACGAGAACTTCCATCGGGGGGTGGCCAAGCTCAACAGGGTGACCTTCCTCCTCACCGGAAACCCGATGATGATGTACGAGAGGGATGAACTTGACATAGTTTCAGTGAGCACGGCGAACATCGAGCGGGTGCTGGACCCCACCAACCCCTTACATGATGAGCTGGTGATCGCCCCCCAGCTTTCAACATCGTATATTGGCTTCAATGCCTCCATGCCCCCCTTCGACGATGTAGAGGTTCGCCAGGCCTTCTGTCATGCCGTGGACAAGGATAAGATCATCGAGATACTGATGAAGGACCTGGTTTCCCCCGCCGCTGGCATCCTGCCTCCGGGCATGCCGGGATATGACGAGGAGCTGGAGGGATTGGGTTACGATTTGGAGAGGGCAACGGAGCTTCTGGCCACATCAAGCTACGGGGAAGAGCTGCCCACCGTCGTCTTCTCGGTGGTGGGCAGCGGCGGTTATGTTTCTCCCATCGCCGTAGCCATTGCCTGGATGTGGCATGAAAATCTGGGGGTGGAGGTGGAGATCGAGGGGTTGGAGTGGCAGACCTTCCTCGAGGAGCTGAGGGAGCAAAGCTTCCAGGTTTTCCAGGTTGGCTGGGTGGCGGACTACCCCGACCCGGAGAATTTTTTGGATGTCCTTTTCCACAGCCAAAGCGCGGAGAACCACACCGCTTATGGCAATCCCCATGTGGACCAGCTACTGGAGGCGGCAAGGCAGGAGGGCGATTTTGATGCCAGGATGGGAATATATCAGGAGGTGGAGCGGACCATCGTGGATGACGCCCCCTGGCTCCCCCTGTGGTTTGACCGGAGCTATCTTCTGGTGAAGCCCTATGTGAAGGGAGCGGTGGCTACCCCCATGGTCATCCCTTATCTTAAGGACATCTGGATCGAAAGATAGATCGCTTGGAGGGAGCCCCATTTCATGGTATAATCTGTCAAGGAAAATGAAGGTATCCTCCCAGAGAATAGAAAACAGCCAGGTAGTGCTCAGGGTTGAGGCAGAGCCCGAGGAGGTGGAGCACTCCCTGGAGGAGGCCTATCGTCATCTGGTGAAGCGCATCGATGTGGCCGGCTTCAGGAGGGGGAAGGCACCTCGGATGATGCTGGAGCGCTACCTGGGCAAGGAGGCGCTGCGGGAAGAGGCGCTGGAGCACCTGGTGCCAGAGCTTCTGAGTCGCGCCCTTGAGCAGGAAGGGATCGATGCCATTGCCCAGCCCCAGATCGAGATCGTGGAGTCCGATCCGGGAGTAGTCTTCCAGGCCACCCTCCCGGTTCGTCCCACCGTTGAACTGGGAAACTACCGGGAAATCAGCGTTGCCCCGGAGCCGGTGGAGGTTGCCGAGGAGGAGGTGGAAAAGGCTTTGGAGCAAATTCGTTATGAGCACGCCCCCTGGCAGCCGGCAGAGCGACCGATCCAGTTTGGCGACCTGGTGACCATAGATATAAAAGTTACCCAGAGCGATAACACGGTGCTGGAGAGAAAGGACCTTCAGTATCAGGTGTTGTCGGAATTTCCCTTCCCCGTGCCCGGCTTTGCTGAGAGGCTGGAGGGCGTGGAGAAGGGGCAGCAGAAGGAGTTCTCCATCTCCTTCCCCCCCGACCACGAGCGAAGGGAACTCGCGGGAAAGGAATATCTATTCACGGTTACGGCCAGCGAGGTCAAGGAAAAGAAGCTTCCCGAGCTGGACGATGAATTTGCCAAAAGCCTGGGCCAGGGGTTTGACGACCTGGAATCCCTCCGCCAGAGGGTGGCCTCCAATCTCAGGGCTATGGCTGAGGAGAGGGCCAGAAAGCGCCTCGAGGAGACGGTGGTAGAGGCGTTGGTAGAGCGCTCCAAGGTGGAGTTCCCCCCCATTCTGGTGGAGCGCGAGATCGACCTCCTCGTCAAGGAGGGGGAGAAAAGCGTGGAGGGGCATCTCAGGAGCAGGGGGAGGAGCGAGGAGGAACTGAGGGAGGAGCTTCGCCCCCAAGCCACCAAGAGGCTTATTCGCTCCCTGGTTTTGGGAAAGGTGGCCGAGGAGGAGAAAATCGAGGTAACTGCGGCGGAGGTGGATGAAGAGGTGGAGGCCCTAGCTCAGGGTGCGGGGGAAAGGGGGGAGGAGCTAAGAAGGGTTTTCCGATCTGAGGAGGCTCGCCAGTCGCTGGAGGACCTGTTGCTCACCAGAAAGACGGTGAGGCGACTGGTGGAGATCGCCTCGGCAGGCGAGACCAAGTGAGGGAAAGGAGGAAGCGATGGAAGGTTTACCTAGGAACATAATACCCATGGTCATCGAGAGCGGGGCTCGGGGGGAGCGAGCCTTCGACATATACTCTCTGCTCCTCCGGGAGCGGATAGTTTTCCTGGGCACGCCCATCAGCGATCAGGTAGCCAACCTGATCGTCGCTCAGCTTCTCTACCTGGAGCGGGAGGAGCCGGATAAGGACATAAGCCTTTACATCCACTGCCCCGGGGGTCTGATCAGCGCCGGCCTTGCCATCTACGACACCATGCAGCTGATTCGCTGTGATGTCTCCACCATCTGCGTTGGCCTGGCGGCAAGCATGGGCACCCTGCTGCTCTGTGCCGGCACCAAGGGGAAGCGCTATGCCCTTCCCAACTCAACTGTTCATATGCATCAACCGGTGGGTGGTGCCCAGGGGCAAGCGGCAGACATCGAGATCGCTGCTCGCGAGATCATACGCATGCAGGAGAAGATTCGCAGCATCATCGCCAAGCATACCGGCCAGCCGGTGGAGAAGGTTGCCCGGGATACCGATCGCGACTTCTACCTGGGCGCGGAGCAGGCGGTGGAATATGGGCTGGTGGATGAAATATTGGCCAGGGAAGAGGTCGAGGCGAAATGACCCCTATTGGTCAATGCAAAGGGGTTTGCCTTTGATTCAACGGAAAAGGAGGAACTTATGCCGGTAGTGCTCTTTGAGAAGAAGGGCCATATCGCCTACATCACCCTGAACCGCCCCGAGGTGATGAACGCCATGAACCTGGAGATGTGGGGGGCGATGACCGAGGCCTGGCTTAAGGTCAGGGATGACCCCGATGTTTGGACCGCCATTGTGACCGGGGCTGGGGATCGAGCCTTTTCTGCAGGGGCTGACCTCAAGGAGCTGGCAGAGCTCCAGCCCAAGATAGCCTCTGGGGAGCTTCCCCGAGACATATTACCCGAGATCACCCCGATGCGGGGCCTGGAGGTGTATAAGCCGTTCATCGCTGCCATCAATGGCTATGCCCTGGGGGGTGGACTGGAGCTGGCCCTGGCATGTGACATCAGGATCGCTGCCGATAATGCTCGCCTTGGCCTGCGAGAGGTGGTTCAGGCCATCATTCCGGGAATGGGGGGAACCCAGAGGCTGCCCCGCCTTGTCCCCTTTGGCATTGCCCTGGAGATACTGATGACCGGGGATTGGGTCACTGCTGAAGAGGCCTACCGCATCGGGCTGGTAAACAAGGTGGTGCCTGCCGCTGAGCTGATGTCCGCAGCGGAGGCGCTGGCCAACAGGATCAATGAGAATGGCCCGCTGGCGGTGAGGATGGTGAAGGAGCTTGCCTACAGGGGCGTCCGCATGCCTTTGGATGAGGGGATAAGGCTGGAAAGGTCCTTTGCCCAGAACCTCCACATGACCGAGGATGCCAAGGAGGGCCCCCTGGCCTTTGCCATGAAGCGGAAGCCCGAATACAAGGCCAGGTAGCTATAAGGGGAGACCCCGCTCCCGTTGATACTGCTGGCTAAGCTGCTCCAGGGAGGGAAGCCCGGCCCTGGCTCCGATTTTGGCGATGGAGGAGCGGGCAACCATATCGCCCAGATAGCCACATTCCTCCAGCCCTTTGCCGCGGAGAAAGCCATAGAGAAATCCAGCGGCAAAGGCATCGCCGGCGCCGATGGTATCCCCTTCAGCCTTGGTAGCAGCCCTCTCGACCTCTATGGTGTACTGGTGACCGCCACCGGCTACATAACAGGTGACGGTCTTTTCCCCCCTGACGATCCCTTCCCCCAGGGTGATGGCCACGATCTGGCACCCCATTTTCAGCAGCCTTTGGGCTCCCCCTTGAAAGCCCTCGCCGGTTAGCTCATCGGCCTCCTCTCGATTGAGGAACAGGATATGAGTCCTCCTCATTATTGGCTCCAGCGCCTCAAGCCCGCGGGCAGCATATATCGATCCCGGGGCGAAACTCACCTTAAGCGAGGCAGGTATCCTGCCCATCAGCTCCTGCTGAACCTCCATTTGCCCTTCGTCGGCAAAGGAGGAGAGGTGAAGCATCTCGGCCTGGCCGATGTAGGCCAGGTCTATGTCATCGCCGTTGAGCAGGCTATTGGCGCCGGGCAATATATAGATCGCTCGCCTTCCCTGCCTATCGGCAAGACAAATCGCCGAGCCGGTCCTTGCCCTCTTTTTCTTTGTCTGCCCGGTATCGACGCCTACCCCCTCCAAGTCCCGCAGAAGCATCTCCCCCTCGGCGTCATCGCCCACGGCACCGATAACGCCGCCAGCAACCCCCAGCTTGGCCAGAGCGTAAACGGTATTTGCCGCTGAGCCACCGGGAAAAAGCCCGGACTCCTCCACCAGGGCTTCCCCATCGCTGAGGATGCGCCCCACCCGGTATATCCGGTCCACGTTCATTGCCCCAAACCCTATTACCTCGATGGCGCTCACCCTTCCCTCCTAGCCGAGCTTGCCAGCTTCCTCCCTCACCAAGCGACGGATTCTCTTATGGATGTTGAGCGGCTGCTCCAGGTCTTCCCGCCCCACCAACCAGTTGAAGTGTTCTCTATCTGCCACACCGCCAGACCTTTCCTTTTCCCTAACTACCCTTTCCACCGCCTGCCTGCTCCCCTCCGCCCAGGCGTCCAGGACCACTTCCAGATCGCCCAGGTTTGTGGAGGCAAGGCCCATGGTGGCATAGGGAAGGGCATACTCATTGGCATTGAAGGCGATGGCTAGGCCCCCGGCTTCATCGACAGCCTTAAGCATTTCAGAATCGGTGATGCTGTCGCCCACCACCACCACCTGCCCCAGGGACCGACCATGAGCCTGGGCAAATCCCAAAAGGGCCTCCACCTTCCTTCTTCCTCCCACCGGCTTTACCTCCTTCTGGGCAGTGCCAAGGCTTGTCTTGGGCAGCACCTCCCCGAAGAAACCATCCAGGCCCTGCTTAATCCCCTCATCATCCCCCAGCGAGAGAGCCAGGATAGTCCTTTCCATCTGCTCGATCTTGATGACGTCCCCCTTCCGCGCCAGGCTGAGGTAGCGATTGAGGGAAAATCTGGTACAGGCGAGATTATCCGAAAAAATGCCCACCCTCTGGGCGATGCGGCTTGCATATTGCTCATAGCTGGTGCTGATGCAGAATACCTTCCAACCTGAGGAGGAGAGGGATGATATCAGCTCCCTGGCCCCATCAACCAGACTTGCCCGTTGCGCCAGCCCGGCGACGTCGTCCTCCGAGACACGGTGGCAGATGAGAAAGGGGACGATGAGGGCCAGGGTGTCCCCCGGCTCATAGCCCGGCCTTCCCTCCAGGGCCAGCAGGTCATCGTAGCGGCTGATCACCTCGAAGACCTCTCCTCCCCGGGGAAAGAGCTTCATCAGCTCGTAGGCGTTGTCCTGAGGGGAAAGGGGGCCCTCCAGGTCAAAGAAGATGAGGTTCATTTGACCAGCACCCCTCTCACTTTTTCGTTTATCTCCTGGCTCAGATCATATCCCCTGATAGGCTTTCCCGTGCTGTCAACCACCCTTCCTCCTTCAATCCTCACCCTACCCTCGCTGAAGGCCTTTAGGGTGGCAACGATGAGGGGGAATTCTCGGGCCAGGCCGTGTTTTCGAATCAGCCTGAAGAGGGGATTTCTTTCCCTCTGCCTTGCCTTCACCTCAGCTATGGAAAGTCCCTCTATCTCCCTCCAGTACCTATCGAAGGGCTCCCCCCTTATGGGGAAGGTGCAGTAGGTAACTGGAGGCCCCTCATCAAGCTGCGGCGTC
>JAUVVB010000026.1 GCA_030604825.1 Chloroflexota bacterium | reverse complement strand
CCTCTGCCTTGCCTTCACCTCAGCTATGGAAAGTCCCTCTATCTCCCTCCAGTACCTATCGAAGGGCTCCCCCCTTATGGGGAAGGTGCAGTAGGTAACTGGAGGCCCCTCATCAAGCTGCGGCGTCACCACATGCATCATCACCCCGGTCTCCGATGCCCCTTCCGCGAGTAGCCTCCAGATCACCTCCTGCCATGTTCCCTTGGGGCCGCCAGGAGCAGCGGGGTGGAGGTTGATCATGGGATAGCGCTGGCACATCTCCTGGCCCACGATGAGCATATATCCGGCAAGGACGCAAATATCGGGGTGGAGCCCCTCAAGCCTGTTCATGGCCTCTTTTTCGAACCGTTGCCTCCATCCCTCGCCAAAGCCTTGCTTAAATTTCCTCGATGATAAGCAGATGAGCGGTAGTCTGTAGCCACGAACCAATTCGAAAAAAGAGTCGCTCTCCTTCGCCTCGCCCGGCTCACGGTTGCTGAAGACGAAGGGGATGTCTGCCTCTATCTCGCCCTTCTCTATGCTGCGCCATACGGTGCGCAGAAGCTGCCGCGCTGCGGCGTCTCTACCTGTGGAAAACCACCCAATGCGATACATTTTTTCGACCCTAGCCCTCTGGCTATAGAATAGCACGCTGCGTATTTGGTCTCAAGGGCGGTGGGCTAGCGCCTGGTAAGCCTTTCCCAGATGACCCTTGAGCGAACCCAAAGGCTCGTCTTTCGCCCGAAGAGCGCCCCTTCGGCCAGGGCTTTGCGAAACTCCTCCCTGCCGTCGAACTCTGGCATGGTCACATAGGCGTTGCCGATCTCGATGGCGGTATGGGCATCGCTTCCCGCACTGGCGAGAAGCCCGTGATTTTCGGCGAAAAGCAGGGCCTGGGCCCAGTAGCGAGAGAGGAAAACGCGCGAATTACATGCCTCGATGATGTCGATATGGGGCAGCAGCCCCTCCAGCGTCTTGCGCCGAAGGGTGGAGAGCCTGAGGCGGTCGAAGGGGTGGGGGATGCACACCAGCCCCCCTTGCTCCTTTATGCGGCGCACCGTCTCCTCGGCGGGAAGCCCTGCCGGGATCTCCTCGCTGAGGAAATAGCCGATGATCTCCCCGGAGCGGGTATGAATCTCCTCGCCCACGATAACGGTGAAGGGAGCCAGCTCCTCCATCTTCAAGGCACCAAGGATGGTATTGTGATCGGTCACCGCGATGCAGTTGATGCCAACCTTGCGGCAGCGAGCGACGATCTCCTTCAGCGATGTTGCCGAGTCCGGGGAATAGACGGTATGGATATGGAGGTCAGCTTTCAGCAAAGGGCTAAACCCTTTCCAGATATTCGCCGGTGCGGGTATCAACGCGAACGATATCCCCATTGTTGATGAAAATGGGGACCTGGATGGTGATCCCCGTTTCCAGCTTCGCCGGCTTGTTTCCCGCCGTTGCCGTATCCCCCTTGAAGCCAGGGCCTGTCTCCACGACCTGAAGCTCCACCGAGTTGGGAAGCTCCACCCCGAGAGGCTCATCCTTATAGCTGAGGATGTCAAGGGACATGCCCTCCTTGATGTAATCGAGGGCATCGCTCAGTTGGTCACGATTTAGCGCCGTCTGCTCGAAGCTCTCCACATCCATGAAGTAGTGCAGGTCACCGTCTGAGTAGAGGTATTGCACCGTTCGGCGGTCGAGGCGCGCCCTGATGAACTTCTCCCCCGCCTGGAAGGTTCGCTCAATGGTATGCCCCGCCCTGATATCGCGAAGCTTCAGCCTGACCTGGGCGCTGCCCCGCCCCATCTTGATGTGCTGCCAGTCGAGGATGGTGTAGAGCTCCCCATCCAGCTCAATGGTGATCCCCTTCTTCAAATCGCCAGTGCTGATCATTTTCTCAACCTCGCTCCTTGCGCTTTATGGCCATCGCCATGTCAATCTATCTTCCTCGCCCCAGATAGCACCCTTACCCTCCCCCTTTCCATCACCACCAGGTCCTCGATCCTCACCCCTCCCCACCCCGTTACATAAATTCCGGGCTCGATGGTGAAGACCATGCCATCGCTCAGCACCGTGGATGAGCCCTTGCCCAGGCGGGGCTCCTCATGGGGGGCAAGCCCCACCCCATGCCCCAGCGAGTGGCCGAAGGCCTCCCCATAGCCTCCCTGTTCAATAACTGTCCTGGCCAGGCTATCCGCCTTATCCCCGCTCATGCCCGCCTCGATGGTGGCGATGGCGGTGAGCTGGGCGCCGAGGACGAGGTCATATATCCGAGCAAAGGTATTGTCTTGATTTCCAATGTAGAGGGTTCGGGATAGGTCGCTGCAGTAGCCTTGAAACCTGGCCCCGATATCGATGGCAACCGGCTCCCCGGCAAGGATGGGGCGCTCGGTGGGGGTGGCATGGGGGAGGGCGGAGTTAGGCCCCGAGGCAACGATGAGGTGGAAGGGAATGCCCTCGCTGCCTCTTTGGCGCAGCGATTTCTCCATCTCCCAGGCCACCTCTTTCTCCTTCATCCCGGGGCGAATGGTGGCAGCCACCTCCTCAAAGGCGGCATCGGCAATTTCCACCGCCCTACTTATGAGCTCAAGCTCCGCCTCGTCCTTTATATAACGAAGGGACTCGACCATTCCACCGCTGGCCACCAACTCAAGGCCCTTTTCGCCCGCTGCTGCCACCAGCCTTTGATAGACGGAGACGGAGAGGTCATCGGCCTCGAAGCCAATCCTCTTCAGCCCCAGGGATGAAGCAAGCTCGGTAAACCAATTGTGGAGCTCTCCCTCAGTGCGAAAAATTTCAAATTGCGGCGCCTCGCCTTTCGCCTGCTCCACATAGCGAAAATCGGTGGCCAGGATGGCATCCTTTTCCGAGATGAGCAGAAAACCTGCTGAGCCGGTGAATCCAGAAAGATAGCGGCGGTTCTCCCCCTGGGAGATGAGGATGGCCTCAAGCTCCCTTTCCACCATCCTCTGGCGCAGCTTCTCCAGGCGATGGCTCATCATCTTTCGGCTACCAGTATCTCCAGAGCGGCGATATACCCCCTCCAGCCAAGGCCGCTTATCTGTCCCCGGGCGATGGGGGCGATCACCGATCTATGCCGCCACTCCTCCCTGGCGTAGATGTTGGACAGGTGGACCTCGATCACGGGAAGGGCGCTATCGGCAAGGGCATCCCTCAGCGAGAGACCGTAATGGGTCAGCGCTCCGGGGTTAATGATAATGCCATCTGCTTTCGGCGCTTCAGTTTGAATGAAGTCGATGATTGCTCCCTCGCTGTTGGACTGGAAGGTGAGGACCTCAACGCCCAGTTCCCGGGCCCTTTTTTCGACCAAGGCGTTGATCTCGGAGAGGCTCTTATCCCCATAGGTCGCCCTTTCCCTCTTCTCCAGTACATTTAAATTTGGTCCGTGAATCACCAGGATCTTCATGATTTTGGCTCTCCTTTTCCCCTTGCCCTGGGGTGGGCCTTGAGGTATACCTTTCGCGCCTGGCTCTGGGTGACATGGGTATAGATCTGGGTGGTGGTGAGGCTGGCGTGACCGAGGAGCTCCTGAACCACCCGCAGGTCGGCGCCACCGTCCAGGAGATGGGTGGCAAAGCTATGGCGCAATATGTGGGGATGAACCTTGCCCTCCAGCCCCGCCTTCAGGGCATAACCCTTGATCGCCTTTTGTACGGCGCGCTGCGAAAGCCTTTTCCCGTATCGATTTAGGAACAGGGCCTCGGTCCTGGAATCGCCCCGGAGCTTGCTTCGACCCTGACGAAGGTAGAGGTCGAGGGCAACTGCTGCCGGCTTTCCCATGAGCACCATCCTCTCCTTAGAGCCCTTGCCCCAGACGCGAATCTCCCGGGACTGAAGGTCGACATGAGCTACATCGAGCCCCACCAGCTCGCTCACCCTCAGCCCGGCGGCGTAGAGAAGCTCCAGCATCGCCCTATCTCGCTGCCCCTGGGGGGTGGAGGTATCGGGCATCTCAAGGAGCAGCTTCACCTCCTCACCGGGGAGGAAGGAGGGGAGACGCCTTGCCAGCTTTGGGGAGGAGACATCGGCCAGCGGGTTCGAGGTTACCATATTCTCCCTCATTAGATAGCGATAGAAGGAGCGAAGCGCGCTCAGCTTTTGGGCCACGGTTGCCTTGTCAAATCCCCGCTCCACAAGGGCAGCGATATAGCGGCGCAGCAAGAAGCGGTCCACCTCCCCCAGGGTTAGCACCTTCTCCTTGATGAGGAACTCCAGGAAGTGGCGCAGGTTGTGGGTGTAGTTGCGCACCGTGAAAGGCGATGCGTGGCGCTCCACCGTAAGATAGTTGACGTAGTTATGGAGCAGCCTCTCCGTGCTTCCCTCGCTCCCAAGCAATGGGATCATACCTCCACCGCCTCCCGCTGTGCCAGGCTGATGCTCGATTCACATTTCAGGCATTTCGCCATCTTCTTGCCCCGCATCACCATCAGACCGCCGCACTCAGGACAAGGCTGAGGAATGGGCTTATCGCTGATGGCGAAATCGCAGTTGGGGTAATTTGCGCAGCCGTAGAAGGTGCGCCTTCTCCTCGTCTTCCTCTCCACCAGTTCACCACCGCATTTGGGGCATGGGACGCCGAGCTTCACCAGGAGCGGCTTGGTATTTTTGCATTCGGGGAAGCCAGAGCAGGCCAGGAATCTGCCGTAGCGCCCCCACTTTATCACCATGGGCCGGCCGCAAAGTTCACAGGTCTCACCCGTGGGCTCGCCCGCCAACCTCACCTTTTCCATGCGCTCTTCCGCCACCTTCAGCGTCCGTTCAAAGGGATGGTAAAAATGCCGAAGGAAGGGGACCCACTCCTGCTCCCCCTGGGCGATCCGATCCAACCCCTCCTCCATCTGGGCGGTAAACCCCAGATCGACGATATCGGGGAAGTGCTCCCTGAGCAGGTCGCTCACCAGAAGGCCGAGCTCCAGCGGGTGAAAGCGCCCATCTTCCCTTTCCACGTAGCCCCTTGCCTGAATGGTGGAAAGGATGGGGGCATAGGTGGAGGGGCGCCCGATCCCCCTCTCCTCCAGCGCCTTGACCAGGGTGGCCTCAGTATAGCGGGGTGGGGGCTGGGTGAAATGCTGCTGGGGAAAGAGGCCCAGGAACTCCAGTGGCTCGCCCTTTGCCAATTCAGGTAGGGGCCTCTTGCCATCTTCAGCCTCAGCTTCATCCTTGCCTTCACTATAGAGGATGGTGAAGCCGGGGAACTTGACGACGGAGCTGGTAGCCCTGAGCAGGTAGGCCGTTTCGTTCCTGGCCTCGATATCCACCGAGGTATTATCCAGCAGGACGGGCGACATCTGGCTGGCCACCATCCGCTTCCAGATCAGCTCATAGAGCCTGAACTGGTCTCTGGTGAGATAAGGCTTTATCTGGTCAGGCTCCCGCCAAACCGAAGTTGGCCTGATGGCCTCATGGGCCTCCTGTGCCCCTTTCGCCCTCCTGGTGAAGCTGCGGGGACGGAGGAAATTGGCGCCAAATTTTCTCTTGATATAGGCTTGGGTCTCCCTCAACGCTGATGGGGAGACCCTCACCGAATCGGTGCGCATATAGGTGATCAGCCCCACCGAGCCCTCATCGCCTATGGTAAGGCCCTCATAGAGCTGCTGGGCGACGGCCATGGTGCGCTGGGCGCTGAAGCGCAGCTTTCGCCACCCCTCCTGCTGAAGGGTGCTGGTGGTGAAGGGGGGCGCCGGCTGGCGCGATACCTCCTTCTTTCGTACCTGGGCAACTTCATAGCGGCAACCCTCCAGCTCGGCGACGATTTTCCGTGCCTGTTTTTCGTTCCCGACGTCGAGCTTCTTGCCGTCGAGGAGGCCAACAAGGGTGGCGATAAAGCTCTCCCTTTGACCAATTTTCGCCAGTTCAGCATCGATGGTCCAGTATTCCCTGGGGACAAAGTGCTGAATCTCCCTCTCTCGGTCAACGATCATCCGCAACGCCGCCGATTGAACCCTTCCTGCGGAGAGGCCCCGCCTCACCTTTTGCCACAGCAGGGGGCTTATCTTATAGCCCACCAGTCGATCCAGGATGCGTCGCGCCTGCTGGGCATTAACCAGGTCCATGTTGAGCGCCCTGGGATTGAGGAAGGCCTGCTCCACCGCCTCCTTGGTGATCTCATGGAACACCACCCGCTTTAGGGGCAGCGTCTCCAGCTCCGCTGCCTGAATCAGATGCCAGGAGATGGCCTCCCCTTCGCGGTCGGGGTCAGTGGCCAGATAGACCGCCGAGGCCTTCTCCGCTGCCTCCTTTATCTCCCGAACCACAGACCTCTTCTCCCGGGGAACCACATATTTGGGGGCGAAGCCCTTTTTCACATCCACCCCCAGGCTGCTCCTGGGCAGGTCCCGCACATGCCCAACGGAGGATTTCACGCTATAGCCCTTTCCCAATATTCGGCCTATGGTTTTTGCCTTTGCCGGCGATTCTACGATGACCAGGTCTTTGCCCATCTTCACTCCACCCGAACGCGGTACTCCTCCCTGGCCTCCCTGGCCAGGATGTAGTTCATGCCCCCCACCTGTTTCACCGCCCCCTTTAGCTCCATCATCGCCAGGGTGCTCGAGACCGTGGATATGGGCAGGCCGCACTGGCGCCCCAGCTCATCGATGTGGGTTGGCTCTGAGGAGAGGCATTTCATTATCAGGGATTCTGTGTCGGTGACGGGAAGGAGCTCCTTCACCTCCCTCTGCTCAACTGCCATGGTGAGGTTGAGCTCCTCAAGGATGTCATCGCACTTGCTCACCAGCTTTGCCCCCTCCTGGATCAGGCGATTTGTCCCCCGGCACTGGGGAGAGAGCACGCTCCCGGGAACGGCGAACACCTCCCGGTTCTGCTCCAAGGCGAGGCCGGCGGTGATCAGGGCACCGCTCCCCTCCCCCGCCTCCACAACCAGAACGCCAAGGCTGATCCCGCTCATGATTCGGTTGCGACGGGGGAAGTTCTCCGCCCTGGGGGGAGTTCCCAGGGGGAACTCGCTCAACAGGGCACCTTGCTCCATGATCTCGCGGGCCAGTTTCAGGTGGTCGCGGGGATAGACGATGTCCAGCCCGCAGCCGAATACGGAGATGCTCCTCCCCCCGGCATCCAGGGCAGCGCGATGGGCAATGGCATCGATGCCCCTGGCCAGGCCGCTGACGATGGTGATCCCGTTTCGCGCCAGGTCTGCCGGGATCTGCTCCGCCACCTCCCGGCCATAATAGGTGGGGCGACGAGTGCCCACCACGGCAAGGCACCACTCATCCTGAGGGGTAAGAGACCCCCTCACATAGAGCACTGGGGGGAGATCGTAGATCTGCTTCAGCCTTGATGGATAGCCTTCATCCCTCCAGGTGAGCACCTTTACCTTGTAGCGCTCCAGCCTCTCCATCTCGGCATCGAGGGATATCTGGGGCCTTTTGGCCACGATGGCATTAACCGCTCGGTCATCGAGCCCTGCCTGCTTGAGCTCGGCGGCGCTGGCATGCCATGCCCTCTCCAGGTCGCCGAAGTATTGCTCCACAAGGGAGAACCTGGCACGCCCGATCCCTGGAATCAGGGTAAATCCTACCCAGTACTTAGCTTCGCTCATTTCTATCCCCGAAGTTGAATTATTCTAGCATAAGTGGGCAGGATAAGACAATCAGTCGCTGCTAGATGACTATCTAAGTGGCACCTAATGGAGGTAAAGATAGCGCTCATGGGAAACCGCTACCGGCTTAGAGGAGCAAGGTTCAAATATTTCAAGAGGTCGATTCTACTGATGTTTCCGGAGGAATTTGGAATTGTCTCAGCTTTGCCAGGTAATCCCTGTTCTGTGCCTCCCACTTCTTGAGGATGCTATAGCCCATCTGCCTGGTGCGAAAATCCCTGATTTTACCTCTAAGGAAAAAGTTAACCATGTTATAGCGGGAGTAAAACTTTTTCAGCGCTTGCATGGTCTGTTCTTGCATCTCATATGGTGACATATTATCCGGCCAGTGGACCACATGACCGCCATCATACAGTTTCCAGTCGGTAGGAAACTTTTCGGTGATGAATTTACGGGCAGACTGTACACTGGTGTAGAGCTTGCTGCCAATAACTGGGATCAGAATGCTTAGCTGAAGGCTGTCGATTCCCAATTTATCGTAGATATCCGAATATCCCTCGGATATGAACATCCCGTGTATTCTGATGCCATACTTGTGGAGCACCCGGATACAGTTGGTAACATCTTCCGGGGTCTGCTTCTTGTTGTAGCTCTTCAGCACCTCGGGGTCTACCGATTCGAACCCAATACACAATCGGCTACAATTTGCCTCTGCCATCAAACTTACCAGCTCTTCGTCTCTAGCTATGTCAGCTCTAACCTGCGTTATCCACCGGGGGGTAATCTTATGCTCGATCATCAGATTTAGCAGTTCCTTGGTTCTCGCTCTATTGGCACCAAAATTATCATCGTAAAAGAAAATACTCCTATGCTTAAAGCGGGACAACTCTTCGATAACGCT
>JAUVVB010000025.1 GCA_030604825.1 Chloroflexota bacterium | reverse complement strand
TGCTCCCGATCCGCAGGCCTTCCTGCTAGCCGCAGGCTAAAAAAGGCAATGCCCGCTGCCACGAGGTCTATGCCGCTGTGAATTGCCTCAGCGATAATGCTGATGCTGCCGCTGAGGATGCCCGCAGCCACCTTAAGCAGGATCAAGAAGCTATTGGAAATGATGGAAAGTCCGGCAGCACTGGTTCTGGTGCGGAACACTTATCTACTCCGATCAAATTAGACCTTCAAGTGAAGACCTGTCCACAGTCTTGACATTTGAACCTATTCTTATAGGCTAGCTTCACATAGGGGCTGTCACATTTTGGACAGCGCAGGTAAGGGTGCGGGGCAATTCGTTCCCTAACGGGTGGGGCGGGTGCTCTTACCCTCCGCAGCCGCCTGAAAAGCCCCCCCAGCTCTCTATTGTGCCAAACGACTAGCAACGGGCAGGCGATGCACACTGAGCTATAAGTTCCGGTGATGACCCCGATCAGTAGAACCAGGACGAAGTAGTGAATGGTCACCCCCCCGAAGAGGAAAAGGGCAAGGAGAACAAACAGGGTGGTCAGGCTGGTGTTCAAGGAGCGCCCCAGGCTCTCCGTGATGCTAATATTTATGGTGGTCTCCAGATCGCCGCCCGGGCTCCTAGTCGCATTCTCCCGAATTCGGTCGAAGACCACGATGGTATCGTTTACGCTATAGCCGATGACCATGAGCACGCCGGTGATGAACATGACGTCGATCTCGATGCCCATGAGCCAGCCCAGGAGGGAGAAGATGCCCAAAACCACCAGCACATCGTGCACCAGCGCGGCAATGGCGCACCCGCCAAAGTGGAAGGGCATCATCGGGCGGCGGAGGCGGCGAAACGCCCACGTTACATAGAGCAGTATGCCCACTGCGGCAACGCTAACCGCGATGGAGGCATTGCGCCCGATCTCCGCAGAGACAACCGGGGAAATGGAGTAGAAGTCGAGCACGATAAGCGGTCCAAACCTCTCCTCCAGCGCCTGCTCTATGGTCTCCCTCTCTGCAGGCGTTATCACCTCCCCCGTCTGCGGGTCCCTCTCCTCCTCTGCCAGCTCCCGGGTGCGGATGATGAAATCGCCTTCACCGGTGCGCTGGATGATCGCCTCATCATGACCCAGGTTTGCCATCTCCTCCCTGAGTTCCGCCTGAGCCACCGTCTGCTCAAAGCTCACCCTCATCAGCGAGCCGCTGCTGAACTCGATTCCCCCCTTGAGGCCAAAGGCGATGAGGGAGATCACCCCCACCAGGAGCACAATCCCCGATGCGATGAAGAACCACTTCCTCTTGCCCACAAAGTCGAGCACCTTGTTTCCCCCTTAAATCATGGCCGAAATAGCGATACCCTCCGTGCCAGGGGGGTGAAAACGATGGAGCGCATAAAGCTCCTGGTAACGATCATGGCGGTGAACATGCTCACCGTCACCCCAATACCCAGTGTCAGCGCAAATCCCATCACCGGGGCAGCGCCAAATCTGCTGCCAAACCAGTAGAGGATGACGCAGGTAATAAGGGTGGAGACATTGCTATCGCGAATGGAGGGCCAGGCGCGCTCAAAGCCAACCTCAATGGCATCCCTCAGCGTTCTTCTCCTTTCCTTTATCTCCTCCTTCATCCTCTCAAAGATCAGGATGTTGGCATCCACCGCCATTCCTATGGAAAGGATGAGGGCAGCAATGCCTGCCAGGCTCAGCGTCACTGGAACGAGCTTGAAGATCATCAGGAGCAGGGCAGCATAGATGATCAGGGCAATGCTGGCTAAGACGCCGGGAAAACGGTAGTAGATCATCAGGAAGAGGAGCACCAGCGCCAGTCCTACCATCCCCGCTATCAGGCTCCTCCTGAGCGAGTCGGCGCCGAGGATGGCATCCACCGTCTGTTCCCTCACGATGTGAAGGGATACCGGAAGCGCTCCCGTGTTCAGCTGGACGACTAGCCTCTGGGCCTCTCCTATGTTCAGGCCCTCGATGATCCCCCGCTCCCTGATCTGATCCCTGACTATCGGCGAGGAGATAAGCTCGTCATCCAGGAATATGCCCAGCGGCTGCCCGATGAGGCGCCCCGTGATCTGCCAGAAGAGCTCCGCCCCCTCATCATCCCACTGGAAGGCCACCACCGGCTCGCCGGTTTGGGGATCCATGTCCACATAGCAGTTGGGCCTGAGGTAGGCGCCGGTGAGTCGCTTCTGCTCGCCGTCGATGGTTCCGGTGGCCGGGACCCACAGGTTTGTAACCGGCTCATCAGCGGCATGCTCATATAGAAACCCTGAGTCTACAACAATGATATTGTTGGCCTCATCTACCGATGTTATTACTTTGGCCTCTCCTGTATCCCCGGAGCCGACCCCAAGGACGTCGTCAACGGCAAAATCGGTGACATCGGCAACGGCCATCTGCGTGTCTCCCGCACTTACCGCCGCGGTGAGGGAGGTGTTCCCGCTGACCGCCGGCTCGCGGAAAACGAGCTCCGCCGTCTTGCCCACCAGGTCCTTGGCCTCCTCAACCTCCATAACGCCGGGAAGCTGGATGGAGATGCGGTCGGTGCCCATGGTCTGGATCTCAGGCTCCGATACCCCATATTCGTTAACCCGCCTCTCGATGATCCGCCTCGTCTCCTCCAGGCGCGCTGCCCGCTCCCCCTCGGGAATGCCGGCGAAGTCGGCCTCATATATCAGGTTGACCCCTCCCGCCAGATCCAGCCCCAGCACCAGCCCTTCCCTCTCGGGGATGAAGGGTAGGTCGATCCTGTTGATCAGCAACACACAGGCGGAAAAGGCAACCAGCAGGATTATGCCCACCAGGGTCAGGATACGCCCTCTACTCATTTTTTCTACCTATAGGCCTATCTTATTATGTCAATTGGCTTTCAGGGAGGCTCACCATCCTATCCTTCACAAAGGAAAGCGCCTCCTCCCGGGTATTGATCTCCCCGGCAGCCTGCGCCTCGCGCACCGCCTCCAGGAGCTCCCCGATCTTGGGGCCGGGGCTCAGGCCAAAGATTTTGATCAAATCGTGGCCATCGATCAACTTAGGAGGAAGCACAATGCTCTCCTCCCTGAAACGCTCCTCGAGGATATAAGCCAGCTTCTGGGCGTGCTGGCGCCACCCTTCCAGGTCTAAATCAGGCCCCCGGGTTGCCAGGTGGTCGGCAAGGTTGAGGAAGATGGTATCGATAGCCACATCGCCCACGTCCCTGAAGTAGCGATAGATGGCGCGGCGGGTGGGAAGCCCCTCACCCATCTGCCCCGGGCGCAGGTGATGAAGCACCATCCTCTCCACCATGCCCCTTTCCCGGGCGCTGAACCTGAGTCGCTGCATGATGTTGTCGGCAGTGCCCGCCCCCTCCTTGGCATGCCCCAGGAAGCGGGTCCTCCCCCTTTCATCGATGGTCTTGGTCTGGGGTTTGGCCACATCGTGGAGCAGCCCGGCCAGCTTGAGCAGGGTTTTCCGGCTCAAGCTCGCGCCCACCTCCTCATCGAAGTATTGCTCCAGCTCCGCTGACCAGGGGGCAAAGGTCAGCGCTTCATTATTATACATAGCGCTATCCCCTATTCGGAGCAGGAACTCGATGGCGGCCACCGTCTCTATGGAATGCTCAAAGACATCCCAAAAGTGCTCCTTGGGTTGCTCCTCCCCCCTCATCGCCGAAAGCTCGGGCAGGATGGCCTCCAGCAGACCCAGCTCGTCCAGCAGCCGAAGGGACTGAGCAGCCCCGAGGGCGGCAAGGAGGCGGCAGAGCTCATCCCTCACCCTTTCCCCGGCCACAGCGGTGATCAGCCGGTGGTGGCGGGCGATTTGCTTTTTGGTCTCGCCATCGAGCGAAAAGCCAAATTCAGCGGCAAGGCGGGGACCGCGGAGAAGGCGCGCCGCATCTTGCCGAAACGCTTCCTCGCCCAGGGCACGCACTACCCCATTCTTCAGGTCCTCCCTCCCCCCGAAGGGATCGATGAGGGGAGCACTGGGCTTGTCTATATCCTTTATATTCATGGCGATGGCGTTTATGGTGAAGTCCCTGAGGGCAAGGTCCTCCTCGATGCTGCCGCGCATGGTGGAGAAATCGAGATGAAGGGGACTCCTGCCGCCGAAGACCACCCTTGCTATCTGATTAACCTCGTCCAGGGGCACATACCTGCCACCCAGGGCGCGCGCCACCTCGGGGACAAGCTCCATAGCCCGGGCCCCGATGATGACATCGATGTCGCCGCCCTCCCGTCCCATGAGGGCATCGCGCACAAAGCCACCGCTGAGGTAGCCCTCAATGGAGCGCTGGGCCAGGAAATCCCTCAGCCTAACCAGTAGCTGCAAGCTCTCCTTTTTCGCCCTTGGACGCCAATCGCTATTCATGTCTCTCCTCAACCAGAGCAACCCTTTTAAACAGAGCCCTCAGCTCGAAAAAAGGCGAGACCCTTGGCCATGCCTTAAGCCCGAGAAAAGTCCCGCCCCGTTTCCCAGGAAAGCTTTATATCTCCGGCGTTTCAGCCTCTGCCTCCACCTTGTATAGCTTATCCCTGCTTTCCAGGTGATCGATGTACAAAGTGCCGTTCAGGTGGTCAAGCTCGTGCTCCAGGGCCTGGGCCATGAGCCCCTCCCCCTTGATGCGAACCTCCCTTCCCTGGCGGTCCCATCCCTTCGCCGTGACCTTTAGCGAGCGCTTTATCTCCCCCCGGTAGCCGGGGACGCTCAAGCATCCCTCCTCCAGCAGGTGCTCCCCGGACCTCTTTACGATCTAGGATTAACCAAAATCAGCGTCTCCTCGCCGGGGAGCTCGATCACCGCCACCCGAAGCGGAACCCCCACCTGGGGGGCTGCCAGCCCCGCGCCTCTGGCGTTATGCATGGTCTCTATCATGTCGTCGATGAGCCGCTGAATGGAACCATCGATAGTCCTCACCCGCTTCGCCTTCTGCCGCAGGCAGGAATTGGGATGGGAGAGGATGGGAAGGATCGCCATATTGAAACCCTCGATTATTTCCCGGGCGGAACAGCCGATATTATAGCTCAGAGGTGGCCGGGTGTCAAAGCAGGCTCACCGGGTCGATGTCCACCACCCATCCCTGGGGGATGGGAATCCTTGCCAGCAGGCGAACCGGGTCATCGCCCCGAATTATGATCTGCCATCGAAATCTGCCGCGAACCCTGGGGATAAAGACGGGGGCAGGCCCGATCAGGGAGATATCCGCCATCCCCCATGAGTCCCTCTCCCCCTTGAGGAGCTGGTGCATCCTCTCAGCCTCCCGCTGGCACTGGGCATTACTGGGGTTGGCGTAAAGCAGGCGCGCCAGTCGGCTGAACGGAGGGTGTTGAAACTGGCGGCGCAGCGGGAGCTCCTGATCGTAAAAGGAATGGTAATCGTGTCTGGCGGCGGCCACGATGGCATAGTGCTCCGGGTTATAGCTCTGGATGATGACCCTCCCCGCCATGGGGCCTCGCCCTGCCCTTCCCGCTACCTGGCACAGGACCTGGAAGGTGCGCTCTGCGGCCCGAAAATCGGGGAGGTGAAGGCTGATGTCGGCATTGATCACCCCTACCAGGGTAACCAGAGGCATGTCCAGGCCCTTGGCGATCATCTGGGTGCCGATGAGCACATCGGCCTCGTGGGCCAGGAACCGGGCCAGGATCTGCTCATGGGAGTACTTCCCCCTGGTGACATCGCGGTCCCAGCGCAGCAGGCTTGCCTCGGGAAAGGAATGAGAAGCCATCTCCTCCACCTTCTGGGTGCCAATGCCCAAAAACCTGATCCTGCTGCTGCCACAACGGGGGCAGAAATCGGGGAGCGGTACCCTAAGGTTACATTGATGGCAAACCAGGTTCTCTCCTGAGGAATGGTAGGTCAGCGGGACGTCGCACCTCTTGCACCGAAGCACATAGCCGCAGTGGCGGCATTGAACGAAGGTGGCAGCCCCCCTGCGATTGAGGAAAAGGATCACCTGCTCCCCTACCCCCAGGGCATCTTCCATCGCCGTTGACAGCGACCGGCTGAAGATGCTTCGGTTGCCCGCCTTCAGCTCCTCCCTCAGATCCACAACCTCCACTTTGGGGAGCAACCCCTCCCCTTCCCTCAGGGCGATGCGCTGCGGAAGCTCCAGAAGCTCATAATCTCCCCTGCGGCTCCGGTAGTAGCTGCTTATATCTGGGGTGGCGCTCCCCAGGATCACCACCGAGCCGGTAAGCTCGGCCAGCTTGATGGCCACCTCGCGGGCATGGTATCGGGGCTGTTGCTCCTGCTGCTTATAGGTCCACTCATGCTCCTCGTCGATGACCACAAGCCCCAGCTCAGGCTGGGGGGCGAAGATGGCCCCCCGCGAGCCGATGACCACATCGAAGGCCCCCTCCCTGATCCGCCACCACTCATCGAACTGCTCCCCCACCGAAAGCTTGCTATGAAGCACCGCCACCCTTTGGGGAAAGCGAGAGGCGAAGCGGTGGATGGTCTGCGGGGTGAGCGCGATCTCGGGAACGAGGACGATCCCTCGCCGACCCAGGGATATGGCCTCACCCAGGGCGCGAAGGTAGATCTCCGTCTTGCCGCTCCCGGTGACGCCATGGAGCAGGAAGAGCCGAGATTTTTGACGATTATCTTTGGCCAGTTCCCGCTGGGCATCCCGTATCTGGCGCCAGGCTGCCTCCTGCGCCGCGGTCAGCGGAGGGGCGGCCTGGGGGATAAAGGTGCGATGGGCCAGCGGGTCGCGGTATAGCCGAACCTGCTCTACCCGGACCAGCCCCTTTCTCTTCAGCGCCGCCACTGCCGCCTCGGAGGTGCGCTTTTTGGCTTCGGAAAGCGAGAGCGGGCCAGAGCTGAGAAGCTCAAGGAGCTGTGCCTGCCTTGGTGCCCGTCTTGCCTTGAGCAGGCTTGCCATCTCCGCTGCCCCCGCCACGGCGAGGTGAAGATAGGGTACCATCTTCGGCCTCACCTTAACCCGCTCCAGCTCATGGGATTTTGCCACCAAATTCCTTCGAACCAGTTGCCCGATGACCACCCTGGCCCCTTTTCTCCCCAGAGCCTTCTCCACCCCCGCCATCGCCACCTTCCCCTTCCTCTTAAGCAGGGTGAGCAGCGCCCTTTGCGGCGGGGTAAGCGAGGATTCGGCTACCTCCGCGGCACCGGGGGAAAGCTGAATGAAGGTGATCACCTTGCGCTCAAAGCCGGGGGGCATCATGGTGACGGCGGCAGCGAACAGGGGGGAAAGATAGTGCTCGCTGATCCAGCGCGCCAGCTCCACCCGGGCTGGAGATAAGAGCAGCCGTGGGTCGATGAGCCCGGCGATCTCCCTGATCTCCTCCACCGGGGCATAGTCCGAAAGCCCGAGCACGATGCCCTGAACCAGCCGCGGCCCAAAGGGGACCCAGACCGCATGGCCTACCTTGAGGGGGATATGGGGGGGAATAGCATAGCTAAAGGTCCGACGCTCTCCCCCTGGAGAATTGACCGCAACCTCAGCGTATCCCATATAAAAAGACGGGGTCTAGGCTGCCTTATCCCCCGTCTTCCTCCTACCCTTCCTTCCGCTCCTCTTTTACCCTTCTCTCTTTCAGCCGTGCCGCTTTGGTGGTTAGCCGCCGCAGGTAGTAGAGCTTCGCCCGGCGCACCCTGCCGTGCCTCAGTACCTCCACCTTCTCCAGGGATGGGGAGTGGAGGAAAAAGGTGCGTTCCACGCCAACCCCATAGGTAACACGCCTCACCGTGAAGTTGGCACTGGCAGCGCCCTTCCGCACCCGGATCACCACCCCCTGGAAAACCTGAGAGCGCTGCCTTTGCCCTTCCACTACCTTTATGCTCACCCTCACCGTATCGCCCGGGCTGATGACGGGGATGTTGGGATTTGGCTCCACGGGAACGATGGTGGAGATTTCCATTTTCATCTCGCCTGGTTACCTTTCTTTATCTCTTCTAAGAACCCCTTCTCCTCGGGGGAAAGCTCCGCCCTTTCCAGCAGGTCGGGGCGCCGCCTCAGGGTGCGCAGGATGGATTGCTGCCGCCGCCATTTGGCGATGTGGGCATGGTTTCCCGAAAGGAGCACCTCGGGCACCGCCCAGCCTCGAAAGAGCTGGGGACGAGTGTATTGGGGATACTCCAGAAGCCCCAGGGCATGGGAATCCTCCCCTGCCGCCCCCTCCGCTCCCAGCACCCCGGGAAGCTGCCTCGCCACTGCATCCACCACCACCATGGCGGCTATCTCCCCTCCGCTCAACACGTAGTCCCCAATGCTGATCTCGTCATCCACCAGGTGCTCCCTCACCCTCTCATCCACCCCCTCGTAGTGCCCGCAGATGAGGATCATCTCATCGTATCTCGCTAGCTCTTGGGCAACCTGCTGCGAAAAAAGCCGGCCCTGGGGAGTGAGCAGGATAACCGGGATCCGGGCATCCCCCCTTATCGACTCCACCGCCTCAAACAGGGGTTCTGGCTTGAGCACCATCCCCCGACCGCCACCATAGGGATAGTCATCGACAACATGGTGTTTGTCCTGAGTATAGTGGCGAAGGTTATAAATGGAGATGCTCACCAGCCCCCGCTCCCTGGCCCGCTTGATGATGCTCTCATCAAAGGGCCCGGCGAACATGTTGGGGAAAAGGGTCAGGATATGGATCTTCATCATCCGCTCCCCGTTTCCTCGGCGCACTCCTCCACCTCCCCCTTTAGGGTTTCCAGGGCATGGGGGAGGGTGGGCAGGATCACCTCCAGGCACTCCCGCACCGCCTTCGGGCTGCCGGGGAGATTGATGATCAGGCTCCCTCCTCGGATGCCCGCCACCCCTCGGCTGAGCATCGCCCTGGGGGTCTTCTTCAGGCTCTCCGCCCTCATCACCTCTGAAAGGCCAGGCACCATCCTCTCCACCACCAAGAGGGTGGCCTCGGGGGTGACATCGCGGGGGGAGAGCCCCGTCCCCCCGGTGGTGATGATGAGGTCAATGCCCTCCTCATCTGCCCACTGCCTCAGCCTGCGGCAGATGACCTCCCTCTCATCGGGAACGATATCATGCCTCACCACGCGAGCATCGAGCGTGGATAGGAGTGCCTTAACCTCCTCGCCACTCCTATCCTGCCGCTGGCCACGCCATCCCCGATCGCTAATGGTGAGTATGCCCGCGCTGATCATGGTTGAAGCCGCTGCGATTATAGCATGAACGGGCGTCAAAGGAAAGGGCACCAATTTTGGAAAATTGGCCCAAAAGGGGGTTGAAAAATGTGGAAAAATGTGGTAGAGTGTGGATTAAAATGGATTCTAGGGGTATTTTTTGGG
>JAUVVB010000008.1 GCA_030604825.1 Chloroflexota bacterium | reverse complement strand
TCTGCAGCGAAGCCGCTCTCGGTAACATGGTAGTCAAACATCTTCAGACCGATGCGGTCGCCGATGATGGAGGACTGGCCCACGGCAATGTTGGCAAACGGGCCAGCATGCACCATACAGGGCTGATACTCCACCGTGCAACACAGGGTGGGGTTGATGGTGTTGCGCATCCAGGCGGTCATGGCGCCTCCCACCTTTAGGTCGCTGGTGGTAACGGGATTGCCCCTCTTATCGCATGCCACGGTGATGTTATCCATTCTTTCCCGCAGGTCCGCCAGGTCCCTGACGATGGACAACATGGCCATGAGCTCAGAGCTTACCGTGATGCCGAACTTGGATTGCATCATGTAGCCATCCATGCGGCCGCCGATGCCGATGGTGATATTGCGCAGGCTCTGGGCGCAAAAATCCATGACCCAGCCCATCTCCACCCTGGTGGGATCGATGTCCAGGCGGCGCATCCCGGTGAGCCTAGCGAGTTGCTCGTCATTGTAGTTGCGCTCGTGCTGCATCCTGGCGGTAAGGGCGACCATGGCCAGGTTGTGGGCATTGGTGATGTCGTTGATGTCGCCGGTGAGACCCATGGAGAACTCGGTCATGGGGATGAGCAGCGCATTGCCGCCGCCGGCAGCGGTTCCCTTGATATTCATGGTGGGGCCACCCGAGGGCTGGCGGATGCAGCCGCCCACATTCAGACCCCGCTTGCCCATGCCTTCCAGGATGCCCATGGTGGTGGTGGTCTTTCCCTCCCCCAGCGGCGTGGGGGTAATGGCGGTCACCTCGACGTACTTGCCATCGGGCTTGTCCTTGAGGCGCTCGATGATCTTCATGAAATCGAGCCTGCCTAGCCTCCCATAAGGGATGACCTCATCCTTCTCGAGGTTGAGCCTTTCCCGCCACTCCTCGGGGGTTGGCATGTTAGCTTCAGCTGCCTCTGAAATCTCCCAATCTTTCATTTTCGTCGCATCGTAAGCCATATAAACCTCCTTCGGCTAATTCTCTTTGATTTGCAAACCCCGCTATGCCGACTGCATCTCAGCAGCCCGGACGGTGTTCACCATCAGCATGGTGACCGTCATCGGGCCAACGCCGCCAGGTACAGGGGTTATGGCCTCAGCCTTTTCTTTTATGGCATCGAAGTCACAATCGCCCACAAGGATTCGCTTTCCCTCAGCGGTTGTGCCCACTTGGTTAACTCCTACATCGATGACCACCGCACCCTCTCTCACCATATCAGCGGTTATCGCCTTGGGGCTGCCCATGGCGGCAATGAGGATATCTGCCTGCCTGGTGGTGGCAGCCAGGTCCTTGGTTCCGGTATGGCAGACGGTGACGGTGGCGTTTGCCCCCTTCTTTTTCTGCACCAGTATTGCCATCAGCGGCTTGCCCACGATGTTGCTCCGGCCGCAGATGACCACATGCTTTCCCGCGGGGTCGTAGCCGCTGCGAATCAGCAGCTGCTGCACCCCATGGGGGGTGCAGGGCATGAAGAAGGGCTCGCCGATCAGGAGCTTGCCTACATTCACCGGGTGAAAGCCATCCACATCCTTCCTGGGATCAATGGCATTTAGCACCTTATCCGAGTCGATATGCTTGGGAAGGGGAAGCTGCACCAGGATGCCATGGAACTTTGGGTCTTTGTTCAGCTCCTCAACC
Organism: Chloroflexota bacterium; assembly: GCA_030604825.1. GTDB lineage: Bacteria > Chloroflexota > Dehalococcoidia > E44-bin15 > E44-bin15 > JAUVVB01. Next base: position 69,559 of record JAUVVB010000008.1, on the reverse strand, counting down.
TTGGCCAGAACCTCCTCTTCCTTGGCGTCCTCGGGAAAAACTATCGTCTCAGAGTAGATGCCCAGCTCCTCGCTGGCTTTGGTCTTCCCCCGGACGTAGGATACCGAAGCCGGGTCCTCCCCAACCCGCACCATTACCAGTCCTGGGGTTATCCCCTTCTTCTTGAGCTCGTCTGCCTTGTCCTTAAGCTCGCTGCGGATCTCCGCTGCTATCTTGGTGCCGTCGATGATTTTGGCTGTCATCCCTTATCACCTCTTTCTTTGTGTTTTTTCTCCCACCTCCGCTAGGGTGGGGAAAATGCCACAGCTTTCAGCCTCATCGCAGTAGCCCAGGCGGTAGCACTTGGGCTTGAGCTCCGCCGCAAGGCGGGGGGCCACCTTTTCCACCTCGGCCTTAACCTTCTCAAAGAGCTCCACGATCTCCCACTGTGCCCTGAGGCAAAGCCGTAGCGAGCAGACATGGATCAGCTCACGGGCATTCATGGTCATTACCAGCCGGGTCTCGGCGGCCTGGGGAAGCACATAGCGGGCGTCCTCCATCGGGATGCCAGCATCGAGCATCTTTAGGTAAAGGGCATGGGCAGCACGAACCATCTGGTGATACTCGGCCTCCAATTCACCCTTGGCACTGATGGTGGCAGGGGTGATGTAATGGAAATCCTTTAGCGAGACATATCGCTGGCTCTGCTGGGTATAGCTGGCCATCCGATGGCGTACCAACTGATGGCTGGTGACCCGGGATATCCCTTCGATGGCGAAGGTGAAGCTGGCGTGTTCAAAGGGGGAGAGGTGACCTGAGGAGATGAGAAGCCCCAGCAGGCGATCCACGGCCTGGGGGGCGAGCTTTTCCATGAGCTGGGAGGCACGGGCAGAAGAGGTGGAAACACGGGCAGCGGCAGCGATGGTACGCTCAGGGTCAGGCGTATAGCTAATCAAAGCTACATAGATCATAGCCGCTCGAGCCCGCCAGATTATACCATGTGCCACCCAGCGAAAGCAACATAATTCTCACTCCCCATTGGCGAATACACGCCATGGGGAGCATCGTCTTCGATAAGAGGGCTTATTATTTATGGGCAATGGCTATTGTGGTATACTATGGCAAAGCATTCTGTTTGGAAAAAGCGGGCGATGTATTTTGTGGGTCTGGATATGATAGAGATAGCGCGTATCCGGGGGGCTATGGAGCGCTGGGGGGAGCGCTTCCTCCAGCGAATCTATACCCAAGAGGAGCTCAATATCTGCCGCAATCGTCCCCCGGCACTGGCGGTTCGCTTTGCCGCCAAAGAGGCGGTGATGAAGGCATTGGGAACGGGGACAAACGGGGTAGGCTGGCGTGAGATCGAGGTTCTCTCTAACCCCGATGGCAAGCCCCTGCTCTATCTTCACGGCAGGGCGCAAAGAAAGGCTCAGGAGCTGGGCATGGGCGAGCTTGGTGTCAGCCTTTCCCATTCCAGGGATTTCGCCATCGCCTCTGTAGTGGGAGGAAGGATTGAAGATCGTCACCACAGAGCAGATGGGGGAGCTTGAGCGCCGCGCTGCCGAGATCGGCCTTCCCACCGAGGTGCTCATGGAGAATGCTGGGCTGGCCATTGCTCGGGAGGTGAAAGGGTGGCTCGGCAGCGCGCCGCGCCGCCAGATACTGGTCCTGGTGGGGCCGGGCAATAACGGTGGTGATGGCCTGGTGGCTGCTCGCCATCTCCATGACTGGGGAGCCAAGGTCCACATCTACCTTTGCACCCAGCGAGGGGATGACCCGAACTACAGGATCGCCAAAGAGCGGGGGATCCCCTCCACCCTGGCTTCAGAGGATGAGGACCTGGTTGCTCTTCGAAATTTGCTTTCCTCCAGTGAGGTGGTCATCGACGCCCTCTTTGGCACGGGGAAGCTCCGCCCCCTAGAGGGCACCTATAGGGAGGTTTTGAACCGGTTGGCAGAGGCGAAGGGCTCCCAGCCCTCCCTTGCCATCATCGCCGTTGATCTTCCCTCAGGCCTTGACGCCGATAGCGGAGCCACCGACCCCAGCTGCGTTGCCGCCGATCTAACCATCACCCTGGGCTACCCAAAGCCGGGCCTTTTCTCCTTTCCCGGCAGCGAAAAGGCAGGGAGGCTCGTCGTTGCCGATATCGGCATCCCCCAGGAGCTGGGCCAAGGCATTGCCGTTGAGGTGATCACCCCGGAGTTTGTGCGCGCCACGCTGCCACAGCGGCCGCGAAACGCCCATAAGGGCACCTTTGGCCGGATACTGGTCTGCGCTGGGTCAATTCACTACATCGGCGCTGCTTACCTTGCCTGTGAGGGGGCAATTCGGGTTGGCGCCGGGCTGGTCACCCTTGCCCTGGCCCATAGCCTTCAGCCCATCCTGGCAACAAAGCTCACCGAGGTGACCTATATACCCCTGCCCGAAGCGGAGCCAGGTTTCATCCATGCCCAGGCATGGCAGGTGGTTCACGAGGGGCTTGACGATTATGATGTCCTGCTCATAGGATGTGGCTTGAGTCAGCATCCCGCGGTGATGGAGTTTATCAGGGGCTGTCTCCTCCAGATGCCACCCTCCCTTTCCCCCGCCCTGGTCCTCGATGCCGATGCCCTCAATACCCTGGCTCAAACCCCAGGGTGGTGGCAAAATTTGGCCTCAGATGCTATACTTACCCCTCATCCTGGGGAAATGGCCAGACTTAGCGGGCTCCCCATAGATGAGATTCAGCGAGACCGATTGGGGGCAGCCCGAGAGGCAGCTATGCGGTGGGGGAAAACGGTGGTGCTCAAGGGGGCACATACCGTGGTGGCCTCAGCGGATGGTGAAGCGAAGATCAGCGCCATGGCCAACCCCGGCCTTGCCTCCGCGGGAACGGGGGACGTGCTTTCTGGGGCTATCGCTGGGCTACTCGCTCAAGGGCTCTCCCATCCTGACGCTGCTGCCTGTGGGGTCTACCTTCATGGGATGGCCGGGGAATTGGTTGGGGAGGAGCTGGGTGACGCCGGCATGGTTGCCAGCGACCTGTTGGCTGCATTGCCCAAGACCATCAAGAGGATAAAGGGGGGATAGGCCAAAGATGCTGCTGGCCATCGACATAGGGAATACCAACCTCGCTTTCGGCATCTTCGAGGGGGAGGAGATGCGCGCTACCTGGAGTGTGGCCACCGAGATCCATAAGATGGCGGACGAATATGCCGTCCTGCTGCTCAACCTGTTGCCTCATCAAGGTTTGAGCGCCGGCGACATCGACCATGCCATCATCTGCAGCGTTGTTCCCCCCCTGGAGCCGGTCTTTGAGGAGCTGGTGCAGCGTTACTTCGGCATCTCCCCCCTCATCGTTGGCCCCGGCGTTAAGACCGGGGTGCGCATCTGCACCGATAATCCTCGGGAGGTTGGTGCCGACAGGGTGGCAAACGCTGCCGCTGCCCATCACCTTTATGGAGGCCCTTTGATCATCATCGACTTTGGCACCGCCACCACCGTTGACGCCGTCTCCAAAGAGGGCGACTACCTCGGTGGTGCCATCGCCCCCGGGATCGGCATTGCCGCCGAGGCCCTCTTCGAGAGGGCAGCCAAGCTGCCAAGGATAGAACTGGTTGCCCCGGAGTGCGCCATAGGCAGAAACACGGTGACATCAATGCAATCGGGAGTGATATTTGGCTATACAGGGCTTATCGAAAGCCTGGTCACGCGCATTCGTCGGGAGCTGGGAGGCAAGGCAAGGGTAATTGCCACCGGCGGGCTTGCCCACATCATCGCCAAGGAGACAGGGGTAGTGGAAGAGGTGAACCCCCACCTCACCCTTGTCGGGCTAAGGCTTATCCATGAAATGAATCGATAGACTTGCCCATGGCCCTGTTTCGTGGTAGTCTGATGAGGGGAGCAGCGATGGTTCGAGATAAGACCATAGTTCTAGGCGTCACCGGGAGCATCGCCGCCTATAAGGCGGTGGAGCTTGCCAGCAAGCTCACCCAGGAAGGGGCGAGGGTCGATGTGGTGATGACCAAAGCAGCTCAGCAGTTTGTCACCCCCCTCACCTTTCGCACCATCACTGGCAGACCGGTGGCCAGCGAGATGTTTGACCTTGCCTCCGAGTTCAGCATCGAGCATGTGGCCCTGGCAGAACGGGCCGATCTGGTGGTCATTGCCCCGGCTACGGCAAACGTCATCGCCAAGCTGGCGGCAGGCATCGCCGATGATGTGCTAACCTGCACCGTGCTTGATACCAAGGCCCCGGTGATCGTGGCCCCGGCGATGCACGCCAACATGTATCAGAACCGGATTACCCAGGAAAACATTGCCCGGCTGAAGGAGAGAGGATTTGTCTTTGTGGGGCCTGGCTACGGTCGCCTGGCCACCGGTGAAGTGGGGCCGGGGCGCCTTGCCGAGCTTGATGACATCCTGGGCACCATTCGCCAGGTGCTGGGAAGGGAGGGCGATCTGGCAGGAAGGCGCATCGTGGTGAGCGCCGGTGGCACTCAGGAGCTCATCGACCCGGTGCGCCACATCGGCAATCGCTCCTCGGGGAAGATGGGCTATGCCATTGCGGAGGCAGCCCGAGACCGGGGGGCATCGGTGGTTCTGGTTAGCGCCCCCACTGCCCTTGCTCCGCCCGCCGGGGTGGAAGTGGTTCAGGTTCAAACCGCCCTCCAGATGCGGGACGCCGTCCTTAAGGCTAGCGCCAAAGCCGACGCCCTGCTCATGGCGGCCGCCGTCTCCGATTATCGCCCGAAAGCGGCGGCAAGGAAGAAGATCAAAAAGGAGGTTGAGACCCTCTCCCTGGAGCTGGTGAGAAACCCGGACATCCTCGCCGAAGCTAGAGGCGATCTCATCAGGGTGGGGTTTGCCGCCGAAAGCGAGGATGTGGTGGAAAATGCCAGGAAGAAGCTGGAGGGGAAGAACCTGGACCTCATTGTGGCCAATGACATTACCGCCAGCGATAGCGGATTTGGTGCCGACACCAATAGGGTGATCATCATCGACCGCCAGGGCAAGGTGGAGAGCCTGCCCCTCCTCCCCAAGCTGGAGGTTGCCCATAGGATCCTGGACAAGGTAGTGGCATTACTGTCGGGATAGCGTCACACATTCGCTGGCTCACCACGCAAACCCCTAGGGATATCTTGATGCATCCTTCAGTATAAGAGGGAGGTTCTGGCAGCAAAAACCGAGGAGGTGACTGGGATGCCCATGCACGAATCCATACCTGTGGAAGAGATCCTCAAATCACTTATGGAGGGCTTTAGGGTTTCAGCCGATGTGAAGGCGGTTTACGGTGAGCCGATAACGGCTTTCGACAAGACCCTGATTCCCGTCGCTAAGGTGGGCTATGGCCTGGGGGCTGGCTTCGGCGGGTCAACTGGACCGAGCGAAGCGGAGGAGGGCAAGAAACGGCCAAGCGGCTTTGGCGGTGGTGGTGGAGGAGGTACCGGCACTGAGCCGCTGGGATTTCTGCTGGTAACCAGTGATGAGGTAAGGTTTATCCCCGTAGAAGTAAAGGAGGGCAAGAGGCAGCCACCCCCTCCGGCCATGATGATGTGTCCCATGATAATGGGGGGTATCATCATGGCTATGATAATGCGGAGAAGGCGTCGCCAGCTTCGGGAGAAATCAGCCGCATAGCTGAGCACCAGAGCGGAAAGGCATGTCAGTGACGCAAGAGTGGGCTGAGATACCTAAAGCCTACGACCCCAAAAAGGTAGAAGCCAAGTGGTACCAGTTCTGGCTGGAGAAGGGCTATTTCACCCCTGAGATCGACCCCCAAAAGAAACCTTTTGTCATCATCATGCCACCCCCAAACGTGACCGGCGAGCTCCATCTGGGGCATGCGCTGACGGCCACCCTGGAAGACATCATGATCCGCTGGCATCGCATGAGGGGAGAACCCACGCTATGGCTTCCCGGCATCGACCATGCCGGGATCGCCGCCCAGGTGGTGGTGGAGCAAGTGCTGGCCCAAGAGGGGCTGACCAGACATGACCTGGGGCGGGAGAGGTTCCTGGAGCGGATGTGGCAGTGGATGAGGAAGTATGGCCGCGTTATCGCTGAGCAGCACGAGCGGCTGGGCGCCTCCTGCGACTGGACCAGGGAGCGATTCACCATGGATGAGGGCCCCTCAAGGGCGGTGCGCACCACCTTCGTTCACCTCTACCAGAAGGGGCTTATCTACCGCGGGGAGCGAATCATAAACTGGTGCCCTCGCTGCGCTACCGCCCTCTCTGAGCTGGAGGTGGAACATGAGGAAGAGGCAGGACATCTCTATTATGTTAACTATCCCCTCGTCGGTGAGGAAGGGTTCATCACCGTGGCCACCACCCGCCCTGAAACCATCCTCGGCGATACCGCAGTTGCGGTAAATCCAGAGGATGGGCGCTTCATGAATCTCTTGGGGAAGAAGGCCGTCCTTCCCGCCATAAACAGGGTGATCCCCATCGTCGCCGATGAGGCGGTGGACCCTTCCTTCGGCACCGGGGCGGTGAAGATAACCCCAGCCCATGACCCGGTGGACTTCGATGTGGGGCAGAAGCATGGGCTACCGCTGGTGAACATATTGAACCCCGATGGGACGATGAACGAAAACGCCGGCCCTTATAACGGCCTTGACCGCTTCGCCTGCCGCGAAGCGATTCTAGCTGATCTGGAGAAGGAGGGGCTTCTGGTGAAGGTGGAGCCTCACCTTCACTCGGTGGGGCACTGCTGTCGTTGTGGCGCCATCGTTGAGCCCTGGGCCTCAAAGCAATGGTTTATCAAGGTGACCCCCCTTGTCCTACCAGCCATCGATGCCGTACTGGACGGCAGGATAAAGATAATCCCCGAGCGATTCACCAAGGTTTACCTCAACTGGATGGAGAACATCCGCGACTGGTGCATCAGCCGCCAGCTCTGGTGGGGGCATCGGATTCCTGTGTGGTACTGCCAGGATTGTGGCCAGCTCACCGTGACCATCGATGACCCGGAAGCCTGTTCCCACTGCGGCTCGTCAAATATGCTTCAAGACCCTGATGTCCTCGATACCTGGTTCAGCTCTGCCCTCTGGCCCCACTCCACCCTGGGCTGGCCTGATGACACCGAGGACCTGAGATACTTCTATCCCACAACGGTGATGGAAACGGGATATGACATCCTCTTCTTCTGGGTGGCGAGGATGATCATGATGGGGCTGGAGAATACCGGAGAGATCCCCTTCCATACGGTTTATCTCCACGGCTTGGTGCGCGATGAGAAGGGGGAGAAGATGAGCAAGGTGAAGGGGAATGTGGTCAACCCCATAGAGGCCATCGAGGAATATGGCACCGATGCCCTTCGCTTCGCCCTTTCCACCGGCACCTCCCCGGGAAATGACACCAGGGTGGGCAGCCGAAAGCTGGAGGCAAGTCGCAACTTCGCCAACAAGCTGTGGAATGCCGCCCGATTCGTGGTGGGAAACATGGGGGAAGGGGTGAGCATCGATGGCCTGGAAGGGCTTCACCCCACCTTGCCATTGGAGGATCGCTGGATATTGAGTCGCCTCCATCGCCTGGTGAGGACGGTTAACAAGCTGATGGAGGATTCCCTCTTTGGTGAGGCGCAGAGGCAGATTCACGACTTCCTCTGGGGCGAGTTCTGCGACTGGTATATCGAGATATCGAAGATTCGCCTTCGTCAGCCCCCTTCTCCCCTGCCCGTGCTTGCCTATGTGCTGGAGACCTCCCTGCGCTTGCTTCACCCCTTCATGCCCTTCATCACCGAGGAGATCTGGCAAAACCTTAGAAAGCGCCTTTCCGGTTTCGAGGAGGGGGCCGAGTCCATCATGGTTGTCCCCTACCCTGCCGAGGAGGGGATATTGGACCCCCAGGCGGAAAAGGCGATGGAGCTGGTGATAGAGGCCATCAGGGCAATCAGAAACGCTCGGGCGGAGTTCAAGGTGGAGCCATCGAGGTGGATCGAGGCGGTGGTCATCACCGAGGAAAAGCCCGCCTTTGAGAGCCAGGCTCAGGCCATCCAGACCCTGGCCAGGGTAAAGCCGCTCACCATAGCAGGCACTGAAGAAGGGGCGAAGATACCCGGGAAGGCAAAACCGCTGGTGCTCAAGGGGGCAGAGGTGTTCTTGCCCATGGCGGGGATGGTGGACCTGGATGCGGAGAGGAAAAGGCTCAACCGGGAGATGAAGAGGGCGGAGGCAGAATTCGCCCGCCTGGAGACCAGGTTAAGGGACGAAGAATTCCTTTCCAAGGCGCCAGCAAGTATCGTGGAAAGGGAAAGGGAGAGGCTCACCGCCCATAAGGAGAGGATGGCAAGGCTGAAGCAAAGGCTCGCCGAGCTAGGCTAGTAAACTGAGGACATGTTTTTTTGACACGCCCTCTAAGAAGGCTTACAATATAAATGAAGCGCTTTTCCGCGGCTGGAGAAGGTAGAATGGCAAAGAGGAATGCAGGGGAGATCAAGAAATTTGTGCGGGAGCGTTATGCCAGCATAGCACGAAGGCAAAGTGCCTCCTGTTGCCCACCGCAAAGCAGCGAGGCCGCGAGCTGTTGCACTCCGAGCGCTCAGGAAACAAGCCCCGCCCAGAGGCTATATTCCAAGGAAGAGCTTGATGCTCTATCGGTGAACATAACCTCGATGGGCTGCGGTAACCCGGTGGCCCTTGCCGAGCTACGGCCTGGCGAGGTGGTTCTTGACCTGGGAAGCGGCGGGGGTCTGGATTGCTTTTTGGCGGCGCAAAGGGTAGGCCCCCAGGGAAAGGTCATCGGGCTGGATATGACCCTGGAGATGATCCAGCTGGCAAGGGCAAACGCCAGGAAGCTCTCCATGGATAACGTGGAGTTTCGCCTGGGCGAGATGGAACACATGCCCATCGAGAGCGGATCGGTGGATGTGGTCATCTCCAACTGCGTGATAAACCTCTCCCCCGACAAGGACGCCGTGTTTCAGGAGGTCTTCCGGGTGCTTAAACCGGGGGGAAGGCTCTGCGTATCGGACATTGTCACCCACGGCGAGCTGCCCCCACAAATTCGAGAGGACCTGGAGCAGTGGGCCGGCTGTGTGGCAGGGGCGCTAGACGAGAAGGTTTACCTCGATAAGATACGGGCTGCCGGCTTTGAGAAGGCGAGGGTTGATTGGGTCAGCCACCTGGTTTGTGGTGAGGAAGAAGCTGGTTGCGGAATCGAGGCGGGGTTGGGCGATAGGATAGCCAGCGTTACGGTGAAAGCCTTTAAGCCAAGTTAGGAATGCCCCATCACCCGTGAGGGCTGGAAGATATCTGGGGTTCCCCAATACCCTTTCTGCGTTCCCTCATCAGGCTCCATTGACGCTGAAGCTCCCTTAATGCCTTCTTGGTATCGCTGGCAACCCTTGCCTTGTCGCACTCCTTGAGCCGATGCTTGAACAGCCAGTAGGTGAACTCCTTCAGGTCGCAGAGCCCCATGGAGCTGCGCTGGGGGTAACCCTTCTCTCGCCTGAATCTGCGGATCAGGGGGTTTAAAGGGGCGCCGTAGATCCGCTGATAGGCCTCCTCCGCGGGGTGATTGCTGTTAAACACGCGCACTCGCTGCTCCTTGCGCGCCTCCTCCTCCACGGCCAGGATGAGGGCCTCCTCCACGGTGATGCCATAGAAAAAATTGAGATGGGCAAGGTACTTGGCATTGCCGATAAGACGGCAAAACTCCTCCTTGTCAAGCTCGATGGGTGTCTTGCCGAAGAAGAGCAGCTCCACGAGTTCCTCCTCAGGGATGAGGTCTTTGACCTCTTCGCAAAGGCGCTCGGCAAGCAGCAACCAGTCGAAGGCCTCATCGCCGATGAGATAGCGATAATGGCGCCCGTTATGGGTTTCCTCCGCCTTTGTCCACAGCCCGATGGCCTCAAGGAGGGCAATATACCACTGCTTTCCCTGGGCGATGGCCTGCTTTAGGTGGTCGATGGCCGCGTTTTGGCCCACGACATCCCGGCCGCCGAAGGGCTGTAGCTTATTTTGAGCCATTTCCCCCATCATCGCTTCAAAAATGCCTCCATCTCTTCAAGGGGCCTGGTATTCAGTATATGTCTTGCCTCGCACCAGCCGCGCCGGGCAACGCCAACCCCAAAGCGAATCAGGTCCAGTTGGGAGGAGCTGTGGGCATCGGTGGCGATGATGAGCTTCACCCCCAGCTCCTTTGCCCGTAGCACATGGATATCCTTAAGGTCGAGGCGGCTGGGCATGGCATTGATCTCCAGCGCCGTATTGGTTTCGGCGGCGGCGCGAAATATGGCCTCAATGTCAACCATGATGGGCTCTCGCTCCCCCAGAAGTCGGCAGGTGGGATGAGCCAGCACATCCACGTGGGGATTCCTTATGGCGCGAAGGATTCTGTTTGTCATCTTCTCCTGCTCCTGGTTCATCGCCGAGTGCACCGCAGCGACGACGATGTCCAGCTGGGAAAGAAGCTCCTCAGGGAGGTCCAGGGTGCCATCGGCGCGAATGTCCACCTCTATGCCGGCGAGGATGTGAATGCCATCCATCCTCTCATCGAGCTCCCCGATCTCGGCCATCTGCCTCCTCAGCCGCTCCTCATCTAGCCCGTGGGCGATGCCCCGCCCCGCCGAGTGGTCGGTTATGGCGATATATTCATAGCCTCGCGCCCTGGCAGCAAGGGCCATGGCCTCGATGGATTCGTGCCCATCGCTCCAGTCGGTGTGAACGTGAAGGTCGCCCCTAAGATCGCCCATCTCGATGAGCCTGGGGATGGCGTTCTGCTCCGCCCTCTCCACCTCCCATTGCCCCTCCCTGAGCTCCGGGGGGATAAACTGCAGCCCCAGCCTCTCATAAAAGGCCTCCTCGGTGGTGAACTTCTCCAGAACCCCGGTATCCAAATTTGCGATCCCGTATTCGCTGAGCTTTAGCTTCTGGCGATGGCCCCGCTCCCTGAGGATGATGTTGTGCTGCTTGGAGCCGGTGAAATACTGAAGCAGGGAGCCGAAGCAGTCGTGATCCACCAGCCGGAGGTCAATCTGAAGGTCACCAGGGACGAGCACGCTGGCCTTGGTGCCCCCTTTGGCCAGAACCTCCTTTACCTGAGGCAGCCCCACAAAGGCGCTCAATATCCTTTCCCGATCATCGGCGGTGCCCATGAGGTCGATGTCGCCCACCGTCTCACGGAAGCGGCGCAGGCTTCCCGCCGTGGTGAGATTGCGCAGCCTGGCATAGCCCTGAAGCTCGGCCATGACCTCCTCCACCACGGGGAGGGCCTCGCCGATGGGGATGCGCCGCTCTTTGGTGCGCATCGCTTGAATCTGGCGCAGGATGTTCTCCGCCACCTTATCGCCAAGGCGATATAAAGAAGCCACTCGGCCATCGACGACTGCTGCCTCCAGGTCCTCAATGCTGTTTACCCCAAGCTCGTTGCACAGGCGGATTGCGATCTTGGGGCCGACGCCGGGAATATCGAGCAGGGTGCTGATGCCCTCGGGGAACTCCGCTCTAAGCTCATCGTAGTAGCGAAGGTGACCGGTGGTCACCAGCTCGGTGATCTTCTTGGCGATGGCCTCGCCCACGCCAGGTATGCCCCTGAGGTCTCCCCCCTCCTTCACCATCTGCTCAATCTCGGTGGGGGAGTGCTCGATGGCGCGGGCCGCCTTCTGATAGGCCCTGATCTTGAAGGGGATTTCCCCCTTCAGCTCAAGGAGGTCAGCGATATCCTGAAACACCTTGGCGATGGCGCTGTTTTTCACGGCTCTACAGCCTTATCCTTAACTTGTAACTACTTGATCTCCATTATACTCTTGCAACTTCATCATACAAATCTGGCAAGCTGTCCTGTCTTAGCCTAAATTTGGTTCCGTGGTTATGACCAGTTCTGGCATCGAAATCTACTAATATACAAGCGCCTTCTATGGCCTTCAAGAAGCTATTGAGACTAAATTTCTGTAATACCATGATTTCTTTGTACCAGAAATACTCCCTACCCTGCTCGCGCTTTGTTTCCGCGCGCACGTAGAAGCAATTCAGAAGTTTTGTCCCTGCCTTGTGAAAGAGGTCATCAAAGCCCCAGTAGGGCTGAGGGTTCAACTCTCCCAAACCAATCCGCTCACCTACTGATTTAGCCACTCAGAATGGTGTGGGTGCACGGCACTTGCGTCGAAGGAGACCAGTATTTTGTGAGTATCGCGATCCACCACAACCTTGAAACCACGGTCTGTGCTACATAAACCATTGATTGTTTGACGGAAACTCATTTCGCCAGGGATAGATTTATGCTTCCACCCATAGTACGGTAGTAGCATCTTAGGTACAAATTTATAAGCTCTTGGAGACGGCTCCATGTGGAAAAGCGTTGTTAGAGAACTCGTGCCCATTCGCTGACATTTTAGTTCCCACTCTGCCGCGTTGGGGATAGGGAGGTTGTTTTCAATAATGCCAAGCAAATCCTCCAATGTGTTTCCAACTCCGCCAACATTACCTGGGCGGGCATTTGCAATCCACCCCGTCTTCCTGATTGCGTCCAATTTATCAATTAACTGTTCTTTCGACAAAAGTTCCATAAAAATCTACTCACTTACCAAATTTCTCTCTTACTACCGGTGGGCGCCAAAAATCTAGTAGATACTCGAAAGTAACTCCCATAGTAATATAGTTGCTTGGCCAACCGAATATTCCAATTCGATTGACGATATTTGTCCTGTCCCAGATTATTATGTTTCTAAGTTCATACCCACGCTTCCTTAGCTCCTGGATTAGCGAAACATGTATTGTGACTCTTTCATTTTCCCACCACATATCAGGTACATTTACTACGCAATGTGCTTTGGGGCGGAGTAGTGGCAAGAGTGTTTGAAATGTCTCGCCCATAACATTCGTATATTCATCAAGTGGCATTGTTCCTAAGTCTCTTGGGTCCTGGGAATATTGCTCTATTTTGCCAAGCTGCTCATCTTTTCTGAATCTGCGCGACTTGTTTTTTCGAGCCCTGTTTAGCAGATTGGCGTAAGGTGGTGAAGTCCATATGAGACTAATAGTTTCAGGTTCAAAATATTGGTGTATGAACCTGGCATCATCATGAATAGCTATTTGTTTAGATTCATGAAAAAGTTTGCGCTGTGCAACTCGGCGTTCACACAGTTCTATATATCCCTGCTTTAAGTCGAAACCGACAGCATTTCTATTCAAGTCTTGAGCAGCTACTAGGGTGGTGCCACTACCAACAAACGGATCCACTACAAGTTCACCCTCATGGGTAAACAACTCAATGACATTCTTAGCTAGCGAAATAGGAAACGTGGCGGGATGAACTTTCTTATCGCGAATATCCCTAGCCTCATAAGTGAATTGCCATACTCCAAGCTGCCTTTTCAGCCATTCCTTTGGGGTCAAGCAATTAATGTGTGTTGGCGCACAGTTGCAAGTTCTTTGATAATTGATATTTAGCTTTCTTCTGTAAAGACTACTGCCTTCACGTATTGCGGTAGGCATTTCTATAATTTCCATCTTGAATCCTCCGCGGTGAAATTCTCCATGGGCTTACCGTCCGCAGCATTTCTTGTATTTCTTGCCGCTGCCGCAGGGGCAGGGGTCGTTGCGCCCCACCTTCTTGCCTGCGGGCACTGCCTCCCTTCCCCTCGCCGCCTCCTCCATGGGGGACGGAGGACCGCCCTCCTTAACAATGCCCACCTTATAGATGGTGTGCACCACATCGTGGGCGATGCCGGAAAGCAGGCTCTGGAACATGGCATGCCCCTCCTGCTTATAGATAACCAGCGGGTCTCTGTGCCCTATAGCGCGCAGCCCGATGCCGTGGCGCATGTTCTCCATGGCGGTGAGGTGCTCCACCCAGAGGCGGTCGATGGTGCGCAGCATCACCAGCCGCTCCAGCTTCCTCATGTTCTCCGCCCCCAGCTCCTGCTCTCTTTGCTCGTAAAGGGAACTGGCATGCTCCAGCAGCCTCTGCTCGATCTCGTCGCGGCCCATCTGAGATAGGGCGTCTCTGCTCAGGCTGGGTGGCGGGGGCAGGATGTCGCCGAGTTCGCTGGTCAGGCCATCTAGGTCCCATTCATCGGGGTGGTCGCCGCCGAGATAGGATGAGACCAGGCCCTGGATCTCGTCGGCGATCATGGACTGGATGGTGGCCTTGATATCGGCGTCGGAGAGGATCTTCCTCCTCTCATTGTAGATGGTCTCGCGATGCTTGTTCACCACGTCATCGTATTCCACCAGGTGCTTGCGGATGTCGAAATGGTAAGCCTCGATCTTCTGCTGGGCATTCTCGATGGCCTTATTCACCAGGCCGTGCTCGATAGGGGTATCCTCATCGAAGCGGGTCCACTCCATGATCCCCTTGATGCGGTCGCCACCAAAGCGACGCGCTACATCGTCCTCCAGCGATACATAGAAGCGGGAGCTTCCGGGGTCGCCCTGGCGTCCCGAACGCCCCCGGAGCTGGTTGTCGATGCGCCTCGCCTCATGGCGCTCGGTGCCGATGACATGAAGGCCACCCTTCTCAGCGATCCCCTCACTGAGCATGATGTCCACGCCACGACCGGCCATGTTGGTGGCCACCGTTACTGTCCCCGGCTCGCCTGCCTGGGCAATGATGGCCGCCTCCTTCTCGTGGTGCTTGGCGTTCAGCACCTCATGGGGGACGCCTTTCTTCGTCAGCAAATCGCTGAGGAGCTCCGATTTCTCGATGGAGACGGTGCCTATGAGCACCGGGCGACCCTCGGCGTGCAGCCTCTCGATCTCCCCAGCCACGGCGCGGAACTTCGCCTCTTCATTCTGATAAACCTGATCAGGATTGTCGGTGCGAATCATGGGCATATTGGTGGGGACCACCACCACCTCAAGTTTATATATCTTGTGGAACTCCTCGGCCTCGGTGAGCGCGGTGCCCGTCATCCCGGCCAGCTTTTCATAGAGGCGGAAATAGTTCTGGAAGGTGATGGTGGCCAGGGTCACGTTCTCCCGCTGCACCTGGACCCCCTCCTTGGCCTCGATGGCCTGATGCAGCCCCTCGGAATACCTGCGACCGGGCATCATCCTCCCGGTGAACTCATCCACGATGATAACCTGTCTATCCTTGACCACGTAATCGCGATCCCTCCTGAAGAGGACGTGTGCCTTGAGGGCGCTCTCCAGATAGTGGGTGAGCAGGTAATTGGAAGGGTCATATAGGTCTGGCGCCTTTAACAGCCCCTCTTTCCTCAGCATATTTTCCATCTTGGAGATGCCCTCATCGGTGAGGGTCACCACCCTTTCCCTCTCCGCCACCTCATAGTCCTCACCAGGGCGCAGGCGGGGCATCAACTTGGCGAAAATGGTGTAGTATTTTTGCGCCGCATCCATTGCGGGGCCGCTGATGATGAGGGGGGTGCGCGCCTCATCGATGAGGATATAGTCCACCTCATCCACGATGGCATAATGAAGCGGGCGCTCAACACAGCGGGAGAGGTCCATGACCATGTTATCCCTGAGGTAGTCGAAGCCGAACTCGTTGTTGGTGCCATAGGTGATATCGGCCTCGTAGGCTTCACCGCGGGTTACGGGCCTCAGGTTTCGCCAGCTAGCATCCCCGGAGTCATGCTCCGGGTCGAAGAGAAAGGAGGCTTCATGCTGGATGCTGGCGGTGCTCAGCCCCAGCAGGTGATAGATGGGCCCCATCCAGTTGCAGTCTCGCTTTGCCAGGTAGTCGTTCACCGTGACCAGATGAGCCCCTTTGCCGCTGAGGGCATTGAGGTAAATGGGGAGGGTGGCCACCAGGGTCTTTCCCTCTCCGGTCTTCATCTCGGCGATCTTGGCCTGATGAAGGACGACGCCCCCCATGAGCTGGACATCGAAGTGGCGCTGCCCCAGGGTTCGCTTTGCCGCCTCCCTGACGGCGGCAAAGGCCTCGGGGAGAAGCCTATCCAGCGACTCCCCCTTATCCACCCGCCCCCTGAACTCATCGGTCTTGTGGCGGAGCTGCTCGTTGGAGAGCGCCTCAAATTCAGGCTCCAGGGCATTGATGCACTCCACCAGGGGCTGGAGGCGCTTCAGCTCCTTCTCATTGGAATCCATAAGGCTGCCAAGCCGCTTGAGCATACCCTCACCTACTCGAACATGGCTCCCACGGAGAGGCCGTTGTGGATGCGGTGGATGGCCTCGCCCAGGAGCGATGCCATGGAAAGGACGGTGATCCTCTCGTTCTTTTTGCCCTCGGAGATGGGGATGGTATCGGTGACCACCACCTCCTTAACCGGACACTCGGCGATCCGCTGGATGGCGGGACCGGAGAAAACGGGATGGGTGCAGCAGGAATAAACCTCCTTTGCCCCCCTCTCCTCCAGGGCCGCCACCCCAGCTATCAGGGAGGATGCGGTATCGATCTCGTCATCGATGAGCAGGGCTCTCATCCCCTCCACCTCGCCAATGACATTGAGGGTCTCCGCCTCCTCCACGTTGCCCACCCTCCTCTTCTCGATGATGGCAAGGGGGGTATTGAGCCTCTCAGCAACGTCGCGCGCCCGCTTGGATATGCCGATATCGGTGGCCACCACCACCAGGTTCTCCAGGGCCTTATCCTCGAAATAATTGCTCAGGACATAGAGCGCCGTCAGTTCATCAACCGGTATGGTGAAAAAGCCCTGAATCTGCCCGGCATGAAGGTCAACGGTGAGCAGGCGGTTAGCCCCAGACACGGTGATGAGATCGGCCACCAGCCGCGCCGTTATCGGCACCCTGGGCTGGTCCTTCTTGTCGGTGCGCCCGTAGCCATAGTAGGGGACTACCGCGGTGATTCGCCCTGCCGAAGCCCTCCTCAAGGCATCGAGTATGATCAGAAGCTCCATCAGGCTCTTATTCACCGGGGAGCAGATGGGCTGGATGACGAAGACATCCCTCTGGCGCGCGTTCTCCAGGATGCGCACAAAGATATTCTCATTAGCAAATTCGAAGACCTCCGCCTGGCCCAGGGGAATGCCCAGGTAGTCACAGATCCCCCGAGCGAGGGCAGGGTGAGCATTTCCGGTGAAGACCTTCAATTCGTCAACCAAGCTTCCCCCTTTTCGTTCATTTGCCTTTGAATTCGGCTTCCCTCTTTTCCAAGAAGGCCCTTACCCCCTCCCGATGATCCTCGGTGGTGAGCGCCAGCGCCTGACAGACCGCTGCCATCTCCAGCGCCGTTTCCAGGTCCACCTCCAGAGCCTTATAGGCTTGCATCGTTGATAACTGAATAGCTATTGGGGGCCCCTTGGCGATCTTTCGCGCCAGCTCCATGGTCTCCCTTTCCAGCTCCTCCGCGGGCACCACCTTGTTCAGCACCCCTATTCTCTCCGCCTCCTCAGCCTGGAGAAAATCGCCGGTGAAAAGGAACTCAAGCCCTTTTCCCAGCCCCATGAGCCTGGTGTAAAGCCATGTACCCCCAGCGCCGGGGATGAGCCCAATCCTGACGAATCCATTCCTGAACCTGGCCCCCTCCGAGCCCACCCTCATGTCGCAGGCAAAGGCGAAATCGCAGCCAGCACCCACCGCCGCCCCATTAACCATGGCAATGGTGGGCTTGTCCATCTTCTGCAGGGTGAGGGTTATCTTTTGAAACCCACCCCTCAGATAGCGGCGCATCCCCTCAACCGGGCCGCCCGACGCTATTACCCCACGCTCTCCAATAACGCCTCCCACCTCGGCGCCGGAGCAGAAGGCTCTCCCTGCCCCGGTGAGCACCAGCACCCTTATATCTTCGTCCTGGGCCACATCCTGAAGCGCCCCAAGAAGCTCCCCCTCCATCTGAGGGTTCACCGCATTCATCCTCTCCGGCCGGTTCAAGGTGATGGTAGCGACGTGATCCTCTTTCTTTAGGATGATGGTCTCATAATCCATACTACCTCCAACATGGTGGATTAAAGGTGCTTAACAGCTCATTTTAGCACAAACACCCCCCGGGGACAATCTGAAGGCGAACCTAGCCGCTAGGGCTATCTTGCTCCAGCTCCTCCAGTGCCATCCTGGCTGCCTCCTCCTCCGCCATCCTCTTGCTCTTGCCCTGCCCTTTGCCCATTACCCGACGGCCAACCATTACCTCTACGGTGAACTCCCTGGCATGGTCTGGCCCCTCCACGTTGATGGTCCTATAGACCGGCGTTACGTGATGCCTCGCCTGAACCAACTCCTGAAGCCTTGACTTATGGTCAATGGCGAGCCTTTCTGAGCTGGCACTGCGAATCTCGTCCTCGAAGATGCGGAGCACCAGTTCCCGGGCAACATCAACCCCCTGATCCATGGCTACTGCCCCCAGCACCGCCTCCAGTGTCCTTGCCAGGTTGGATTGCCTGTCTCGTCCCCCGCTGGCCTCCTCCCCTCGCCCCAGGTAAAGATGATCGCCCAGCCCCAGGGAGCTGGCCAACCGGGCAAGGGTCTCGGCACGCACTACCGCAGCACGAAGCCTGGTCATCTCCCCCTCAGAAAGCTGGGGGAAATCCCGGTATAGCTTCTCGGCGATAACGAAACCGAGCAATGAATCGCCCAGGAACTCCAGCCGCTCGTTGGAGGGCAGATGGAAGTCGGGGTTTTCATTGAGGTAGGAGCGATGAACCAGGGCCTGCTCCAGCAGCGATTGGTCCCTAAAGGCGACGCCAAGGGCTTTTTGCAGGGCATCAAGATCAGCCATAAGCAAACTCCAAATAGTTTAACTGTTAGGCCAGATTACATTTCTCCGCCTCGATTTGTCAAGTTGAGCATGCTATAATCGAGGGGATGGCGAATCTGGCCCCCAAAATGGAACGGGATTTGCCCCCTGAGATCCTCGCCTTTCTGCGGAGGGCGGGGGAGATCGCTGCTGCCAGGGGGGAAAGCCTTTACCTGGTAGGAGGGGCGGTGCGCGACCTTCTTCTCGGTCGCCCCAATCTGGACTTCGACCTGGTGGTGGAGGGCGATGCCCCCTCCCTGGCCCGCCAGCTTGCCCGGGCCAGCGGGGAGAAGGCCCTCATTCATCGCCAGTTTGGCACCGCCAAGTTCCGCTTTGGGAACTTGAGCATCGACCTGGTCACCGCCCGCTCCGAGAGCTACCCCAGGCCCGGAGCCCTGCCCATGGTCGAGCCGGGAACCATCGCCGATGACCTGATGAGGAGGGATTTTCCCATAAATGCCATGGCCATCGCCATTACCCCCTCCTCCTTCGGCCAGCTCTTCGATCCCCATGGAGGCAAGATCGACCTGGAGCGAAAAACGATTCGCATACTGCATGAGAGGAGCTTCATCGACGATGCCACCCGAATCCTTCGCGCCCTTCGCTATGAGCAGAGGCTGGGATTCAAGCTGGAGGAGAACACCCAAAGGCTTCTTATAGAGCATAGTCCCATGCTCCATACCATCAGCGGGGAAAGGATAAGCCATGAGATGGAGCTTATCCTCAGGGAGGAAGAGCCGGAGCGAATTCTGAAGCGTGCTGAAGGCCTTGGTGTGCTCCGAGAGATTCACCCCTCGCTTAGGGGGGATGGGTGGCTGGAGGATAGATTTCACCTCGCTCGCCAGAAAGCCAGCCCAGACCCCGAGCTCTATCTATCCCTGCTCACCTATCCGCTGAATGAGGAGGAGACTGAAGGTGTTATCGCCCGCCTCAAAATAGCAGGGCAAAAGGCTCGAAACCTGCGGCAGGTGCTGCGACTAAAGGGGGGGCTTGATGCCCTGGCCGATCCCCAGCTCCCCCGAAGCCAGATCTACCGGCTGCTCAAGGCTTATCCCCCCCCGGCCATCGCCGCCGCTGCCCTGGCCTGCGATTCCCCTCCAGCTCGCCATAACCTGGAGCTCTACCTCCACGAGTTGCGTTATGTCAAATTGTTCCTCGATGGCGAGGACCTGAAGGGGATGGGGGTTAAGCCCGGCCCCCGCCTGGGCAGAATGCTGGAGGCGCTTCTGGAGGCGAGGCTGGATGGGAGGGTGAGCACCAGGGGGCAGGAGGAGGCCCTGGTTCGCCAGTGGACTGGTGAGCAAGGGTGAAGAAGGAGAAATTGGAAGAGCTTTGCGGCGTTTGCGGCCAGCCCCTAGACCAGGAGAACGTCGCCCGCTGCTTTCTCTGCGGCCAGAGGTTTCATATGGCGTGGTCCATCCACGCTGAGATGGAGAACTGTGGCCGCGTCTTCTTCAATGATGCGCATTGCACCATGGCATTTGTTTGCAACGTTTGCCTTGCCCAGAACCCGCAGCTAAGCCAATCCCTCATCGACATGGAGCAGCCATTTTAGGTGCCTTCCAGCCAGGTCGAAACCTCCCCAGCCAGGTGGCGCAAGGGACCGCTTTTCACCGTACAAAGGGGGAGCGAACCCAAGAAGGCATTGCCATAGAACCTGCTCTTTATCCGCCGATCCAGCACCACCATCACCCCGCGGTCGCTCTTGGTGCGAATGAGGCGGCCGAAACCCTGCTTGAACCTCAACACCGCCTGGGGAACGGCATACTGGTTGAAGGGATCATCGAAGAGCTGGGAGCGAGCAGCGAAAACCGGGTCATTGGGGACGCTGAAGGGAAGCCGCGCCATGATGAGCACGCTTAAGGCCTCTCCGACCACATCCACTCCCTCCCAGAAGCTGCTGGTTCCCAGGAGAACGGTTTTGGGATGGGTTTTGAAGGTCTCCAGAAGCTGCTTCGGCGTCCCATCTATCCCCTGCCCCAAGACGAGGATGCCCTCCCCTTGCAATGTGGCGGCGATGGCCTGATGGCTTGCCCGTAGCGCCGCATGGGAGGTAAAAAGGGCCATCGCCCTGCCCTGGGTGGCGTGGCAAACATCCATCAGCGCTTGCTGCACCGCCTGCTGATAGCCCGGTTCATCGGGCTGGGGTATTTCCTGGGGTATATAGACCATCGCCGCGCTCATATAGTCAAAGGAGGAGCCGAGGAGGAGTTCGCTGGCCTCCTTTAGCCCCAGCCGCTCCTTGATGTATTCGAAGTTGCCCTCGATGCTCAGCGTGGCGCTGGTAAGCACCACGCACTCCCTCTGGGAGAAGAGGCAATCCTCAAGGATGGGGCCCACGTGGAGGGGGGCGGCATGTAGGCTCAGCCTATCTCCCCGCTCCCTCAACGAGGCCCAGCAGATATTCCCCTCCCCCTGTTGAGCGATGATGGAGTTTATCCCCCGATTCAGCTCCTCGCTGCGCTGGATCGAAGAGGAGAGCTCCACCATCAGGCTTTCGTAGTCCAGGATATTGGCATCGGATAATGGCTCCATCATGATGTAGAGGCGCTTCAGCCCGGAAGCGATGTTCTCCAGGGCCAGGCTCAGGTTTTCCCAGGAAAGCCCCACATCCCTCCACCCGGGCTGGGTTCGAGCCGCCGCGGTAAGGCTCAGCCTGCGCTCATAGTCTCCCTGTCCCTCGGTATGGCTGGCAACGAATTGCCACAGCACATCGAAAAACTGAAGCACCCGGTCGCGGCAGGCCTCCACCATCAGGTGAACAGCCTGGGCCTGTTCCCTGAGCTCCCGTTCCATTGAGGGAGAAAGGGAGCTTTCTGTAGAATGGTTGCCAATTTGGAAGAGAAGACCTGCGTGACCATCCACCCTTTCGCTGAGCAGGTCCAGATAGCCCATGAGGTCGCGCTCGGTTACCTCAAGCCCCCACTGCTCGGTGGCCTCCTCCTCCAGATGATGGGCCTCATCGACGATGAGATGGCTATAGGGGGGCAACACCTTGCTGCCAGAGGCGATGTCGGAGAGGAGGAGGGCATGGTTGACGACGATGAGATGAGTCCCCTCTGCCTCCCTCCTCGCCCTATGGAGGAAGCAACTGCCCCTCTGTTGATAGCTGCACTGGGCGCCAAGGCAGCCCCCACCTTGGGCACAGACCCTGTTCCATGGCCCAGCGTCTCTGGTGCCCAGCTCCGCCCGATCCCCGCTTTTGGTGCGGGAAAGCCAGACCAGGGTGCGCAGCAGAAACCTGACCTCCTCCACGGAGAGGTTCTGGCTGCGGCGCAGCAGATTCCACCGCCGGAGGCAAAGGTAGTTATTTCGCCCCTTGAGCTGGCAGTAGCGAAGGCCCTCAAGCTTAAGCGCCTGCTTGAGGTCGGGGATGTCCTTTCCCATAAGCTGCTCCTGGAGGTTTATGGTGTTGGTGGAGATGACCACGGGGAGGCCGTTCTCCATGGCGAAGAAGATGGTGGGCAGAAGATAGGCGATGGACTTGCCCGTTCCCGTGCCCGCCTCCACGATGAGGCGCTGGCCCTGGTTCAGCGCCTGGGCCATCGCCTGCATCATCTCAACCTGCTCCGCGCGGTGCTCGAAGCCGGGGAAAGCCTTTGCCAAGGGGCCCTCCATCTCCAGCATCTGGGTTAGCCCCTTCACATCCAGGGGCTTCCGCGCCGTTGCTGCCACCAGCCTCCCCTTTCGCTTCTCCGCATGACGGGGGACATCGAATTCCCCCTCCACGGGCAATCCCCTCTCCTCCCAGATGTGGCGGAAGAGGGGAGCCAGCGATAAATCCCTATCCCTGGTGAGGCGAACCATCTCGGCAACGATGGCCACGTCCAGCCCCCGGGCCCTATCCCAGAGCGCCAGGAAAGCCTCCTTGGCCGCCATGGCATCGGGGAGGGCGCGGTGGCGGGGGAGGGCGGTAAGGCCAAGGCTTTCCGCCACCGCGGCCAGGCTATAATCGGAGAGGGTGGGGAGGAGGATGGTTGCCAGCTCAAAGGTGTCGTAGATGGGGTTTGGCAGGCTAATCCCCTTCTGGGAAAGGAACTCCAGGTCAAAGGCGATGTTCTGCCCTACGATGGGATGGTGGGCCAGAAAGGAGAGCAGTTCCTCCACCACCACGGGCAGGGGAGGGGCAGCATCAACCTCGGCTTGCGTTATCCCGGTGAGCACCTGGATGCGATAGGGAAGCAGACGATAGGGTTTCACCAGGGTGTGGAAGGTATCAACTACCTCCTCCCCCCGAAACTTGACCGCCCCAATCTCGATGATCTCATCGCTCCGGGGGTCAAGCCCGGTGGTCTCCAGGTCGAGGGAAACAAAGGTCTGGCTCATGCTTCATCAAACCGGGACGCTCTGCCCATCGGGAAGCCTTCGTGCCGGGCGGAACCTCCCCGCCCTCAGTTCGGCGATGAGAGCGCCCTCGTTCCTTATCTCCCGCTCAAAGAGGGTAACAAAGCAACCGATGCCGTTTACCGAGTGGGCGTCGCTCCCTGCGGTGCCCCTCATCCCCACCCTCCTCACCACCTCCAGGGCAAGCAGGTTCTCCTTCTCGGTGCAGCATCCATTAAGCACCTCTATCTCATCCACCACGCCCAGGATGGGGAGGCTAAGGGCCTCCTCGATAGCCTGTGACCAGCTGCGCCTCGGCTTCACCCCCAGGTCCTCCAGGTCAAAGAAGCGGCGCGAGGGGTGTACCGCGATGAGAAATCCACCCACCTCATCGGCGATGCGGCGTAGCCCGCTGGCCTTGTGGATTCCGGAGATGTATCGATCCAGCCCCAAAACGACGATATGCCCCAGATCCGTTTCTATCTCCATGCCGCCGAGGAGGGCGATCTGGTGATTGGAGGACAGCCTCTCCAGTTCCTCCCTGCTCCAGACACAGTTGTGCTCGGTGAGGCATACCCCATCAAGGCCCTTCATCTCCGCCTCCTCGATGAGCTGGGGAACGGAAAGGATGCTATCGTATCCCCCCTTGGTGGTGTGAACGTGTAAGTCGATGACCATTTGCCTACCGTAAAAACGGGAATATGTGGGGCAATATGGCCCACCCCAAATAGGCCTCAATGAAAGACCTGGGAAGGCGTCCCGCCAGGGTGAAGAGCATGAATTTCCAGAAGGGGAATCTCAATGTCCCGGCGGCGATGCCCACCAGGTCGAAGATCAAAAAGGGAAAAAGGGCGAATAGAAAGATGGTGACACTTCCATAGCGTCTCATCCAACCCTCTGCCCTTTTGTACCTTTGCGCGTACTTGGGTTCGATGACCAGAATCCCTCCGTAGCCGACGAGGTAGGAGGTAAATTCCCCCAGCCCCCCTCCCAGGGTGGCGGCAAGGGCAACCCAGCCTGGATTGAAAAGGGCAGCGGCGAAGAGCACTACTGCCACCCCGGGGGTGGGGAAGATGACCGTGGTGCTGGAGATGAAGGTGGCAAGAAAGACCCCTATATAGCCATAGCGAGCGATGCTCTCCAGATCGAAGCCTATGGTGACCAGGACGATGGGTATGGCGATGAGGCCAAGGAGAGAAACGATAAGGATTCCTCTCCTCACCCCCTTGCGCTCGGTTAGCTGTAAGGCCTTACCAGGTAAGCTAGCTAGAGAGTCGTTCCAAAACCGTTTAAAGTGCCGCCACGGTGTGAACAAGATAGGCTTCCAGTCCTTCCCTGTTTAGAGAGCGGTATATCTTCTCTCCCCGCACCTTGTCCTGGGTCAAGGTGAAAAGGGTGGGGCCTGAGCCGGCGAGGTGAACCCCCTCGGCTGCCAGGTCCAAAAAGCGCTGCCAGTGCTGCTCAAGCCCGGGGAAGGCGGCGAAGGCAACCCTCTCGAAGGCATTGAAGAAACGGGGAACCTCACCCTGGCGCAGCAGCTCCACCGCCTCCCTGGTGAATTGCCCCTGGCTGAAGTGGGATGGGTCCAGCGCCTTATAAAGCCGCTCCGTCTTATCGGGGGGGACATCCAGGGGTGGCCTCAACAGCACCACCCAGCAAGGGGGGAGGGGGGGCAGCGGGGTTATCCTCTCTCCCCGCCCCTGCCCCCAGGCAGTGCCCCCATAGAGAAAAAAGGCAGCATCGGAGCTAACCCTCCATGCCAGGGGGAGCAACTCATCGGTGGATAAGCCCAGTTCCCAAAGCTGGTTGAGGCCCTTAAGGGTGGCGGCGGCATCGCTGGCGCCACCCCCCAGCCCCGCGGCAACGGGGATGCCCTTCTTGACGGAGATAAGCGCCCCCCTCCCTGAGCCGGTCTCCTCCTGGAGTAACCTCGCCGCCCTGAGCGCCACGTTATCGGGCGTTCCAAGGCTGGGGTGGTCGCACTCAACGGTTATCCCCTTCCGCTCATCGAAGGAGAGGTAGTCCTTGAGGTCGATGGCCTGAAGGATGGTGCTCACCTCGTGGTAGCCGTCGGCCCTTCTCCCCAGAACCTCCAGGGTGAGGTTAATCTTGGCAGGGGCGGTGAAGGTTAACATTGCCATCAGAGGGTGAGGGCCCGATAGACCCTGGCCCACTCCTCAATGCTTAGGCTCTCAGCACGGCGCGTGCCATCTATCCCCGCCTTGGCCAGCAGGTCGGCGGCCGCCCCAGGCGATATGCCAAGGCCCTGAGCCAGGGAATTGTGAAGCTGTTTGCGGGGTGCCGCGAAACCGCCCCGAACCAGGTCGAAGAACCTGGTCACATCCTCTACCTCCACCAGAGGACGGTCATAAACCTCGATGCGCAAAATGGCGGAATCCACCTTTGGTGGGGGGTAGAAGCTTCGTGCCGGAACATAGTCCACAATGGCAGGCTTACCATAGAACTGCACCGCAACGCTCAACAGGCCCATCCTGCCAGGCTGAGCCACTATAGCCTGCGCCACCTCCTTCTGCACCATGACCACCATCGATTGCGGCTTTAGCGAGGCCTCCAGAAAGTGGCGCAGCACCGCTGCGGCGATAAAGTAGGGAAGATTGGCCACTACCTTATAGGCAGCTTCTGCTCCCCTTTCCCTTCTTATCAACGTTTTGGAGTCGCTCTCCAGCACATCGGCATTGAGGATGGTGACGTTGCCAAAGGGGGCGAGGCTTTCCTCCAGCGCAAAAGCAAGCCCCTGGTCCACCTCGATGGCAATGACCCAGCCCGCTCTCGCCGCCAGCTCCGTGGTCAGTATGCCCAGGCCGGGGCCTACCTCAATCACGATGTCCTCAGCGGTGAGCTTGGCGGCAGCTACGATGGTGCTGAGCACCCTCTCATCGACCAGGAAATGCTGCCCCAGCCCCTTCCGGGCGCGAAGGTCGAGGCGACGCAGCCTTTCCTTTGTCTCACGAAGCAGAGACCCGGTTGCCATTACACCATGCAATATCCCCCATTAACGCTGATGGTTTGACCGGTTATGTGATTGGCTCGATCGGAGGCCAGGAAAACCACCATGTTGGCCACATCCTGGGGGGTCCCCAGCTTGCGCAGCGGGTACAGCCTGACGATCTTCTGCATCCTCTCCTGGTATGCTGCCAGGGCGTCTCCTCCCTGCTTCTCAAACATCTCCTCCATCTCCAACATCCTCTCCGTTCTGGTCATGGAGGGACAGACGGCGTTGACCAGGATGCCATGGCGCGCCACGTCCTTAGCCAAGGCCTTGGAGAAGGCGATAACCCCCGCCTTTGCGCCGGAGTAAACGGGCTGGTTGGGCTCACCGATCCTTCCCGCATCGGAGCCAATGTTGACGATCTTTCCCACCCTTCGCGGGATCATGTATTCCAGAACTGCCCGGGTGCAATTCAATACGCCGCGATAACACACGGCGATCTCGAAGTCCCAATCCTCCTCGGTCATCTGCATGAAGAAGTTTACCCGCCATGCCGCAGCATTGTTGACCAGGACATCTATTGCCCCAAACTTATCCACCGCTGCCTTGGCCAGTTTATTCGCCGCTTCCAGTTTGGTCACGTCGGTCTTGACCATTAAGGCTTCGCTGCCCTTAGCCCTTATCTCATCGGCAACGGCGTTTCCCTTCTCCTCATCGATATCGGCGAGCACAACCTTTGCCCCCTCCTCAGCCAAGGTAAGGGCAATTGCCTTTCCCATCCCCGTTGCTGAGCCGGTTGCTATTGCTACCTTGTCCTTGAGATTCAGATCCATGAACCCTCCTTACTATTGAGATTAGCCCGCCGCATCCACCCCGCATAGAAAGGGGTCGTGCACCCACTTTCGATCTCGCCCCCTGGCTTACTCCCACCAGCCGACTCCGACCAGGTAACCCTGCGGCACCCAGAAGCCACTATTTACCGCTGCTTCCTCCCGGACCTGACGGGGTTCATAGCCTTCTGCCGCGCAGGACCCGGCCTTCAACGCCACTTAGCAGGAGCAGTCCCAAAAGGCAAAAGACCTCGAGTGGGAGTTCAGCCCCGCTATAGCGGATTGCGGATACAGGGCACCGCTAGCTCCCCGCCTAGCACGACCCGTCCAGATACTATCCCACAGGGGTTGCCTTGTCAACCCTGAAAAAGCCCTTGCCTGCGGTGAAAACCTCAGGTAGAATGGGGGGCAGAGGTCTTTGATTATGATTCGCAAGGTGGTGATCCCCGCGGCGGGATGGGGAGTGAGGTTCCTGCCGGCAACAAAGGCCCTCCCCAAGGAGATGCTCCCTCTGGTGGATAAGCCCATGATCCAGTATGTCGTGGAGGAGGCCATCTCCTGCAATATGGAGCAGATCATCATCGTGACATCCTCGGGCAAAAGCGCCATCGAGGAGCACTTCGACAGGGACTTCGAGCTGGAATACCTGCTGGAGCAAAAGAAGGAGAGGGAGCTGCTCGAGGAGGTGCGCGGCATCGCCGAGCTGTCCAACATATGCTATGTCAGGCAGAAGGAGCAGCTTGGCCTGGGGCATGCCATCCTTATCACCAGGGAACTCATCGCCGGGGAGCCGTTTGCCGTTTTCCTTCCTGATGATGTCTTTGATGCCAAGGTGTCCCCTATAAAGCAGATGCTCCAGGTATACCAGCGTTACCAGGGGAGCGTGGTGGCGGTGCGGCGGGTGGCAAGGGATGAGCTTAGAAGCTATGGGGTCATCGAGCCCCAGCAAATAGAGGAGCGGGTTTACCAGTTGTTGGGCGTGGTGGAAAAGCCCGAGCCCGAGGCAGCGCCTTCAGACCTGGCAATACTGGGCCGATATATCCTCACCCCGGAGATCTTCGAGGCGCTGGAGGTTACCCCTCCGGGCATTGGGGGAGAGATTCAGCTCACCGATGCGCTGAGGCTACTGGCCCAGAGGCAAGCGGTATATGGCTATGAGTTCGAGGGGGAATATTATGATGCCGGAAGGCCGTTGGGCCTGCTCCAGGCCACCGTTGGCCTTGCCCTAAAACACCCCAAAATGGGCCCCGATTTCAAGGAGTTCCTCAAAGGAATTAGGCGCCAGCTTTAACTCACCACGTTGCCCCGGAGACAAATAGGGCCTGCCGCAGTGGGAAAGCCCTCCTGGTATCCGCGAAGCAGTGGAAAAACCTAAAGCCTTACTACGAACGCGCCGCCGAAAGAAGGCCAGCCACCCCGGCGGCGAACAACCAAAGGCTTACCACCCCGCCGGTGATTATTGCTTTGGCCATTTTGATCGCTCCCTCCATAAGCAGTGGCCCCGGGTACTGGGCCGCAAGCTCCAAGTCGGTCATCGGTACCTGAGCCGCAGGCCAGTTAAACTCAACAGCCAGGCTATTATACAGCAACCAGGCAAAGCCGATCAGGATTATGCTAGAACAGGCGTATTTAGCCGATTTCGGTATGTCGCGCCATAAGGCCCAGATCAGGCTAAGCACTATGACCACCACTGCTAATATGAGATACTGCCAGAAGACGGGGACTGGAGATAAGATGCTGGCCATGAGCAGGGCGAACCCCGCTATTATGCCTACAACAACAAAAGTGTGCCCCCAAAAAGCTGCTTCCAGCTGGCGCCGCATTGCCTCCATAGCTTCAGCCATGCTTTATCCCCCTTGAACAGTTTTGAAAAGCCACATCTTTCTCAAAGAAAAGCCTCAAAAGGCAACGGGTAACAGACCTCAGGTCCCTGACCTGAAAGATCTCTCCATAAACCCCCTTTCACCTTCTTCCTGGTGGGGAAGAGGAGACTCGAACTCCTACGCCCTAAGGCACATGATCCTAAATCATGCGCGTCTGCCAGTTCCGCCACTTCCCCCTGGTGAGCCGCGCAGGACTCGAACCTGCAACCTACTGATTAAGAGTCAGTTGCTCTTCCATTGAGCTAGCGGCCCATATCTGCTGCTCATTCTAACACCTACGTGGGGTTCTGGCAAGTAAAGTTAGTTGTTCCACCCCTGAGCACCATCCAATCATGCCTCGGTTTCTTGCCCTGATAATAGGATCAGGCACCTGAAGCAACCTTGACTTGCCTTGCGCCCGGTGCTAGACTAACTCAAACGCTTTTGCGGAGGCATCAAATGAAGAGGTGGTTAGCGAGCCTGGTCTTTGTTCTCATGGCGGTTGTCCTATTTTTCACCGCCTCCTGCGGACCGGGGGAGGAAGCGGCCAAGACCTACAAGCTGGGATACCTTGGCCCGCTCACCGGCCCCGCTGCGTATGCGGGCATCCCGATAAAGAATGGAATGGAGATGGCCGCTGAGGAGATCAACGAGGCAGGGGGCATCGTCGTCGGTGGGGAAACATACATGCTCCAGATAGTGGCCGGAGATGACAAATATTTGGCCGAAGAGGCGGTGACCGCGGTTCAAAAGCTCATCTACGGCGAAAAGGTCCAATACATATGGGGCCCCATTGGCAGCGCTTGTGCTCTGGCGGTGCGGCCCATCACCGAGGAGAACCGGGTGGTTATCTTTGCCGTTAGCGAGGCAGCACCGGGCCTGGAGTATCCCTATACGTTCTCCTATCTCTCCTCTACCACCGCCCGGGCCGAGGTCGGCTATCAGTGGCTCAAAGAGAATCGCCCTGAGATAGAGAGGGTGGCCCTTGTTAGTGACCATACCCCCACTGGTGAGGCAGCACTGGAGGCTTCCAGGGCGGGAGCAGAGGCCCAGGGAATGGAGGTTGTAGCTGTCGAATATTACGAGCTAGGCACTGCCGACTTCACCCCCTTCCTCACCAAGGTGCTGGCTGGGGATCCTGATCTCATCGATACCTGCGCGACTGTAGGAGGGCCGTTATCCCTCGTCATTAAGCAGGCCAGGGAGATGGGTTATGAAGGCCTGTTCTATACTTCCTACCAGCCTGGTGCAGAAGTACTGGTAGTAGGGGCAGGAATGGAGAACGCCGAGGGTGTCATCGCCTGTGGTGGCCCGATTTACCAGACAGGAACGCCTGAGCAACGGGCCTTCTACCAGAAGTACGTCGATAAATATGGCGAGGAAACCTGGTATGAGGCGGTGTCCTTGGGCTATGGCTGGGTACACTGGATCGGCCCCATATTCGAGGAGGTGGACAGCTTCGATCCTGATCTGGTGGTGGAGGCTTTGGCGAACAGTGAACGTAAAGATGAAATAACCGGGGCTTCGGTACGTTTCGGCGAGGGGCCCTACGGCATAAGGCGGGAATACCAACTAGACCGGGAATGGATCAACGTCTTTCGGAACGGAGAGTGGGAACATATAGCCATCGTAGAAAGAGAGTGGTGATTGCGGCGCTGCGCCATTCGCCATCTGTGCTGGCTGAGCCAGAGAAACGCGGCAGCAATTAGAGCTGCCACCAAGTTTTGCCGGGCAAGGTGACAATATAGGGAAACGAAGACTGCCAAGCAGCCAAGTAGCAACGATATTTCCCAAGGGAGGCATCAAATGAAGAGGTGGTTAGCAAGCCTGGTCTTTGTTCTCATGGCGGTAGCCCTGGTATTCACCGCCTCCTGCGGACCGGGGGAGGAAGCGGCCAAGACCTACAAGCTGGGATACCTTGGCCCGCTCACCGGCCCCGCTGCGTATGGGGGCATCCCGATAAGAGATGGAATGGAGATGGCCGCTGAGGAGATCAACGAGGCAGGGGGCATCGTCGTCGGTGGGGAAACATACATGCTCCAGATAGTAGCCGCAGATGACAAAATGTTGGCTGAAGGGTCGGTGACCGCGGTTCAACAGCTCATCTACGAGGAGAAGGTCCAGTATATATGGGGCCCCATTGGCAGCTCTTGTGCTCTGGCGGTACAGCCCATCACCGAGGAGAACCGGGTGGTTATCTTTACTATGAGCTTAGCCGCACCGGGCCCGGAGTATCCCTATACCTTCTCCTATCTTTCCTCTGCCGCTGACCGGGCCAAGGTCGGCTATCAGTGGCTCAAGGAGAATCACCCTGAGGTGGAGAGGGCGGCCTCAATCGCTGAGCGTAACCCCACTGGTGAGGCTGTACGGGAGAGTGCCAGGGCGGCAGCGGAGGCCCAGGGGATGGAGGTTGTAGCTGCTGAATATTACGAGCTAGGCACCACGGACTTCACCCCTTTCCTCACCAAGGTGCTGGCCAAGAATCCCGATCTCATCGATCCCTGCTCCGCCCCAGCAGGGCCATGCGCCCTTATCATTAAGCAGGCCAGGGAGATGGGTTATGAAGGCCTGTTCTATACTTCCTACCAGCCTCAGGCAGAAGTTCTGGTAGTAGGGGCAGGAATGGAGAACGCCGAGGGTCTCATTGCCTGTGGTGGCCCGATTTATCAGACAGGAACGCCTGAGCAACGGGCCTTCTACCAGAAGTACGTCGATAAATATGGCGAGGAAGCCTGGTATGAGTCGGTGTCCTTGGGCTATGGCTGGGTAAAGTGGATCGGCCCCATATTCGAGGAGGTGGACAGCTTCGATCCTGATCTGGTGGTGGAGGCTCTGGCGAACAGTGAACGTAAAGATGAAATAACCGGGGCTACGGTACGTTTCGGCGAGGAGACCTACGGCATAAGGCGGGAATACCAACTAGACCGGGAATGGATCAACGTCTTTCGGAACGGAGAGTGGGAACATATAGCCATCGTAGAAAGAGAGTGGTGATTGGGTTACTGGAGGTGATATTATTGGGAAGCGGAAACTGCCAGTCGGTCGATCTGTAGAACGATATTCCTAGTTCGGAGGTGAAAAGTGAAAAGGTGGTTAGCAAGCCTGGTCTTTGTTCTCATGGCGGTGGCCCTGGTGTTCACCGCCTCCTGCGCAGCGGGGGAGGGCGAGGCCAAGACCTACAAGCTGGGGATGCTCGGGCCCCTCACCGGCCCCGCCGCTCCCTGGTTCCTTACCGTGGAACAGGGAGCAGAGATAGCAGTGGCAGAGGTCAACGAGGCAGGGGGAATTGTTGTTGGCGGGGAGACATACATGCTCCAGATAGTGGCGCGTGATGACAAGGTTTACCCCGAGGAGTCGGTGACCGCAGTTCAAAAGATGATCTTTGATGACAAGCTTCAGTACATATATGGCCCTATTGGCGACAGTTGTTGCCTGGCAGTAAGGCCCATCACCGAGGAGAACCATGTGGTTACCTTCAGCTACACTTACGCTTCGGAGGAATTCCCGTTGGGGCCGGATTACCCCTATAGCTTTACCTGGCTAGACAGTATGTGTGGCTGGAACGAGATTGGATATGATTGGCTGAAGGAGAATTACCCTGAGGTGGAGAGGGTCGCTATTATCGCCCCGGCTGGCGGGAGCGGCGAGCGGATGGCAGAGTGCACGGCAGATATGGCCCAGGCCCGCGGGATTGAAGTGGTGAGCACTCAATTTTTCGAGTCGGGCACCATGGACTTCAGCCCGCAGATTACCCGGATGCTGGCCGGCGACCCTGATCTCATCGATACCACCGTCTCAGGCTCATCCGGCTCTGCCCTTATGACCAAGCAAGCAAGGGGAATGGGCTATGACGGCCTTTTGTGGAGCTGCGCTCGGCCTAACTGGAAAGTCATGGCACTGGCTGCCGGGCTGGAGAACGCCGAGGGCTTCATTGCTGGCGGCTACCCGGAGTATCCCAAGGGGACCCCAGAGCAGAAGGCTTTCCACCAGAAGTTCGTTGACAGGTTTGGCGAGGACCTCTGGGATAATAGCGCTGGTGAGGGCTACGACTGGATATACATGATGGCCGCGGTTTTCCAAGAAGTGGACAGTTTTGATGTGGATGTGGTGGTGGCGGCCCTGGAGGGAGGGGAGTTTGACATCCTCAAGGGGGTATGTCGATTTGGCGGCGAGGAGCAGTGGGGCATCGCCCATGAGAGATTCAGCGGCCGTTTTGATATCACCGTATTCCATGATGGGGAGTGGGAGCCGGTAGTAGCTATTGAGTACTGACCCTCCTTATCACTAAGTGGACTCGAAGCTAAAGGCTTCACCGCCAAGCTATCGGGGGCCCTTCTCTGCCCAAACGCAGTTCGAAATGCTTCCGGATTGGCTGGGAGTTGGCAATTGTTGCCTTTGCCCCGGAAAGACATTTATAATAATTTACGCTAAGAGAAGTCCATCGACAGCCATGGAAAGGGAGGAAGACCGGAAGTGTCAAGCGAAAAGATGGAGCATCCGCGACTGAGGCCCATGGGCGAGAAGGGAGAAATGCCCGAGCATGAAGCATATACCCCCGAGGTAGAGGCAAGGAGGATGGCGAGGGCGAACAAGCCATTCATCCCCCGGCGTATCTACTTCAACACCCAGGCAACCAAGGATGGCATCAGGCACTTCGTAAATGGCGTAGGGGATACCAATCCCCTTTTCAGGGATGAAGGGTATGCCAAGAAGACCAAATATAAAAGTATCATTGCTCCCCCAAGCTATCTCTACTCCATTCAGTGGACGCCCGGGGGTGGCGGAGGCCCCGGGATACATGCCTGGTACGTGGGGGGGGATTGGGAATGGTATCGCCCCATATTTGTTGGCGATGAATTCAAAGTCGTCAGCATCCTGCGGGAGCTGGTGAAGAAAGAGGGCAGGATGGGAGGGGGCAGGACCTGGATCGACTATGGCGAGGTCATATACATAGACCAGAGGGGGCAGATCGTAGGCAAGGAGCGTGCCCATGCCGTTCTGGGCGAGAGGAGGGCATCGGGGTCAGCCGGCAAGTACCGCAATATCCCCAAGCCTGCCTATACCAGGGAAGACTGGGCCAGGTTCCTCGAGATGTACCAGAAGGAGGAGATAAGGGGCGCTGAGCTGAGATACTGGGAGGATGTGGAGGTGGGTGATAAGCTGGGGCCTATGATCAAGGGACCGTTGAGCGTCAGGGATGAGATAGCATGGCTAATGGGGGCTGGCTCTCCCTTCTTCAGGGCTCACAAGATAGAATATGATTGGGAGAGGAGGCACCCCAGGGGGCTTGAATACGTCGGCGAGATGGGGGAAATGGATGTCCCCGAGCTGGTTCACATTCTCGATCCCTTCGCCCGCACCATAGGAGTGGAGCGGGCTTATGATTATGGCTCTCAACGGATGAGCTGGCTCTGTCAGCTGTTCACCAACTGGATGGGCGATGATGGCTTCCTGTGGAAGATGAGCGGAGATGAGAGGGCCTTCAACATGATGGGTGATGTCACCATCTTTGAGGGCAGGGTCACCAGGAAGCATATAGAGGACGGCAAGTGCTGTGTGGATATCGAGGCCTGGGCCAAGAACCAGAGGGACGAGAACTCTATGCCGCCTCACACCTCAACGGTAATCCTTCCCTCCAGGGAACACGGGCCGGTAGTCTATCCCAACCCTTCGCCCGAGCTGGTGGAGGAGGTGAGCAGGGCAAGACCTCTGGACGAACTGATAGAAGAGGGAATACTGTAGGTGCAAGATAGAGGAATAATCCCCCTGGCTCTGGCAAAAGCTGACGTGTTTTCCAGCCCTATGTTGGTGAGGCCCGAAGCAAGGGTCAATTCGGCAGGATGCGCTCACTGTGAGCCTTTCTTGCTCCCCCCGGCAGTCTACACTGACCCGTTAGTCAGATTGAGAGGCGAGCACCCCACCCACCGCCCAGTTCTCCTTGGCCACATCCTCGAAGATGACGATGGTGGCCTCCGGGGTGGTGTGGGCGATGGTGACCACCGCCTCGGTGATAACCCGGGCCAGCTCCGCCTTCTGGGATTGGGTCCTCCCCGGCCACATTTCCACCCTCACTATAGGCATTTGCATCACCCCCTTCAACCCTTGCCTTGAATCTTCTCAAGTAGTATATTATCTTTGAGCTCAGAGGTTGATATGGGTCCCAGCATGTGGTATAAGGCAAAGCTCAGGCTCAAGAAGGCACTGGGCAAGAACATCTTCCTCTGCGATAGCTGCAAGTGGGACTGGCGAGGCTCCTGCCATAACCCGAACCGTCCCAATGTTACCTGGTGCCCCAATTACGAAAAGAGGGGGAAATAAGACCCCCTAAGCCATCCTTCACCCCAAAACTATATCAGCTCTTCACTAATTTGGCCAGTTGTGGCCTCAACGGAAAGCAGGTATAATCTTGCCATGAAGGTCTCGGAGCTGGGGGAATTTGGGCTCATCGAACTCTTCGCCGAGATCGTGACCAAGTCCAGGCAAGAGCCCCTTTTAGTGGATATTGGCGACGATGCCGCCGCCTGGCGCAGCGATGCCCCCATCCAGCTTGCCACCTGCGATGCCATGGTCCAGGATGTCCACTTCACCCTGAGCACCACCGGCTGGCGGGAGCTGGGATGGAAGGCCCTTTCGGTGAACCTCAGCGACATCGCCGCCATGGGGGGTACCCCCAAACATGCCCTGGTATCCCTGGGCTTGCCCCCAGATATCGAGGTGGATGATGTCGTTCAGCTTTATCGGGGGATGGCGGAGCTGGCAAGCCTGTTCGATGTTGCCGTCTGCGGCGGAGATGTGGTCGCTTCGCCCCTTGTGGTGCTAAGCATAGCGGTGATGGGCACTGCCCAGGAAGGCCAGATCCTTACCCGCGCCGCGGCAAGGCCCGGGGAGAGGATTGCGGTCACCGGATATCTGGGGGCATCGGCGGCGGGGCTGGCCATGCTCAAGGGAGGGCTTAAGCTGGATGAGGAGACTGCCTCCTCGCTGAGGGAAGCGCACCTCAAGCCCTATCCCCGCATCAGGGAAGGGCAGATCCTGGCTCGCCATGGGGTGAGGGCGGCGATAGATATAAGCGATGGGCTCGCCAGCGACCTGGCAAAGGTATGCCAGGCCAGCGGGGTGGGGGCCAATTTGAGGATGGAGAAAATACCGGTTCACCCCCTGGTAAGCGCTGCCTTCCCGCAGGATCGCCTCGACCTCGCCCTATCGGGGGGAGAAGACTATGAGCTCCTTTTCACCGCCAGCGCCGAGGTCATCGATAGGGTGAAGGGGCTGATGCCCTGCCCGGTCAGCGTCATCGGCGAGATAGTTGGTGAGGAAGTGGGGAGGGTGAGGCTTCTCGATGAGCGGGGAAGGGAAGTAAGGGCGAAAAGGGAGGGATGGGAGCATTTTGCCCGGGGCGATGATAGATTCTCTAAGCCTGGTTAGCGGAAGCGCCGAGGAGACGCAGCAGATCGGCATCAGGATGGGGAAACTGGCAAGGTCAGGCGATCTTTTCCTGCTGGTGGGCGGACTGGGGACGGGGAAGACCTGCCTCACCCAGGGCATCGCCTGGGGGCTGGGGGTGGAGGGCTATGCCACCAGCCCCTCCTTTGTGGTGATCAATCATTATCGGGGAAGGCTCCCCCTCTACCACATCGACCTCTATCGCCTGGACAGGCTGGAGGAGGTCATGGAGCTGGGGCTGGAGGATTACCTCTATGGGGAGGGGGTTTGTGTGGTGGAATGGGCGGAAAAGGGATTGGCGGTGCTCCCCGAGGAGCATCTACTGGTGGAGATGAGCTTCCTTTCCGATACCGAAAGAAGGATCATCTTTAAGCCCAGCGGCGAGCGCTACCTGAGGATGCTTTCCCGGCTGGGGCAAAGGGCGAAGAAATGGAGCTTGCCATAGATACCTCCACCGACATCGCCAGCATTGCCCTTTCTCAAAAAGGGGAGTTGGTGGCGGAGATGACGTGGCCTTCGGGGCAAAATCATACCGTGGAGCTCCTGCCCAACCTGCTCCACATGCTCCAGCAGGCAAAGGCGGAAATTCAACAAATCGATGCCATCATCGTGGCCAAGGGTCCGGGAAGCTTCAACGGGCTCAGGGTTGGGGTGGCTACCGCCAAGGGGATGGCCTTCTCCCTGGGAATCCCCCTGGTGGGGATTGGGACACTGGAGGCGGAGGCGTTTCCGCATGCCTTAACCGGGCTGCCTATTTGCCCCCTGCAGAATGCGGGAAGGGGTGAGGTCGCCACTGCCCTGTTTCAGCTTAAAGGGGGGGAGTGGCTCAAGCTTGCCGAGGAGCATATCACCACGGTGGAGGAGCTTTGCCAAGTAATAGCCTCAAAGACCCTTTTCTGCGGCCGCTTTTCGCCCGATATCGCCCAGCAAATCGAGAGGCGGCTGGGAAAGAGGATGG
Source organism: Chloroflexota bacterium (assembly GCA_030604825.1). Taxonomy (GTDB): domain Bacteria; phylum Chloroflexota; class Dehalococcoidia; order E44-bin15; family E44-bin15; genus JAUVVB01. The sequence continues at coordinate 32,618 of JAUVVB010000008.1, read as the reverse complement.
TGATGGTGAGAGGAACGCTGCCCCGGGCAGGATCTCTCACCCAGCTGGGATGGAAAAGGCTGAAGAGGGGCGAGAGCGATGACCCCGCCGCCCTCCAGCCCCTTTACCTGCGTCGCCCCGCAGTGACCATCAAGAGGGTAAAATGATGGCTTGGAAAGGAAGAACGCTCTCCCGTGGGGAGGGTTACCCCCTTTGTTTCGCCTGTGGCCAGGAAAACCCCATCGGGTTGAAGCTCAGATTCCGCAGGGAAGGGGATGAGGTCAGGGGGGAATTCACCCCCGGGGAATACCATCAGGGCTGGCCTGGAATCGTCCATGGGGGGATTATCAATGTTCTCCTGGATGAGGTCATGGCGTATGCACCCCACTTTCTGGGGCTAAATTGTGTCACCGCAAAGATGGAGGTCAGGCTCATGCACCCCGCCCCCGTGGGGAAGCGACTCCTCATCAGCTCCACCATATCGAGGAGAACGAGAAAACTCATCGAAGCCACAGGCAGAATAGCCCTTGAGGATGGAACCACGGTGGCGGAGGGGAAGGCAACGATGTATGTAGTTGAGGAAGCATAAAATGCAAAGGACGCTAGTCCTGCTGAAACCAGATGCGCTGCAGGGGGGGCTTGTGGGCCAGATCATCTCCCGCCTCGAGGCAAAGGGACTCAAGATGGTGGCGATGAAGATGATCCAAATGGATGAGGCGCTGGCAAAGCGCCTCTATGAGATCCATAAAGATAAATTCTTCTTCCAGGGGCTAGTGGAGCACATCACCTCCAGCCCGGTCATTGCTGCCATCCTGGAGGGGGAGGATGCGGTGGCGGTGGTGCGCAAAACCATGGGGGAGACCGACCCCGCCCTTGCCCTGCCGGGGACGATAAGGGGAGACCTGGCGCTGGATATCGAGCGCAACCTGATCCACGGCTCCGATTCTGAGGAGACGGCGCAGAGGGAGATCGGCCTTTTCTTCTCCGCGGAGGAGACCTTCCCCTACAACAGGGATACCGATAAATGGATCATTGAATCCTGATCAGGGGCGTGGCTTTAGCCCATAGCCTTTCCAGCTGGTAATACTCCCTATCCGTCGGGGTGAAGACATGTACGATGAGGTCGCCGAAATCCATCAGTATCCAACCTGAGCCCGTTCCCTCTCGGCGACGGGGCACCACCCGTTCCTCCCCCAAAACCCTCTCCACCTCATCGCAAATAGCCTCTATCTGGCGACTGGTCTCACCGCTGCAGATGACAAAATACTCGGTAAAGGTGCACACCCCCCTCATATCGAGCATAACCATGTCCGCTGCCTGCTTCTCCCAGGCTGCATCCACCGCCTTCCTCGCCAGCTCTATCGGTTCCAGAAGCGAATCCCCCCCTTTACTGGTATTATATCATCCTCGCCCCACAATGATAAGTTGATTGTTGGCCCAGGTTTTGCTAGACTTCGCCCTGGAGAGATGGGCAGTCGCGTTTTCGTGGCCATGAGCGGTGGCGTTGACTCATCCCTCGCCGCCGCCCTGCTAAAGGGGGCGGGGTATGAGGTCACCGGCGTTTCCATGCAACTTGGGGCTGAGTCCTCAAGGAGGGCCGATGAGGCAAAGCAGGTATGCCATCACCTCGGCATCCCCTTTTTGGTGCTCAACCTCGAGCCGGAGTTCCAAAGCCATGTCATCGACTACTTCTGTGAGGAGTACAGCCGGGGGAGAACGCCAAACCCATGCCTTGCCTGTAACCAGAGGATAAAGTTTGAGCTCCTGCTCAAAAAGGTCCTGGCATTAGGGGCTGACTATCTGGCTACCGGTCACTATGCCAGGATCGACCGCCGTAGAGGGGAGCACCGCTTGCTTAAAGCCATCGATCCGGCCAAGGATCAGTCCTATGTCCTTTACGCCCTGGGGCAGGAGGAACTCAGCCACCTCCTCTTCCCCCTGGGAGAACATAAAAAGGATGAAGTGCGCCGCATGGCAGCGGAGAGGGGGCTTCCCATCCATGATAGGGGCGAGAGTCAGGAGATCTGCTTCATTCCCAACGGCAACTATGGCAAGTTCCTCGTCCAGCGCCTCCCCCTGGTGCCGGGGGTGATCATCGATATCGATGGCAGGATGCTGGGGGAACACCGCGGCATCGCCCTGTACACCATCGGGCAAAGGCGAGGCCTGGGCATCTCCTCCCCCCAGCCTCTATATGTGCTCAAAATCGATGCCCCAAATAACGCCCTGGTAGTCGGCGCTGAGGATATGCTTTTCAGCCAAACCCTGCTGGCAAGCAAGGTAAATTTCATCTGCGGCAGGCCTCCCCAGGGGGAGATGGAGGTGGATGCCAAGATTCGCTACAGGTCCCCAGAGGCAAAGGCAGTGCTACGACCAAATGGGGGGCTCGTTGAGCTTCGCTTTGGAGAGCCTCAGCGGGCGATCGCCCCGGGGCAGGCGGTGGTCTTCTACCACGGCGATGAGGTTCTGGGGGGAGGGATCATTGAGCAGGCAATTTAGGATTCCCCCAATGCCCAGCTTCACTGAGGAGAAAAGGCTAATGGAGAAAGGCTACCGTTTCATTGCCGGCATCGACGAGGTTGGTCGTGGTCCCCTGGCGGGACCGGTTGTGGCGTCGGCGGTGATATTGCCCCCCGCTCTCGATGCCCCCTGGCTCCCCCTGGTGCGCGATAGCAAGAGGCTGAGTCAAAAGCGGCGGGAATCCCTTTTCTCCCTCATCGGGGAGGTGGCGTTGGGGGTCGGGGTTGGCCTGGTGCGCCCCGAGGATATCGACGCCCAAGGTATAATGGGGGCGACCAGGCTTGCCATGTGCTCTGCAGTGGAACATCTCCCGTTTCCTCCCGACTTCCTGCTCATCGACCATGTTAGATTGCCCCAGCTTGATCTCCCCCAGAAAAGCATCACCAAGGGAGATAGCCTTTGCCTTTCCATTGCCTGCGCCTCCATCATCGCCAAGGTGACCAGGGACCGCATGATGATGGCCCTGGATGAGGAATATCCCGGCTATGGGTTTGCCAGGCACAAGGGCTATGCCACCAGGGAACACCTCACCAGTCTGCAGCAACTAGGGGCTTGCCCCATCCATAGGATGCGCTTTGTCAGGGAGTTAGATAGGTGGAACGGAAGAGAATTGGCGCCTTAGGCGAAAAGATAGCGGCGGATTATCTGGTGAAGCAGGGCTACATCATCCGGGAGCGAAACTTCCGCACCAGGGAGGGGGAGGTGGATATCGTCGCCGAAAAGGATGATTTCCTGGTCTTCGTGGAGGTGCGCACCAGGACAACCTCCGGCTTTGGCACCCCAGAGGAATCGGTGACCCCCTCCAAGCAGGAGAGGCTTATCGCCGTGGCCCAAGCCTATCTTCAAGCCCACCAAGACCTGCCACCCTTCTGGCGCATCGATGTGGTCGCCCTGGAGCTGACCAGGGAGGGGGAGGTTTCCCGCATCGAGCTCATCGAGGATGCCACAAGCTGAAGCCCACATTTACCTATTTACCGGGATATGTTAAAATTGGCACAAAGAGGCAAGGGGTGAGGCTTCATGCCCATCTACGAATATCGGTGCCAAAGCTGTCGACGCAGGGTTTCCATCTATCTTCGAGATTTCTCCGCATCGCCCAAATGCCCCTCATGTGGCGGAGAGGAGCTGGTTCGCCTCTTTTCCCCCTTCGCCGTGCGCAAAGGGGCAAGCCATATGGAGATCTATGAGGATATCCTTTCCGACCGCCGGTTGACGGATGGTTTGATGCGAAATGACCCCAGGGCTCTGGCGGAGTGGAATAAGAGGATGAGCAGAGGAATGGACGAGGAGGTCTCCCCTGAGCATGAAGAGATGCTGGAAAGGATGGAGCACGGGGAGATGCCCCAGGAAGAGGTGGAATGAGGGGTGATCTGAGATGCCCATCTATGAGTTTCGCTGCGATGGCTGTCAAAAGAAGGTGAGCCTTTTGGTGAGGAGGGTCACCGAAACCCTATCTCCCCAGTGCCCCTACTGTGGCAATAGGGAGCTGAGCCGGGTGATCTCCAGCTTTGCCTATCACAAATCGGAGCAGACCCGCCTTGAGGGGGCAGGCCCACCCCAGCCCTACGGAGGCCCCGACCACTACAAGGACCCGCGCAACATCGGGAGTTGGGCGGAGCACCGCCTCAAGGAGCTGGGGATGGATATGCGCAGCGAAGAGTACTGGAACACCTTCTCCGAGGTTCGTGAGATGATCGACGCTGCCAGGGAAGGGGAGATGCCCGGGCCCCTCAAGGACCTTTGAATGCTACGCCTCATCGACGCTAACCTCAACCGCACCCTCGAGGGGCTGAGACTCCTGGAGGATGTGGCCCGCTTCCTCCTCAACAACGCCGAGCTGAGCGAGCAGCTGAAGGCGCTGCGCCACCAACTGGGAGAGCAGTCCTCGCTCAAGGGAAGGCTCCTTCTCGCTCGCGATTCAGCCGCTGATGTGGGCGCCTTCGCCGAGGTCCCCGGGGAGATGGAGCGAAAGGACCTCCCCTCCCTCGTCATCGCCAACGCCAAGAGGGTTGAGGAATCGCTAAGGGTGCTGGAGGAGTTCGCCAAGCTCCCCCAGGGGCCCCTGGAGGCGGCAGTTTTCAAGAAGGCGCGCTTTGCCCTATATGAAATAGAGCAGGAGCTCGTCGGGAGGCTGCTTCGCCGCCAGAAGAGGGAGAGGATAGCGGGGCTCTATGTGATCATCGACGCTGAGGCACTGGGGGGCAGGGAGGAAATAGAGCTAGCCCGCCAAGCCATCGAGGGCGGGGCGAAGGCGATCCAACTTCGGGACAAGCACCGGGATAAGGGGACGATCCTGGCCACGGCAACGAAGCTGAGGGAGCTCTGTTCCCGCTTGGAAGCCCTGTTCATCGTCAACGATTACCTGGATATCGCCCTGGCCTCAGATGCCGATGGCCTTCATCTGGGTCAGAGGGACCTCCCCATCTCCGCAGCGCGCCCCCTGCTTCCCCTGGATAAGATCTTGGGCTGCTCCACCTCCTCCGTGGAGAAGGCCGTTGAGGCCCAGGCTGACGGTGCTGACTACATCGCCGTGGGCGCCATCTATCCCACCCCATCCAAGGCGGACAGCAGGGTGGTGGGGCTTAACGCCCTAAGACAGATCAGGGAGGCGATATCCATCCCCATTGTGGCCATCGGGGGCATCGATGAGGAAAACGCCCCCGATGTCATCGCGGCGGGGGCAGACTCCATCGCCGTGATCGGTGCCGTTTTGGGGGCGGAGGATGTAAAAAAGGCAGCCAGCAAGCTGGCAGCTAGATTCGAGGTGAACTAGATGGCAAAGTTAACCGCTAGGTTGGAGCTAATCGCTGAAAAGGCACGCCGAACCCTCTCCGCCAAGGACGCTGCCCGGGAGGAGGCCCTTCAGCTCTCCCGTGATGCCCTCCGCCACTCCACCAATGCCATTCGCGCCGTCCACCGCGCCGAATATGAGGAGGCAAAGGAAATGCTCGCCTCCGCTCACCTGCTCCTCAGGGAGCTGGATAAAACCCTCTCCGGGCACCAAGAGCTGCTGCATGGCGGCTTCGTCTACAATTCCCAGAAGGAATACGCGGAGGGCTGTATCACCTATGCCCTGATCCTGGGGGAGGATATCCCAGACCCCGAAGAGCTGGGGGTGAGCTATTCGGCTTACCTCAACGGGTTGGGGGAGGCAGTGGGGGAATTGCGCCGTCACCTCCTGGATTATACCAGGAGGGGGGAGATCGCCCGCTGCGAAGAGCTGTTGTCGGTCATGGATGACATCTACGGGGTGCTGGTTACCATGGACTTCCCCGATGCCATAACCGGGGGGTTGAGGAGAACCACCGATGCGGTGAGGGGTATTCTGGAGAGGACCCGCGGTGACCTAACCCTGAGCTTCAGGCAAAGGGACTTAGAGGAAAGGCTAGATAGCCTCAAGGAGAGGCTGGACGCCTCCCCGGAACCCCATAAAGGGGGTTCATCTCCAAGCGTTGGGCAAAAAGGAGGGGGTTAGCATCAGCCACAGCATCAAGGAGGTCAAAACATGGACCCAATTATCTTGGCAGTGATAGCAGGGGTTTTGGGGCTTGCTTTCGCTGCCTTTTTGGTGATTTATGTTTTGCGGCAGGAACAGGGCTCACCGAGGATAAGGGAGATATCGGCGGCCATCAAGGAGGGCGCCATGGCCTTCCTGAGACGGGAATATCAAATACTGGCCATCTTTGTGGTGGTGGTGGCTATCATTCTGGGACTCATCCCCCACCTCGGCTGGTGGGTCTCCCTTTCCTTCGTTTTCGGCGCCCTCTGCTCCGGGATCGCCGGCTTTATTGGCATGAACATGGCGATTAGAGCCAATGGCAGAACGGCTGCCGCCGTCCAGAAGAGCCTGAACCAGGGCTTGAGGGTCTCCTTCCGCAGTGGCGCGGTGATGGGGATCTGCGTCGTCGGCATCGGCATCCTGGGGTTGAGCATCCTCTACTTTGCCTTCCATGGAAGCGTTGACTTTCTCAAAATCATCCCTGGCTTTGGATTTGGCGCCTCTTTGATCGCCATCTTCGCCAGGGTGGGCGGAGGCATCTATACCAAGGCAGCCGATACCGGGGCCGACCTGGTGGGGAAGGTGGAAAAGGGAATCCCCGAGGACGACCCCCGAAATGCCGCTGTCATCGCCGATTTTGTGGGCGACAATGTGGGCGACGTCGCCGGCATGGGGGCTGACCTGTTTGAGTCCTATGTGGACTCCATTATTGCCACCATGGCCCTGGCTACGGTGGCGGTAATGGCTGGCCTGGCCACTGAGACCACGGCATGGTATCTGCCGATGATGATCGCCGCCGGGGGGATCATCGCCTCCATCATCGGGGCCTTCCTGGTCAGGGTGGGCGAAAAGCCGGAGATGGGGGCACTGCTAAATGCCCTGCGCCGTGGCACCTTCTCAGCATCGATCCTGACTGCCGGCTTTGCCGCTCTGGCAATATACTTCCTCGGTGCCAGTTGGGGCATACTGTGGGCTGTTTTCGCTGGACTGATCGCCGGCATGCTCATTGGCGAGAGCACCAACTACTTCACCTCCTACAACTTCGGGCCAACGCGCCGCATCTCCGAGGCCTCCCAAACCGGTGCCGGAACTACCATAACCAGAGGATTTGCCAATGGGCTGATGAGCACCCTGCCCCCCATTATCTTCGTGGTCATCGCCATCCTCGTGGCCCATCATTTTGCTGGCTTCTACGGCATCGCCATCGCTGGCATTGGCATGCTCTCCACGCTGGGCATCACCCTGGCTACCGATGCCTATGGGCCGGTAGCGGACAATGCTGGTGGCATCGTGGAGATGTCGGGGCTGCCCCCGGAGATCAGGGAGCGCACCGATGCCCTCGATTCCCTGGGCAATACCACCGCAGCCACGGGAAAGGGTTTTGCCATCGGCGCCGCAGCCCTCACTTCCCTGGCCCTGATGTTGGCCTATACCCAAGCAGTGGGAATTGTTGATATAACCCAGATCAGCCTGTTGCATCCCGGTGTAGTAGCGGGATTATTCCTCGGAGCTTTGATGCCGGCCATCTTCTGCTCGCTGACCCTGAATGCGGTGGGCAGAACCTCCTTCGCCATAATCAATGAGGTTCGCCGCCAGTTCCGCGAGATAAAGGGACTGTGGGAAGGCGAGGCCAGACCTGAGTATGGAAAATGCGTTGACATATGCACCAAGGCAGCCTTGAGGGAGATGATCGTACCTGGACTCATGACCGTGGCTGCTCCTATCATCGTCGGCTTTGTCTTGGGGAAGTTTGCCCTCGCCGGCTTTTTGATCGGGGCCACCGCCACTGGATTCCTGATCGCCATCATGATGGCCAATGCCGGTGGCTCATGGGATAATGCCAAGAAGTGGATCGAGAGGGGCAACTACGGGGGGAAGGGGTCAGATGCCCACAAGGCGGCGGTGGTCGGTGATATGGTGGGCGACCCTTTTAAGGATACCTCGGGACCCTCCCTGAACATCATGATAAAGCTGATGTCCATAATAGCGTTGGTTTTGGCGCCGGTGCTCATCAACGTGACAGGGATCTTTGGATGAGGCTAGTCGCGTAAGAAGGGGTTATATTTGCGCTCCGTGGCGATGGTGGTCTGGGGGCCATGCCCGGGGAGGACTACGGTCTCATCGGGCAAGGACATGAGCTTCTCTAGGCTATCCATCAGCTTTGTGTAGCTGCACCCAGGCATGTCGTATCGGCCAATGCCGAGGTTAAACAGGGTGTCCCCGGAGAAGACCACCCCATGCCCATAGAGGGAGATCCCGCCTGGGCTGTGACCCGGGGTATGGATAACGGCGAAACTGAGGTCGCCAATCTCGATGGATTCGCCATCCGTCAGCAGCCGGTCTGGCTTTGGCGGCGGCGAAAGCGACCTGGTCATCAGTATTCCCATCATTCGAGCCATTCCCTGCATCACCCTGCCCCCCTCAGCTTCATGGATGGCAAATGGGGCGTCGGTAGCCTGCTTGACCGCTTTAAGGGCAGCGATGTGATCGATGTGGGTGTGGGTGGCCACGATGAGCTTTATGTCAAGTCCAAGCTGACGCACATTTTCCAGGATGGTATCGGCCTCGGCACCGGGGTCGATGATCATCCCTTCCTTTGTAGCCTCCGCGCCCACGATGTAGCAATTGGAGGCAAAGGGGCCCAGGTCGAAAAGCGCCTTTAAAATCATCACCCCTATTTTTCGCTATTCCCCTCCCTGTGTCAAGCCTTTGACATTTGGCGGGAAAACTGGTAATTTTTGCTAAGCCCCTGCTATCAAAAAGCATTACCTTGAGGATTGAAGGTGGGAAGCAAAGTAGACCTGGAAAAGTTGGCCTCCCTGTGTAAGCGGCGCGGCTTCATCTTCCAGTCCAGCGAGATCTATGGTGGGCTCTCCGCCTGCTGGGACTATGGACCGCTGGGGGTGGAGCTTAAGAACAACGTCAAGGCAGCCTGGTGGCGCTGCATGGTCCAGCAAAGGGATGATATGGTGGGTCTGGACTCCAGCGTCCTGATGCACCCCCAGACATGGGTTGCCAGCGGGCATGTGGAGGGATTTAAGGACCCATTGGTGGAGTGCAAGTCGTGCCACCAGCGCTGGCGCGCCGATGAGGCCAAGGATGGCAAGTGCCCCGCCTGCGGCGGCGAGCTCACCGAGCCCCGAATGTTCAACCTGATGTTCAAGACCCTCTTCGGCTCCGTTGAGGACGAGGCGCAGACGGTTTACCTTCGCCCCGAGACGGCACAGGGAATTTTCGTCAACTTCGCCAATGTGATGGACACATCAAGGAAGAAGCTGCCCTTCGGCATCGCCCAGATCGGCAAGGCCTTCAGGAACGAGATCACCGTAGGCAACTTCACTTTCAGAACCCGCGAGTTCGAGATGATGGAGGTGGAGTTCTTCGTCAAGCCGGGAACCGATGAGCAGTGGCTTAAGTACTGGCTTGATGAGCGCTTGAACTGGTATATCAAGCTGGGCATCAAGGGGGAGAACCTCCGCCTCAGGGAGCACTCCCAGGATGAGCTGGCCCACTACGCCCGCGCCTGCTACGATATCGAGTACCTCTACCCCATGGGATGGGCGGAGCTGGAGGGCATCGCCAACAGGGGAGACTTCGACCTTGCCCGGCACTCCCAGTATAGCGGCAAGGACCTCAGCTACTACGACCCGGATACGGAAGAACGTTACCTCCCCTATGTCATCGAGCCCTCGGCAGGGGTGGACCGCTCTGCCCTCGCCTTCCTCATCGATGCCTACGATGAGGAGCCGGATAAGGAGGAGATCAGGGTGCTGCTCCGCCTCCACCCCGACCTGGCACCGGTAAAGGTTGCCGTCCTCCCCCTGAGCCGGAACGAGGCGCTGATCCCCATGGCCAAGGATGTTTACGCCGACCTGCGCCAGTGCTTCATGACCCAGTACGATGATGCCCAGAGCATCGGCAGACGCTATCGCAGGCAGGATGAGATCGGCACCCCCTTCTGTATCACCATAGATTTCCAATCGCTGGAGGACAACCAGGTAACCATAAGGGAGAGGGACAGCATGAAGCAGATTCGGGTGCCGCTGGCGGAGCTGAAGGAAAGCCTTGAGGCCAAGCTAAGCGGCGAGCCCCTGGAAGTCCTGCCCCCCGGCGGCAGCTACTGGCTGGGCTTTGAGGGGTAGGGGGCGAGTTCGAAACCTGCTCAAGGAGGATGAAGATGGAGGTGAAGGATTCTATCCTGCAGGGCCTGAACGATACGCAGGCAGCCCTCATCCAGGCGGTGGACGGACTGAGTCAGGAAGAGCTGATGTGGCAGCCGCAGCCCGGAGCAAACCATATCGCCTTCATTCTGTGGCATATGCTGCGAGTGGAGGACTGGTTTTTCCAGTACATGTTCCAGCGCACACCTCAGGTCTGGGAGTCGGAGAAATGGCATGAGAAGCTGAACCTGCCTGATGATCCCAGAATTACCGGCTACGGCTATACCGCCGAGCAGGTGGACAGCTTCCCCGCCGTCCAGCTGCGCGACCTCCTTGCCTATGGGGAGGCAGTGCGAGTTCGAACTCTGGACTACGTGCGCCAGCTCGACCCTGCCAAATTCGATGAGATAGTGAAATCCCGCATCTTCGGCGAAGTTGCCATCGGCAACCTGATAGGCCATCTGCTCTGCGAGTTAGCTCAGCACGTGGGCCAAATAGCCTACATACGGGGGCTGGCGAGGGGTCAAGACAAATAATCTTGGGCGCTGGAAGTCCTCCCCCCCGGCGGCAGCTACTGGCTGGGCTTTGAGGGGTAAGCGAAAGAATTTCGAGCACTCCTTGGGGAGGAAAACGGCGTTGTTTTGTATCTGGATGAAGCTAAAACAGCGCGAACTTAAGAATCAAAGTGCCTCCTTAATCGCGGATGAAACGAGATTCAAAACCCATCAAGGAGTAACTTATGAATGATAACGAATTTCGAGAAAATCTAAAAAAGAGGGATGCCGAAACTCTGGAAGACAGAATAGCTAGGCGAAATGAACTAAGTCCCATCGAATACAGAGGGGGACTCCCGCAGTTGATTTGGGACTATAGCGGTCAAGCTATCGATATGTATATAAGCGGCCATTTCGTTGGCGTTCTTTTTCTTTCTGCCACCATGGTAGAATTGGCACTCGCTGACGCGCTGGTTAGGAATTTTAAAGCCACGCAGGAGGTAGTAGAGTGCCTTACGCTGGATGAGAAAACTAGGCTATGTCGTAAGTTTGGGATAATTAACGGCGATGACAAAAGGAGCATTGACACCTTAAGACAAATTCGAAACGCTCTAACTCACGCTAATGCTGGCAAGCTTACTGAGATAGCAAAAAGCTTTTATTCAAGCGTAGACGATGTCATACTACAGGTGTTGCCAAGTCTTTACTTAGGTAACTTTGGCGGGTCGATGAAAAGTCAAGCGCTGAAATTCCTCGAATTTACAAGGAGGCTAACCTGGCGTTGGTATGGTGTAAATCAAACTGACTCTCCTTCTGGCCAAGCCTAACACAAACTAAAGAGCGAGAAAAGTTCGGATTCTGCCCTCTCGGGAGGTGTTAGATGAGCATAACCAGGTGGTCTGAATGGCATCCGCTAGATTTGCAGTCGCTAAAGGTGCCTGTGCCCAACTCCCCTGGCATCTATGAAGTACGGACGGATTTCGAATTTGGCAGGCTCAGGGGCTCTTCCTCGATAATCTATATTGGCTCAGCTACGCCCAGCCTTAAGAAAAGACTCCTTGACGAGCGCATTGGTAAGCCTGACAGGTATCTCAGTAGAGCAGAGAAGTGGCTGCGTCAAGCAGGTCATGCTCTTGAGTTCCGCTATGCAACACTGGCAAACGGCCCCACAGCAAGGCGCTTGGAAGCCGACAGACTGAGGGAGTGCGAGGAGGAGCATTGGGAACTTCCCCCAGGCAATGCAAGCCTGCCTCGAATGACCCGGGGAGCTAACTAAGGAATTATGAAAATCATTCATTTTGCCGACCTGCACCTGGGGGTGGAGAACTGACAAGGAGGAGCACCATGCTGGACAAACTGTCAACTGAGACCATCGCCGCCATCTTTGATGCGCTGCCGGTTGAGGTCTCCTTTGTGGATAAGGACGATGTGGTAAGGTACTATAGCAAGGGAGACCAGCGCATCTTCAGAAGGACCCCTTCCGTCATCGGCATGAAGGTCCAGAACTGTCATCCCCAGGAAAGCGTGCACGTGGTAAATCAAATACTGGAAGATTTTCGGGCAGGAAAAAGGGATGTCGCCCAATTCTGGATCAACCTCAAGGGGCGGATGATATTGATACGCTACTTCCCCGTCCGGGACAAATCGGGAAGCTACATCGGCTGCCTGGAGGTCACCCAGGATATAACCGACATCAAGACGATAGAGGGCGAGAGGAGGCTTTTGGATTGACGACATGAAAGTCCTTCATTTCGCCGACCTGCACCTGGGGGTGGAGAACTACAGCGGGGGCATCGATCCCGAGACCGGGCTCTCATGGCGGCTCCACGATTTCCTCTCCACCTTCGATGAGGTGGTGGAATACGCCCTGAGCGAAAAGGTTGAGTTGGTGCTCTTCTGCGGCGACGCCTACAAGAGCCGCGAGCCCTCCCAGACCCAGCAGCGGGAGTTTGCCAGGCGCATCTGGAAGCTGGCATCAGGGGGCATACCCGTCTTCCTCCTCATCGGCAACCACGATCAGCCCAGCGCCTTCTGGCGCGCCACCTCCATAGAGATATTCGACACCCTGGCGATAGAGAACGTTACCGTGGCCAGTAAGGCTGGCACCTACAGGATCGACACCAAAAGCGGGCCTCTCCAGATCGTGGCCCTGCCCTGGGCCAAGAGAAGCGGGCTGCTCTCTAGGGAGGAGACGAAAAACCTCACCCTGGATGAGGTAAACGAGAGGATTGCGGAGAGATTGACCCAATACCTGAAGGCCGCGGTCGAGGCGCTGGACCCAGAACTGCCCGCTATCCTGGCAGCGCATGTCCTGGTGCACGGTGCTCAAATGGGCTCGGAGAGGGGGATGATGATGGGCCGCGACTACACGCTCCTCCCCAGCGTGGTGGCCGACCCCGCCTTCGATTATGTCGCCCTGGGCCACATCCACAGGCGACAGGTCCTCTCCCAGAGCCCGCCGGTGGTCTACTCAGGAAGCCTGGAGCGCATCGACTTCAGCGAGGAGGGGGATGAAAAGGGGTTCTATATCGTTGAAATAGAGCAGGGGGCTGAAAGGCGGACGTCCTTTGAATTCCATTCCGTCAAGGCGCGCCCATTTCTCACCATCAAGGTTGATATCTCTGCCCAAGAGCCCGACCCCACCGCCGCAGTGCTGCGCGCCATCGCCCGGCACAGGATAAAGGACAGCATAGTTCGACTTCAGGTCCAGATCCCGGAGGGGCTGGAGGGGATGCTTCAGGAGGGGGAGATTCGGAGGGCATTGAAGGATGCCCATTTCATCGCCGCCATCGCCCGGGATGTGCAGCGGGAGCACCGCCCCCGGCTGAGCGGGCTTTCCGCCGAGGGGATGACACCCCTTGAGGCGCTGAAAGCCTATCTGGAGACCAAGAAGCCAGACATTGACCCCAAGGTGCTCCTGGAGTATGGGGAGAGGCTTATCGGAGAAAGCAAGGCTGAGGAGTAATCGGCTAATCCTTCAAGCCCGCCACTATCCGGTCATAGCCCTCCATGATGCTTCTCACCACGTCGCCGGCACTCACGATCTCATTGATCATCCCGGCTACGGCGCCACTCAGCACCTGACCATGAACCATGTCGCCCTCGAGCGCCGCTGCCGCGGTCAGGCCCGGAGCCAGGATGGATAGCAGCTCTTGGGGAGAGGCACCGGCAGCCTCCTTCTCCAGCACCTCCTTGGTGAGCTCGTTCTTGAGCGCCCTGGTGGGGATGAGCCTCCTCCCCATGATCACGGTGCTGGTGTCGATAGCTTCCAGAATGGCCTTTTTGTAGTTTTCGCTGGCGATGCATTCCCGGGTGGGGATAAAGCGGGTTCCCATCTGGACCCCCTCAGCGCCCAGGGCAAGGGCAGCGACAAATCCCCGGGCATCGGCGATGCCTCCCGCAGCCACCACAGGAATATCCACCGCGTCCACCACCTGGGGCACCAGGACAAAGGTGGTGAGCTCATCAGGGCTGTTGAGCCCCCCGGACTCGTAGCCCTCGGCGATGACCGCATCCACCCCTTCCGCCTCTGCCCTTTTGGCATGCCTTACCGAGGCTACCACATGGAGAACCTTGACCCCATGCTCCTTGAAATACCTGGTATGAAGGGCGGGGCTTCCCGCACCCACGGTGACCACCCTGACCCCCTGCTCAATGGCGGTATCGATAAGCGTCCTATCTTCACCGATGAGCTGGATGGAGAAATTGACGCCAAAGGGCTTATCGGTAAGCCCCTTGGCCTTTGCGATCTGCTCTCTGAGATTATGGGCCACCTTTCCCCAGTCGGGCTCCCTGGCATTTGGGCTGATTATCCCCAGCCCTCCGGCATTGGAAACTGCAGCAGCAAGCTCGGCACTGGCAATGAGGCTCATCCCCCCTTGAATTATGGGATGCTCGATCCCCAAAAGCTGGCAAAGCCTCGTTTTCTTCACCTATCACCTCCTGATAGCCTATGCTTATCTCAATCGGGCCACTACCTCAGAATAGCCATCAACGATGCTCTTCACCACATCGGCAGCACTCACGATCTCATTGATCATCCCCGCTATGGCACCGCAGTATGCCTCGCCATCGCTCGGATCTCCTTCCAGTTCCCCCTTTCGCGACCTGCCCAGCTCGATGAAGACCAGAAGCTCCTCCGCCGTTGCCCCCTTAGCCTCCACCTCCATAAGCTTCGATACCCACTCCCCCTTGAGCACCCGGGAGGGGCCGAGCCTCCTCCCCGTGACCGCCGTTCCCGTGTCCGAGGCGTTCACGATTCCTTCCTTGAATTTGGGGTGGGCCACGCACTCGTGGGTGGCCACAAATCGGGTTCCCATCTGGACCCCCTCAGCGCCCACGGCAAAGGCAGCAGCAACCCCCCGGGCATCGGCGATGCCTCCCGCAGCGACCACCGGGATATCCACCGTGTCCACCACCTGGGGCACAAGCACCATGGTGGGTAGCTCATCAAGGCCATTGTGACCGCCGGCCTCGTAACCCTCGGCGATGACCGCATCCACCCCCTCCGCCTCCGCCCTCTTGGCATGCCTGACCGAGGCAATCACATGAAGCACGGTGAGCCCGGCATCCTTTAGCAGGCCGGTATAACGGGCGGGACTTCCCGCCGAAACCGTCACCACCCTCACCCCCTCCCCGGTGAGCACCCCAACCAGCTTCCTGAAATCCTCCTCCGGGAACTGTGCCGATAGGTTTACCGCGAAGGGCTTATCGGTCAGGCTCTTCGCCTTTCTTACCTGCCCCCTTAGGTGCTCCACCATGTCCCCCTCAAGCTCCATCCCCGCGTTGGGGCTGATGATGCCCAGCGCCCCGGCACTGGAAACGGCAGCGGCAAGCTCGGCATTGGCAACCCAGGTCATCCCTCCCTGGATTATGGGGTAATCGATGCCCAGAAGCTGGCAGATCCTGGTCCTTTTCATCTTTCCTCCCTCTATGCTAGCTCTCAGCATTCTATGCCCAGGGGGAGGGCACTGTCAAGGCAAAGGCGCTCATGTTGACGTAGCAAGGGCTTTGAAGTAGAATTCTAGCGGCGAGAAACGATAGGGGGAACGATGAAAAAAGATCTCATGGAAATCCTCGCTTGCCCGCTCTGCAAGGGTCCCCTGCAGCTGAACGCGGAGGAGGAGGATGAAAAGGAGGTGGTTAAAGGCTCCCTATATTGCGCCAGTTGCTCGGTAAGCTATCCCATAGAGGATACCATCCCCAATCTGCTCCCCCCAGAGGTTCGCAATCAAGATCGGGAGGTAGCATAGAGGCATGGCAGCTTCTAGGATAGTAGGTGGGCTTATCTGCTTGGTTACCATTTTGATGGCCGTTGCCTTTGGTTGGGGGCTAGCCCTCGAGAACTACTGGGCCATCGCCGCTCCAGTAATCATCGTTTTCTTGTCAGTGCTGGCACTGGCATTTTGGATCGGATGGACCATGGCGGTAACCGAGATCGAGGCCCCGAAACCAGAAGAGCTCACCGAGGAAAGTGCCCCTTCCTCCGAGGCCAAGGATCAGGGGGAATAGGTAACACAGGCTTGCGGGGATTCGCAAACCCTTACCCGCAAGATGGGTATTTCCCCCATGTTGCCCTGGAACTCGTTATAGATGGTGGCGGCGATGTTTTCCGAGGAAGGGTTTATCCGGTCAAAGGGGGGCGTTTCGTTGAGGCAGGTGTGATCGAAGCGCTCCAATACCTCCCTCAGCTTCTTCCGCAGCTCCCCAAAGTCATAGGCCAGCCCGATCTCGTCAACCCCCTGGGCCTGAACGGTGACCTGGACTTCGAAGCGATGGCCATGGAGCTTCTCGCATCTCCCGCCATAACCCCTCAGGTAGTGCGCTGCGTCGAAGTGTTCCTCAACCGATACCTCGTACATCCTTTACCCCAGTTTGCCGATTTTCCTCACCCCACCGCGGCGCCTGTTTTTCATCAAATCCTCGATGGTGCGACCGCTTAGCGGGTGCACCAGTTCAGGGGCGATCTCCGCCAGGGGGATGAGCACAAAGGCCCGCTCCTCCAAACGGGGATGGGGAATGCCCAGTTGTGGCGCCTCGATGACCAGATCGCCATAGAAAAGGATGTCAATGTCGATGGGGCGGGGGGCATTGGCGAAGCTGGGCATCCTCCCCAAAGCGACCTCGATCCCCTTGACCAGGGAAAGGAGCTGGAAGGGGCCGATCTCGGTGGTGGCGCGGAGCACCGCATTTAGAAAGGGGGGTTGCTCCTCAAACCCCACCGGCTCGGTCTCGTAGAGGGAGGAAACCCGCTCTACAGACAGCCTCTCACCGAGAAGCTGAAGCGCCTTCCCCAGGTTGGCGCGGCGATCCCCTAAATTGGACCCCAAGGCCAGAAAGATGGTTACCGCCCCGGGGGCAAGATGACGCCTCACCTCCATGCTTACCACCTTCCCCTGACGATGGCGTCAGTCATCCTTGAAACCCGAACCATGGGAAGAACGTCATGCACTCGAACCATATCAGCGCCATTGGCAATCCCCAGGGCTACCGTGGCCGCCGTCCCCTCAAGGCGCTCGTCCGCAGGAAGGTCGAGCACCAGCCCGATCATCGATTTGCGCGAGGTGCCCAGCAGGAGGGGCCTGCCCACCTCCCTGAGCTCTCCCAGGCGGCGGATGAGCTCCAGATTCCCCTCCAGGGTCTTGCCAAAGCCAATCCCGGGGTCGATGATGATGTTCTCCCAGGCAACCCCGCTATCCAACGCCAGCTTTATGCCCCTCTTCAGGGAATTCAGCACCTCAGGAACGACCTCCTGATATGTGGTCTCCCGCTGATTGGCCACGATGACCAAGGGGACCCCCTCCTGGGCAGCCACCGTCGCCAGTTCTGGGTCACCCCTTAGCCCCCAAACGTCGTTGACCATCCTCGCCCCAGCCCTGAGGGCATGCCGCGCCACCTCGGACTTATAGGTGTCAATGCTTATGGGCACGCTAACCTCCGCGGTCATCCTTTCGATGACCGGGATCACCCTCCTCAGCTCCTCCTCCGCCGATAGGGGGGTTGACCGGGGACGGGTGGATTCACCACCCACATCGAGGATGTCGGCGCCCTCCTCGACCAGGCGCCTTGCCCGGGCCAGGGCAGCCTCCACCCCCGTCAGCCCATCGCCGGAGAAGGAATTGGGGGAGAGGTTGATCACCCCCATGATATAGGTACGCTCCCCCCACCTGAACTCCTTGTTCCCGCATCGGGTAATGCCGAGCTCATAGCTGCTCATTTGTTATCCTTTTTGCCGCTGCTCAGATTCTAGCATAAGCCCACAGCTTTGAGGGAAATACAAAACTGCGAATTTGGGTGCTGATCGATTTAAGGGTGCATAAGCCGTGCTATTTATCCCTCACCAAAAGGCAGTTCCCAAGAAGCAGTTCCCAAGAACTGGTAACTAGTCCAGCGCCAGGCTCTTCATGATAGCAATATCAACTTCGGCCATCTTAGCCTGGCTCAATTCGCCACATTTGTCTCGGAGCCGCGTTTTATCTATCGTCATTATCGCTGAGAGATTAATACTGCTATCTTTGGGCAGTCCACTTTCCGAGGCCGTAATTAGGACAACGAAGGGATACGGCTTAACAGGGGCTGTGGAGATGGCAGCAACAATTGTGGTCGGGCTATATTGGTTTCCGACATCATTTTGAATAACTAGAGCGGGCCTTAACCCGCTCTGCTCGCTACCTCTCCCAGGACTCCAGTCTACCAAGTATATCTCGCCACGCTTAACCACGACCGGCTATTTCCACTCAGGTAATACTTCGTTAGCCAACGGCAAAGTCCTAGCAGCAAACTCACGATTTTGCTCAGCCATTACCTTATAGCCTTCAACCATCTGAGCCCGCTCTCGTTCCTTCGCCAGTTCTTGCAAGACGCTAGCAATCGCCCCGCTACGGCTGGTATTTCTTTCCTTGGACAGCTTGTCAGCGAAGGAAATTAGATCGCGTGGCAAACTAATTGTCAGCTTCCCAGTATCAGCCATCGCAACCCCCTTACCAAATGGTACTAATGATTTTTCCTACCCTGTTTACATACTAACTTGTATCCGTGCCGAGGTCAAAAGAGCAGAAGCCGCCTTTCGAGCAAACACAAGAACCTAGAAGCGCCTAGCAGCCAAAAACTCTTCCTAACTCAGAGTTAGCACTTCATCCAAGCTGCCACATCGCAGATCCGAATCGCAAGCGCCTTCCCTTTCCCTTTGGAGTTTTGCACTTTTCTTTTGCCATTGAAAATAGCGGCTTGGGGTGTCATATTGCCCTTGACAGGGAAAGGCGGAAATTCCATACTAGCCTTCAGCATGAAGGAAGGAAAATGGAACCACTGAGGACATTGCTCTTCGTCCCCGGGATCAGAGAGAACATGATAGAAAAGGCGCGCTCCCTTCCCGCCGATGCGCTGGTGCTCGACCTCGAGGACTCGGTAGCTGTGGCGGAGAAGGCCAAGGCCAGAGCCTTGGTGAGGGACTCCATAGCCGGGCTTCCCCTTAAAGGGCAGCGGGTCTTGCTGCGCATCAATTCCCTCCAAAGCGGCTATGCCCAGCAGGACCTGGAGGCGGTGATCGTCCCTGGCATCGATGGCATCAGCCAGCCCAAGCCCGGCTCCAGCGACGAGGTGAGGAGGGTGGAGGCCATCATTGAGAGATTGGAGTCGGAAAGGGGGCTCAAACAGGGGCATATCAAGCTCATCCCGTGGGTCGAGACCGCTATGGGAATGCTCCATGCTTTCCAGATTGCCAGCGCCTCGCCCAGGGTGGTGGGCATCGCCTTTGGCGCTGAGGATTTCACCCTTGATACGGGGATGGCGCGCACTGAGGAGGGTGCTGAGCTCCTCTTCCCCAGGATGATGGTGGTCATCGCCGCCAGGGCTGCCAGCGTCATCGCCATCGACACCCCGTATAATGACTTCAGGGATGAGGAGGGGCTGGTGAGGGAGTCAAGGCTTGCCCGCAGCCTGGGCTTTGAGGGCAAGTTCCTCATTCACCCCAGCCAGATTGAGCCGGTGAATCAGGTCTTCCGCCCCACGGAAGAGGAGATAGCCCATGCCAGAAGGGTTGTTGAGGCCTTCGAGGCTGCCGAAGCCCAGGGCTTCGCCTCCACCTCCCTTGATGGCAAGATGATCGATACCCCCCAGGCAAGAATGGCGAGCAGGCTTCTGGAGATGGCCCAGGCCATCGCCGAGAGGGAGGGGGGATGAGTGGCAGAAAGGGTCTATGTTGCCTCAGATTTTCACATCGGCTCCGGCCAGGAGGATGGGGAAAGGATAATCCAGCTTCTGGAGGAGGTGGGGAGGGAGGCCTCCCTCTTCGTTGGCAATGGAGATATCATTGATCTGTGGCGCAACACCGTAGATAACATCATCGGCCAGCCCGCTCATCAGGCGCTGGTGGAGACCACCAGAAGGGTGCCCACCATCCTCATCAGGGGAAACCACGATTGGGCCCTGCCCCGCTTTGCCCCAAGGCTGGGGCTGGAAGGGGCCAGGGTGGTCACCCATCTGGCAAGAGATAGCTATTTCTTCGCCCACGGCTGGAATTTTGCCCCCATTCAGAGGCTGCTAAAGCCCATATTTCCCCTGATCCGCCGCTGGTATCCCCATATCTATCAGAACCTTTCTCCCCACCCCCAGGAGCTGAAGCGGGAGGGGAAAGAGGACCAGTACGTAGCCAATGTCGCCTTTATCCACTATCAGGCGATCACCTGGGCACAAAGGGAGAAATACCGCGCCATCTTCCTCGGCCATACCCACTGTCCCACTAATATAAACACAAGGAACATAGAGCTATGGGACTCAGGGGACTTCGTGGATAGCTTCTCCTATATCATCCTGGAAGATGGGAAGCCAAAGCTTCGCTTTCTCAAGTAGCCTCAAATTGCCCACGGTGGTGTCCCCAGCTTCACCTTTCCTTGCATTTTAGGGAAAAGGGATGATACAATAATCGTGCGCCCAGAATCACAAAAGCCAACTTGCGGAGGAAGAGATGGCCATCGAAGACAAGATGGAGAGCCTGACCAAGCACAGGGCGGAGGCAAAGTTGGGAGGGGGAGCAAAGCGCATCGAGGCCCAGCATGAGAAGGGAAAGCTCACCGCCAGGGAGCGCATCGCCCTTCTCTGCGACGAGGGCACCTTCGAGGAGCTGGATGCCTTTGTCGCCCATCGCGCCACCGAGTTCGGCCTGGCCGATAAGAAATTCCTCGGCGATGCCGTGGTCACCGGATATGGCAATATCCATGGCAGGCTGACCTATGTCTTCGCTCAGGACTTCACCGTCTTTGGGGGATCGCTATCGGAGGTGGTCTCCCACAAGATCTGTAAGGTGATGGACATGGCGGTGAGGAATGGGGCGCCTATCATCGGGCTCAACGATTCCGGAGGGGCTAGGATTCAAGAGGGGGTTTTGAGCCTTGGTGGATACGGCGACATCTTCCTGCGCAATACGCTGGCATCGGGGGTTATCCCTCAGATATCGGTGATCATGGGCCCTGCCGCTGGCGGTGCCGTGTATTCCCCGGCCCTCACCGATTTCATCTTCATGGTGAAGGGAACGGGGCAGATGTACATCACCGGGCCGGATGTGATCAAGGCGGTTACCGGGGAGGAGGTGACCCACGAACAACTGGGCGGGGCGATGACCCACGCCACCATGAGCGGTGTTTGCCACTTCATGGCTGAGAACGACCAGGATTGCCTGGAGAAGGTGCGCCGCCTCCTCAGCTACTTCCCTCAGAACAACATGGAGGAGACACCCATAGCTCCGGTAAGCGATGACTCCAACCGGATAGACCAGGAGCTGCTCTACATCGTTCCCGAGGACCCCTCAAAGGCGTATAACATGAAGGAGGTCATCTGGAGGGTGGTGGATAACGGGGAATTCATGGAGGTGCACGAGCACTATGCCGCCAACATCATCACCGGATTTGCCCGGCTCAACGGGCGCTCGGTGGGCATCGTTGCCCAGCAGCCCTCCGTAGCGGCGGGGGTCATTGACATCGATGCCTCGATGAAGGGGGCAAGGTTTGTTCGCTTCCTCGATTGCTTCAACATCCCCATAATCACCCTCACCGATGTCCCCGGATTCATGCCGGGCACCGATCAGGAATACGGGGGGATCATAAAGCATGGCGCCAAGATGATCTATGCCTACTCCGAGGCCACCGTTCCCAAGGTGAGCGTGATCACCAGAAAGGCCTATGGAGGTGCCTATGTGGTGATGAGCAGCAAGCACCTGCGGGGCGATATAAACTATGCCTGGCCCACCGCTGAGATCGCCGTTATGGGGCCCGACGGTGCGGTGAACATCATCTACCGGGACACCATCGCCAAGTCGGAAAACCCCGAGGAGACCCGCAGAAATCTCATCGCCGATTATATCGACAAGTTCGCCAACCCATATGTGGCGGCTTCATTGGGCTACATAGATGATGTCATCGACCCCAGGGAGACACGTCCCAAGCTGATCAAAGCCCTGGAGATGCTGCAAAACAAGCGGGACACAAACCCTCCCAAGAAGCACGGAAACATCCCGCTCTAGAGGAGGGATATGAAGGATAGGAGCGGGGTGATGGCAGCTATTATGGTTGCCATCGAGCAGCTCATCGAGGAGGAAGCTCAAGCCACTCCTCCACGGTCTTCCCTTGGGCTCACCCTTTGGAAGCATTGGGGGCTGGAGGAGATGATGAGCATGCGCCAGCAGCGGCAATTGAGAATAAGAAGAGGCTTAATCCCCGCTTTTCCACCTAGAAGGAGAGGTTTAGCATGAGCACGAAGAACCCGCTTAAGATCACCGACACTACCTTTCGCGATGGCCACCAGTCATCCCTGGCTACACGGATGCGAACCGAGGACATGGAGGCCATCGCCGGGGAGATGAACAAGGCGGGGTTTTACTCCATGGAGGTATGGGGAGGGGCAACCTTCGATGTGCCCACCAGGTTTCTCAACGAGGATCCCTGGGAGAGGCCGCGCTTGCTGAAGAGGTTGATGCCCGATACCCCGCTTCAGATGCTGCTTCGGGGTCAGAACCTGGTGGGTTACCGCCACTACCCCGACGATGTGGTGCGAGCCTTCGTCCATAAGGCGGCGGAGGTGGGCATCGATATCTTCCGCGTGTTCGATGCGGTGAACGATGAGCGCAATTTCGAGGCCCCGTTCAAGGCGATCAAGGAATGCGGAAAGCACATCCAGGGGGCACTTTGCTACTCCCTCACCGAGCGAAAACTGGGGGGGCCTATCTACAATGTAGATTATTATGTCAAGAAGGCGGCCATCCTTCAGGATATGGGTGCCGATAGCATCTGCATCAAGGATATGGCAGGGCTGGCTGCCCCCTACGACGTCTATGAGCTGATAAAGGCACTCAAGGCGGCGCTTAAGGTGCCGGTTCAGTTCCACACTCACTATACCAGTGGCATGGCCTCCATGAGCTGCCTCAAGGCAGCGGAGGCGGGGGTGGACATCATCGATTGCGCCCTTGCCCCCTTCGCCCTCAGGTCGTCCCAGCCGGCGGTGGAGCCCATCGTGGTTGCCCTGGAGGGTACCCTCAGGGATACCGGGCTGGACCTGGACCACCTGTTCAAGCTGGGGCAGTATATCGAGTCCATTGCCCCCAAATACCGCGATTATCTGGATACCACCAGGATGGCGGTCATCGATACCGGGGTGCTGATGCACCAGATACCGGGGGGCATGACTACCAACCTCGTTGCTCAGCTAAGGGAGGCTGATGCCTTGGATAGGATCGATGAGGTTTACGCCGAGCTCCCCATAACCCGCAAGGAGCTGGGCTATCCCCCGCTGGTCACCCCTACCAGCCAGATCGTGGGCATCCAGGCGGTGCAAAATGTGCTCATCGGCAGATACAAGATGATCTCCAAGGAAGTGAAAGATTATGTATACGGTCTGTATGGCAAGCCCCCCACTGAGATCGACCCTGAGGTGCAGAAGATAGTGCTCAAGGGGTATGAGCGGGGCGAGGAGCCCATCACCTGTCGCGCCGCCGACATACTGGAGCCTGAGCTTGAGGCGGCGAAGGAGGCAGTTAAGGAGACCTCCCCGGATATAGGCGATGTGCTCATCTATGCCCTCTACCCCACCACGGGGATGCGCTTCCTGAGGTGGAAATATGGCCTTGAGGAACCACCCCCGGAGACGAAACCAAAGACGCTGGAGGATGTGAAGCGAGAGGATGAGCTTATCGCCAAGGCGAAGGCGGGCAAGCTGGCGGAGAAGGTGGAAATGGTGGCTCCGCCAAAGGGACCAGGGCTCAGGGTTTACAATGTCTTTGTGGGAGACGAGTATTACCAGGTGGAGGTGGAGCCCGCAGGCGGGGTTAGGATTTTCACCGCCAACCCTCCCCCGCCACCACCGCCAGAAGCGGCCCCGCCCCCTGTGGCCAGGGAAACCGAGGCCCCAGCAGTTGTGGAGGGGGCAATCCGGGCACCGATGCCAGGGCTCATCATCAGATATGAGGTGGAGGTGGGGCAAAAGGTCAACGCCGGGGATACCGTGGTTATCCTGGAGGCGATGAAGATGGAGACCGCCCTGCCCTCCCCTACCAGTGGAACGGTTAAGGAACTCAGATTCAAGCCTGGGGATCGGGTCGCTAAGGACGACGTCTTGGCGGTAATTGGTTAGCCATGGGGAAAACCCTCAGCGAGAAGATCCTGAGCCAAAAATCGGGAAGCGATGCCCGTGCTGGAGATATCGTCGTTGCCCAGGTTGACCTTGCCTTCGTTCAGGACGGCACCGGCCCTCTGGCGTTGAGACAGCTTGCAGAGAGCGGCATTGAGGGAGTGGCAGACCCAAAACAGGTGGCCTTCTTTCTCGATCACGCCTCGCCAAGCCCCAACCGCGAGCTATCCCAGGATCACGCCCTTCTCCGCCACTTCGCCCTGAAGAACGGCGTCCAGCTTTGGGACATCGGGGAGGGGGTGTGCCACCAATTGGTGGTGGAATCCTACGCCAGCCCTGGCGAGGTGATCGTTGGGGCCGACTCCCACACCGTTACCGCCGGGGCTTTGGCCGCCTTCGCCACCGGGATGGGCTCCACCGATGTCGCCATCGCCATCGCCCTGGGCAGGACGTGGCTCAGGGTTCCCGAGAGCTTCAGGGTGGTTTTGCGGGGCAAATTCAAAAAGGGGGTCTATGCCAAGGATTTGATCCTTCACCTCATCGGGAAGCTGGGTGCCGATGGCGCTACCTATAAGGCGCTGGAGTTCTGCGGCCGGGGCGTGACCGGGATGGGCATGTCAGAGCGTTTCACCATAGCCAATATGGCGGTGGAGGCGGGGGCAAAGGTAGGGCTCTTCCCCGCCGATGAGACCACAAGGGCATACCTTGAGTCTCGTGGCCGGGGGGAGAGATTTCGCCTTCTTCGACCTGATCCCGACGCCAATTACGAAGAAACCATCGAGGTTGATTTGGAAGGGCTTGAGCCTACCGTCTCTATGCCTCACGCCGTAGATAACATCGTTTTAGCTAAGGAGCTAAAGGGCGAAAAGGTGGAGCAGGTCTTCATCGGCACCTGCACCAATGGTCGCCTGGAGGACCTGGCAGTGGCTGCCCGAATCCTCAAGGGGAAAAGGCGCCATCCCTCGGTGAGGCTACTGGTTGCGCCCGCCTCCAGGGGGGTGCTGATGGAAGCCATGGCTGCCGGATATGTTAAAGACCTCCTCGAGGCGGGGGCAGCGATCTTGCCCCCGGGGTGTGGGCCCTGTGTGGGGATCCATCAGGGGGTGCTGGGGGATGGGGAGCGCTGCCTTTCCACCGCCAACCGCAATTTCAGGGGGCGGATGGGAAATCCAGAGGGCTTCATCTATTTGGGGAGCCCAGCTACTGCGGCCGCCACCGCCATCGCCGGGGAGATCATCGACCCCAGGGAGATGATGTGATGCTCAAAGGAAGAGCCTTTAAGTTCGGGGACAATATCTCCACCGATGACATCGCCCCCGGGAGGTGGTTCCACCTGAGGAGCAATCTCCCCGAGCTGGCAAAGCATCTGCTGGAGGATGTCCACCCAGGCTTCACCTCAGGGGTAAGGCCGGGGGATTTCATCGTGGCCGGCAAGAACTTCGGGCTGGGCTCCAGCCGCGAGCATGCCGCCGTCATCATCAAGATGGCAGGGGTGGCCGCCATCCTGGCAAGGTCGGCAGCGCGGATATTCTTTAGAAATGCCATAAATGTGGGGCTCCCCGTGCTGATATGCGATACCGATAAGATAAACGATGGAGATGAGCTGGAGGTTGACCTCGAGGGACGCAAGGTCAAGGACATCACCAACGGGGCAGAGCTTTCCATAGGCAAATTCCCCGAGGTGATGCTAAAGATCCTGGACGAGGGCGGGCTTGTCCCTTATATTAAGAAATATAAGGATTTTGAAATCCCGTAGAAAGGAGAGCATCTTGGCCTATAACA
Organism: Chloroflexota bacterium; assembly: GCA_030604825.1. GTDB lineage: Bacteria > Chloroflexota > Dehalococcoidia > E44-bin15 > E44-bin15 > JAUVVB01. The sequence goes on along the minus strand of JAUVVB010000008.1, from coordinate 6,570 downwards.
TCACCCTTATCCCCGGCGATGGCATTGGCCCTGAGGTTACCGAGGCCACGGTAAAGGTTCTGGAAGCAACGGGGATCGAGTTCCACTGGGATCTGGCCTTTGCTGGCGATAGGGCTCAGGATATGTACGGCACCCCCCTTCCCCAGTACCTTCTGGACTCGATAAGGAAGAACAGGGTGGCCCTCAAAGGCCCCATCACCACGCCGGTGGGCTCGGGCTTTCGCAGCGTCAATGTGGCGCTGAGAAAGACGCTGGATCTGTATGTATGCTTGCGCCCTTGTAAGAGCTACCCCGAGGTTCCCTCCTCGTACCAAGATGTGGATGTGGTGGTGGTCCGGGAGAACACCGAGGACCTCTATGCCGGGATCGAATATGAGATGGAGGCGCCGGAGACAGCGAGGCTTATCCGCTTCATCGCCGAGGCGGATGGGCAAAGGATCAGCGAAGACTCCAGCATCAGCATCAAATCCATCTCCCGGAGCGCCACCAGAAGGATAGTGAGGTATGCCTTCGAGTATGCTCGCAAAAATGGCAGGAAGAAGGTAACCGCGGTTCACAAGGCGAACATCATGAAGTTCACCGACGGGCTTTTTCTATCCACTGCTGCTGAGGTGGCCAGGAATTACCCCGATATCGAATTTGAGACCGTGATCGTGGATAGCCTGTGTATGCAGCTGGTGCGCTCACCGCAGCGATTTGATGTTCTGGTCCTGCCCAATCTTTATGGGGACATCGTTTCCGAGCTTTGCGCCGGCCTCATCGGTGGCCTGGGGCTTGCCCCGGGGGCCAATATCGGGGAGGACATCGCCGTCTTTGAACCAACCCATGGCAGTGCCCCTAAGTATACGGGACAGAACAAGGTAAACCCCATGGCAATGATGCTGTCAGCGGCGATGATGCTGCGCTACCTGGGGGAGGAAGAGGCTGCCAACAGGGTGGAAGGGGCCATAGCACAGGTCATCGCCGAGGGCAGGTCGGTAACCTATGATATGAAAGCAGATCGCAACGACCCCACTGCAGTGGGCACCTCCCAGGTAGCCGATGCCGTGATCCAAAAGATGAAGGAGTAGCAAGATGAGGAAAAAGGTCACCATTATGGGCGCGGGAAATGTGGGCGCCTCCTGCGCACAGCGAATCGCTGAGCGGGGTTATGCCGATGTGGTGCTGGTGGATATCATCGAGGGGCTGCCTCAGGGGAAGGCGCTGGACATGCTTCAAAGCGGGCCGGTGGTTTCCTCCGATGCCCGGCTCACCGGCACCAACAGCTATGAGGAGACCGCTGATTCCGATATCGCCGTCATCACCTCGGGGGTTCCCCGAAAGCCGGGGATGAGCCGCGATGACCTGCTCCTAACCAATATGGAGATCATAAAAGGGGTCACCGAGAACGTGGTGCGCTACTCCCCCAACTGCATCATCATCGTGGTCACCAACCCCCTGGATGCCATGGCTCAACTGGCGCTTCATGTGAGCCGGTTCCCCAGAAATCGGGTCATCGGCATGTCGGGGATCCTGGATACCACCAGGTTCAGAACCTTTCTCGCCATGGAGCTGGATGTCTCGGTGGAGGATGTCTATGCCGTTGTCTTGGGGGGACATGGCGACACCATGGTGCCCATCCCCCGGCTGGCCACGGTGGGGGGCATCCCCATAACCGAGCTCCTGCCCCCGCAGGTCATCGAGCGTATCGTAGAGCGCACCATAAAGGGGGGTGGCGAGATCGTCAGCCTGCTCAAGGCGGGCAGCGCCTATTATGCCCCCGCGGCAGCGGTGGCTCAGATGGTGGACTCCATAATCCTGGATAAGAAGAGGATCCTGCCCTGCGCCGCCTATCTTGAGGGCGAATATGGCATCGAGGGCTTGTTCGTTGGCGTACCGGTCAAGCTGGGCGCCCGGGGGATCGAGCAGATCATGGAGATAAGGCTGACCCCGGAGGAAGATGCCGCGCTCAAGAAGTCAGCAGAGGCGGTGAGGGAGCTGATCCAGGTAATGAAACTGGGCTGATATGAGAGAGATAGATAGCGGGAAAATAACGGAAACGGTGGCTCGCCTCTGTCAGGAGGCGAATTTCGTGCTGGGCGAAGATGTCCTCGATGCGCTGAAAAAGGCCAGGGATGCTGAGGAGTCCCCCCTGGCAAGGCAGGTGTTAGATCAGCTCCTGGAGAATGCCGGGATCGCCGGGGACGAAAGAATCCCCATCTGCCAGGACTGCGGCACCGCGGTGGTGTTTCTGGAGGTAGGTCAGGATGTCCACATCGTTGGCGGCGACCTCTACGGGGCGGTGGAGGAGGGGGTGCGCCAGGGCTATGGCCAGGGCTATCTGCGCAAGTCCATAGTGAGCCAGCCCTTTTCGGCCAGGGTGAACACCAGAGATAACACCCCTGCCGTTATTCACGCCGAGATAGTTAAGGGGGATAGGCTCCAGATCACGGTGATGCCCAAGGGCGGGGGCAGCGAGAACATGAGCCGCCTCGCCGTGCTCAAGCCGGCTGAGGGTCGGCAGGGCGTCATTGACTTCGTGGTCAAGGCGGTTGACGATGCGGGAAGCAATCCCTGCCCCCCGGTAATCGTGGGCGTGGGAATTGGCGGTACTGCCGACAAGGCGATGATCCTGGCGAAGAAGGCCCTGCTGCGGCGGGTAGGGGAGCCCAATCCCGAGCCCGAGGTAGCGCAGCTGGAGAGGGAAATCCTGGAGAGGGTTAATAGCCTGGGCATTGGCCCTGAGGGCTTCGGCGGAAGGACCACCGCCCTGGCAGTAAATATCGAGGTCTTTCCCACCCACATCGCCAGCCTCCCCGTAGCGGTGAACCTGCAATGCTACGCCGCTCGGCACAAGACGGCAGCACTGTAGCATCCCGCCACCCGGCGCCCTCCAAGCCCCCGTATGCCAGCATTGACAAAGGAGAACGAAAAAGGGGACAATATAAGTATGAGGATAACGATTTCGCCGCAACGGCTCAGCAGCGAATTTGTAAGGAAGGTTGAGGAGATCAGTGGCCAGACCCTGCCCTCCTGCTACCAGTGCGGCAAGTGTTCCGCAGGCTGCCCCCTGTCCTTCGCCATGGACCTGCTGCCCAATCAGATAATCCGCCTGGTGCAGCTAGGGCTGGAGGAGGATATCGCCAATTCAAAGACCATCTGGCTCTGCGCCTCGTGCCTCACCTGCTCCGTTCGCTGCCCCCGGGGGGTGGACCTGGCCAAGGTGATGGAGGCGTTGAGGCTCCTCACCTTGAGGAAGAACGTCAATTATGTGGAACCGTCGAGGATTCCCCAGGAGGTGTTGGCCGAACTTCCTCAACTGGCCTTGGTTAGCGGTTTCAGGAAGTTCACCGCTTGAGGACAAAGGATGAAGTTAAGTTACTATCCGGGATGCACCTTAAAAACCAAGTCCAAGAATTTAGAGGATTCCGCCATCGCCTCCATGAACGCCTTGGGCGTGGAACTGGTGGAGCTGCCGCGCTGGTACTGCTGCGGCACCGTCTATTCCCTGGCCGATGACGACCTGATGCGCCAGCTAGCCCCGCTGCGAAATCTGATTCGGGTCAAGGGGGAGGGGAATAGCAAGGTCGTCACCCTCTGTTCCTTTTGCTATAACACCCTGAAAAGGGCCAACCTAATGATGAAGGATGACCAGGCGAAACGAGATGCCCTCAATAGCTTCTTGGATGAAGAGGAGGATTATCAAGGGGAGGTTGAAGTCGTCCATCTGCTGGAGATGCTAAGGGATGAGATAGGCTGGGAGGCCATATCGGAGAGGGTAAAGCTTTCCCTTGGTGGGCTGAAGCTGGCCCCATACTATGGCTGTACCCTGTTGCGGCCCCAGGAGGCGGCCATAGACCAGGTGGAAAGGCCTACCGTGCTTCAAGATCTGCTTAAGACCCTGGGGGCCGAGGTGGTGGATTTCCCCTTTGCCACCGAATGCTGCGGCTCCTTTCAGATAGTGAGCAACCCCGATTTCGTTTTGGATTGTTCCTGGAATATATTGAGCTCGGCGCTGAGATGGGGAGCAGAGGCCCTGGTCGCTAGCTGTCCTCTCTGCGATTATAACCTGAGCCAGAGACAGGGGGAGCTGGTTCAAGGATACAGCGAATTTCGCCAGATTCCCATCCTCTATTTCACCCAGCTTCTCGCCCTCTCCCTGGGGCTGGAGCCTGAGGTATGCTGCTTCGACCTGAACTACATAGACCCTCGCCCTCTCCTCAAGAGTAAGGGACTCTTAAGGTGATAAGATGGAACGGATCGGGGTTTTTCTGTGTCACTGCGGCCTCGTCGGACCCATAGACATCCAGCGGGTGCTGAAAACGGTAAGCCAAATACCGGGCGTGATCCATGCCGCCGCCCACCAAGATCTATGCGCCGACCCCGGATTGGCCCAGGTAAAGAACGCCATAAAGGACGAAAAACTCGATGGGGTAGTGCTCACCACCTGCTCCCCCGCCCTTCATGGCGAGGTCTTCCGCCAGATTGTCACCTCCGCAGGCCTGGGCTCTCACCAGATGGAGGTCGCTGACCTCAGGGCGGGGGATGGCGCTCAGGAGTTCACTCAAAGGGTGATCGAGGTTATCGATGAGGGTCTGGAGCGGCTGAGGCGAAGCCTGCCCGCCACCATCATCAGCAAAGCGGTCACCAAGAGGGCGCTGGTCATTGGTGGTGGGGTGGCCGGGATTCGGGCTGCCCTGGACATCGCCGATGGTGGGTATGAGGTCATCCTGGTGGAGAAGACCCCCAGCATCGGGGGGCACATGATCCAGCTATCGGAGACCTTCCCCACCCTGGATTGCCCCCAGTGTATTGAGACCCCATGGATGGTTGAGTGCGGCCAGCATCCCAACATAAAGATATTGGGTTATAGCGAGGTGGAGCGCGTCTCTGGCGAGGTGGGGAATTTTCATGTCACCATAAAGAGGAAGGCAAGCTATGTGGATTGGGATAAGTGCACTGGCTGCGAGGAGTGCACCAAAGTCTGCCCTGTTGAGATCTATGCCGAGTTCGAGCGAGGCGTCGGCTTTGGCAAGGCCATCTACAAGCCCTTCCCTCAAGCCATTCCCAACAAGGCGGTGATCGAGAAAAGGGGCATCGCCCCCTGCCGCGCCGCCTGCCCCCTTCATGTGAACGCTCAAGGATATGTCGCCCTCATCTCAAAGGGTAGATTTGCCGAGGCATTGAAACTTGTCAGGGAACAGAATCCCTTCCCCGGGATATGCGGCAGGGTTTGCACCCACCCCTGTGAGCAGGCCTGCAACCGGGGGGAGGTGGATAAACCGCTGGCCATCAGGGAGCTGAAGAGGTTCGTCGCCGACTACGAGCAGGAGATGGAATTTGAGTTCGCCATCCCTGAAGAGAGGGAGGAAAGGGTGGCCATCATCGGTGCCGGTCCCGCCGGCCTGATGGCTGCCTATGAGCTGAGGAAGATGGGCTATGGGGTGACCATCTTCGAGGCCCTCCCCTTCGCCGGGGGGATGATGAAGGTTGGCATCCCCGAGTATCGCCTGCCCCGCCATATCTTAGAGAAGGAGATCGGCATCATAGAGAGGATGGGGGTGGAGATAAGGCTGAATACCCCCATCGGCGAGCAGATAACCCTCGACGATTTGAAAAGGGACTTCAACGCCGTATTCATCGGCATCGGCACCCATCTGAGCGCCAAGCTGGAGGTTCCGGGAGAGGAGCTGGAAGGGGTGGAGCACGGCGTCGATTTCCTGAGGAAGGTCAATCTGGGAGAGAAAGTGAAGGTGGGTGAAAGGGTGGCGGTGGTGGGAGGAGGAAATGTGGCCATCGATGCCGCCAGATGCGCCCATCGCCTGGGGGCAAAGGAGGTATTCATCGTTTATCGCCGCTCCCGGGCGGAGATGCCGGCCAGCGAGGAGGAGATCGAGGGGGCGGAGAGGGAGGGGGTAAACATCCATTATCTGGCAAATCCGGTGAGGATCATCGGCGGGGATGGCCGGGTGAAAGGGATGGAGTGCATCAAGATGATGCTTGGCGAGCGGGATGAGAGCGGAAGGAGGAGGCCAGTTCCCATCCCGGGCTCGGAATTCATATTGGATGTGGATATGGTAATCCCCGCCATCGGTCAATCCCCGGATATCTTGCTCCTGGGTGAGGCCTGGGGCATAAAGCTGAAGCGGGGCAATACCTTCGAAGTTGATCCGCTGACCCTGGAGACTAACCTGGAGGGCGTGTTTGCCGGTGGGGATGCGGTGACCGGCCCCAATACGGTGATCGATGCCTTGGCTGCGGGGAGGAAGGCAGCCATCTCCATCCACCGCTATATAAGGGGCGAGGATTTGAGACAAGGAAGGGAAGGGGAGGGAGCCCAGAAAAGCGAGCTTGAGGTAGATACCACAGGGGTCACCAGGAAAGAACGGGTAGCGATGCCTACCTTATCCACGGAAGAAAGGGCGAGGAACTTCCAGGAGGTGGAATTGGGGCTGAGCGAGGAGGAGGTGGTGAGGGAGGCGAGCCGCTGCCTTAACTGTCCTGGGTGCTGCGAATGCCTATCGTGCGTTACCGCCTGCGAAAGGGAAGCGATAGAACACGGGATGGTGGATCGGTATGAGGAGGTAGAGG
>JAUVVB010000023.1 GCA_030604825.1 Chloroflexota bacterium | reverse complement strand
GGGGTATTTTTTGGGGATTAAATAAATGTTTTTGGGCTATTACGAGCATAAAATCGATGCCCGCAGCCGGGTAGCCATCCCCGCCAAGTTCAGGGAGGAGCTCAGGGAGGGGTTGATCCTCTCCTTTGGCCTTGATAGGTGCATCAACGTCTATCCCCCAAAGACGTGGCAGGAGATGGCTGCTAGCCCTGAGTTCGCCGCCCCGCTGATCACCAAGGAGAGCGCGCGGAGGATGAGGAGGTTCACCTTCTCCAGCGCCTTCACCCAGGAACTGGACGGGCTGGGAAGGATCCTGCTCCCGGCTCCGCTGCGCCAATATGCCGGCATCAAGGACGTGGTGGTCATTGCCGGGGTCAATACCTACCTGGAGATATGGAGCAAGGAAAACTGGGACGCTGAGAAGGAGCGCATGGATGAGGAAGCCCGGGGGATAGCGGAAAGGATGGAGCGGCGGGAATGAAGTTGCAGTCGCAGATACCGATGCATATCCCCGTCCTCCTTGAGGAGGTTATCCATGCCCTGGAGGTTCGGCCCGGGGGTAGCTACATCGACTGCACCGTGGGGGGAGGGGGGCATGCCGCCGCCATATTGGAGAGAAGCTCCCCCGGAGGGCAGCTTCTGGGCATCGATATCGATCCTCAAGCCATCGCCGTGGCCAGGGAAAGGCTCAGCCCCTATGGAGGGGCAGCCATCCTGATAAACGATGACTTCCAGAACCTGGAGCACATCTGCTCCAACCTGGGCTTTTATCCCATTGACGGCATCCTCTTCGACCTCGGCGTCTCATCCCTTCAGCTTGCCGATATGAGGCGTGGCTTCAGCTTTCAATTCGATTCCCCGCTGGACATGCGTTTCAACCCATCCCAGGAGCTTACCGCAGCAACCATTCTAAATAACTTCTCCAAGGACGACCTCGCTGCCATCATTCAGAGGTATGGCCAAGAGCCAAAGAGCCGCCATATAGCGAGGTCTATCGTTCGCAGTCGCCCCCTCTCTACCACCCTCCAGCTGGCCGCTGTGGTTGAGAGGGCTGTGGGCACCCGGCGCAAGATTCACCCCGCTACCAGAACCTTCCAGGCACTGCGCATCGCGGTGAACCAGGAACTGGAGCGCCTTGAGGCAGCGCTAAAACAGGCCATCAGCCTCCTCGGCTCCGGGGGCAGGCTGGTGGTCATCGCCTTTCACTCCCTGGAGGACCGCCTGGTGAAGGATTGCCTGAGGAGGGAATCGCGAGATTGCCTTTGCCCTCCCCAGACACCTGTTTGTGTTTGTGGTCACCAGGCTACCCTTAAACTAATCATCAAAAAGGCGCTCACCCCCTCGCCTGCCGAGATCGAGGCCAACCCGCGCAGTCGCAGCGCCAGGATGAGGGTGGCGGAGCGCATTTAGCAGGAATCTCGGCGCTTCACGGAAGCGCTGGTTTTTAGAGGGAGAGGGCAGTGTCCTGCTCGAGGTCGGATCATAGCCCTAGGGGCGAAAGATCTTCGTCGAGCCCAAAGCCTATCGGCAGCGACACTGCCCACCCCCTAGAGGATAAAGGGGGTGTCCAATGTGATGGGGCGATGAAAAAAGGTTGCCAATAACCCAAAAGGAGGAGGTAAATGGCGAAAGACCAAATCATCTCTGCCATTGATGTAGGCACCACAAAGGTGTGCACCATCACCGCAAACGTGGGCTATGGAGGCGGGCTTCAGGTTCTGGGGGTTGGCGTCACCCCTTCCCGGGGATTGCACAAGGGCCTGGTGGTCAACATCCCCGAGGCCAAACAGTGCATCAGGGAATCGGTGAGGAAGGCGGAGCAGGCCAGTGGCCTCAAGATAGACTCAGCCTACGTGGGGGTCACCGGAAGGCATATCAGCTCCCTCAACAACCGCGGCGTGGTCGCCATCCCTCGCGGTGACCGGCTGGTTCGCCCCGATGACCTGAGGCGAGTGCTTCACACCGCCCGCACCGTTGCCATCCCCAACGACCGGAAATTGCTCCACGTCATCCCCAGAGGCTATACCCTCGATGGTCAGGTGGGAGTGAAGAACCCGGTGGGGATGCATGGATTCCGGCTGGATGTGGAGACCCATATCGTTACCGCTGCCGTGGCCTCGGTGCAGAACCTGGTCAAGTGCATCCGGGGTGTTGGGGTAGACATCGAAGACCTCATTCTGGAACCCCTCGCCAGCGGAGAGGCAGTCCTCAGGCCAGACGAGAGAGAGACGGGTGTGGTCCTTGCTGATATCGGCGGTGGCACCACCGATGTGGCCCTCTTCAGGGACGGTAACATCTGGCATACCTCCATCCTCCCCGTGGCTGGCTACCAGATAACCAGGGACATCGCCATCGGGCTGGGGCTTCCCTTCGAGGTGGCAGAGGAGCTGAAGAAGAGGCATGGCAGCATGATGCCCATCTACGATGCCAAGGAAGATGCCTCCACCATAAAGGTAGAGGATGGCTACAGCGTCTCCTATAGGGACCTCTGCGACATCATCAGGGCGCGAGTGGATGAGATCCTAAGGCTCATCGCCCTGGAGATACCGGGCGACGATCCCCTCCGTGAGGTGCCCTCTGGACTGGTACTCACCGGAGGAAGCTCCAACCTGACGGGCATAGCGACCTTGGGGCAGGAGGTGTTGTCCATGCCGGTAAGGGTGGGAGTGCCTACCGGGGTCTACGGCATTGCCGATGTGCTCCCCGATCCCGCCTATGCCACCAGTGTTGGTCTCTTGCTCTGGGCCACCAGCAGGCAGGAGGGGGAACAGGGTTGGCGCTCCCGCGGACTTGGCGAAGCCTTCAGGCGCTTCGTTTTCCGAATGAGAAAGGCGGTTGCCCGCTAAACGGGGATCAGGAAAGGAGGAAGAAATGGCAAAAACAAGCTTTGTCCCTAATCCGGCGAGGATCAAAGTTCTGGGCCTTGGTGGCGGTGGCTGTAATGCCATCACCCGCATGGTTCAGGAGGAGATCCAGGGGGTGGACTTCATCGGGATGAACACCGATTCCCAGGCCTTGCTCCTCACCGAGGCTCCAACCCGCATCCAGATCGGGGAAAAGATCACCAGGGGTCTGGGGGTGGGTGGCGACCATATCCTCGGTTACAAATGCGCCGAGCAGAGTCGCGATGAGCTCCACGAATGTATTGCCGGGGCAGATATGGTGTTTATCACCGCGGGCATGGGGGGCGGCACCGGCACCGGCGCTGCTCCCGTAATTGCTGAGCTTTCCAAGGAAGTGGGGGCGCTGACCATCGCCGTGGTCACCAAACCCTTCGCCTTTGAGGGGGTGCATCGGCGAGAGGTGGCTGAAGAGGGAATTAACCGCCTCCTGGAAAAGGTGGACACCCTCATCGTCATCCCCAACGACCGCCTGCTTTCCCTCTGCGATAACAAGACCCCGGTGGGTAATGCCTTCAAGATAGCGGATGATGTACTGCGCCACGGCGTTCAGGCCATCGCTGAGGTGATCACCGTACCAGGGGTGATCAACCTGGACTTCGCCGATATCAAGGCGGTGATGAAGAACGCCGGCCCTGCCTGGATGTCCATCGGGATAGGCACGGGCAATAATCGGGCTATCGACGCCGCCAAGGCAGCCCTGGCTAGCCCACTGCTGGATGTCTCCGTGGAAGGGGCCAAAGGGGTGCTGTTCAATGTCTGCGGAGGATCCAGCCTCACCCTCTTTGAGGTAAATGAGGCGGCTGAGATCATCGGTAAGGCGGTGGATCCTGCGGCCAATATCATCTTTGGCGTGGTGTTCGACCCCAAGATGGATAACGACGTCAGGATCACCCTGATCGCCACCGGCTTCACCTCCACCCGGGGCACCGTGGTGCGCAAGGATGAGGAGCTGCGCCAGCTTCTGCAGAGCATGGAGAGCGAGCACGAGCTGGATGTACCCACCTTCTTGCGCCACCCTCCAGCACGAAGGCGAGCCATGACCGAGGCCCCCACCACCGAGCATAGCCTGCGTTTCCAGCGATCCGTTCGCTAGTCCCGGGAAACCGGGACCCTCGATAGGGCCGTAAGCGCTGGGACCAAGCACCTCAGCGCTTGCGGCCCTCTTGGCTTTTCGCCCTGGTAAGAGTATTGACAACAACAATATGTTGTGTTAGTATGCTCGGTGCACACAATATAGTGGGTAAGGCCTATGAGGTGTCCCTTTTGTGGTGCTGAGGATTCCAGGGTCATTGACTCCCGCAATGCAGGTGATGGCATCCGCCGTCGTCGCCAGTGTCTTGATTGTGGCTCCCGCTTCACCACCTATGAGCGGGCTCACTCCACCAATCTGATGGTGATCAAGAAGGATGGAAGGCGAGAGGAGTTCAGCCGGGAAAAGCTCCTCAGTGGAATCCGCAAGGCCTGTGCCAAGCGCCCTGTATCCCAGGAGACCATTGAGGAACTGGTAGATGAAATCGAGGCTCAGCTTCATAGGTTGGGAAAGGGGGAGGTGGCCACCTCCACCATCGGCGATGTGGTGATGGAGAGATTGCGCCACCTGGATGGCATCGCATATATTCGCTTTGCCAGCGTCTACCGGGCCTTCGCTGACATCGAGGAGATAAAGCGAGAGGCCGATGCCTATGCCCGGCTCGGGCTACTTCGCGATTCCAAAAGCCAGTTTCCCCTTTTTTCCGAGGATGAGCTGGATCTAATCGCCAAGGGCAGGGAAAAGGAGCGGCCCCAAGTTTTCAAGGAAGAGTAGGCTTTAGGAGATGAAGAATGGCCGGTAATACCCAAGCAAGCTCAAGCAAGGCAATTCGCAACCGGATCGCCCGCGCCGTGTTCAGCGCTGCCGAGTCCATCGGCATATCGGATCGCGATCTAGTGGAACAGTTCACCGAACAGGTGATCCAGCGCCTGGAGAGCACCCGCCCCCTTTTGCCTGGCATGGAGGATCTGGCACCCCCCTCACGCCTCTCCCCCTCCGAGATTCAGGCTGCAGTGAGGCAGGTCATTGCCGGGGAGGGGGGTATCAAGGTTGCTCCGCCCAAGGAGCCGAAGAGGAGGCGGGCAAGGAGGATCGCCCTGCCCCCGGAATTGGTGAAGACAAAGGCGGAGGCTATCCCGCTCTCGGAAAACGCGATGACGGTTCTGGAGAGGAGATACCTGAAAAAGGATGATGAGGGCCGGGTTGTGGAGACGGTGGAGGAGATGTTCCGCCGCGTGGCCGAGAATATCGCTTCCGCGGAGCCCAAAGCCCAGCGCAAGGCCTGGGAGGAGGAATTCTACCAGCTAATGGCCAACCTTGAGTTCCTGCCCAATTCGCCCACGCTGATGAATGCGGGCAGGGAGCTTCAGCAGCTCTCCGCTTGCTTCGTCCTCCCCATCGAGGATTCCATGGAATCCATCTTCGATGCCATAAAATATACCGCCCTTATCCACAAAAGCGGTGGGGGCACCGGCTTCTCCTTCTCCAAATTGAGGCCTGAGAGCGATATGGTTGGCTCTACAGGAGGGGTGGCCAGCGGACCGGTTTCCTTCATGAGGGCCTTCGACACCGCCACCGATGTCATCAAGCAGGGGGGGATGCGCCGTGGCGCCAACATGGCTATCTTAAACGTCAATCACCCGGACATCGAAAAATTCATCAGTGCCAAGGAGAAGGGGAACGCCTTCACTAACTTCAATCTCTCGGTGGCGGCGACTGATGATTTTATGGCAGCGGTGGAGCAGGGCGCTGAATATGACCTGATAAATCCCCGAACCGAGAAGGTCTGGGGCAGGCTAAATGCCAGGGAGGTCTTCGACAAGATCGTGGACATGGCCTGGCGAACCGGCGACCCCGGCCTCGTGTTCATCGACCGCATAAACGAGGATAACCCCACCCCAAAGCTGGGTGCCATCGAGAGCACCAACCCCTGTGGGGAGCAGCCCCTGCTCCCCTATGAGTCCTGCAATCTGGGCTCCATCAACCTTTCTCATATGGTAAGGGATGGGGAGATCGACCTCGAGAAGCTCGAAAAGGCGGTGCGCATTGCCGTCAGGTTCCTGGACGATGTGATCGATAAGAACTGCTTCCCCCTGCCCCAGATCGAGGAGGCGACCAAAAAGACGAGGAAGATCGGGCTGGGGGTGATGGGGTTTGCTGATATGTTGATTAAGTTAGGCATACCCTATAATTCAGAGGAAGCTCTGAATAAAGCTAAGGAAATCATGGAATTCATACAAGAAAATTCCTCGAATGCCTCGGTGGCGCTGGCAGAGGAGAGGGGCGTCTTCCCCGCCTTTGAGGGCAGCATATACGATGTCCCAGGAGGTCTCAAGGTGAGAAACGCCACCAGGACCACCATCGCCCCCACAGGCACCTTGAGCATCATCGCCGGTTGCTCCAGCGGCATCGAGCCCCTTTTTGCCCTCTTCTATGAGCGCAATATACTGGACAACGACCGCCTGATAGAGGTGAATCCCCTCTTTGAGGATGTCGCTCGCAGGGAGGGATTCTACAGCGAGGAACTCATGAAAGAACTTGCCAGACAGGGAACCATCAAGAATATGGATAATGTCCCCAAAAAGGTAAGAAGGGTCTTTGTCACCGCCCATGACATCAGCCCCGAGTGGCATGTCAGGATGCAGGCCGCCTTCCAAAGTTCCACCCACAACGCCGTCTCCAAGACCATTAATTTCCACCATAACGCCACCAGGGAGGATATTGCCAGCGCCTATCTGCTGGCCTATAAGGAGGGCTGCAAGGGGATCACCATCTATCGAGATAGGAGCAAGGACGCTCAGGTGCTGAGCATCGGCGCTGAGAGACCAGAGGCCGCCCTGGTTCCCCGAAGGCGAACCAAGAGCACTAAAGGGGTTACCGAAAGGGTGGCCACGGGCTGTGGCAATATCTACGTGACGGTGAACTTCGATGAGGAGGGGATATGCGAGGTGTTCTCCAGCCTGGGCAAGGCAGGGGGCTGTGCCTCAGCGCAGCTTGAGGCCATCTGCCGGCTGATTTCATTGGCGCTGAGGTCAGGGGTGGATGTCGCCTCCATAGTGAAACACCTCCGGGGAATCCGCTGCCCCTCCATCGCCTGGGAGGAGGGTCATGCCGTGCTTTCCTGCCCAGATGCCATCGGCGGGGTGCTGGAGAGGCAGCTTCAGGGGGAAGGTACGGAGGTCAAGGGCGATGGATATGGTGGCAATCCCTGGGGGCAATGCCCCGAATGCGGGGGCATGCTGGTCTACCAGGAAGGGTGCCACATCTGCCCCGCCTGCGGATATACCAAGTGCAGTTAGGGGGAAGGGTGTGCTCGATAATTTCATCGTGATGGGCATGGGGGGCTTTTTCCTCATCCTGGCCCTGATCGCCTTCTTGTCGGCCAGGGGCGAGGAGAGGGGGCTTAACTACGGCCTTTCCCAGCGCCGCGACCTGCGGGAGTTCCTCACCCGCTGGCCGCTGCACGTTGAGCCCGGGGCGCTGAGGGCGGGGGGATGGATATGCCTCGCCATAGGTTTGCTGTTGATAATGCTGGGTGGCCTATTTTTGCTTTGAGCCGGTGAATGCCGTTTTGATATAGGAGGAGGCCTTGACACAGAAAGAGGAAGCGGTAAAGGAAGAGGGGATAAGCCTGGAGCAGATCAAAAGGCGGCTGGATAACCTTGATGCCCGCCTGGATGCCATTGACACCATGGTCACCGCCGTCGCCGAGAGGATAATGAAACGACCGCTGAGCATGGAGATAACCTGTCCTAACTGTGGTCGCACCATAGAGATCAACCTGGTAGGCGATGAGAAGATGAGGAGATGAGGAGGCGCTGCCGAGCAGGAGGGCAAGTCGCACATTTAAGATGACATGGGACCGAAGAGCGCGGCAAAGGCTTGCCCGAGAACGGGGCACCATCTTCAAGGATTGGGGGGGCAGGATCCCCATCGCCCTCATCTACCCCAATAACTACTACATTGGGATGTCCAACCTCGGCTTTCAGACGATCTATGGCCTTCTCAATAGTTACGATAATGTTGTTTGTGAGAGGGTTTTCTGGGAGGGCGGTAACAGTCTGGAATCGCAGCGCCCCCTCGATGACTTCGCCGTCCTTGCCTTCTCCATCTCCTACGAGCTGGACTATTTCAATGTGGTCGAGACCCTGAAATCAAGCGCCATCCCCCTATTTGCCGCGGAGCGGAGCGAATCCCACCCCCTGGTGATTGGCGGCGGACCCTGCATCATCGCCAATCCGGAGCCGCTGGCCCCCTTTTTTGACTGCTTCGCCATCGGGGAGGCGGAGGCCATTTTGCCCCCCTTGCTTGATGTTCTGGCCCAGGGCATCGGGGGCAGCAGGGATGAACTGCTGCGAGCGCTTGCCTCGCTGCCCGGCATCTATGTGCCCCACCTCTATGATGGCAAACCCATCTCCCGGCAATGGGTGCCAAACATCGATGGGTTCGCCACCACCTCGGCGATCCTCACCCCGGATACGGAGCTGGGCGATATGTACCTCGTGGAGATCGCCCGGGGCTGCCCCTGGGGCTGTCGCTTCTGCCTGGCCGGCTTCTTATTTCGACCCTTTCGCTACCGCTCTTCGGATAGCTTGCTGAGGCAAGCCGAGATCGGCCTAAGGTTTGAAAAAAGGATCGGGCTTTTGGGGGCTGCGGTTTCGGACCACCCTCAAATAGATGAGCTGGTGACCGGGTTGCGCCGCATGGGGGCTGAGCTCTCGGTCAGCTCTCTCAGAATTCGTCCGCTATCGAGGGTGGTGTTGAGGGGGCTTGGCGAGAGCGGGGCGCGAAGCGTTTCCCTGGCCCCCGAGGCGGGCTCGGAGAGATTGCGCCGGATCATCAATAAGGGGGTGGCGGAAGAGGACATCTATGAAGCGGTCGAGGATGCCGCCAGGGAGGGCATTAGGCAGCTCAAGCTCTACTTCATGGTGGGCTTGCCCACGGAGGGGGATGAGGATGTTGAAGAGATGGTGAAGCTGGTGCTCGGCCTCAAGGGGCGGGTGGAGCGATGGGGGAGCCAGATCATCCTCACCGTAACCCCCTTCGTGCCCAAGGCGGGCACCCCCTTCCAGCGCCTTCCCATGGCCGGGGCTGAGACGCTGAAGCGTCGCCTCGGGGTGATCAAGAACAGCCTTGAGCCAAGAGGCATCAGGGTAAAGGCGGAGAGCGTGGCCTGGACAATAGCTCAGGGGGTTCTTTCGCGGGGGGATCGTAGGCTCGCCCAGGCGCTGGTGAGGATGGAGGGGGGATCCCTGTCCTCATGGCGTCGGGCGCTGGAGGAATGCTCCCTCGATGCCAATTATTATGTCAACAGGGAGATACCCCCTGCCGAGAGGCTGCCCTGGTCTAACCTGGACTCGGGGGTTGGCGCCAGCTATCTGGAGGCGGAGCTGGAAAAGGCGATTCGGGGCGAGGAGACCGCTCCCTGCCCACCCTCAGGATGCCAGGAGTGCGGGGTGTGCTGATATGGATATAGAGGGAAACGTTCAAGAGGTGCAGAGGCGCATTGCCCAGGCGGCAGGGCGGGCTGGCAGGTCACCCGATGAGGTGATCATCATCGCTGCCAGCAAGGGGGTGGAAGCTCGGGCCATCGAGGCTGCCCTCAGGGCTGGCATCCGGCACATTGGGGAGAACAGGGTTCAGGAGGCCAGGGCAAAGATGGAACGCCTATCCGCCCTGGAGCCTCATCCCATCTGGCACATGGTGGGGCATCTTCAGCGCAACAAGGTCAAGACAGCGGTTCAGCTTTTTGATATAATCGATAGCGTCGATTCGGTCAGATTGGCGGAGGCGATAAGCCACCGCGCCACAAAAGCGGTTCCCGTTTTGCTTCAGGTGAACGTCTCTGAGGAGGGGAAGAAGAGCGGCTTCTCGGTGGCAGAAATATTCGGGGCAGTGGAGGAAATAGCTCGCCTGCCCGGGCTTGAGATAAAGGGGCTGATGACCATTGCGCCTTTGGTGCCGGACGCGGAGGAGGTGCGCCCCGTCTTCCGCAGGCTACGCCAGCTCCGGGACGCCTTGGGGCTGGAACACCTCTCCATGGGGATGACCGATGACTTCGAGGTGGCAGTAGAGGAGGGGGCGACCATGGTAAGGATCGGGCGCGCCATCTTTGGCGAAAGGGGTAGAGTATGAGGATCGCCTTCATCGGCTGCGGGGTGATGGGGGAGGCGATGATAAAGGGGATTCTGGGAAGGGGACTGGTGAAGCCGGAGGACATCATCGCCAACGATATAGACCCAGCGCGCCTTTCTGCGGTGAGCCAAGGCTATGGCATTAGCGCTTCAGCCAATGGTCGGCAGGCGATGGCAGGCTCGGAGGTGGTCGTCCTCGCCATTAAGCCTCAAAACCTAAGGGAAGTGATGGAAGATTTGAAGAACCCACCAAAGGATCAGCTATTCCTCTCCATCGTCGCCGGGGCCAGCATTGCCACCATCAAAGAGGGCTTAGGACATAAACCTGTGGTTCGCGCCATGCCCAATACCCCGGCCCAGATAGGGGAGGGCATCACGGTGTGGACCGCCAGTGGCGAGGTCGCCCAGAGCCAGAGGGAGATGGCGAGGTCAATTTTGGGGGCATTGGGCAGGGAGATCTACGTCGGCGATGAGAAATACATCGATATGGCCACTGCGGTTAGCGGAAGTGGCCCGGGCTACATCTTCCTGATAATTGAAGCCCTTATCGATGCTGCGGTGGGGGTGGGCTTGCCTCAGCAGATGGCAGGGGAGCTGGTGGTGGAGACGGTGCTGGGGGCAGCCCGCCTGGCTCAGGCGACGGAGAAACCACCTGCGGAGCTTAGGGATATGGTCGCCTCTCCGGGGGGGACAACGGCGGCGGGCCTTCTTCAGCTGGAGGAGGGCGGGCTCAGGGAGCTATTCGCTCGTGCCGTTACCGCCGCCTATGAGAGGGCAAAAACCCTGGGGATCAAATGAGCGTCTTCCTATCCTTTATCAATTATCTGTGTCAAGCGCTCGCCTTAATCATCCTTATTCGTGCCATCCTCTCCTGGTTCCCCGTCTCGCCCCATAACCCGATAATGGTTTTGCTGTATCGGATTACTGAACCCATCCTTGCCCCGCTGCGCCGCATCATCCCCCGGATCGGCATGGTCGATATCACCCCTGCCATCGCCATCATCATCCTCTTGATCATCGCGTCTGTCATTGGGGTATATGTATAGGAAGATCGATCTTCACATTCACACCCCAGCCTCCTCATGCTACGTTGACCATATGATGCCGGAGGCCGAGGTCAATACCGCCATGGAGGATATCGTCGATGCTGCCATCGCCTGCGGGCTTGCCGCCATTGCCATCACCGACCACAACAACGCCGAGGGGGTGGAGCGGATAAGGGAAATAGGGCGGGAAAAGGGTCTACTGGTCTTTCCCGGGGTGGAGATATCGGCTAAAGGGGGCCATGGGCTTGCCATCTTCGAACTGGATACCTCGGTGGAGAAATTGCGCCAACTGATAGCGCACCTGGGTTTCGGGGAGGATGAGTGGGGCCAAGGCTACTGCGAGACGGGGCTATGGCTTGACGAGGTGTTTCGGGTGATCGATGAGTGGGGAGGGATAGCCATCGCTGCCCATGTAGACCGTCGCCCCAAGGGATTCCTGGCCTCCGATGAGCCGCTAAGGGACAAGAAAAGGATCCACAGTAGCAACCACCTAAGCGCCCTGGAGCTCACCATCCCCTCCACCAGAGCCCCTTGGCAGAATGGGCTTATGCCCCATTTCCCCAAAAAGTATCCCTGTATCCAGGGCTCGGATGCCCATGAGCCAAAGGAGATGGGTCGGCGCCCCATCTACATAGACGTTCCCACCATGGACCTGGGAGGGCTGCGGCTTGCCTTGCGCGAGCATGAAGCCAGGATAAGGTTCCCCGAAGACCTGGAGCAGGCGAATGAGCATTGACCCCGAGCCTCGCTGGGGGGCAAATCTTTGACAAGTACCGTGGTACTATAGTACTATTGCCAAGCGTTTGGGGGCAGTAGGGGTGGAGGAGCTAAGCGCCGGACAGGATGAAAAGGGTTGGCATCGTCACCGATACCATTGCTTGCCTCCCCAGGGAGCTGGTGGAGGAGTATGGCATCGTGGTGGTGCCGATAAACATCATCATCGACGATAGGGTCTATCGGGATGAAGTGGATATAACCCCCAGCGAGTTCTACCGCATGCTCAGGGAAGCCAAAACCCTGCCCACCACCTCAGCCCCCTCGCCGCTAGCCTATGTGGAGGCCTATCGCCAGGCCAGCCAGAAGGCAGATAGCGTCCTCTGCATCGCCCTCCCCCCGGAGCTAACCATGGTGTTCCAGTCGGCGACCACGGCCAAGGAGATGGCTGCGGAGGAACTGCCCAATGTCGCCATAGAGGTGTTGGACTGCCGCACCGTGGCCGGGGCGCAGGGGCTTTTAACCCTGGAGGCGGCCCGCGCCGCTGCCGCCGGGCAGAGCCTGGGGGATGTGGTCAAGGTAGCTCAGGACATGATAGGCAGGGTGCACCTGATAGCCATGCTCGATACCCTGGACTATGTGGCCAGGAGCGGACGTGTGCCTGCGCTTGTGGCCAAGGCTGGCTCCCTGGTCCAGATAAAGCCCTTCTTGACCGTTTCTCAGGGCAAGGCACGCCTGCTTACCGTGGTGAGGACAAGGCGGCGGGGGGTGGAGCACCTGCTAGAGATGATGCGGCAGCGGACGGAGACAAATCGCCAAACCCACGTCATTGTACACCACGCCGATGCCCTGGAGGAGGCGGAAGGGCTGAGGGATCGAATCTCCGCGGAGTTCCGCTGCGCCGAGATTTATGTCAAGGATTTCACCCCGGTAATGGGTATCTATACCGGTCCCGGCCTCCTTGGCCTTGCTTTCTACCAAGAAGGCCCCTAGCGTTGGGGAAAGAAATTCCCTATAATTGATGGAGATGGGCCAGCCCTCGGAAGATGTTCAAAAATTGAGGGGAAGCCTGGGCGAGCTACCCGAGCCGGTGGTTGATCCTGCCTTCATTGTGGTCAGTGGCCTTCCTGGAAGCGGGAAGTCCTACTTCTGCCGCCGGCTGGCCCAAGAGCTCACCTTCCCCATCCTGGAGAGCGATGCCCTGAGAAAGGTCCTTTTCCCCACCCCCAGCTACACCCCGGGGGAAAGCAATCGTCTTTTCCGGGCTATTCATCGCCTCATCGAGGAGTTGCTGGGGCGGGGGATACCCCTCATCTTCGATGCCACAAACCTGATGGAGCGCCACCGCGAGCGCCTTTATCACATTGCTGACCGCCTTGGAGCCAGGCTGATCCTAGTACGGGTGGAGGCCCCTGCGGAGCTGGTGCGCCAGCGCCTTGAGCGGCGCTCCGGCGGGGCTCACCCCGATGATAGGTCGGATGCCGACTGGAGGGTTTACCAGAGGATGAAGTCCTCGGCGGATAGGATCAGGCGCAACCACTTCGCGGTGGACACATCCCGCGATGTCGCTCCGGTGATAAGGAAGATCGTGCGCCAGGTAAACCGCTGATTTACCCTTGGTCGAATTTGCGCCATTATTGCATGCTGACCCTGTTTTCGATATGATGAAGGCGAAAAAAGGAGGGGCGATGGAGGTTAG
>JAUVVB010000007.1 GCA_030604825.1 Chloroflexota bacterium | reverse complement strand
TTCTTCAGCCCTCTTCAGCACAGAATCAACTGCGTTCTGGATGCTTTCCCCGATTACATCCCAACTGTGATGATACATCGCAAAAATATCGCGAATTACCAGCTTATGATCTGAGGCACTAAAGAAATCTTCCAGTTCTATTCTTTCTGTCATTTCATTGACCTCCCAGGGCTATAAACATATTAACAACTTTTTGACATCTCCTCAAGCGAGCAAAATCACACCTAACAGCCATCCAGACGAACGCAAGGTTCGCCTAAACCTCCTGTCTTCCCTGGAGGGCTCTGGTCAGAGTAACCTCGTCGGCGTATTCCAGGTCGGCGCCATAGGGGAGTCCCCGGGCGAGGCGGGTGACCCGAACCCCCAGGGGGGCGAGCAGCCGATGGAGGTACATCACGGTGGCCTCCCCCTCGAGGGTTGGGTTGGTGGCTAATATGACCTCCTCCACCCCCCCATCCCCAAGCCTGGTGAGAAGCTCCTTTATCTTCAGGTCGTCGGGGCCTATCCCCTCCATGGGGGAGATCACCCCGTGAAGCACGTGATAGAGCCCCTTATATTCCCTGGTGCGCTCCAGGGGGAGGATGTCCAGGGGCTCGGCGACGACGCAGATCTTGGTCCGGTCCCGCACCTCGCTGCGGCAGATGAGGCAAGGGTCGGAGTCGGTGATGTTCTGGCAGATGGAGCAGAGGACGATCTTCTCCTTTACCGCCAGGATGGCCTCTGCCAGGGAGCGGGCCTCCTTCTCGGGCAGGCGCACCAGGAAATAGGTGAGCCGCTGCGCCGTCTTGGGGCCAATTCCGGGCAGCTTGTTGAGCTCCTCGATGAGGCGAGATACCGGCTGGGCAGGTACAGGGCTGATGTCCAACTCGGGTTCTCCTTTTACATATGTCCTAACTTAGCCCTGGGATCTTGAGCCCGCCAGTGATCTTGCCCAGGCGGCTTGAGGCCAGCTCCTGCGATTTCCTTATCGCCTCGTTCACCGCGCTCATCACCAGGTCCTCCAGCATCTCGATGTCCTCCGGGCTTACCACCTCGGGGGATATCTTCACCGACTCTATGCGCTGCTGCCCGGTGATGACCACCTTCACCGCTCCGCCCCCGGAGCTTGCCTCGACGGTGGTTTTCTCCAGCTCCTCCTGGGCCTGCTCAAGCTTTGCCTGAAGCTTTTGGGCTTGACGCAGGAAAGCCCTGTTCATTCCTCCTCCTCGACGATCCTTGCCCCCATCTGGAGGGCAGCCTCCACCAGGTGCCCTTTCCCCTTCGGGCCGATGAGGGTGCAGCGTATCTTATAGGGGGTGGCGAACACCTCGCTCACCTTAGCCTCTACCATGTGGCGATACTTGGGGTCTTCGATCTTCTCCTTGTGGAAGGCATAATAGAAACCCAGCACTAAGGTATCGCCCTCAACAGCCAGCGGCTCGCAGGCGCTCCTTAGGTAGGCATCCAGTTGCCCCTTGGAGCCCAGCCCCTTTACCGCCTCCACCACATCCCGCCAGCGGCTGCGCAGGTGTTCGATCTCGGGGGGGGGTGGGGGCATTTTCTCCACCCCTTTCGCCTCCGCCGCCTGGGGGGCGGGGGGGGCTTCCTCCTTCGTTGGCATGGTGGCGGCCTCCTCGGCAGTTGAGGCGCACTCCACAAAGGCCAGCTCCAGGGGTATGGGGGAGAAGCCATCGAAGTCCACATCCACCTCTCGAAACAGCTTGACCGCTTTGGAGAGCTGATCCATTGAGGCCTTCTGGGCAAGGCCCCTCATCTCCGCCAGGGTGTCGGCATCAAGGTCTAAGGCCTCCTCCGAGCCTGCCCTGATGAGAAGAAGTCCCCTCAGATACTCCACCAGCTCCCTGTTGAATTGGCGAAGGTCAAGGCCATCGTGGTTCACCTGGTTTATCGTTGCCAGTCCGGCGGCGATATCCCCGGCCACCATATACCTTGCCAGTTCCCGAGCCCTCACATCCCCGGTGATCCCCAGCAGCGCCTGAACCTGATGCAGCTCGATCTTGTTGCCGTAATAGGCAACCAGTTGCTCCAGCAGGTTCTCCGCGTCCCGCATGGAGCCGGTAGCGCTCCTGGCGATGAGCTTCAATGCTGTGGGCTCGATTTCAATGCCCTCCTTTTCGCAGATGCCCATCAGCCTCGATACCATGTCCTGCAGGGAGATGCGCCTGAAATCGAACCTCTGGCAGCGGGAGAGGATGGTGGGGGGGACCTTGTGGGGCTCGGTGGTGGCGAGCACGAAAAGGACATGGGGAGGTGGCTCCTCCAGGGTCTTCAGCAGGGCGTTGGCGGCGGGCTCGGTGAGCATGTGAACCTCATCGATGATATACACCTTGTATCTGGCCATATTGGGGGCAAATTTGACCCTCTCCCGGAGCTCCCGAATCTCATCGATGCCCCGGTTGCTGGCGGCGTCGATCTCCATCACGTCCATGGCGTGCCCAGCGGTGATCGCCTCACAGAGGGGACAGGCGTTGCACGGCTCTCCATCCCCCCCGCCCAGGCAGTTCACCGCCTTGGCCAGGATGCGCCCGGTGCTGGTCTTTCCCGTGCCCCGAGGACCACAGAAGAGGTAGGCATGAGCCACCCGCCCCGCTTTCAGGGCGTTTAAGAGGGTTCGGGTCACATGCTCTTGCCCCACCACCTGGGCAAAGGTCTGGGGGCGCCACTTGCGATAGAATACCGGCGACGTCATCGGCTTTCCACCCTAGAGCGAGTCGTCTCCAAAGTAAGGTCTATGGACCTGAGCATGCTTTGCTTTTCCTGGGGAAGCCTGCCATCGACGCCCATCAAATAGAAGTTACTCGAAAAATCGCTGGCCACCATTTGAGATTTCACCTTGAGCTCCTCGATGAGGGTCCTCACCTCGATGAGAAGCCCCTCCAATGACTGGAGGCTGAACTCACCCTGCTGGTTCTTCTCATAAAGGGGCATGCCCGGTGCCAGCATCAGCGTTCTGAGGCGAATGAAATGGGGTTCTATCTGGTTTAAAACCCTTGCCGTCTCCCGGGCGTGCTGCTCCCAGCGCTCCCTCCCCCCCAATCCCGGCATTACGTATTCGGAGAGCTCAAACCCGGCCTCGATGGCCTTCCTCCCCCCAACGATCATATCCTCGGCGGTGGCCCCCTTCTTCACATATGTCAGGAGTTCATCGTCGCCGGTCTCCAGTCCCACGTGAAGTCGGCTAAGCCCGGCCTCCCTGAGCATTCTTAGCTCCTGGGGGCTTTTCTTGGCCAGCGTCTTTGCCCTGGCGTAGCTGGTGACCCTTTCCACGGTGGGGAAGGCGTGGCAAAGGAAGCCGACGATCTCGGCGAGGTCCTCCGCCCTCATGATGACGCTGTTGGAGTCGCCGATGAAGATGTTTTTGACCACCCCCTCATCCAGCCAGAGGATTCCATTGGCCCTGGCTACCAGCCCCACCCGGTCACCATATCCAATCCTTGCCGCCCACTCCCCTACCTCATCGGCAAGCATCTTGGCCGTTCTTACGTCCTCTTTCACCTCCTCCACCGGCCTCAGCTCCAGCTTCAAGCCCTTGTACATGTTGCAGAACTCGCACCTGTTCCAGGAGCAATTTCGGGTTGCCCTGATGAGGAGGCTGTAGGCCTCGGTGGGAGGTCTAAACGGCGGCAGTTCATAGCTCATCATGTCATCACCCGGTTAAGTATCTCCTCCTCCCTGGCCCTCATCCTTCGCCCCTCTTGTGGTTCAACGTCGTCATAGCCCAGCAGGTGAAGCACGCCATGAATGGCCAACAGGGCAAGCTCCCGCTCCAGGGGGTGATGGTGCTCCTCGGCTTGGATCGCTGCCTGGGGATAGCAAAGGATGACCTCTCCCAGGTGAAGAAGGCCATCGGGAGGGTTTATGAAGGTCGCCTCAGCGGATGGCTCGTGGAGGGCGAAGCAGAGCACGTCGGTGGCTTCGTCCTTCCCGCGGTATCTTAGGTTGAGCTGGCGGATGGTCTCATCATCGGTGATCACCAGCCCCAGCTCCACCCCGGCGCTCACCCCCTCCATGGCCAGGGTCTGCTCCACCACCTTCCTCAGCCCCTCTTCGTCCACACGCCCTGCAAAGGGCTCACCGATCTGAACCAAGACCTGGCACTCGGCCATGAACGCCCCCATCGGGGCATCATAGCACAGCGAGACCAATTCTTCAAGGAGCTTTTTCGCCCTTGACGCTTTTTCGCCCGCTTGGTATTATCGCCCTGAGGGCTAGATGAACTTCGTGGAGAAGCTGCTTGACGCCTGTTGTACCAACAAAAGCCTGCTTTGCATTGGGCTTGACCCCGACCCTGAGCTGATGCCAAGGGTGGGCATCTTCCAGTTCAATAAGGCCATCATAGATGCCACCTGGGACCTGGTTTGCGCCTACAAGCCCAACCTTGCCTTCTATGAGGCGCTGGGGATGGAGGGGCTTGAGGCGCTCAAGGAGACGGCGGCCTACAGTCCGCGGCAGGTCCCCGTCATCGGGGATGCCAAGCGGGGAGACATCGGGAACAGCGCCCGTGCCTATGCTCGGGCGCTGTTTGATGCCTTCGGCTTCGATGCGGCAACGGTAAATCCATATCTGGGCTACGACTCCATTGAGCCCTTTATGGAGTACCGGGAGAAGGGGGTTTTCCTCCTCTGCCGCACCTCGAATGTGGGTGCCGTGGATTTTCAGTCCCTCCCCTTGCTCGAGTCAGCGCGCCCCCTCTTCGAGCAGGTGGCCCAAAGGGCCAAGGAGTGGAACCGATATGGAAACCTGGGCCTGGTGGTGGGGGCCACCTATCCCCAGGAGCTGAGACGGGTGCGCCAGATTTGCCCTGAAATGCCCTTCCTCATCCCCGGCATCGGTGCTCAAGGGGGCGATTTAGCTAATGCAGTTCGCTATGGTGTCGACGCTAGGGGCGAAAAAGCGATCATCAGCTCATCACGACAGATCATCTATGCCTCCAGGGGGGAGGATTTCGCCCAGGCGGCAAGGGAGGCGGCCCTCTCCCTGAGGGATGAGATAAATCGCTTGCGGGGCGGCTGATGGATATAAGGCCCGGCGATGTGGTGCGACTGAAGAAGAAGCACCCCTGCGGCTGTGATCAGTGGCAGGTGTTCAGGGTGGGGGCTGACATCGGCATCCGCTGCCAGGGGTGCCATCGCCGCCTTCTCCTGGAGAGGGGGGTTTTTGAGCGCCGGGTGAGGGCATTTGTCTCCAGGGGTGGTGAGGAAGGTCATTAAACGTTGACATTAGGCAGTATAAGGGGTAAAATGCTAGCCACAAGCCAAGGGAGGTGAGCCGTGATCGAGATGACCATCGACAGCATCCGCATGAGCCTGATGAACTATCAGCGGGTGGTTATCCTCAAGGAGAAGGACACGGATCGCTACCTCCCTATCTGGATAGGTCCGGCAGAGGCGGATTCCATAGCGGTGAAGTTGCAGGATGTGACGGTTCCCCGGCCGTTAACCCATGACCTATTGAGGTCGGTCATCGATGCCTTGGGAGCTACGGTCACCTCCATCGTGGTTAGCGACCTTAGAAACGATACCTTCTATGCTAAGATCATCCTTACCTGCGACGGCGAATACCTGGAGATCGATTCCCGCCCCAGCGATGCCATCGCCCTTGCGGTGAGGGTAAAGGCACCCATCTATGCCGAGGAAGCGGTGCTGGATAAGGCGGGGATATTGCTGGATAAGGAGAGCGGCAAGCCCCTCCCCGGGCGAGAGGGCAAGGGTAAGATCAGCGATGATGAGCTGAAGAAGCTCTCCCCCTTCGTCGATTTCGTCGATACCCTCAACCTGGAGGATTTGGATAAGGACAAATCGTAGGGCAATGGAAGAGGGATTTATCAAGAGATTGATCACCACGATGAAATGTGGTGTCTGCGGTCAGCACTACGAGGTGGGCAATGTGAGGGTCCTTGGTCACCGTGATGACCTTTGGTTCATGAGCGTGTTTTGCCCTTCATGCCGAAGTCAGGGCCTGGTGGCGGTGGTGATCAAGGAGGGGAAGCTGCCCCAGGTGGTCACCGACTTTACCGAGGAGGAGCAAGCCAAGTTTAGAGGGATGGAGGCGGTGGACGCTGACGAGGTGCTGGACCTTCACGACTTCCTCAAGGAATTCGATGGAGATTTTTCGCACCTTTTCTCCAAGGGAGAGGTATGAAGAAAAGCTAGCCTTGGCAGGATAGGTTAACATAACCCCAGGCATTTCCTGGGGTTTTTTGTCTTCAGGTTGCTCTGTGGAAGGGGCGTGTGATATACTGAAGCAACGCAATAGAGCACATGATCGGTCGTGAATCGCTGGGTGGTGGCATTTAGGCTTGGCGGCATCGGCTTTTATATTGCCGGCTGCATCATCTTGGGGGTGGTTTTAGGGGTGTGGCTCGACCGTGAAGTTGACATAAAGCCCTTATTTACCCTGCTCGGTCTGGGTTTGGGACTTTTTGCCGCCTTCTTTGGCACCTACCGTATGCTCCTCCCTTTACTGGGGGGAAGGCGGGGCAGGGAAGAGGGGGATAGCTAATGCCTAGGATTGGCTGCCTGGGCAGGATCATCATCGTAACCTTCGTCTTACTGGTGCTCCTTATAATAGGGCGGCTCTTCTTCCCCCTCCCCATGCCCCATATAGAACTCGCTGCCGAGGAGGTCTTCTCTATCGCTGGCTTCCCCATCACCAACACCATGCTTGCTGCCGGGCTCACCATCCTGGTGGTTGGGGGCGTCTCCTATGCGGCCACTCGCAGGATGAGGCTCGTTCCCAAGGGGCTGCAGAACTTTGTGGAGGCCGTCTTGGAGGTGCTCATCAATTTTGTGGAGGATACGGCGGGGAAGGAGTACGGGCGCAAATTCTTCCCCGTGATCGCCACCATCTTCATCTTCGTCATCGCCAATGCCTGGCTGGCGCTTATTCCCGGCTTCATGTTCATCGGGATCGGTGAGGAGCAGGTGCCACTGTTGCGGGGGGCAAATACCGATATCAATTTTCCCCTTGCTCTGGCCCTGATCTCCTTCGTCTTCGTGGAGTACTGGGGTTTCAGGTCTCACGGCTTCTTCCGCTATATGAGAAGGTTTTTTAATCCGCGGGGGCTGCTCAGGGGCATCGGCCAGATTTTTAGAGGCAAGCTCCGAAGTGGCCTTGGCTCGCTTTTCACCGGGGTTATTGAGGCATTTGCTGGCCTTATCGAGATGATAAGCGAACTGGTGCGCATCGTCAGCCTTACCTTCCGACTCTTCGGCAATATGACCGCCGGGGAGCTGCTGATATTAATAATGCTCTTTCTCATCCCCTGGGTGGCGGTGATCCCCTTCTACGGGCTGGAGCTATTCCTCGGTTTCGTTCAGGCCCTCATCTTTGGTGGGTTGACTTTGGTTTTCGTTGTCATGGCCGTCACCCCCAGGGAGGAGTATGAATAAGAAAGGGGGATAAAATATGGATCCTGAGAGCATGAAGTTTCTCGCTGCTGGATTGGCCATTGGCCTGGGCGCTATAGGACCTGGCATCGGGATCGGCATCTTAGGGATGGGGGCGATGCAGGCTTTGGGGCGTAACCCCGAGGCCCGTGGAGCCATCATGACCAATATGATCCTGGCTATCGCCTTCGCCGAGGCCATTGCCATCTATGCCCTCATCGTAGCTATCATTATGGTCTTCGTCGTATAGGGAATTTGCGGGGAAGGGGCTGACATGGAAGGGATTGGCATTGCTTGGCAGGGTCTATTGGCTCAGCTCATAAGCTTCGCCATTCTATTTGGCCTTCTCACCTTCCTGCTTTATAAGCCGGTGCGAAGGATGCTCGATGAGCGCTCCAACAGGATAAAGGAGGGCATGGAGCAGGCGGAGCTGATCAAGGAGAGGCTGTCACAGACTGAACGGCAGGTGAGGCAGCAGCTGGAGGCTGCCCGTAAGGAGGGGCAGAACGTCATCGCCCAGGCGGAAAAGATGGGGGAGCAGGTAAAGGACGAGGCGCGCCAGGAGGCTCGTCAGGAGGCGCAAGCCATCATCGCCAGATCTCGCCTTGAGATCGATAGGGAGAGGGATGAGGCTATGGAGGAGCTGCGTCGCCAGTTTGTTGACCTGGCGATAACGGCTGCTGAGAAGGTGATCCGCGAGACCCTGGACCGGGAGAAGCACCGCCGGCTCATCGCTGAGGTGCTGGAGGAAGGCGCCAAAGAGGGGGGCGATGGCTAGAGCTACTGCCAGAAGGCATGCCCAGGCTGCGTTTGAAATCGCCCTGGAGCGGGATGAGCTGGAGGGGTGGCGGGATGACCTGGGGAGGGTCGCCGAGGCGATGAGGGACCCTGTGCTTCGTCCCTTTCTGGAGAGCCCCAAGATTCCCTTCGGGGAAAAGGCGAGGATCTTGAGCCAGTGGCTGGAGGGGATAAATCCCCTGGCCATGAATTTGGCCTATCTGTTGGTGGCTAAGGGGAGGTTGGGGATGGTAGAGGATTTGGTCGCCGAATATAACTGCCTGGTGGATGAACACCGTGGCATTGCTCATGCCGAAGTGGCCACCGCAGTTCCCCTGGACGAGGAGGAGAAGGGCAAGCTCGTCCATCGGCTGGGTGAGCTGGTGGGAAAGCAGATCGTGCTCAGGGAAAGGGTCGACCCCTCCATCATCGGTGGCGTGGTGGCCAGGGTTGGCGATAAGCTCATCGACGGCAGCACAAAGAGCAGGCTCCTCCGATTAAGGGGGAGCCTGATAGAACGGAGGTAAGTCAGATGGCTCGTGCCCGGGATATCGCCTCCATCATCCGACAGCAGATAGAGCAGTTTGGTGCCACGGTGGCCATGGTGGATGTGGGCACTGTGGTGGAGGTAGGCGATGGCATCGCCCGCATTCACGGTCTCAGCGGGGCCAGGTATAACGAGTTGATTCAGTTCCCCAACGGGATCATCGGGGTTGCCCTCAACCTGGAGGAGGATAGCGTTGGCGTGGTGATGCTGGGCGACTACTCCCAGATCAAGGAGGGGGATGAGGTGAGGTGCACCGGGAGGATCGCCGAGGTTCCCGTTGGCGATGCCCTCATCGGGAGGGTGATCGACCCCCTGGGTCGGCCTCTGGATGGGAAGGGGCCCTTGAAATACGAAAAGACCCGTCCCGTGGAGCGGGTGGCCCCCCATGTGGTGCTGCGCCAGTCGGTGGATACGCCGGTTCATACCGGCATAGAGGCCATCGATAGCATGATCCCCATCGGCAGGGGGCAGCGAGAGCTTATCATTGGCGATCGCTCCACGGGCAAGACCGCCATCGCCCTGGATACCATCATCAGCCAGAGGGGTGGCGACCTCATCTGTATCTATGTGGCCATCGGTCAAAAGGCCTCCAAGGTGGCTCAGGCGGTGGCCACCCTGGAGCAATATAGGGCCATGGAGCACACTATAGTGGTATCTGCCACCGCCTCCGATCCCGCTGCCCTTCAGTATCTCGCCCCCTATGCCGGCTGCGCCATAGGGGAGGAGTTCATGGACCAGGGTAGGGATGCCTTGATCATCTACGATGACCTCTCCAAGCACGCCTGGGCCTATCGCCAGCTCTCCCTGCTGCTGCGCCGCCCTCCGGGTCGGGAGGCCTATCCCGGTGACATATTCTATCTGCACAGCCGGCTTCTGGAGCGCGCCGCCAAGATGGCCCCCGAATATGGCGGTGGCTCCCTTACCGCCCTTCCCATCATCGAGACCCAGGCCAACGACATATCAGCCTATATCCCCACCAACGTCATTTCCATAACCGACGGCCAGATTTACCTGGAGACCGACCTGTTCAACGCTGGAATCAGGCCAGCCTTGAACGTGGGGCTTTCCGTCTCCAGGGTGGGGGGTGCCGCCCAGACAAAGGCGATGAAGCAGGTGGCGGGAAAGCTAAGGCTTGACCTGGCCCAGTATCGGGAGCTGGCCGCCTTTGCCCAGTTTGGCGCTGCTGAGCTGGACAGGATCACCAGGGCGCAACTGGAGCGGGGGCAGAGGATCACCGAGGTGCTGAAGCAGCCCCAGTATGTACCCATGCTCCTGGAGAAAGAGGTCGCCATCCTCTATGCGGTGATCAATGGCTACCTCGATGACGTGCCAGTAGAGCGGGTGAGGGCGTTTGAGGATGCCTTCCACCGCTTCATGGAGATGAGCCACCCCGAGATCTGTGAGCGCATCGCCCAGGATAAAGAGCTCAGTGAAGAGACCGAGGAGGCGCTCAAAGCAGCGATCCTGGAGTTCAAGGAGAAGGTGCCGTACTGAGGCGCGGGCTGTGGCAGGGGCTACCGCATTCATAGGGGTTACATAGACTATCCGGCAAAGGTCGAAAGAATGGCTACGATTAGAGAGATTCGGCGTCGCATCAGGAGCGTCCAGAACACGGCGAAGATCACCAGGGCCATGGAGATGGTGGCTGCCTCCAGGATGAGGCGGGCTCAGGAGCGCTCGATTGCGGGACGCCCCTATGCCGAGAAGATGAAGCAGGTGCTGTCAGACCTAGCTGCCCAGCGACAGGCGGGCGATGAGATTTACCCCCTTGTGGTTAAGAGGCCGGTTGACCGCATCGGCGTGGTCCACATCACCCCCGACCGTGGGCTTTGTGGCGGCCTCAATGCCAATATCAATCGCAGGACGGCGGGCTTTATCCTGGAGCAGAAGGTCTCGGTGACCCTGGTCGCCGTGGGCAGGAAGGGGAGGGATTTCATGGTGCGCTATGGGCAGGATGTTCGTGCCGAGTTCACCCGCCTTGGCGACAGGCCATCGCTTGAGGATATCATCCCCATTGCCCGAATCATCATCGATGATTACAGCGCTGGGCTTGTGGATGAGGTCTATCTCTCTTATACCCAGTTTGTGACCACCATGACCCAGCGGCCGGTACTTTGGCGGCTGCTCCCCATCGAGCCGGCCGAGATGGAGGCAAGGCTAAGTGTAGAGTATATCTATGAGCCCTCCCCCGAGGCAGTCCTGGCGGAGCTTCTGCCTCGCTTTGTGGAGATGGAGATATATCATGCAATCCTCGAGTCCATTGCCAGCGAGCAGTCGGCGAGGATGGTGGCGATGCGCGCCGCCACCGATAACGCCAACGAGCTCATCGAGGACCTCACCCTTACCTATAATAAGGTGAGACAGGAGATGATCACCAAGGAGCTTCTGGACATTACCGGCGGCG
Source organism: Chloroflexota bacterium (assembly GCA_030604825.1). Lineage (GTDB taxonomy): Bacteria > Chloroflexota > Dehalococcoidia > E44-bin15 > E44-bin15 > JAUVVB01. The sequence goes on along the minus strand of JAUVVB010000007.1, from coordinate 62,360 downwards.
CTGGGGCGCTGGTCTAGAATATGGAGTAAGCATGGCAAAAGGAAAGGTAGCTCAAGTTATCGGCACGGTGGTGGACATCGAGTTTCCCCCCGATGGGTTGCCCGCAATCTATAACGCCATCGAGATCCCCATCGATGATGGAAAGATCGTGCTCGAGGCGCAGCAACATGTGGGAAACAACTGGGTTCGCTGTCTGGCGCTTTCCCCCACCGATGGCCTGGCGCGAGGGATGGAAGCCATAGATACTGGAACAACGCTCACCGTCCCCGTGGGAAAAGCCACCCTGGGCAGGCTTTTCAATATCATGGGGGAGCCCATGGACCACCTGGGGCCGGTGGAAGCAGAGGAGCGCTGGCCGATACATCGCCCCCCGCCATCCCTTGAGGAGCAGGAGACCTCCACCCAGATGCTGGAGACGGGGCTTAAGGTCATCGACCTCATCACCCCATTCACCAGGGGGGGAAAGGTGGGTGCCTTTGGCGGTGCCGGGGTGGGCAAGACCATCATCATCATGGAGCTCATCCACAACATCGCCACCGTTCATGGCGGCATCTCCGTCTTCGCCGGGATAGGGGAGCGCTCCCGGGAGGGAAATGACCTGTGGTATGAGATGAAGGCATCAGGGGTAATCGATAAGACGGTTCTCGTTTTCGGGCAGATGAATGAGCCCCCTGGGGTTAGGGTGCGCGTGGGCTTCACCGGGCTTACCATGGCGGAATACTTCCGCGAGGTGGAGGGGCAGGATGTGCTCCTTTTCATCGATAACATCTATCGCTATATCATGGCAGGCATGGAGGTCTCAGCCCTCCTGGGTCGCATGCCATCGGCGGTGGGCTATCAGCCCACCCTGGCCACCGAGATGGGCGACCTTCAGGAGAGGATCACCACCACCAGGAGGGGCTCCATCACCTCCTTCCAGGCCATCTATGTCCCCGCCGATGACTACACCGACCCCGGGGTAGCCACCGTCTTTGCTCACCTGGATGCGGTGGTCGCCCTGGAGCGCTCCATCGCCGAGCAGGGGCTATACCCCGCCGTTGACCCCCTGGTCTCCACCTCTCGCATCCTCGACCCCCGCGTCGTTGGCGAGGAGCATTATGAGGTGGCCCGTGGGGTGCAGCGGGTGCTCCAGCGCTACAAGGACCTCCAGGACATCATCGCCATCCTCGGCATCGAGGAGCTCAGCGAGGAGGACAAGCTCACCGTAGTCCGAGCCCGCAAGATTCAGCGCTTCCTCTCCCAGCCCATGTTCGTCGCCGCGGCCTTTACCGGACGGTCGGGCAAGTCCGTGCCGGTCAAGGAGACAGTGCGCGGCTTCAAGGAGATCCTGGAGGGGCAGCACGACCATCTCCCCGAGCAGGCCTTCTATATGGTGGGCACCATAGACGAGGCGGTGGAGAGGGCCAGGGAGCTGGAGGCTGTATGAGTACAGGAGGTATGTCAATGTGGCAAGAAATCTCATTGAGGAATTTTAAGGCTTTCCAAGAGGTTGAATTAAGGCCAGGGCTCATCACAGTGTTTATAGGCCCTAATGGCGCTGGCAAGTCCACTGTCCTACATGCTCTGGCGCTTCTAAAGCAGTCAATGGAGCAGCCAAATCTCATACTGAATGAGCGCTTCTTTCAGGCTGGCAGCTTTAACGATCTGCTTCGGAGGGGAGGCGGGCCAGAACTGGAGGTGGGGCTTAAGCTGGCGGTGGAGGCCCGGATGGAGCCGCTTTCTCATGCCAAGAAGTGTACCCTAGACTACACGGCGAAGTTCGCTGGCGAGGGGCTGAAGGAGCAGGCGGTGAGCATTCGCTTTTCCGGCTTGCCCGGCGTGGACAGCCTTAGTTTCACAACGCCGGAGAAACCGCGCCATTGGAGGATTGACCCAGAATGCATCGAGCTCCCCGGCCGGCCGAAGGTAACCTTTTATGGCAGTTATCTAATCGGCCTGCCTTTCCAGTTCAAGGTTCAAGGCGTGGATAAGGCGGTCCATAACAAAGTGCAGGAGATACGGCACAAAATAGTTGACTCCGTCTCTAAGGTGCACATAGTTCCTGCTGAGCGTGTCCGCGTTTTGACCAGTAGTGAGTACATGCGTCTGGATAAGCGGGTACCAGTTAACGAGTTATGCACGCAGGAGGAGATGATAAACTACCTGGCCGATGAGTGGGTTCTCCAAGACGATGTGTCCGAGTGGCTTGAGCGAATAGTAGGCCGTCGAATAAGATGTGAGATGGCTGCGGAAACGATCATAGTGCAAGCGAGTGCCCAGAGGCGGCGGCTGCCCATCGCCAACGAAGGAGCAGGCACTAGGCAGCTGATCTGGCCCCTCGCCGTATTGTCGGGCGCTGCCCCAGGCTCGATGATCGCTATAGAGGAGCCGGAGATCCATCTACACCCGCGGGCCCACGCCGAATTCTGTAACGTGCTAGTGGAGGTGGTGAAAGAGAAGGACAAGCAGCTCATACTTACCTGTCACAATGAGCACATTCTCATGAGCCTGCTCACTAGCGTCGCAGAAGGGAAACTGAAGCCAAAGGAGCTGGCCATCTATTACTTCGAGGAGGAAGATGGCGCGGCTAGGGCCACGCGGCTACCGGTCGACGATAAAGGCGCTTTGGAAGGCGGGCTCAGGGGTTTCTTCGAGGCAGACATGGAAGAACTGACTAGGCGGCTCAAGGCGTTGGCACAAAGGGGTGGCAAATGAAAGCCGTCTTCTTGCCTGATCTCTGTTTACCCTATTGGGACCCGCAGCCGTCTATGTGGGCAAACTTGTTGAATCAGATAAAGGTCAAGTGCGACAGCATAGTCCTAGCCGCAGACTTATACGGGGAATACATGTCGCTGCTCAATCAATTGAAAGCGGCGGAGGTCGTGAAGAGTCTCAATCACATCTTCAACACCAAGGATAAGTATGATATGCGCTCCTCAATGAACGCGAAGACGTTACATCCGGACGAAGAGAGTAAGCTCGACGAGAACTACCGTCCGCTAATCAAGCTCGCCGCGGACCTGAAGGGAGCAATCTTAGTGACCGGTCACGATCAACTTAGGCGCAAGCTCGAAGAACTAAACCTGCCCGAAAAATACGGGTTCAAGGTCATAATGATCTCGGAAGCCTTGAGCTTCCAAGCATCGCGTGAGGCGCCACGGGCCCCGAATAAAATGTAAGAGTGCTCCCGAGGGACACCGCATGGCTAAGATCAGGTTCGAGATGGTCACTGCGGAGCAGGTCATCTACTCCGATGATGTGGATGTGGTCATCGCCCCCGGCATTGATGGGGAGCTGGCCATATTGCCCAACCATGCCCCTCTGTTAACCATGCTTCAGCTGGGCGAGCTCAGGGTGAGGAAGGAGGGGGAGGAGACCTCCATCTTCGTCAGCGGCGGCTTTTTGGAGGTGATGCAGAACCGGGTTACCATCCTCGCCGATACTGCGGAGAGGGCTGAGGAGATCGACATTGAGAGGGCCGAGGCGGCAAAGCGCCGCGCCGAGGAGATGCTAAGGGTTCGTCCTGCTGATATCGACATGGCTCGTGCCGATGCAGCGCTGCGTCGGGCGTTGATTCGGATTAAGGTTGCTGAGCGGAGGAGGAAAAGGCCTCCCCCAGGTGGTGCTTAGGGACTTCATCCCGAATTACCAGGCGACCCAAAGGAGGATAGATGGAAGGTAAGAAGATCCTGCGCACCAAGATTTGCGATATCCTTGGCATTGAGTACCCCGTCCTCCTGGCGGGGATGTTTTGGGCCTGTGGCCCTTCCCTGGTGGCTGCGGTATCCAATGCCGGTGGCCTTGGGGTGCTGGGGGCGACCCGCTTGGCTCCAGAGCAGGTTCGAGACTGGATCAGGAGGACGAGAAGCCTCACCGATAAGCCCTTTGGCGTTGACTTGCTCCTTCCTGCGCTCCCTGAGTCCACCTCCTCGATAACCTCCGAAGAAGATCTAAAGGCCTATTTGCCCAAGGAGCACGTTGAGTTCGTCGGCAGGTTGAAGCGCGAGCTCGGGGTTCCCGATGTCAAGGCGGTGGAGCAGGCAACCTTGGGCACCGGGGAATTGAGGAAGGTGGTCGAGGTGATCCTGGAGGAGAAGGTGCCCGTTTTTGCCTCTGGGCTGGGAGCCCCGGACTGGGTGGTAGCCGATGCCCATGCCCAGGGGATAAAGGTCATCGGCCTTGCCGGGAATGTGAGGAATGCTCTCCGCCAAAAGGAGGCCGGGGTGGATATCATCGTGGCCCAGGGCTATGAGGCAGGAGGGCATACCGGCAGGATCGGTACCATGGCGCTTGTTCCCCAGATAGTGGATGCTGTCTCTCCCACCCCCGTTTTAGCTGCTGGTGGCATCGGGGACGGCAGGGGGCTGGTTGCTGCCCTTGCCCTGGGGGCGGTGGGCATATGGGTGGGCACTCGCTTTGTGGCCACCAAGGAGGCAGGCATCGAGCACGCCGAGTTAGGGGTTTTCACCGACTGGACGAACGAGAACTGGAAGCAGAAGATCCTCCAGGCAACGGAGGAGGACACCAGGGTAAGCCGAATCTACACCGGGAAGACGGCGCGTCAGATCAACAATAAGCTCATCGAAACCTGGGAGAAGTCGGGGATGTCCACCCTACCCATGCCGCTACAGGGGTTGCTCGTTCGGGAACTCCAGGCGGGAATCATGGAGGCTCGTTTGGGCGACTATATCACCGGCTTTGGTGGGCAGATCGCGGGGATGATCAAGGAGATTAAGAGCGCCAAAGAGGTATTTGACGAGATCGTGGAAGGGGCGATCAGGATCCTGGAAGGCCTCCGCGGCGAGGTCAGCATAAAGGGCTAACGGCTATGGAAGCAAACCCTTCATGGGCTGGATAACGATGCGCCCCTTGCCCGGCTCCACCGATTTCACCACCTCTTCGGTGGCGGGGATAAGCAGCTCTCCCCTCTCACCGTGAACCACATACACATCGTTGCTGCCGGTGGGCAATATCTGGGCGATGCGCCCCAGCAGCTCCCCCTGGGTGGTCCAGACCTCAAGCCCCATCAGTTGAAACTGATAGTATTGGTCTTGGGGGAGGGGGCGCAGCTCTGATTCCGGGATCTCCAGGAATCGACCCCTGAGCCCCTCAGCAGCTTCACGGCTATCCACCTGGGCAAACTTTAGGATGGCCCTCCCCTTATGCCAGTGACACCTTTCAATGGTGAGGGAAGAGCCATCGATGTGAACCTTTTCTTGAGGTCGGAATCGGTCGGGGAAGTCGGTCATCACCTCCACCTTCACCTCCCCCCTGATACCCCAGGGGGCAACCACCCGACCCACAACTATGAACCGGGCATGCTGAGGCATGGCCTTGCCTTCTAGCCTATTTCGAGGTTTACTCTGACGCCCTCCTTTACTGCCTTCACCCTAAGCAGGGTGCGCATTGCCTGGGCAACCCGACCCTGCTTGCCAATCACCCTCCCCATATCCTCGGGATCAACCTGTAACTTGAGGGTGACCCTTTCGTCGTCCCCGTCCTCTCGCTCCTCGGTTACCACCACTGCATCGGGGTTATTCGCAATGGACTTGGCGATGTACTCGATGAGTTCCTTCATTGGTCTCCTCTTACGGTGGACTATATGGGCTTTGCTCCCTGAGAAATGTTCCCTTTACCGCGTCAAGATCTGCCTCCTTCCACATAGATGTCTTTTTCTAGCCTTACCTGAAGAAGGCTTCCTAGGATATTGCCTTGAACTTATCCATGATGCCAAGTTTACTTAGCAGGGCCAAAACCCTTTCCGTGGGCTGGGCGCCCTGACGCAGCCACTTGAGCGCCTTCTCCTCATCGATGAGGATAGTTGGCGGATCGGTAAGCGGGTTGTAATGGCCGATGGTCTCGATGAAGGCCCCATCGCGGGGGGAGCGAGAATCGGCGACCACCACCCGATAGCTGGGCTTCTTCTTTTTTCCCATGCGGCGCAATCTGATCCTTACCATATCCTACCCGATTGCGCTATTATGGGGGATAAAGCTCTATCTGTCAATGGTTTTGTGATCAGGTTGCCAGGGGATTTTACAGGGGATATAATTGGCTATATGAAGGTTCACCGTTTGCACCGCTGGCAGGTAACGGTGGCTGAGGCTGAGCAGATTCAGATGCGGCTGGCTTCCCAGGTATCGAGGAGGAATGAGGTGGAGACCCCCCGCCTGGTTGCCGGGGTGGACATCTCAGCCCCGAATAGGTGGGGGGTGGCAAAGGGGGCAGTGGTGGTTCTGCGTTTCCCCGAGCTGGTGCTAGTGGAGAGCAGGATGGTAGAGCAGAGGGTCACCTTCCCCTATGTGCCAGGACTTCTTTCCTTCCGCGAGACGCCGCTGCTGCTTGCTGCTTGCCAGATGCTTGGCGTTGCCCCCGACCTCATCATCGCCGATGCCCAGGGCATTGCCCATCCCCGGAGACTGGGGCTTGCCTCCCATCTGGGGCTTCTGCTGAATGTGCCCACCATAGGCTGCGCCAAGTCCATCCTTTGTGGCAGGCATGGCGAACTGGGGGAGGAGCCGGGCTCTCATGTTCCCCTGTTGGATGGCAGCGAGGTCATCGGTGCTGCGCTGAGGACAAAACAGGGGGCCAGTCCGGTTTATGTTTCCATCGGGCACAAGGTGGACCTGGATGCCGCAATTCACTGGGTGATGGCGTGCTGTCGGGGCTATCGCCTCCCCGAAACCACCCGCCTCGCCCACCTGGCGGCAGCGGGTCGACTGCCCCCCGTGGAGAAGGGGGAAGGGGAGCAGGCAAGGCTGCTCTAAGAGGTAAATGGTCAAATGGATTGGACACTGATAGTGGGGGCATCCTTCAAGTTGGTGCCTAAAGGTGACGGTGTAAGGGTCGTAATCACGGAACGAAGGCCAGCGTTGGAAGAAGGCAAATAGAAACCGCCAGGCGCGCGAAAAAACCGGCAGGCGTTCGAAAAAGGGGGTCGAAAAAATGCAGGAGCATAAGAGAAGGCTTGAGGAGTTGAAGGCACGCATCTCCCATGTCATGGTGCGTCTTTGACCTCGCCCAGAAGGAAAGGGAGATCGCCAAATTAGAGGAGGAATCCTCCCGCCCCGATTTCTGGCAGGATCAGGAGAGGGCGCAGGGCGTGATGCGCCATCTAGCCGAGCTCAAGGCTGAGGTGGAGGGCTGGCGCTCCCTGGAGGGAAGGGCGGCGGAGCTTCTGGAGCTCGTAGACATAGCTATCGGTGAGAGGGACACATCGCTGGAGGAGGAGATCCGCTCCCATGTGGAGGAGGTTTCGTCCCAGGTTGAAGCACGGGAATTTGAGCTTCTCCTCGGTGGTGAATATGACCGGCGGAACGCCATCCTCGCCGTTCATGCTGGCGCCGGGGGAACCGAGGCCCAGGATTGGGCCCAGATGCTGCTCAGGATGTATCTTCGGTGGGCGGAGCGGCGCCGCTATCAGGCGAACGTCCTGGAGACCTCTTACGGGGAGGAGGCGGGGATAAAGAGCGCTCACATCGAGGTGCTGGGGGACTATGCCTATGGTTACCTCAAGGCAGAGCGGGGGGTGCACCGCCTGGTTCGCCTTTCCCCCTTTGATGCTGCCCACCTGCGCCACACCTCCTTTGCCCTGGTGGAGGTGATGCCTGAGGCGGAGCGGGATGTGGATGTGAAGATAGACCCTGATGAGCTGAAGGTCGATTTCTTCCGGGCCAGTGGACCCGGTGGTCAGCATGTGCAGAAGGTCAGCACCGCGGTCAGGATAACCCATCTCTCCACGGGTTTGGTGGTCACCTGTCAGAAGGAGCGTTCCCAGTTTCAGAATCGGGAGACGGCGCTCAAGATCCTGCGCTCCCGCCTGCTGGAGATGGAGCTGGCGAAGAAGGCCGAGGAGGAGGCGAGGCTCAAGGGGGAGCATGTGGTGGCGGGGTGGGGAAACCAGATACGGAGCTATGTGCTTCACCCCTACAAGATGGTGAAGGATCATCGCACCGGATATGAGAGCAGCGACCCGGCTCGGGCGCTCGATGGGGAGCTGGATGAGCTCATCGCCGCCTACCTCAAGTCCGCCCTGGGCGAAGGAAAAGAATGAAAAGGCTTTGCCTGCTAATAATATTGGCTCTTGTCCTCATTGCTGCCTTTCCCGCGGTCGGCGTTGCCCAGGATGAGATCGCGGTTACATTCAGCGATGCTGCCCCCTACTTTCCTCACCGCATTACCTTTAGCCTGGAGGCGGAGAGCTCCGCCCAGATCACCGACGTCGATATCGAATACAGGGTGGAAAAGCTGAGTTTGGTTCCGGTTAGCTGTCGGGTGGATGCCGATTTCACCCCGGGGCTGAGGGTTGAGGCATCCTGGGATTGGAATATGCTGGAGACGGGGGGGTTACCCCCGGGGAGCGAGATAGAATACTGGTGGATAGTGGAGGATGCTGTGGGGAGGAGGATTGAAACCCCGCCCCGGACCGTCAGCTTCGATGACCTTCGCTATGACTGGAGGAGCCTCACCAGCGCCCCGATTACCCTTTACTGGTACCGGGGCGATCACTCCTTTGCCCAGGAGCTGATGGATGCTGCCCACGAGGCGCTGGGCAGATTGGCCGAGGATACCGGGGTCGCCCTGGAGAGGGTGGTGAGGATCTACGTTTATGGCAGCTTTGATGATCTGAGAGGGGCATTGATCTACCCCTATGAATGGACTGGAGGGATGGCCTTCGCCGATCATGGCACCATCGTCATTGGCATCGCCCCCGAGAACCTCTCCTGGGGCAAAAGTGCCATCCGCCACGAGCTGGCTCACCTGGTGGTCCATCAGGCGACCTTTGGTCCCTATGGCGATCTCCCCCGGTGGCTGGATGAGGGCCTGGCGGTTTACGCCGAAGGAGTGCTCCAGCTAGGTCTGTTGCAGCGGTTAAATGAGGCCATCTCTGAGGATGAGCTTTTCTCGGTGCGAAGCCTGGCCAGCTCCTTCCCCACCGACCCTGAGCAGGCGAGGCTATGCTACGCTGAAAGCTATAGCCTGGTGGCTTTCTTACTTTCCGAATACGGCAGGGAGAAGATGCTGGAGCTGCTGGATGTGTTCAAGGGGGGGAGCGGCTACGACGATGCCCTGATGGAGGGCTATGGCTTCGACATGGATGGCCTCAATGAGCTATGGCGGGCTAGCCTTGGCCTTGGGCCTCAGCCCACGCCAGAAGCCCCCGGCGGCTTCTTCACCTGTAGCATAGCCAGGAAAACCGGGGGAGGCGATGAAAGGGGGCTTATCCTCCTCGGAGCGCTGCTCCTGCTCCCGGCGATGGCCTTTGCCCTTCACCGGGCGAGGCGAGGAAGGTAGGGTTTTCAGCTTTCACCCTGGGGAGGAGGGCCTTTTTGCCCCTTCCTCGTCTTCCGCCACACATGGATGAGGCGCTGCGCCACCGTCAGGTTGGTTAAGACGGCCAGGATCCAGAGGATAATGAGAACCTGATTTATGATGAGCCCCAAAGCGAGGGTGCAGATCCTCACCGTTCTCCTCATCAGCCCCACCTCGGCATCCAGACCCAGCCCCTCCGCCCTCGCCCTCACATAGCTAATGAGCATCGATCCTACTATGGTGGCAAAGATGAGGATCATCTCCGTGGTTTCCTGCCGCCGGGCAAAATAGACCAAAAGCCCGAAGAGGAGTACCGCCTCGGAGTAGCGGTCGATGCTGGAATCGAGGAGGGCGCCAAAGGTGGTGCTCCTCCCCGTGACCCTGGCCAGCGCCCCATCCAGGAGGTCGAAGGCTCCGGCAACGAGGATCAGAAGGCCGCCGAGAAGGAAATGTCCGGTGGAGAGGATGTAGGCTATCCCCACATTAAACAGGAAGCCAAATATGGTTACGGCGTTGGGGGTGAGCCTTGTCTTGGCAACCACCCTGGCCACAGGCTCGGCAAGGTGGTGCAAGCGATCGCTTATATGAGAAGGTCGCCACATTTTACACATCACACCCCTGGCAGGGGCAGTGCCCTTTGCCAGGGGTTTTGGCCTCCCTTTCGCGGGTTATGATTGAAATCCATGGAACAGGCGGCTATAGTAGCTTGCCACCCTTTGGGCGATGTTCTGCCAGCTGTATTCCTCCACCTTTAGCCTTCCCCTGGCCCCCATCTGTTGGCGCTCCGCTCCCTCGCTCAGCAGATGGATCAGGGAGCGGGCAAGGGCCTGCTCATCCCCGGGGGGAACCAGGAGTCCCTCAATGCCGTGGCTCATCACACTGGCATAGCCCTCGATCTGGGAAGCGACGATGGGCTTTGCCGCTGCCATGGCCTCGAGCAAAACGATGCCAAAGCTCTCCTCCCCGGTGGCGGGGGCACAGAAGAGGTCGCAGCTATGATAATATCGGGGCAGGTCTTCATAGGATACATAGCCGGTGAACACCACATCCTGCAGGTTTTCCTTGGCCACCAGCCTTTCATATTCCCGACGCACCCCCACCCTTGGTCCCACCACGATGAGCCGGGTGTTTGGAATCTCCTTCTTCACCTCCTTATAGGCAACGAGCAGATGCCTCAGCCCCTTTCTTTTCTCCAGCCTGCCCACGAAAAGGATGTTGAGCTTTCCATCGTTGAGCCCCTCGATAGGGGGCACCGGGGTGGCGAAGTGTTCCAGGTCGATGCCGTTGGGGATTATGTCGTAGCGGCCGGGGAAGTACCTGCTCACGAAGTCCAGCGCTGGCTTGGAAACGGCGATCCTCCCCTGCAACTTGTCAAACCATCGCCTGAGCAGGAACCTCCCGTAGCGGTAGCCCATATCGCGGCGATGATAGGCGTGGAAGGTGCCCACATTGACCCCCTGAGAGTGGTCCAGCACCACCAGTGGAAGCAGGGGGCATAGCGGCTCATGGAGGTGGATCAGTTCAAAATGCTCCTCTCTGAGGATCTCCTTTACCCGCCGCGAAAGGCCCAGGGAGAGGGTGACCCGGGCCACCGTGCCCCTGCGGTGAATCGGGATTGGCTTTCCAATGGGGATGAAGTCCTCGCCATGGGCGACCCCCTCCCTGCTGGAGCAAGGGGCAATGATCTTCACCTCGTGCCCCATCATGGTGAGCTGCTCATAGAGGTGGGAGATGTGAACCCCAACCCCACCGGGATGGGCATGATCATACGGGGAGACCAGAGCGATCTTCATAAAGACTGCGCCCGGAAAAGGTTTCTCCAAATGTGGCGAATCATGTAGGGAAACGCCCTGCTCTTAAGCTGCTGCCTTACGATCTGGAGGGGCCCCACATCGTTAAGCCTGAACCTGGTGCCATTTATGGCCTGGGTGGTTCTCTGCAGCAGGCTTTGCCTCAGTTCCTCAGCACTTCGCCCCGGAAAAAGGGTGAGCCCGCTGCCCACGGCGGCGAGGAAGTGGGCATCGCTTCCCCCGGTTTCGGCAAGCTGGTGCTTGCAGTTGAAATTTCTTGCCCTGCGATTGGAGATGCTCCCTGCCAGCGTGGCATTAATGATTTCGATGCCATCGATATACAGGCTCTGCTCGGCGCTGCTGAGGATTCTCTCCAGGCTTCGCCTGCTGATGCTATCGGTGAGCCAGCTCATGGGGTGGGGCACAATACAAAGGCCTCCCTGGGCGTGGATCGCCTCGACGGTCTCTTCCAGGGGCCTGAAGCTGGGGACCGGGTTTTCTATGTAAAGGGCAAGCAGATGCCCCTCAACGGTGGTAACCTCCATGCCGGGGACGACCTGGAAACGATAACCCCGTTTTGAGGCCAACTCCCCGGCCTGATAGCTGCCCTCGATGCTATCGTGATCGGTAATGGCAATGACATCGAGTTCGGTGTTTTGCTCCACGAAGTCGAGGATGGCGGAGACGGCTGCCATGCCATCGCCCACGCTGCTATGAATATGGATATCTGCCTTCCCGTAATCCTTTCCTTCGCTGCTGAGGCTCAAATGCTTCCCCCCCAACTGCTTCTCCGGCTGCTGCCCGAGAAGTAGCGGATCACCCTTCATTCCCGGCGATGAACTCCTCCACCATTCGCCTTGCCTCATCGTCCTTAAATTGACGGGGAGGGGCTTTCATGAAATAGGCGGAGGGACCAATCAGGGCACCGCTGATGCCTCGGTCCAGGGCCAGCTTACAGCACCTTATGGCATCCACCACCACCCCAGCGGAGTTGGGGCTGTCCCATACCTCCAGCTTCAGCTCCAAGTTCAGCGGGACATCGCCGAAGGTGCGCCCCTCCATTCGGATGTAGCACCACTTTCGGTCGCCAAGCCAGGGAACGTAGTCGCTGGGTCCAACATGGATGTTATCCGGGTCTATCTTATAATCCAGCTGTGAGGTTACGGCCTCCGTTTTGGATATTTTCTTGGACTCTAGCCTCTCCCGCTCCAGCATGTTGTAAAAGTCGGTATTGCCGCCGAAGTTCAGCTGATAGGTTCGCTCCAGCTTAACGCCGCGGTCTGTGAACAGGTTGGTGAGCACGCGGTGGGTGATGGTGGCACCAACCTGGGACTTTAGGTCGTCGCCGATTATGGGAAGTCCCCTCTCGGCAAACCGGTTCTGCCAGTACTTCTCGCGGGCAATAAAAACGGGAATGCAGTTGATGAAGCCACAGCCGGCGGCAAGCACCTGCTCGATATACCATTTGGTGGCCTCTTCACTGCCCACGGGGAGGTAGTTTACCACCACATGGGTCTCCGTTTCCTTGAGGATGCCGGCGATGTTCGCCGTAGCGCCCGGGGCCTTGGTGATCATCTGGGATAGATACTTTCCCAGACCATCGTGGGTCATCCCCCGCTCCACCACTACCCCGGTGGCGGGAACCTGGCAGAACTTGAAGGTATTATTGGGTGGGGTGTAGATGGCCTCGGCCAGGTCCTTCCCCACCTTGTTGCGGTCGATATCGAAGGCGGCGACGAAGTTGATGTCGCCAATGTGATAGCCCCCGATGTTGACATGCATCAGCCCCGGGATCGATTCCCCCTCTGTCACATCGCGGTAGTAGTAAACGCCTTGCACCAGTGAGGAAGCACAGTTTCCCACGCCTACGATAGCTACATTTATCTTGCTCAAATTCTCCCCTTCCTTTATGCTATAATGGAAAACTCATCTCACCGAGGAGGTGATCGTGGTCTACGATTTTCATACCCACACCTCGCTCAGCGATGGTTCCCTATCTCCCATCGAGCTAATAAGGCGTGCCGCGGCAAAGGGCTATAAGGCTGTTGCCCTCACCGACCACGTTGGCATTGGCTATCTTGAGCGCCTGATCGGGGAAATCACCGCCGATTGCGCCCTGGCCAGGGCACACTGGGATATCCTGGCCATCCCCGGCGTTGAGCTTACCCATATTCCTCCCCGGGCGATAGGCGAGGCGGCTCGGCGGGCCAAGGAATTGGGGGCATGGTTGGTCATCGTTCACGGTGAATCCTTCACCGAGCCCGTGGCCGAAGGCACCAACAAGGCAGCCCTTCAGTGCCCCTATGTTGATATTCTGGCACATCCCGGCTTGTTGACCCTTGAAGAGGCCGAAATGGCAGCAGCACAGGGCGTCTTCCTCGAGATCAGCGCAAGGCGAGGGCACTCCCTCTGCAATGGGCATATCTATAAGCAAGCGAATCTTGCTGGAGCCAAGCTCCTCCTTAGCTCCGACGCCCACGACGAAGACGAGCTTCTTTCCACCAACACTGCCCGTGCTATCGCTCGCGGGGCTGGCTTGGACGAAGAAGAAGTGGATCAAAATGCTAACGATCAATCCGCAAAGCTTAATCCGTAAATTGCCCCAGCAAGGATAGAAGGATGTCCTCGGTCAGCGCCGAATCGCCCAGATCATCCCTTGCCAATGCGGAATACCTTTGTTCTGCAGACGGGGCAGGTCCCCCTGATTGCCGGCCTTCCGTTCTTGAGCGTCACGTTTTGGGGATCCCTGATCTCCCGTTTTGCCCTGCATTTGAAGCAATAGGCTTGGGCCATCTAGATCACCTCCTTTCAGCTTCGTTGAATATAAACGCTTTTTGGCTGAGATGTCAAGTGCCTCTAAAGCTGTGGTGAAGCTTTGAGGCTGCTATTGGTGGCCTGAGAATACCTTTTCTGGCTGCCAAAGCCCCTTTTCTGGAAGAAAGCGCAGCACAGCTAGGAAGCGCCCATCCCGGGAATAGGCACGGCAACGGGATTTATCCCGGCCCCTTTCCTGGTCTAGAGCCAAGGGGCGACCATTTCCAATGGCCTGCTCCTTCTCCGCTGCCACAATGACGGCATTCCAATGTTCCAAGACCGCATCCATGGGATAGAGCAGCTCTCGCCAGTATCCATGGCGGAAGGCTTCCTCAAGCTGGGGGATGGTGAGGCTATCTTCGATCCCAAAAAGCCCGCTCCTGGTGCGAACCAGCTTCCTGAGGTATGCGCCGCAGCCCAGGGACTGGCCCAGGTCGTGAGCCAGGGAGCGGATGTAGGTGCCCTTGCCGCACTCCACCTCGATGGTGAAAAGGGGAGGCTGCCAGCGGATGAGCTGGAGGCGAAAGATGTGGGCTTTTCTGGTCCCTCTTTCCACCTCGATGCCAGCGCGGGCCAGGTCATAGAGGCGTCTCCCTCGGTGCTTCAGGGCGCTATACATGGGGGGCTGCTGGGGGATGACGCCACGAAAGGAAGGGAGCACCCCTTCTACCTGCTCCCTGGTGATGGTGGAGGGGTCACCAATGTTGGTGACCTTCCCTTCAGCATCATAGGTATCGGTGGAGATGCCCAGCTCGATCTCGGCCTGATAGCTCTTGGGGGCTTCTACCAGAAAGGGCACCAACCTGGTTGCCTGTCCCAGGCAAATGGGTAATACCCCGGTTGCCGCGGGGTCAAGGGTGCCAGCGTGCCCCACCGGCCTCTCTCCGCTGAGCCGCCTCACCAGATTGACGATGTGCAGGGAGGTCCTTCCCGCGGGCTTGTGGATATTGAGGATTCCATCAACGCTCAACTTCGCCGCTCTCTTCAGCAGCCACCTCTTTCATCAGGTGGAGCACATGAGCTGCCCGCTCGATGGAATCGTCCTTATGGAAGCTGAGCTGGGGGATGCGACGCAGGGAAAGGCGCCCCCTCAGCTTCCTCTGGAAGAAGCTGGAGGCGGAGGACAAGCCCTCCAGGGCCTCCTTCTTCTCCCCCTCGCTGCCCATGATGCTCACGAATACCTTGGCGTGCCTCAGGTCTGGGGAGGTATTTACCCTGGTTATGGTTAGGAAGCAGGCGAGCCTTGGGTCTTTAACCTGGCGCTGGAGCAGTTCGCTTAGCTCTTCCCTGATCAGGTCGTTAAGCCTTTCGGTGCGCCTAGTCATTGCCTTTCCCTTCTATAAAGCTCGATGATGTCGCCGATTTCGAAGTCGTTATAGCCTTCGATGCCCACGCCGCATTCAAACCCGGTGGCAACCTCCTTGGCGTCTTCCTTGAACCTCCTCAGGCTTGACACGGTGGATTCAAATACGACCTCCCCGTGGCGGATTATCCGTGCCCCGGCGCCACGGGCCACCTTGCCATCGCTGACATAGACCCCGACCACCTTTGCTCGCCTTGAGGCGGCAAAGATAGCCCGTACCTCGG
The DNA here is from genome assembly GCA_030604825.1 of Chloroflexota bacterium. Lineage (GTDB taxonomy): Bacteria > Chloroflexota > Dehalococcoidia > E44-bin15 > E44-bin15 > JAUVVB01. The sequence goes on along the minus strand of JAUVVB010000007.1, from coordinate 46,878 downwards.
CGTGTCCTTCCACCACCTCCACATAGGTGGGCTCCAGCATCCCCTTCATTGCCCTTTCCACATCGTCCACCAGGTTATAGATCACCTCGTATAATCGGATGTCAATCCCCTCGGCCTCTGCCATCTGCTTTGCCCCGGGCTCGGGGCGGGTGTTAAAGCCCAGGATGATCCCTCTGGAGGCCAGGGCGAGCAGCACATCCCCTTCGGTGATGCTGCCGCTCCCCGAGTGGAGGATGTTCACCTTCACCTCGTCAATGCTCAGCCTCTCCAGGGAGGTCTTTATGGGCTCGATGCTCCCCTGGACATCGGTCTTCAGGATGATGTTGAGCTCCTTCACCTGCCCCTCGCGAATCTGGGAGGAGAGCTCGGTGAGGCGGGGGGGGCTTATCGGTCTCAAGGTGGCAAGCCTTTTCTCCTCCTGCCCTCTTTGGGCCAGGGTGCGTGCTTCCCTCTCGGTGGCGGTCACCCTAAAGGTATCGCCGGCCTGGGGAACGCTCCCTAGGCCAAGGACCTCCACCGGGGTGGCTGGCTCTGCCTTCTTGAGGCGCTTCCCCCTATCGTTGAACATGGCCTTCACCTTTCCCCAGGTATCGCCTATGACCAAGGGATCGCCCATCTTCAGGGTGCCGATCTGCACCAGAACGGTGGCCAGGGGTCCCTTGCTCTTATCAAGCTTTGCCTCGATGACCGTGCCAATGGCACGCCGCTCTGGATTTGCCTTCAGCTCCTCCATCTCGGCAACGATGAGCAGGTTCTCCAGGAGATCGGAGATCCCCTCCTTCTTCTTGGCAGATACGGGGACGCATACCACATCGCCCCCCCACTCCTCGCAAACCACCCCCAGGTCGGCGAGCTGCTGCTTCACCCGCTGGGCATTGGCCTCTGGCTTATCCATCTTGTTGATGGCGACTACAATGGGAACCCCGGCGGCGCGAGCGTGGTCGATGGCCTCTATGGTTTGGGGCATTACCCCGTCGTCAGCGGCCACCACCAATATGGCGGTATCCGTTACCTGAGCCCCCCTGGCCCGCATCGCGGTGAAGGCTTCATGCCCTGGGGTATCGAGGAAGGTTATCTTTTGGCCGTGAACCTCTACCTGGTAGGCGCCAATATGCTGGGTTATCTCACCTACCTCGGTGGCGGCCACGTTGGTCTCGCGGATGGCATCCAGGAGCTTGGTCTTGCCGTGGTCCACATGCCCCATTATGGTGACCACAGCGGGGCGGGGTTTCTGCGCCCCGGTATCGTCTTCCACAAACCTCTTCCGCCTTTGGGCGAGGAGGGCCGCTTGGGTTGGCCCTTGCTCCGCCAGCGCCTGATAGCCAAAATCGGGGGTAATAGTGGCTGCCGTCTGGTAGTCGATCACCTGGTTGATGCTTGCCATTATGCCCTGTCTCATCAACTTTTTGATCACCTCCACAGCGCTCACCCCCATCAGATCGGCAAGCTGCTTCACGGTGAGGGAAGCAGGGATGGTGATAGCACCCTCCGACTTGGATGCTGGCTCAGCCTTTGCCTGGGCTGCCTCAACCTTTTTTTCGGTTTTCCTTCTTGCGCTCATCGGGTTTCCCCTGGTTATGGGAGCGTCTCCCCATAGTGGGCAAGTCTGCTCCGGTCTTCGGGGTCGATCTTGACCCTCAAGGTGTGGTCCATACGCTCCCTTTTCAGTCCCGCTTCCCAGCAGGCCTTTGCTTTACATAAATAAGTGCCGCGCCCTGATCTCTTCCCCGTCGGGTCCACCTCCACCGCACCCTCGGCGGTGCGCACGATGCGGATCAGTTCCCGCTTCGGCCTCACCTGGCGACAGCCGATGCAGGTGCGCTGGGGGATATGCTTTGCTGGAAGAGGCTGCTTCTTCTTTTGAGAGGTCATCACTTCAGCAGTTCCTGGTATTCCTCATCCTCGCCCTCGATATGGACCCTTGGGGAGCGGCGAGCCTTCTTTGGCCTGATAACCCCCTCCTTCTTTTCTATCTCTACGGGCTCCTTCTTCTTCTTCCCCTTAGCTTCCTTCGCCTTTTTATCCGGCTGAACCACCCGGGGAGGGAAGATATCCTCGGCAAAGCGAAGCTCACGGAGGGGGGGAGGCTCTGTTATCTGGGGCACCGCTTTCAGGGGAGCCTCCTCAGCAGCCGGAAGCTCAACATGCTCCTCTTCTGGGGCGACGGCCTCCTCTATCTCGGCAACGGATGGCACCTCCACTTCCTCCGCTACGGGTTTTTCAAGGGCGGCCTTTTCCTCAGCGATGGCCCTTTCCGCCTCGGCAGCGGAGACGCTCTTGATATCGATTCGCCACCCGGTGAGCTTGGCGGCAAGCCTGGCATTCTGCCCTTCCTTGCCGATGGCTAGGGATAACTGTCGGTCGGGGACCACCACGGTTGCCGTCTTCTCCTCCTCTTCCATCTCCACGCTGGTTACCGCAGCCGGGCTGAGGGCATTGGCAATGAACGCCTTGGGGTCGGCATGCCACTCCACGACATCGATCTTCTCCCCGTTCAGCTCGTTGACGATGTTCTGGATCCTGATGCCGCGCAGCCCGACGCACGAGCCCACGGGATCGATTCCCGGTTGGCGTGCCGCCACCGCAACCTTGCTCCGATAGCCAGCCTCGCGGGCAATGGCCTTTAGCTCCACAGTGCCACTGTGGATCTCGGGGACCTCCAGCTCGAGGAGGCGACGCAGTAGGTTCCTGTGGGTCCGCGATACGAAGATCTGTGGCCCCCTGGTGGTGCGATGTACCTCCAAGAGGCATACCTTTAGCCTTTGCCCCACCCTGTAGCGCTCGGTGCGCACCTGCTCCGAGTTAGGCAAGATGCCCTCGGTCCTGCCCAGGTCCATGGTGATCTGCCTGGGCTCTATTCGCTGCACAATCCCGGTGATGATGTCGCTCTCCCGATCGGAGAACTCCTCGAAAACAAGCTCCCTCTCCGCCTCGCGGAGGCGTTGCAGCACCACCTGCTTTGCCGTCTGAGCGGCGATTCGGCCGGCATCTTTGGGGGTGGCCTCAACTTCGATGGTTTCACCAAGCTCGATATCCCTTTTTATCCTTTTGGCCTCCTCCAAAGAGAACTCGAGGCGGGGATCGGTTACCGTTTCTACCACCACCTTTTCGGCAAATACGGTTACCTCACCGGTGTTGGGATCGAGCTTCACCTCGATGTTCTGATTGGCGGCGAAGTTATTCTTCCTGAAGGCGGAAGCCAGCGCCGCCTCTACCGCCTCCAGCACCACTTCCTGAGGCAGCTTCTTCTCGGCGGCAAGCTGGGTAATGGCCAGCATGAATTCGGTCTTCATCTTGCCCAAAGCCTCCCCCCAATCTAATAAAAAAGTGGGGAAAACACCCACTTAGTAAGTAATTCGCTTCTTCTTGTTGTGATAGTATATCACAACGGGGGCGAGGATGCAACCCCCTCCAAAGCTAGGGGGCGAAAAGGGATTTTAGCCTTTTTTCCACCCCTTCCAGGGGGGCAAGGGTTGCCTCTTTATCCCGGCGCCCCTTTAGCTCCACGCTGCTGGTGCTGAGGGTTCTGGGGCTGATGACCACCCTCAGCGGCATTCCCAACAGGTCGGCATCATTGAGCTTAACCCCGGGCGATTCGGGGCGGTCATCGAAGAGAACCTCCAGCCCCTCTTCCTGTAATCGGAGATAGAGCGTTTCCGCATTGGATGCCACCTCCTGGTTATCCATGGACAGGGGGCAGAGGTGAACCTGGTAGGGGGCGATGGGGATGGGCCAGATGATGCCCTTTTCATCGTGGTTCTGCTCGATGGCTGCGGCGAGCATACGCCCGATGCCGATGCCATAGCAGCCCATGTATATGGGGCGCTCCACCCCACTCTGATTGACATAAGTGGCCCCCAGCTTCTCGCTGAAGAAGGTGCCCAGCTTGAATACATGCCCCACCTCGATCCCCCTGGCGGAGAGGAGCGTTGAGCCGCACCTGGGGCATCCCTCTCCAGCCTGGGCGATGGCGATATCCGCCAGAAGGTCAACCTCGAAATCCCGGGGATAGTTGACATTCTTGAAGTGAGCATCAGGCTTATTGGCCCCGGCAACCAGGTTTGTCCCCAGGGTTATCGACGGGTCGGCAACCCTCTTCATCCCCTTAATTCCTATTGGAGAGGCTGAGCCGGCCACCAGCCCCGCCTCCTTTACCTCCTCATCGCTGGCCAGGCGAAGCTCATGGCACTGGAGGGCGTTTTTCAGCTTCACCTCATTTACCTCAAGGTCACCCCTGATGGCCACAAACACCATCTCCCCATCGGCGACGTAGAAAACTGCCTTTACGGTCTTCTGCTTGGGGATGCCCAGAAAGCCTGCCACCTCTTCGATGGTCTTCATTCCTGGGGTGGCCACCTCCTCCATGGGAAGGGGCTCCTCCTCCTCGCCGGGCAGCTTTACGCTCTCGGCCTTCTCCACATTCGCCGAGTAATCGCACTTGGAGCAGTAGATCACCTGGTCCTCGCCGCTTTCGGTGACCACCATGAACTCGTGGGACTCCTTGCCCCCGATGGCGCCGCTATCGGCCTCCACCACCATGGAAGGCAGCCCGCAGCGCTCGTAGATTCGCTGATAAGCCTGGATCACCTTTCTATAGGTAACATCCAGCGCCTCTTCATCGGCATCGAAGCTATAGAGGTCCTTCATGCCGAACTCTCGAACCCGCAACAGGCCGCCGCGGGGGCGGGGTTCATCCCGAAACTTAACCTGGATCTGGTAGAGGAGGAGGGGGAGGTCTCGATAGCTCTGCACGTTGCGCCGAACCAGCTCGGTGATCACCTCCTCATGGGTGGGGGCCAGCACCAGCCTTCTATCCCTGCGGTCGCTCAGGGTGAACAAGCTCTTGCCGAAGGCGAGGTCTCGCTCCGTCTCAGTCCATATCTCAAGAGGCTGGAGCACGGGCATCATCAGCTCCTGCCCGCCGATGGCGTCCATCTCCTGGCGGATGATGTTCTCGATCTTCCGTAGCGCCCGCCACCCCAGGGGCAGATAGCTATAGATTCCCGCCGCCAGCTGGTGGATCATGCCCGCCTTCAAGAGGAGTTGATGGCTGATATTCTCCGCCTCCGCTGGCGTCTGGCGCAACGTCTTACCGAACAATTTGGATAGGCGCATTTTTCGTCCTTTTTATCTTGTCATCTTCCTGACGAAGGTTATCAAGAACAGTGCCATCATGAAAACGCCAATAAATGCTTCCGCTGCCCCTACCGCTTTAACCCAGCCATCCGCGGTAGAGACACCAAAGCCATATCCCAATGCGGTGAAGGAGACGGCGCTGTGATAAAGGCTACTTAGGAATGCTAGTGCGCTGGCTGCGTAAATGCCCAGCGCCATGCCGAATACAACGACCACCGCCCATGCAACTACCCATAATGGCTTTTCTCCATGACCACATAGCACGCCATATAGCGTGAGCCAAGACCAATCTTTAAGCCGTCTTGCTCTCTTTGCTGCTTTCCTCCTTACCTCCATCTCTCGAAAGTAAAACTTACCTGCCACGCCATACATGCCTTCACTGGCATAGTACTTCCTTAGATGCCTATACTGTCTTTCAGCATCTCCAAAATCACCCTTTTGCTCTTCCCCTATAATATGGTTCCCCCAATCAGCTTCCACCAGATTAGCCTTCCCTATGAGGTCGGCGCCACGAATAAGTGCGCCTTGGAGCTTAGTGCCGTAGAGAAAACATCCAGTGAAATCAGCTAGGAAAAGCTTAGCATCCCGAAGGTCAGTATTATCTAGGTGTGCCTTCATATGTGATTGCTCTTCTGGTCCTCCAAACTTTGCGCAAGTAAGGTCAGCGTCTCTGAACTCGGCGTAGCCTAGACTGGCACCTCGCAGATCGGTGTTCACGAGGCTCGCAGGCTTGGAATTACGCGAGTTACACTTAGCATACTGAAGGTTAGCATGGCGAAGATCAGCCCTACTAAGATCACAACCGTTAAAAAGAACGAAATTCAAGTTTGCGCCTTGCAAAATAATCCCCGTTATATCCATTTCCGAAAGGTCTATCCCTTCCTTGAATATTGCTCGAGATAAGTCAAGCCCTTCGGCTTTCCCCCCATTTTCCTCTATCAGCTTGAGCAGATCGTCTCGAGAATCGATGCGTTTCCTCTCTGCCATTATTGCACCCTCCCCACCTCCGCCATCAATGCCTCCAGAAAGTCCTTCTCCTCCACGGTGCGCACCTGCTTGCCCTTGCGGAAGATGGCCCCCCGCCCTTTGCCGCAGGCGATGCCCACATCGGCATCCCTGGCCTCGCCGGGGCCGTTCACCACGCAGCCCATCACCGCCACCTTTATCGGCTTGTCCATCTTCTGGAGGCGCTCCTCCACCGCCTCGGCCAGGCCTATTATATCAACCTCAGCACGACCGCAGGAAGGGCAGCTTATCAGGATGGGGCCGCGCTCCTCCAGATCGAGGGATTTCAGGATTTCATAGCCGGCGAAGACCTCCTCTCTGGGGTCGCCGGTGAGGGAGACGCGAATGGTATCCCCGATCCCCATGTAGAGCAGGGCGCCAATGCCCAGCGCGCTTCGAATTACTCCCCTTTTCGGGGTGCCAGCCTCGGTAATCCCCAGATGGAGGGGATAGGGCATCTTCTGGGCGATGGCCTTATTGGCTTCAATGGTGGTGGGCACATCGAAGGCCTTGAGCGAAACCTTGATCAGCTCGAAATCCAGGCTTTCGAACAGTTGGATGTGCTCTAGGGCGGCACTGACCATTTGGTCTACTATCGATTTCTGCTTGCTTGCCTTTGGCAGACTTCCAGCGTTGACCCCGATGCGCATGGGAATTTCTCGCTCCCTGGCGGCGAGAACTATCTTCTTGATGTGCTCTGGGTCGCGGATATTTCCCGGATTGAGGCGCAAGCCATCAGCATCTGCTTCCAGGGCGAGGAGGGCGAGGCGATAGTCGAAGTGGATGTCGGCGATGAGGGGGATTTGGATACCCCGCTTTATGGAGGAGAGGGCCTGGGCGGCCTCCTTGTCGGGAACGGCAACTCTCACCAAGCGGCAGCCGCACTCCTCAAGCCCCCTTATCTGGTCGGTGGTTGCCCTGATGTCTCGGGTGTCGGTCTTGGTCATGGACTGGACAACGATGGGGGCACCGCCGCCAACGGTCACATCTCCTATTTTGATGGCTCTTGAGGCTCTGCGCTTCATCATGGGATCAGGGACTCTCCGCTAATCAGGCGAATGATATCCTGGTATGTCACCACGACCATTATCAGGATCAATATGGCAAAGCCGATAAGATGGACCAGCCCCTCCCTTTTGGGGGAAATCCTCTTCCCGCGGCGAACCCCTTCGATGGCCACAAAAAGGATTCGGCCACCATCCAGGCCAGGGATTGGCAGTAGATTAATTATCGCCAGGTTCATGCTGATGAAGGCGGTAAACTCCATAAGGGGACCGATGCCCCCTTTTGCTACCTGGCCGGTGAGCTGGGCGATGCCAACTGGCCCCGCAACCTGGGGCGCCTTTTGGGCGATAAACCAGCTCATCACCTCGTTCTTGAACAGGATCAGGGTCTCTACGCTATAGACCGTTCCCATGGGGATCGCCCGCCAGAAGGGATAGGACTCCTGTATCGTGGTGGCATTGGCCAGCTCCACCACTATTCCTGTTGCCCCCTGACCCTCTGGCGGGTCCCATCGAGCCAGCACCGATACCAGCTCCTCGCCCCCGTCCCTGGCGACGAGCATATCCACATCACGGCCTAGGTTGAGATGGAGGTTATAGGAAAGGTCGCGGATGTTTCTGACGGTGTGACCGTTCACCTCCAGGATGCCGTCCCCGGGGAGGATTCCCGCCCTTTCCGCAGGGGAGTCTGGCGCCACCTCGGTCACCACCACATCCCCTACCAATAGCGAGGTGGGGATCATGAAGACCAGGCAGAAAAGGAGTATGGGGAGGAGGGCGTTCATGATGGAGCCGGAGCTGAGGACGAGGAGCCTGGTCTTGATGCTCTTGCTGGCCAGGCTCCGGGGCACGCTGGGGTCCTCCTCTCCCGCCATCCTGACGAAGCCGCCCAATGGGATGAGGTTCAGCGAATAGACCGTCTCCCCCCTCTTGAAGCCGATGACGCGGGGGGGAAAGCCAAGGCCAAACTCATCCACCCTGACCCGGGAAAGCTTCGCGGTGACGAAATGCCCTATCTCATGGACCAGGATGACCACGACGAGGATGGCCAGAAAGGCTACTAGGGTGATAAAAATGCTCATCTTCGGGTCCCTATCCTTATGACCCTTTCCCTGGCCCAGGCATCGGCGGTGAGGACCTCCTGTGGCGAGGGATGGGAAATGCCCCGGTGCTCCTCCAGGACCTCCGCCACCAGCCTGGCAATGTCCAAAAAGCCAATGTCCCCGTTGAGGAAAAGCTCCACCGCCACCTCGTCAGCGGCGGAGAGCACTGCGGGATAAGTTCCCCCCTTTCGCCCTGCCTCCAGCGCCAGCTTCAGACAGGGGAAATTTTCCAGGTCAGGGGCTTCAAAGGTAAGGGGGCCTATATGGGCAAAATCGAGCCGGGATAGCTTATTGGGCAGTCGCTCAGGATAAAAAAGGGCATATTGTATGGGCAGTCGCATATCGGGCAGGCTCAGCTGTGCCTTGATGGAGCCATCGACAAATTCAACCATGGAGTGCACGATGCTCTGGGGATGAATCACCACCTCGATCCTCTCCAGGGGGACATCAAACAGCCAGTGGGCCTCGATGACCTCAAAGCCCTTGTTCATCATGGTGGCGGAGTCGATGGTGACCTTGTTGCCCATCTTCCAGGTGGGATGCCTTAGCGCCTGCTCAGGGGTCACCGGGGCAAGCTCCTCTGGGGTGAGCCTGAGGAAGGGGCCCCCTGAGGCGGTGAGGATGAGCCGGGCCACTGCCCTCTCCTCGCCCTGGAGGCACTGCCATATGGCGCTGGGCTCGCTGTCGATGGGCAAGAGCTGGGTGCCGCACCTCTTTGCTGCAGCGGTTACCACCTCCCCCGCCATCACCAGCACCTCTTTGGTGGCAAGCGCAATCCTCTTTCCTGCCTCGATGGCTGACAGGGTGGGGCTGAGCCCTGCCTTCCCCGAGATGGCGACCACCACCAGGTCAACATCAGGATGGGACGCCATCTCCTCAGGGGAGAGCAGCTCATATTTTGGGCTCCGAAGTCTCTCGGTGAGGCCCTCTTCCGCTATGGAGACCAGCTTTGACTCAAATTCCCGTATCTGATTCTGCAGAAGCTGGAGATTTCCCCCCGCCCCCAGGCCGACCACCTGGAATCGGCCGGGGAAGGAGCGCACCACATCCAGCGTCTGCTGGCCGATGGAGCCCGTTGAGCCCAGCAGGGCAATTCGCTTCACGCCACCAACCATATTACATAATAGTATACTACAACTATGGTAAACACAATGCTGTCGGCTTTGACTACTTTAGCACATAGCTACGAAAGAAGCAAAGGACGAGGAAGATGACAGCGACATATGTTTGCCCGCCAGAGGGCCTAGGAAATTAGTAGGATGGAAAATACTTCTGAGGTCGCATACCTTCTTGCTAAAATAATGCTAAAATACACTAAATTAAATAAAATTAGACCAGTTGTTTGTGGTACCAGGCGGCGCGCCAGATGCTCTCGCGCCTTCGCAGCGCTTAGCTATAGCAGGTCTTAGCGCGCCTCTACCGGCATGAATTGCCAAAAGGAGGGGAGTTCGATGAAGTGGAGGTTAGAATCGTGTCCACGCTGCCGCGGTGACCTCTATCCAGACGCCGACAGTAAGTCTGGCGACATGGTCTGCTTGCAATGTGGTGCCGTTTTCTATCGCCATGCCCTGTCGGATGGTTTCCCCCTCTCTCGACGCCCTGCAAAGGAGCCGCGTTCTGCCAGAACCGACAAGGGCTAGGATTGGGCTTGCCAATGAAAACTTCGCTTGTTCAAGATTCTAATCAGATTCTATCCTTTCTCTAACCTCAATTCTACCGAAGAGCGATTAAACTCAAAATCACGAAGATTCCCAACAGGGAAGGCAGCGGGGGCTCTACAGGTCGAAAATGCTGCCCGGAGTATGCGGAGCAGGAATCTGATGGCTATGCAGAGGGTTTTGACAAAAGAAGTCAAACTTGAAGACTACACCGGTATTGTCTCCGATGGCCTTTTGGCAGAGGCAACCCGAGCCGCCGAAAGGCTTACGGGGTTACGTGTTGTGCATGTTAGCGCTACACCATATGGTGGGGGCGTGGCTGAAATCCTGAAATCCCTGGTGCCACTGATGCGCAGCGTAGGAGTAAATGCCGAGTGGTATGCTATCGAGCCCGACGACTCGTTCTTTCGGGTGGCCAAGGCGCTGCACCATTGCCTCCAGGGTGGCAGCACCGACCTAGGCCGTGACCAGATAGAGCTTTACCTGGCGCATAACGAGAGGGCAGCAGGTGCTCTGGTCACGATGGGGGTAACCGCAGACCTTTGGATGGCCCACGATGTCCAAGTACTGCCTCTGCTTCATTACCTTGGAACCACTTCTCCCGGTGTCTGGGTGTGCCACATCGATACCACTGAACCTAATGAGCTGGCCAGTGAGGTGCTGCTCTCCTACATTAACGAGTACCGAAGGGTAGTGGTCAGTATGCCCCAGTACCATCTGGATGGTCTCGACCCGGCTAGGGTATCGATATTTCCACCAGCCATAGATCCGCGATCAGCCAAGAATGTGCCTTTGCCTGGTCACCGAGCACGGCAATTGCTGGCGAGCCGTGGTATCGACCCGGCGAGACCTCTAGTGAGCCAGGTCTCCCGGTTCGACCGCTGGAAGGATCCCTGGGGGGTGATCGATGCCTATCGGCTAGCCAAGGAGGAGATACCCGGGTTACAGCTGGCCCTGGTTGGAGCCATGACAGCCAAAGATGACTCTGACGCCCTGGAGGTGTTCACAAGTGTTCAGCAGTATGCGGGGAGCGACCCTGATGTACACCTCTTCTCTAATCCACTGGTCATTGGCGACCTGGAGGTGAGTGCCTTCCAGTCAGGGTCTGATGTCATCGTCCAGAAGTCTACCCGGGAGGGCTTCGGCCTTACCGTGGCCGAAGCAATGTGGAAGGGGACACCTGTGGTCGGAGGTGATTGCGGAGGAATCAGGCTCCAAATCTGTGATGGCAAGACCGGCTTTCTGGTCGCCGATGCCTCGTCGTGTGCCAGCAGAATTGTGACTCTCCTCAAAGACCGGGCGCTGGCAAGAAGGATAGGTGACGCCGGGCGAGAATCAGTGAGAAGGAATTACCTTATACCCAGGCTACTCAGGGATTACCTGGAGTTGGCGTTGACTGTGGTGGATAGCAAGAAGCCCGTATAGACAGTGGCTGCCCCAGAGGACACGGAAAACAAGTTGGCGGCACGATTATGGCTCCTAGGAACAGCCACATCGAAGGTTAGCCTCAGAATTTCAAGCAGCAAATTCAGAATCGAGCGACTTCTTCTGGAGAAGCTCCTGTCATTTCTCTCCATGCCATCTGGCATATAACTGCTGTCCTTCCTCATCGCTACCCTATGCACGCCCGGCATCGGTCCGCTCAGGCCGATACCGGTGGACGGCGGCCGGCCCATGGTCGCGCCGCCTCAAGCTGTGCCGCGAGGCGGAAGAGGGTCGCCTCGTCGCCGAAGCGCCCGATGAAATGGGTGCCCACTGGCAGGCCTTCTGAGTTCCAGAAGAGCGGCACCGACATGGCGGGCTGCCCGGTGAAGTTGCAAACTGGCGTGAAGGGCAGGAACGTCGCCGCACGGAACAGCCCCTGCAGCGGGTTCTCCGGGGGAGAGTCGAAGGTGCCGAGGGGCACGGGCGGCTCGGCGAGGGTGGGGGTGAGCCACACATCGCAGTCCACTAAGAAACGGGCGATTTCACGGGACATCCCCTGCAGCGCCGTCAGGGCGAGCAGGTAGGCCGATGCGCTTTGCTGGCGCCCCATCTCATAGAGTGCCCAGGTGAGCGGTTCGAACTGGTCCGGGGTGGGGGTCCGACCGGTTAGAAGGGCCATGCCGTCTATGGCCCAGGTGCACCCCGCCGACCACAGGGTGATGAACGCCTGGACCACCAGCTCACCGGGCACCGCCGGGGCTGCCTCCACCACCTCATGGCCCAGGTCGGCGCAAAGCGCCACTGCATCGTGCACCGCGCTGACGCAGTCGGCGTGCACTGCGACATCGGTGGCCGCCGCGGTGGTAAAGGCGATGCGGAGCCGCCCGGGATCGGCGCCCACTTCTTGGAGGAATGGGCGCACCGGGGGCGGTGCCCAGTATGGGTCGCCCACGTCGGGGCCCGAGGTGGCATCGAGCAGGGCAGCGCTGTCCCGTACCGAGCGGGTGAGGGCGTGGTCGACCACTAGCCCGCTGAAGAGGTCGCCGTAATCAGGGCCGAGGGGGTTGCGCGCCCGGGTAGGCTTGAGGCCGAAGAGCCCACAGCACGAGGCCGGAATCCGGATCGATCCGCCGCCGTCATTGCCATGCGCCATGGGGACTAATCCTGCGGCCACGGCGGCGGCCGAGCCCCCGCTGGAGCCGCCCGTCGTCCGGCCTGTGTCCCAGGGGTTGCGGCAGGGTCCGAACAGACGGGGCTCGGTGGTCGGGAGTAGGCCGAACTCCGGTGCGTTGGTCTTGCCAATGATGATCAGCCCGCTGCGCTTCAGCCGTGTCACCAGTTCACTGTCGTGATCGGGCACGAAGTCCCGCAGGAAGCTCGACCCCGACGTCATCCGCACCCCGCCATAGGATGCCAGAAGGTCCTTGAGCAGGAAGGGCACGCCGGCAAAGGGTCCATCGGGCAGTTCGCCGGTGGCCGCGGTGCGCGCCTGTTCATACATTGGCGTGACTACCGCGTTGAGGGTGGGGTTCAGACGCTCGATCCGCTCGATGGCCGCGTCCACCAGCTCGATCGCCTTGACCTCCCTACGCCGCACCAGCTCGGCTTGGGCGGTGGCATCGAGGAAGGCGAAGTCGTCCAATTTCGCCATGGTTATCCCCTCCTCCTATGGAAGCGGAGTGCAAGCCCTCCTTTGTTCGTCTATCGGCTCAACTACCGGGCACTTGGCGAAGTGCAGCCTGCGCCGTGTTAGCCGATATTCGCACGCCCAATCCCCATCGAATCGGTAGCCGCAGCATTTAGACGCAACCCGCTACTGCCTGCTGTATAACCCCATCAATTCTGTCTGGGCCAGGATGTGTCCCTCCATTGCCTGGAGCAACTGCTCCTTGCTGGCGCCAGCGGGCAGGTCGAGCACTGTGTCCAAGGCGTACAGTTTGAAGAAGTAGCGGTGGGTGCCGCCGGGTGGACACGGGCCACCATAGCTCAGCCGTCCCCAACTGCTCTTGCCGTGCCGGCTGCCGTCGGGCATGTCAGCATCCGGCGGGACTGCCTGGGGCAAGGCACGGGTTTCTCCCGGCAGGTTGTAGAGTACCCAGTGGACCCAGGTACCTATCGGTGCGTCGGGGTCATCGGCTATGAGAGCAAAACTTCGAGTATCCCCGGGTGCATTGCTCCACTGCAGCGGCGGTGAAATGTCCTCGCCGTCGCAGGTGTACTTGCCGGGAATCCGTTCCCCGGCGGCAAAGGCAGTGCTAGTCAGTTCAAAAGGCATCGCTTGACCTCCTTTCTCTGGTCCGCAGGCGCTCAAAGTCAGGCCCATTATGACCAAAGTGGTTATGACAACCGCGATAGCTGGCGTGACAACAGTCCTGAGAAAGGCCAGCAAGGTGTTCAGCCGTACCTCCGTTAATTGGGTCGCTAGCCATTGGGCCAGCCGACATTTCCGATGCTTACGAATCAAGGCGGGTCAAGAACCCGGCACGAGGGTCCCCAATGGGGAACGGTTTAAGAAGACCGCACAGAAAACATCTGCACGCAGGCTTCGATGCGAAAATCCTGTACCAGAAGCCTAGCACAGGCTTTCTCTACCGTCAAGTAGGCGTCCAGGCGCCGCTGGCCGATGGAGCCCGTTGAGCCCAGAAGGGCAATTTGCTTCACGCCACCAACCATATTACATAATAGTATACTACAACTACGGTGAACACAATGCTATCCAGCCGGTCGAGGAGGCCGCCGTGTCCGGGGATGAGCTTGCCTGAGTCCTTCACCTTAGCGCTTCGCTTGAGCATCGATTCCCCTAGGTCGCCTAACAGGGCGAAGATGCCAATGAGGGCTCCCAGAATAGCAACCTGCCAATAGGGGATGGAGATGCCAGGCAGGATGGCTGCCAGGATCAGGGAGGCGGCGATAGCCCCCAGGAAGCCACCCATCGTCCCCTCCCAGGTCTTCCCCGGGCTTGTGGCCGAGGCCAGGGAGTGCCTTCCCCACGCCCTGCCCACGAAGAAGGCAGCGGTATCGGCGGCAAAGGTGGCAAAAACGGCAAAAAGGACCCAGTCCCTACCCCCATCCAGCCCCCTCAGCGGGATGAAGTGGCTCAGCATCCACCCCAGATAGAGGATGCCGGCCAAGGTCCAGGCCCAGTTCATGGCGGCGTTCCCCCCAGGGGAGCGGAAGATAAGCCAGATCAAGGAAAAGACCACAGCAAAGGTCAGCAGGGGCGCAGTATAAGGTAGCGGTGCCTCGTAGCCTCCCCTAAAATGGGCAACTAGGACGAAAAGGAGCACTGAGATAAGCCCCAAAAGGGTGAGGGGGTGCCTGGGGGAGAGGCCTAACATCCCATTGAACTCCAGCGCCCCCAGGGCAGCGACAGCGGCCACCAAGATGGAATAGAAGTAGAAATGCCAGGTATAGGGTTCGCCGAACCAGATGACAACGAAGATGATGGGTACTAAAACCAGCGCGCTGAGCACCCGCTCTTTGGTCATCCTCACCGCTTCGCTTTGGGTCTGATTCCCCCAAAACGCCTTTCCCGCTGACTATAGGCGATGAGCGCCCTCTCGGTCTCTTCAGGGCCGAAATCCGGCCAGAAGGTGGGCGTGGAGTAGTATTCGCTGTAGGCTGCCTGCCAGAGCAGGAAATTGGAAAGCCTCATCTCCCCGCCGGTGCGAATGATCAGGTCCGGGTCAGGAAGGTCAGCGGTGTACAGATAGCTGCTGAGCAGCGACTCGTTTACCCTCTCTGGGGGGATGCCGTCGCCAAACATGCGCTGTACCGCATCCACGATCTCAGCCCGGCTGCCATAGTCAAAGGCGATGCTCAGGGTCATTCGGGTGTTATCCTTGGTCAGCTCTGTGGCGCGTTGAATCGCCTGCTGAAGCCTTTGGGGGAGCCTATCGAGGCGACCCAGATGGCGGAGCTTGACCCCCTTCTTGTGAAGGTTTTTGGCCTCCTCGCCGATGACCTCCCCAAGGATGGTGAGCAGCCCCCTCACCTCCCCCCGGGGGCGGTTCCAGTTCTCCGTGGAGAAGGCAAAAAGGGTGAGGTACTTCACCTGATATTGGGCAAAGTATTCAACCACGCGGCGGATGTTCTCCGTTCCGGCGCGGTGACCGGCAAGCCGGGGCAATTTCCGTTTCGCCGCCCAACGGCCGTTGCCATCCATAATTATGGCTACATGATTGGGGATGTGCTTTATCTTGGTCACGGCTCTTCAAAGGGGAGATATGCTTCCTTAAACCTCCAGTAGCTCTGCCTCTTTATCCCTTGCTGCCTGCTCCACCTCTGCCATGAAGCTATCGGTAAGCTGCTGGAGTCGTTCCTGAGCCCGCTTTTGCTCGTCCTGGGAGATCTCCTTCTTCCGCTCCAGCTCCCTGAGCTCTTCCAGGGCATCTCTTCTTATGTTTCTAAGGGCTACCCTGCCCTCCTCAGTTCTCCTCCGCACCACCTTGACCAGTTCCCTCCTTCGCTCCTCGGTGAGCGGGGGGATTCTCAGTCGAATCACGTTTCCATCGCTTGCGGGGTTGATCCCCAGGTCCGACTTCAGGATGGCCTTCTCGATGCTGCCCAGGGCAGTTCTATCCCAGGGCTGGATCAGCAGCAGCCTTGCCTCCGGCGCCGAGATGGCGGCCAGCTGGCTCAACGGGGTGGGAACACCGTGGTAATCCACCTTAACGTGGTAGACCAGGGCTGGAGTAGCCCTCCCGGTGCGGATGGCGGCCAGTTCCCTCCTCAGCGCCTCAATGCTCTTCTCCATCCTGCTTTTTGCCGCTGAGAGGACATCGTCGATCATTTCCCCTCCACTGTCTAGGCGGAAACCATTGTGCCAATGGGCTCTCCCATGACGGCGCGCACAATGCTCCTCGGGGCGTTGAGGTCGAAGACGATGATGGGGAGCCCATTATCCATGCAAAGGGAAAGGGCGGTGGAGTCCATAACCTCGAGGCGCAACTTCAGGGCGTCCATATAGCTGAGGGTGTCGAACTTCTTGGCCTGGGGGTTTTTAACGGGGTCGGCGTCATAGACACCATCAACCCGGCATTTTCCCATGAGCAGCACCTCGGCGCCCAGCTCTATAGCCCGCAGCGCTGCCGCGGTATCGGTGGTCATATAGGGGTTTCCCGTGCCCGCGGCAAGAAGGACCGCTCTACCCTTCTCCAGATGGCGGATGGCGCGACGCCTGATATAGGGCTCGGCAACCGCCTGGACCGCGATGGCGCTCTGCGTTCTGGTAGCCACCCCCTCCTTTTCCAGGGCATCCTGAAGTGCCAGGGCGTTGATCAGGGTGCCCAGCATCCCGGCGTAGTCGGCGGTAGCCCGATCCATCCCTCTGGCCTCGGCGGCGGCCCCCCGCCAGATATTGCCCCCACCAACCACGATGGCAACCTCAACCCCCGTGTCCCGCACCTCCTTTATCTGTTGGGCGATGCCCGAGAGGATGGCGGGGTCAAGGCCGCTCTCCCCCATCAGCGCCTCCCCGCTCAGCTTGAGCAGGACTCGCTTATACTTAGCCATCTCAGTCCTTTCCCAGCTCGAAGCGGGCAAATCTCCTTATCCTGATGTTTTCCCCTACCTTGGCTATGGTTTCGGCGATGCGCTCTTGGATCGTTTTCTGGGGCTCCTTGATGAAGGGCTGGGAGAGAAGGCAAGCCTGGCTGGGATCAACCTCCTCGGGGGCTTCATCGCTGCCGATGAAGGAGGGGTTGGTGGCAGCCACCTGCATCGCCAGGTCATGGGCTAGCTCCTTAAACTCATCGGTATGCGCCACGAAATCCGTTTCGCAGTTCAGCTCTACCAGGGCCCCGATGCAACCCCCGGCATGGATATATGCCTGGACTAGTCCGTTTCTCGCTTCCCGGTGGGCCTTCTTCGCCGCCAGAGCCAGCCCTCGCTGCCTGAGGCTCTCCACAGCAGTAGTGATATCGCCTCCTGCCTCCTCCAGGGCCTTCTTACAGTCCATGATGCCGGCTCCCGTCATCTCCCGCAGTTCTTTTATCTGTTGGGTGTTCGCCATGCTATTCCTTTTCCTCTGCCTCGGTTTCGGGGGTGAAGGTCAGCGGCTCCATGATCTGGGGCAGCTCAACCTCCTCGGGCACCATCTCTGCTGCCGCCTCCGCCAGTTCGCGGATATGCTTCCCCTCGAGAACGGCGTCCGCTATCTTGTTGGTTATCAGCTTTATCGCCCTCACCGCATCGTCGTTGGCAGGGATGGGATGGTCGATCTCATCGGGATCGCAGTTGGTATCCACGATGGCTACGATGGGTACCCTGCTGCGCTTTGCCTCGGCTACGGCGATCTTCTCCTTGGTAGGGTCGATGATGAAAAGGGCTCCGGGGAACTTGGTCATCTCCTTGAAGCCTCCCATCTGGCGGTTAAGGCGGGCGATCTCCTCCTCCAGTTTTAAGGCCTCCTTCTTGGGAAGGTAACCAAATTCCCCCCTCGCCTTTCTATCCTCAAGGCGAACCAGATGGTCGATCCTTGCCTGGATGGTGGTGAAGTTGGTGAGCATCCCCCCCAGCCAGCGCTGATTTACATAGAAGGCGCCGCAGCGCTGCGCCTCAGCCTCAACCGTTTCCTTGGCCTGCTTCTTGGTGCCCACAAGGATGATGTCCCCGCCGTTGGCCAACGTGTCGCGGACAAACTGATAGGCCTTATTCAGCATCTCCACCGTCTGCTGTAGGTCGATGATGTGGATGCCGTTTCGCTCGGTGAAGATGTATTTCTTCATCCTGGGGTGCCAGCGGCTGGTCTGGTGACCAAAGTGGGCCCCTGATTCCAGCAGCAGCTTTATGGAGACTATCTCCTCGGTTTCGACCCTTTCCTCTTCCATACCCTCTTGGCTAAGCGCCCCCCTTTAACTTGGTTTTCCCTGAGAGTATAGCATAGGTGGGGAGGCGAGGCAACTGTGGGTTTGTTGAAAAATCGCCTTCCTTGTGCTATATTGGCTTATGGAGGGATCGCATAGTGGTCTAGTGCGGCCGCCTGCTAAGCGGCTACAGGGGGAAACCTCTGTCGTGGGTTCGAATCCCACTCCCTCCGCCATGAAAGGAAGATGATACCCCTGGGCTCAAGGGGGTATATTTTTTAAACCAGAGGGGCTTTATGCCTTACTACCATATCTGGACTATCGGTTGTCAGATGAATAAGGCCGACTCGGAGCGCATCGCCGGCTATCTGGAGAGGATAGGCTATGAGGCCGCCCCCAGGGTTGAGCAGGCGGAGATCATCGTGCTCAATAGCTGCGTGGTGCGCCAGAGCGCGGAGGATCGGGTGAGAAACAAGCTCAACGCCCTCAGCTCGATAAAGAGGGGGAAAATCCTGGCCCTCACCGGCTGCATGGTGAACTCCAGGGTCGATGGCCTCAGGCATCGCTTCCCCCATGTGGACATCTTCTTCAAGCCTCAGGCCTTTTTGGAGTTTTGGCAATTTCTGGTGGAAAGGGAGCTCGCCCCTGGGGAACTCAAGCCCGACCTGCTCTTGCCCCTCAAGCCAGCGCCCAGCGCCTTCGTGCCCATCATTCAGGGTTGCGATAGGTTTTGCTCCTACTGCATCGTTCCCTACCGGCGGGGGAGGGAGAGGAGCCGCCCTGTGGAGGAGATCCTTTGCCAGGTGAGATGGCTGGTGGAGCGGGGGGCGAAGGAGGTCACCCTTTTGGGCCAGAATGTCAACGCCTATGGGCACGACCTGCCTCAAAAGCCGGACCTGGCCTACCTTTTAGACCAATTAAACCAGGTGGATGGGCTGGCGCGGATTCGCTTTCTGACCTCTCACCCCCGGGATATGAGCGACAGGCTGATCGAGGCGGTGGCACGCCTGGATAAGGTCTGCGAGCACCTCAGCCTCCCCCTTCAAGCGGGGGACGATGATATTTTGAGGGCGATGAGAAGGGGCTACACCGCGGAGCAGTATCGTGAGCTGGTGGAGCGCATTCGCTACGCTATCCCCGGTGTGGGCCTGAGTACCGATGTCATCGTGGGCTTCCCCGGTGAGACGGAGAGGCAGTTTGAGAGGACCTTCGATATGCTGTGCCAGCTCAGGTTCGACACCGTTCACGCTGCCTGCTATTCGCCCCGACCGGGGACTATCGCTGCAAGGAAGCTGGTGGACGATGTCAGCGCTGAGGAGAAGACGAGACGCCGGGAGAAGATCGAGGAGCTCCAGGAGGGAATTGCCACCGAGATAAATAGCCAGCTCCTGAACCAAACAGTTGAGGTATTGGTAGAGGGTCGAAAAAAGGGGAAGTGGCAGGGGCGCACCCGAACGAATAAGCTGGTCTTCTTCGCCGATGACGGTGACCCCTTGGGAAAGCTGGTGAATATAAGGGTGGAAAAAACGAGCCCCTGGGCGCTTCAGGGGAGTTTGGCCCATGAAAACGGCGGATGAACTTAAAGAAAGGATCCTCGAGCTCAAAAATTCGCTCAATGCGGTGATCGTGGCCCACAACTACCAGCGCCCCGAGGTGCAGGACATCGCCGACTTCGTGGGCGATTCCCTGGAGCTGGCCCGCCAGTGCACCGAGGTGGATGCCGATGTCATCGTCTTCTGTGGCGTCCGCTTCATGGCGGAGAGCGCCGCTATCCTCAACCCGGAGCGCACCGTGCTCCTCGCCGAGGAGGCGGGCTGCCCTCTGGCGGACATGATCGATGCCGATGACCTCAGGGAGTGGAAGGAAAGGTATTCCCGGGCCGCCGTGGTGTGCTATGTGAACTCCACGGCGACGGTGAAGGCCCAGAGCGATGTCTGCTGCACCTCAGCCAATGCCCTCCAGGTGGTGGAGTCCCTGCCACAGGATGAAATCCTGTTCATCCCCGACCACCATCTGGGGCACTATGTGTCCACCAAAACCGAAAAGCGAATCATCCTCTATCCCGGCTTTTGCTATGTTCACCGGCGCCTTAAGCCGCAGCATATCAAGCTTGGCAAGGAGCTCCACCCTGATGCCTCGGTCATCGTTCACCCTGAGTGCACCGCTGAGGTCATCGCCGGGGCGGACGCCGCCCTTAGCACCTCGCAGATGATTCGCTATGTCAAAGCAAACAATGCCCAGGGCTTCCTGGTAGGCACCGAGGGGGGAATCCTTCATCGCATGCGCCTGGAGAATGCGGAGAAGGGCTTTCATCTGCTCTCCAGCAGCCTGATCTGTCATGATATGAAGAAGACCACGCTCGAGAGCGTGCTGAAGACCATGGAGGAGCGGCGAAACGTGGTTCAGGTGGCTGAGGAAGTAAGGGTCAGGGCAAAGCTTGCCCTCGATGGCATGATCGGGGTAAGCTAGGTATCGAGATGAACCAGTATGACTACATCATAGTTGGCAGCGGCATCGCCGGGCTTTATACCTCCCTTCTGGCGCGGGAGCAGGGGAGCGTGCTCATCCTGACCAAGGGGAGCATCGACGAATGCAACACCAAGTATGCCCAGGGAGGGATTGCCGCCGCCATAGGGGTGGGGGATTCCGCCGAGCTGCATTACCGGGACACCATAGCCGCTGGGGCTGGCCTTTGTGATCCTGAGGCGGTGCGCATCCTGGTTGAGGAGGCTCCCGACCGCATCACCGATCTGGTCAATTTCGGGGTCCCCTTTGATACCCTCAATGGCGAGGTGGCCCTCACCAGGGAGGCAGCCCATAGCGGTCCCCGCATCCTGCACGCCGGGGGCGATGCTACCGGCGAGCACATCGAGGTTACCCTGAGCCGGATGGCGAGCCTGGCCAAGATTGCCATCCTGGAGCACTTCCTGGCAACCGAGATCATCGTTGAGGATGGCGTGGTGAAAGGGGTGAGGGCGCTGGACTGCGCCACCGGCAGCCTGGAGGAGTTTGGCTGCAAATTCGTCATCCTGGCCACCGGTGGTTCGGGACGCCTTTTCAAGTCCACCACCAACCCCGATATAGCCACCGGCGATGGCATCGCCCTGGCCTACCGTGCTGGGGCGGAGATCACCGATATGGAGTTCTTCCAGTTTCATCCCACGGCGCTGCGTCTCCCCGGAGTCATCCCATTCCTCATCTCAGAGGCGGTAAGGGGTGAAGGGGCGATACTGCGCAATGTGGATGGGCATAAGTTCATGTTTGACTATTCACCCGAGGGCGACCTGGCGTCTCGGGACATCGTTGCCCGCAGCATACTTGCCGAGATGAGGAAGGCGGGGAGCGACCGCGTTTTCCTCGATGCCACCCACCTCCCCCGCCATAAAATATCCGCCCGCTTCCCCCAGATATACCGATTCTGCCTGGATCACGGGCTTAATATCACCAAGGCCCTCATCCCGGTAGCGCCTGCCGCCCACTACATGATGGGCGGGGTGAAGACCAATGCCTGGGGGGAGAGCAACATCGCCGGGCTGTTCGCTGCTGGGGAGACGGCGTGCACCGGGGTGCACGGTGCAAATCGATTGGCCTCCAATTCCCTTCTGGAGGTGGTGGTCTTTGCCAAGAGGATCCTCCAGAGAACCGGGGAAGGGGTTAAGCCCAGCGAGCTGGCGCGCCAGCCAAGCGCGGGGGACTACTTTTCGCTCCCCGAAAGGGAATCTTCTGGGTCTGTCCCTCCGTTAAGCCTGCTGGCACTGCAATCCCTGATGTGGGACGAGGTGGGGATGGTGCGCTCTGGTGAGGGGCTGGAGAAGGCGGCATCCATCCTCGCCTCATGGCAGAAGAGCGCAGACAAGCCCTCCGATCGCCCCTCCTATGAGCTTGATAACATGATTCTGACGGGTCGGTTGATGGCGGAGGCGGCGCTCATCCGGGAGGAGAGCCGCGGCGCTCACTTTCGCTCCGATTTCCCCGAGCCATCCCCTGATTGGCTCAAGCACGTCGTCTTCAGGAAGACGGGTTGACGCTCGCAAGGTTTGAGCCTATAGTTTTAGGGGTATGTACCAAGTTCGCCGTATGTGAATAGCTGTATGCCATTATGGCAAAATGCAGGAAGGAGCGAAAGTGATGGAGATCAAGGGCAAAAGGTGCATCGTTGAACCGTTTTCCACGGCAGCAGCCGAGATTAAGGCCAGCTTTGACACCACTTTCGTCACAACCGCCTTCCAAGAAGGACTTTCCAAATATTTGGCCAAGGAGGGTCTATCTATTCAGCCAGCGGGTGTAAGCATAGGGCCAGAAGACCTGGTGATTCGAGGTCAGTTTAGGCAGATAGACGAAGGCAGTAGATTATTGCGATATATGCTAACCTTTTTGGCAGGTAAGGCCACCGTCGAAGTTCAGGGGGAACTTTTGCAAGGCAGTAACAAGATGACTGATCTCTATGCGAAGGCGAGTCAACGCTGGGCGATCTTCGGTGGCAGAAGTGAGGAACTTTTAGAGATTTGCGCAAAAGCGACAGCCAGGAAGGTCAGCGGCCAGGTTATCAAGGAGCTCAAACGCCGTTAGGTATCAACACCACGAAATTGGAGAACGATTATAGAACGTAATCCAAGAGCGCTGTTGATGGCGGAGGCGGCGCTCATCCGGGAGGAGAGCCGCGGCGCTCACTTTCGCTCCGATTTCCCCGAGCCATCCCCTGCCTGGCAGCGCCACATCGTTTTCAGGAAGGCGGTTCGTTAAGATCCGGTGAGGAGAGAATGGAAAATAAGAAGAAACTGGCGGCACCTTGTGGTCTATACTGCGGTGTTTGTGCTGTTCTTATTGCCCACAGGGATAACAACACCAAGTTTAAAGAGAGATTAACCGGCGTCTACGGTGTAACTGTAGACGAGATTAAGTGTCAGGGATGTCTCTCCGATGAACTATTCGTATACTGTCAGACCTGTCCCGTCAGGTCTTGCACAATTGAGAAAGGTATCGAAGGGTGCCATAAATGCGATGATTTTCCCTGCAAATTCGTTGAGGATTTCCCGCTTCCTGTTGGGAAGAAGGTGATACTACGTGCTATACCAACTTGGAGGGAACTTGGAACTGAGAGGTGGATGGAAGAAGAGGAAAAACGCTATCACTGCCCTCACTGTGGTTATGCGGTATTCAGGGGGGTAAGAAGGTGCCGCAACTGTCAGAGTCCGCTTGACCTTGATTGAGCCGTTTGAGAGTGTAGGCCTATGGATGAAATCTTAGCTAATTCTTGGAAAAAGGTTGAGCAGGTCATCGAAAAGGCCCTGGCCGAGGACCTCTCCTTCGGCGATGCCACCACCGAGGCGCTCATCCCCACTGAGCAGCAGGGCAGGGCATCCATCATCGCCAGCGAGCAGGGGGTGGTGTGTGGGGTGGAGGTGGCCAAAGAAGTCTTTCTACATGTTGACCCCTCGATACGGTTTGAAGCTCTGATTCAAGATGGCGCTAAAGTTCGAAAAGAGGATGTGGTGGCTGTCATTGAGGGCAAGGTGGCGAGCATGCTGAAGGGGGAGCGAGTGGCCCTCAACTTTTTGGGCCGGCTCAGCGGCATCGCCTCGGAGACGGCGCGCTACGTGGAGGCGGTAAAGGGGCTAAAAGCCTTCATCACCGATACCCGAAAGACAACCCCGGGGATACGGCTTCTGGAGAAGTATGCGGTGCGGGTGGGAGGGGGCAAAAGCCATCGCCAGCACCTCGGCGATGGCATCCTGATCAAGGACAATCATCTGGCGGCGCTTCGTTTTTTCGGCCTGGGGGTTAAGGATGCGATCCAGAGGGCACGCCAGAGTTCCACCCTTAAGGTAGAGGTCGAAGTGGGTAGCGTTAGTGAGGCCGAAGAGGCCCTGGAGGCCGGTGCTGACGCCCTTCTTCTGGACAACATGTCCCTCGAGGATATGCGCCAGGTGGTTGAGATAGCCAAGGGGCGTGCCTTGATCGAGGCCTCCGGCGGCATCACCTTGGGCAATGTGCGTCAGGTGGCCGAGACGGGGGTTGACCTCATCTCCGTGGGAGCGCTCACCCATTCGGCAAGGTCCCTGGATCTAAGCCTTGAGCTTGAGGCTTGATCCACTTCTTGGGGCCAGTCCGTGCCCCTCCAGCAGGGGATTATTTGACATAATGCTCTGAGTGGAATCGTCAGCTACCACCTGTCCCTCATCGAGGATGACAGTGCGCTGGCAGAGGGCCTTAACCGCCTCCAGGTCGTGGGAGGCAACTATCTTGGTCATGGGAAGCTGCTGAAGCAGCTCGATGAGTTCCCCTTTGGCGCGGGGGTCGAGGTTGGCGGTGGGCTCATCGATGACCAGTATTTCCGGCTCCATGGAGAGGATGGTGGCGATGGCGATGCGCTTCTTCTCCCCAATGCTGAGGTGGTGGGGGGAACGCTTCTCATAGCCCTCCATTCCCACCCCCTCCAGGGCCTCGCTTACCCGCCTTCTCACCTCATCCTGGGAACATCCCATGTTGATGGGACCGAAGGCAACATCGTCAAAAACGGTGGGGGAAAAGAGCTGGTCCTCGGGGTCCTGGAATATCAGACCTACCTTGCTCCTCACCCACTTGAGGCTCTTATTATCCAGGGGGACGCCCAGCACCGTCACCGTTCCATCGCTCCTCAGGATGCCGTTAAGGTGAAGCAGCAGGGTGGACTTTCCCGCCCCGTTGGGTCCAACCAGCGCCACCGTCTCACCGACCTCTATGGAGAGGTTTATATCCTTCAACGCCTGCTGGCCATCGGGGTAGCTATAGGATAGGTTTTCGATCTGTATGGCCTTTTCCAAATTACGCCCCCCAGCCTAAAAGAATGGTGGTGCCGATCATGGCCAAGCTGGTGAGGAAGCAGGCGGTGAAATACAGATCCAGCATTTGGAAGCGGAGGTGGGAAAGCGTCCGGGGATTGCCATCAAAGCCTCGCGCCACCATGGCGGCATAGACCCTTTCCCCCCGCTCGTAACTGCGCAGGAAAAGGGCGCCGATCATGTTGCCCACGGTCTTTAACTGCCAGATGTGCTTGCCGCCGAAGTTACGGCTGTCCCGTGCCCGCTTCATTCGCAATGCCTCATCAACCACAACGAACATATAGCGGTACATGAAAGACAGGATCATCACCATCACCAGGGGCAGGCGCAGCCTTTCCAGCCCCTTGAGAAGCTCGGAGAATTTCGTCGTTGACGAGAGTACGATCATGCTCATCACCGAGAGCCAGGCCTTGATGGTGACGTTCCACAGGACGATCAAGCCACTATAGGTGACGTTCACCTGCCACAGCCAGATATTGTAGCTGCCAGCCACCTCACCCTGCTTGAAGAAGGGGATGAAGATGGCGATCACTAAAACGAAGGGCACCACCACCAAAGACCGCTTCAAAACATAGAGCGGTGGAAGCCTGGAGAGGAGGACCACCAGGGCGATGAGGGCGAAATATAGGGCAAAGGCATACCATCTGGTGGGTGGGGTGAGCACCAACGCCAGGATGAAGGCCAGGGTGGTGATGGCCTTGGTCCGCGGATCAAGCCTATGAATGAGGCTATCCAGGTCGCTATACTGGTCAAGAAAGCCGTGTTTCACTGCACTCCTGTCAGTCTACCTCTCGCCTCCGCAGCGTGAGCAATCGGGCTATGCCATATGCCACGCCGAAGAGCACAAGGGTGCCAATTATCCCAGCTATTATTGTCGCCAGCGCTTCGCTCCCTATGCCGGGGAAGACATAGTCGGCAATAAGCTGATAGGGGGCCTCCAGGGCCGTTTCGATAAAGCCCTTATCTTCGGCAACCTTCTCCAGCCCATCGGGGAAGCCGGAGGCCAGCGGGGAGATGAGAGCCACCCCTAAACACAGAAGCAGGCCAATATGCCACCACTTGAGCCTCATTCTTTCCTCCTCAAACTTTCCTAAGCTCCAGCAGGTCGCTTCTGGTGGCCATCACGAAGCTGAGCACCGCCACCGTGATCGCCCCTTCGCCGATGCCAATGAGGGCGTGCCAGCCGGCCATCGCCGGTAGCGCTACTCGGATGGGCACCGTGCCTGAGACTGCCAGCTCTATAGCGCAGGCGATGGAGGCCAGGAAAACGGAACCCCAGGCAGCGATAAAGCCACCAAAAAGCCTTCCTCGCCTTTCCTCTCCCAAAATTCTGGTGGTGCCCAGGTAGAGATAATAGCCAGCGAAGCTGGCAATGATGCCCATGTTTAGCACATTGGCGCCCAGGGCGAGCAGCCCACCATCCTGAAAGATCAAGCACTGGGCAATGAGGATGCAGGCCATTATCAGCACCGCGGACCCCGGTCCTAGCAGTATCGCCGCCAGGGCAGCGCCAATGAGGTGCCCTGAGGTGCCCCCAATTATGGGGAAGTTGAGCATCTGGGCGGCGAAGATAAAGGCCGCCATTATGCCCATCATGGGCACCTGCTTTTCCATCAGCTTGCTCCTCGCCTTCCTGAGCCCATAGCCAACGCCGCCAGCGGAGACAGCGTAAGTGGTTCCGACCGTGGCGATGTTCAGAAAGCCATCTGGGATGTGCATCTAGGCCTCCCTCCCCTTAAAGCTGGCAGAAATGCAACTAATTGCAATAACCCCGTTAAAAAAATCATCTTTGACATTTGGCGCAGCGCCCGAAGATGGCAAAATGGCTCATGTTGGCCTTGAACTGGTAATCCTGGAGCAACTCCCTCTTCAGGGGCGAAAACACGGATTCATCCACATCTATGATGGCACCACAATTCTCGCAGATGAGGTGATGATGGTGGCCTTTGTCGATATGGTGATAGCGAAGTATTCCCTCGCCCAGATCGGTTTGGGTAACCAGCCCCAGCTCCTTGAGCAGCTCTAGGGTGCGGTAGACGGTGGAGATATTAACCTGGGGATACCGGGCCCGCACCTCCTCGTGGACCTCCTCCGTGCTGAAGTGGTCATCATGGGTATGAACGGCCTCCAAGATCGCTTGACGCTGGGGAGTCATGCGATAACCTAGTTCCCGCAAGGTTTGAACACAAGACATTCTCTCGGCCCTGTTTAAATCATATCACACGGCTTTGATTGTTGCAACCCTTTGCAATAAAGCGCGGTCAAAATTTATCCCTGCTGTCCAAGAGGATGGTCACCGGTCCATCGTTATGGATTTCCACGTGCATATGCTCCTGGAAGCGACCGCTCTCCACCCTCAGCCCGCTTTGGCGCAGGAACTCCAGGAATTGCTCAAAGAGGGCTTCCGCCTGCTGTGGTGGTGCTGCCTCGGTGAAGCTGGGGCGCCTCCCCTTTCGGGTGTCGGCGAGGAGGGTGAACTGGCTCACCACCAGCAGTGCCGCCTGGGTCTCCAATGCGGAGAGGTTGAATCTGCCTTCGCTGTCGGGGAAGATGCGCAGGTTGAGCGTTTTATCCGCCAGATATTGGGCATCCCTTTCCGTATCCTCCCTGCATATGCCCACGAAGACCACCAGACCGCCGCCAATCTGGCCCACAACCTCATCGGCGACGGTCACCGAAGCCTTGCTCACCCTTTGCAGTAGCGCCTTCACCCTACTCCCTGCTCTTCCATTTATCCTTTACCCTGATCTCTGGCAGGGTGAACAGGCGGTATGCCTTCCCCTTACACTTGGGGCAGGCAGCCACCGGTTCTTGGTCAAACCCCTCCTTTACCTCAAAGCGGAAGCGGCAGGCGCTGCATTCGTATTTATAGATAGGCACGGTCCCTACTCCTGGGAGGCGTTATCTTTACCCTCCTTCTCGGCGGGCTTCTTCTCTTTCTTGGATGAGGAGCTTTGACCCCCCCTGCTGTAGTCCGTGGAGTAGAAGCCGCTTCCCCTGAAGAAGATGGGCACCGAATGGAGGACGCGGCGAGCCTTGCCCTGACATTTGGGGCAGATGGCTACCGGCTCCGCGTTGAAGTGCTGTCTCCTTTCAAAGTGGAAGTGGCAGGCGCTGCATTCATATTCATATACGGGCATTGCTTACCTCTGAAATACGATTTTACCCCTAATGGCTTTCTGAGGCAAGACCGCCTTCTATTGCCAAAGCCAAGCCTCGGTGGTAAAATAGCCCATGGTCGGGGTGTGGCGCAGTCCGGTTAGCGCACCTGCATGGGGTGCAGGGGGTCGGAGGTTCGAATCCTCTCACCCCGACCATAGATAGGCAGACTCAGCTCATGACAACCTGCATGAGCCGGGCAAATAGATAGAGGTTAAAGCTAGGCTAAACAACCTGTACCGGGCGGGCTCCCCAAAATGGCATGGCACAAAACAGGGCCCAAGTAATCGATCCTCGCCTTATTACCAAGCGCCACATTCAGAGTTTCTTCTATCTGGGGATCCCTGTCACCGCATGGCACCGCAGATGCGAAATCGTCCTTGACTGAGAACCTGGCGGTATGCTATGCTATCTGGTAACCTAAAGGGGAAAAGCCGAAGTGGCGGAATAGGTAGACGCGACGGTCTCAAAAACCGTTGGGGGGTGACCCCCGTGTCGGTTCGATCCCGGCCTTCGGCACTTTTTCGAGCATTAGCTTAGCCAGGGTTTTCTTTGGTTGGGGTGAAAAGATGCCGAGTTGTGTAGCGGTAGCACGGGGGACTTTGGATCCCTAAGCCCTGGTTCGAATCCAGGCTCGGCAGCTTTTTCGACCACAAAAATTCCCCGGTAGCTCAGTTGGTAGAGCGGGCGGCTGTTAACCGCCAAGTCGCAGGTTCGAGTCCTGCCCGGGGAGCAATCCTGTAGACCACCCTTCAGCTAGCACCAAGGTTGCAGTCGCAGATAGCACTCGCCCATAGCAATGGAGTGCCCTTGATGGAGGAAGGCGTCATGGTCAGCATGCCCCGCACCTACGCCGACTTCATCGTCACCGAGTACGGGATTGCCAGCCTGATGGGTAAGTCGCAGCGGAGGCGGGCGGAGAAGCTTATTGCCGTTGCCCACCCCGATTTCCGGGCTGAACTGAGGAAAGAAGCTCAGAAGCTCTTCTGGCCCTAAGCCTGGAAAGCGGGGCCTGGCTTACACTTGTAGCCGCTCATTCTCCCCTAGGCCACAATGATTTAGCAATTGGGCGAATTGTTGGATCACACTGCGATGGATTGTTTAAGCGAAGCCCGGGTCTCAGGACGAATCGGAACCGTCCTACGCAACATGCCTACCTCGGCCTTTCTTGACAAGGGGGGTTAGGCCGCTCATAATGCTATGTCGGATGCGCATTGGGCTGTTATCAGATACACATATTCCCGAAGTGGCGCAAGCACTGCCTCCTCAAATAGTGCAAGCTTTCCGCGGGGTCGACCTTATCCTACACGCCGGCGACATCTACATCCCCTCCGTGCTGGACGAGCTGGAGCGTATCGCGCCAGTGGTGGCAGCGAGGGGTGACGACGACTATGGAGATATCCAAAAAGACAGGCGTCTAAAGAGCAAACACCTACTGAAGCTGGAGGGCCAAACACTTTGGCTCATCCATGAAAGGCCCTACTCCTACATGGTCGCATCATGGCGAGCAAGGAACTCCCTGGGGCAAAATGACCCTGATGCCCCTGACATCGTTGTCTTCGGTCACGAACACACCACGGTGATGCAACGCCATGGCAGTGTTCTTTTCGTAAACCCTGGTAGTCCCACATTTCTCCACTATCGCCGTGGCCTGGGGACGGTTGGCATACTCAATATTGACTCAGGCGAAGCCCGGGCGCATATTCTGCAACTATAGTTGAGGCCCGCTTCAATCCGGGTGAATTTGGCCTTCCTCCGAGACGAAAGCTAGGAAACCGCCTCCCGACGGCTAAGGGGCTATTTGGGTTTAATAAATCCTGGCAGAGAGGAGATGATTTCTTCAGCCTCCTTCACTATCCTCTCTACCAGCTCTTTTACGGTGGGGAGGTCTTCGAACCTACCGGCTACCTCGCCCCCGTAGAAAAGCGCTTTCTCATCATCGTCTCCCATCAGGTTTGCCATGCCCTGCGATTCTACACTCCAGATATCGGGGTCAAGGGCTACATCTGGCTCCCCTAAATACAGGCGGGGGGTCTTCTTCAAGGTAAGCTCGGTAAGCTCGATGGAGGCCCTATTCTTTAAATACCTTAGCGGCCCAACGAATCCCCTGGCCGCTAAGGTGTCTCTCTCCCCACTTTTCAGTACCCGGTTCTTCCATAGCGGCACAAAATCGCTCTCCTGAGTAGCTATGAATCTGGTGCCCATCTGAACACCGCAAGCCCCCAGGGCTAAGGCAGCTACCAGGCTGGCCCCATCACAAAATCCACCCGCTCCAACAACTGGGGTATTCACTGCTTTGGCCACTGCCGGTAACAGGACCATGCTGTGAACTGGTTCCCAAGCGGTATGTCCACCAGCCTCATGCCCTGAGGCAATTATTGCATCTACCCCGGCTCGTTCGCACCGCTGGGCATGGCGCACCGAGGGAACAACATGAAACCACTTTGCCCCTGAAGGCTTTATTACCTCGGCCCAGGGTAGAGGATCGCCAGCTGAGGTGATTATCACCCTCAATCTTTCCTTAACCTCCGGATCTTCCTCCCTGGCATCAAGCGTCCCGCTAATAATGTCCCTAGCTCCTTGAACTAGCTCTGCCGACACCATACAGTTGATGCCGAAGATGCCCTTTGCCTCCCGGGTAGCCTCCTTAACCCTAAGGATAAGCTGCTTTGTCATCTCATATGGTGTCCTTTCACCCTCCCCAGGCCTGTCTGGCTCGCCCACCACGGCCATTCCCATTGCCTCGGCAATTATGCCGCTGGTGCTGATGATCCCCAATATCCCAGCATTGGCTGCCGCTATGGCCAGTTTTTCCGTTTTCCACGGTCCCATGCCCGCCTGGATTATGGGGTGTTTTATTCCCACCAGATCACAAAGTTTCGTCCTTATCATCTTTCGCCTCCCTTCATGGCCGCATCATGGCCAGAAAAGCTTCTTGGCCTCCTCTCCGAATAAACGCGGGTTCGAGCGGCCTTTCGACCCTTCATATCCACCCTGTCCCAATGCTATGCGCGGTTCTAATGTACTATTTCCCCATAGAGCTGTCAAATTGCGAGTTGCTGTGCCCTCACCGAGGTGGAGGCAGTCGAGGAGAAGGTCTACGAGTGAGCCCGCCGGGCATGGGCAGTTTATAGGCACCTCAGCTCAGCGATCGCGGTACTGCGCCTCCCTCTTCTGCAGGAATGCAAGCACCCCCTCCATGAAGTCCTCGGTTAGAACACAAAGGGTCTGGGTGCGATTCTCGAGATGGATAGCGGTGGCCAGGCTGGGAGCGTCGACGTTCTGGTTCAGGAGCTCTTTCGTCATCCGCAATCCGAAGGGCGAGTTTCGCACCATCTCACCGGCCAGCTCGAGGGCTTCCTCATCCACCTTTTCATCAGGGACAACGCGTGATACGAGGCCGATGCGCTCTGCAGTGGCCGCATCTATGAAGCGCCCGGTATAGAGGATCTCAGCGGCCCGCGATAGCCCCACCAGTCGGGGCAGGAAATAGGATGTCCCCATATCACCGGCAGAGAGCCCTATCCGGATGAAGGCGGCACTGAAACGTGCCGACTCCCCTGCGATGCGGGCGTCGCAGGCCAGACAGATGCTTAAACCCCCGCCAACAGCGGCGCCACGGATGGCTGCAATGAGCGGCTGGGGGGCATCACGCATCCTCACCACGATGTTGCCAAACATCTGCTGCACCCTGTACCTGGCCTGCAGGCGAGTGAAATCCTCTTCTTGGGCGCGCCCCTGCATCTCTTTGAGATCGGCACCGGCACAGAAGGCGCGCCCCGCGCCCCTCACGATGATAACACGAGTATCCCGATCCTCTTTCACGTCGGCGAAGAATTGACCGAGCTCCTCGACCAGCGGCAGCGACAGGGCGTTGAGCCGCTCCGGACGGTTGAGGGTGAGAACGCCGATGCCATTGCGGCTCTCGAACTCCAGATTTTGATAGTTCATGGTTCCTCCTCAATAAAGAATTGCCCTTTGGGCATGATAGCACACCAAATCTCTGGTCACAAGCTACTAAAGCACCCCCACTCCCCAGGGCTAATACCCTTTAGCATTTTGTGACCGCTCCTCCTCGCAGACACATAGGTTAAAGCTAGGCGAACCTAGAAAGTATTGGCTGTAGATTTGACAAAACTCCATAACAAGCTAGGAAGGGTTGACACTGACAGTGGCCACCACTATCCTCGAAGGGGTGAGAGCGTGTGGTGGTGGCAGGAGCGGGAGAGGCAGCTCGCCCTTGGCACTGAGCGGCGCAGGGTGTGCCCCGAATGTGGGGAAGGGGGAACCCTCTCCGAGCTGGGGGATCCGGTCCCCGAACCATGCCCAGAAAAGGGGTGAGATGGGTAAAGGTAAAGAGGAATTGAGGCAGGCGATCAGGGAGGCCATAGACCTCTACCATGGGGGCGAAGGCTGCGGCTAGAGCCCCGAAGCAATGGGGGCTGGAGCTCTAACTCCCGACTATGGAGGGGAAGCGGATTCGAATCCGCTTCCCCTTTTTGTTTGCTCGTGGCTGCACGAAATGGACAATTGTTACCTGCGAGCGCCTTCGAAAGAGGCTTTCCTTCACGGAGTGCTAAACCTAAAGTGAGCTATCGGCTAACGGTATCGGTGTAAAAGAAGTTCAGCGAAGCCGAATTTGGAGTGGGCGATGCGTAGTCTTTTACACGTTGTTAGGCGAAGTTCTATCGTGAATTTGTTATGTCTGATCGCCGCTTACCAGGAACGCCGCCTACCACCTCCACCTGGCCTTCCACCACCCCCATAGCCTCCACCACCTCCATAGCCTCCACCTGGCCTTCCGCCACCTCGACCGCCTTCGGAGCGAGGTCGAGCCTCATTGACGATAAGCGTTCGTCCTTTCAACTCCTTGCCGTTCAGGCTGGTGATCGCGGCTTGGGCTTCAGCTTTGTCAGACATCTCCACGAATCCAAATCCTCTCGATGCGCCGCCGAATTGGTCCGTGATGATTCTGGCGGCTGTGACCTGCCCGAAAGCCTCAAATGCCTCCCGCAATTCCCCCTCTGTGATCTCGCGCGATAGATTGCCCACATAGATATTCATAACCACCCTCCATCATTTTAGAGGTAGAGGAGGCCGGGCTTAGCCCCGGCCTCCTTTTGCCTGGTCATGGCAAAATTAGCGCTGCTGGCTCAATTTTACCTTGTTGTAGCAATCGCTGCAATACACCGGTCTGCCTTCGCGCGGCTCGAAGGGCACTTGTGTTTCTCGACCGCACTCAGCACACACTGCGGGATACATCTCACGCCTGGGCCTGTAGCTACCATACCCAGACCGTTCCGCTTTCCTTGCTTCACGGCATGATAGGCAGCGCTTAGGCTCATTGGTGTACCCTTTAGCGGCAAAGAATTCCTGTTCTTCGGCGCTGAAGGTGAAGGCACTCCCACAACTAGAGCACTGTAGCGACTTTTCCACAAAGCTCATTGGATGACCTCCTTTCCTTTGGTAGTCGGCTAGATTTTGGTCATCCAATGCCTGTAAGTAAACCTGAGGTCTATTTCACAGTGGATCGGTAACCTAGATCATAACCACTATCGCAAGTATACAGGAAAATGGGAGGATTTGCAAGCAAGAAGGAATTCCCAGTTTTCTTAGACCTATGGTCTTAGTGCCACCATCAGCCAAGCGTCTCAGATTATATCTACTCCACACCCGATTCCCTGCCATACAGCCGGTTCTTCCAGCGGACACCACTGCCAACTACACGCCGCGAACCAGCATACAAACCGATTAGAAAAAGGAATGAGAACCCAACCGGGTGAAGGAGAGTGGAAACAACAGGCTGCTTGAAATGATTATCTACCAGCCAGCGCATAACCAGTATCATAGCTACCTGGAAAATAACAATGGCTCGCCAACTACTGGGAGTAGCCGCCACAAATAAGTCATTCCAAAGCCAGTAGAATGGCGCCAGAAAGAAAACATAGCCAGCTATTATCAGCCCAACGAGTGCTGCTGGGGATAATGCTGCCACGGAGTATATCCACTTGACAAACCCCTCCCACATCGCCCCTAGGCTCTGGTACATATGACACGAAACCACAGGTGATAAATCAACCGCTACCTGTCGGCCACCACACCGGATCACCTCAACCCCTAGCCAGACATCTTCCAGTATTCTAGACTTCACTGCCTTGTGTCCACCAATCCGCCAGTATTCCTCTCTTGGAAAGAGGAGGAACTGACCGATGGCGAGGGACGGCTTCGGTTGTTTGGAGCGCTGGAGCCACCACAGTGGTAGCCAGCTCAGGATAACAAAGTACAGTACTGGGATTGCTACCTTCTGGGCTAAGGAAGTGGCAAGCTGGCGAGGGACTCCGGAGAGCAGGGAGGCTCTGAGCTCAGAAGCCAGGGCAAGCGTACTGCGTAACATATGAGGGGCATGTATAGTATCAGCATCAACAAACAGTAGCCAGGAACCTCTGGCCTCCTTGGCAAGCTGATAGCAGGCAAAGGGCTTACCCGCCCAGCCTTCGGGTAAGGGCTCACCTCTAATCAATCTGATACGCTTATCTGTAGCCGCTATCCTATCCGCAATGTTAGCTGTGTTATCGGTGGAGCTGTCATCCAGCACTACGATCTCAAAATTGGGGTAATCCTGTTTCTGTAGAGACTCTAAGCAGGCCCCTATATTTGCCTCTTCATCCCTGGCGGGAATAAGGACAGAGATAAGAGGTGCTGGCTCGGGTACCTTACTATCACTACGTGGCGTCTTGAGGGTTCTCAGATTGAGGATGAGATTAAGGATAAAGCTAAGAAGGCCAGCGGCTACCACTAGCTGATATAACATGCTCTCAATCCTGTTGCTGCCGACTCATGTTGCCCGTCTCCTCGATTGAAGCCAACCTATGAGTCTTCCTTTACCTCTTGGAATAGTTCGCAGGTCGTCAAAATGTTTTATGGCCAGGATAGCGAGGACACAAAACATAAATAGCAATTCCCACGAGCTCTTCCCGGTAGTTACCAGGTAGATCAATGAGCCTACCGGCGCGAGCATGACAATCCAAGCGTCAATCTCTATGAAGAGGAAGCCCAAGATCAGAAAGACAGCGAAGGCCAGAAGCATCTCATGTTGAGGCAGAGCCAGGAGGACGCCAAAGGTAACGGCTATGGACTTTCCGCCTCTCAGTCGAAGCAGGGGGGAAAAGGCGTGTCCCAATATGGCACTCAGTGCCACTGCCATAACCACCACTTCAGGCAATCCAAAGAAGAAATGTGCTAGGGCTACGAAAGGTACACCTTTGGCCGTGTCCAAAATTACAGCAAGGCAACCTGACTTACGACCTCCAGCTCGGAAGACATTGGCTGCCCCGGGGTTACCGTCTCCGTAATCTCTTATGTCTTTGCCCAAGAACCACCGCCCAATCCACACCGAAAAGGGACAGGCACCTAGGCAAAAAGCGGACACGGCTAATAATGCAGGATAAAATGCTTCCACTACGCCAATGCTCCCAAGTGCATTCGTCGCTAACAGATAGGAAATCTAGGTGTAGCATAAAGCATGACCTTGCTGCCGGTCAAGAGTTAAGAAATACGCGCCTGAAGCCCCTATCAACGACAAATCAAGCCATTAGAGGGATGGCGCCTTTATCCTGCTGACAGCCCGGCTGCTGCCGCCTGCGATAGGGGTTGACTATTAGCTATCAACTCTGATATATTACCCCAATATTGGGGGGAAGGGAGGTTTCCTTCTTCTCATTTTGAGGAAATGGCGTGAAGAAAAGGGCGAAAGTTCTGGTCATACTGTTGGTAGTCATCACACTACTTTCCGTTATCGGCGCCCTCGTTGCCCAAGTGTCACCGCCTACAAGGGCAAAGGTTGACCCGGTCATAGCCTGTGACCCTAGTGAATTCACCTTCACCGCCGCCGAAGGGGGAGCGAACCCATCATCCCAGACCTTGAGGATATGGAATGCCGGGGATGAGATCCTTTACTGGTCCCTGACTGACGACGCTGAGTGGCTCATGTTGAACCCCACGAGCGGGGAGTGTACGGTGGAGGAGGACGAGGTTACGGTGTCGGTGGATATCTCTGGGCTGAGCGCTGCTGGCTCTCCTTATAATGCCACTATCACTATCTCGGAGGTGGGGACCTCCCAAACATGGACGGTGATAGTGACCTTGACCATAGAGCCAACACCTCCCGAAATAGCGTATAGCCCTGTGAGCTTCACCTTCACTACCACCGAAGGGGTCAACCCAACATCCCAAACCTTGAGCATATGGAACGCTGGGGGAGGGAGCTTGAGCTGGTCTGTGAGCGACGATGCCATCTGGCTTAGCCTGAACCCCACCACCGGGTCCTCCACTGGCGAGCAGGACAGTGTGACCGTGTCCGTGGATATCTCTGGGCTGCCGGCTGGCAGCTATGGTGCTACCATCACCATAACGGGGGACAGCCTTACTCCGGTGGAGGTGGGGGTGACCCTCAGCATCAATCCGCCTACCATAGCCTACAACCCAACAAGCCTGACCTTCAGCGCCACCCAAGGGGGAGCTAATCCATCAAACCAAACGCTGGGCATAAGGAATTCCGGCGGTGGGACATTGAACTGGTCGGTGAGCGACAACGCCGCCTGGCTCACCCTCAGCCCCACAAGCGGAACCTCCACGGGGGAGACGGACAACGTGACGGCCTCAGTGAGCATCTCTGGTATGAGCGCCGCCACTTACAACGCCACCATTACCATTTCGGCTACGGGGGCCACCAACACGCCACAGACAGTGCCAGTGACCCTCACCATAAGTGCACCGACCACCCCTACTCCCACCCCTACACCAACTCCTACGCCCACACTAACCCCCACGCCTACACCTACAGGTCCCGAAATACAATGTACCCCAACAAGCCTTAGCTTCACTGCCACTGAAGGGGGAGCCAACCCATCAAGCAAAACGCTGGGGATAAGCAACTCCGGTATCGGGACCTTAAGCTGGTCCGTGGTCGACAATGCCGACTGGCTAACCTTCAGCCCCGTAAGCGGAACCTCTACAGGGGAGACGGACAATGTGACCGTGTCAGTGGACATCGATGGGCTCGCTGACGGCAGCTACAGCGCTATCATTACCATCAGGGCCATAGGCGCAGCCAACACCCCCCGAACAGTTCCAGTGACCCTCACCGTAAATCCGCCTTCCGTAGTCATCTCGCCGATAACAGATGAGGTGACCACAGCAGGGGGTACGGTGGAGACCGATGATGGAAGGGTTACCGTTACCTTCCCTGAAGGGGCCTTCAACGCCACTGCCGTGGTGAGCATTCAGGGCCAGACAGCCTGCCCCGCAGCTCCAGAGGGCTTCGAGCTGGGCGGAACCTGTTTCACCATGACGGCAACGAGGGAGCTGCAAAAGTCCATTGAGGTTTGCGTCAAATACACCGATGAAGACCTGGATGCCGCAGATGGCGACCCCGGCAGGCTGAGGCTGGCAGTCTACAATGATACCACGAACCAGTGGGAGTCACTGTCCACCGAGGTAAATCGGGCAACACAAACCGCCTGTGCCCAGGTAAGTCACCTCAGCCACTTCACCATCCTGGCCCGCCTTGGCGGCGACGGCTTCTTCAGCCTGGAGTGGTGGACCGTCTGGTGGCACATAGTGCCCATCGTCATAGGGCTGGGGCTCATCGTACTGGTGATAGTATGGCTCTGGCCCCGCCTATCGTATTAGCCGATTAGGCTATCTCAGAAACCACCAATCCTGTAGCGGGAGAAATCCACCGGCCTCTTCTCAGCCCAGGCTATGGCGCCCTCCTTGGCTTCATCCGTCATGTAGTAGAGCATGAGGGCGTTCCGCCCCAGGGTCTCAATGCCATACATATGGTCGGTGTCACAATTGAAGGATGACTTGGCGATCCTGATGGCGGTGGGGCTCATCGACAGTATCTCCTTGCACCAGGCATCGACCTCCTCCTCCAGCTTATCGGGCGGAACCACCTTGTTGACCAGGCCCATCTCCAGGGCTTCCTGGGCGCTGTATTGGCGGCAGAGATACCAGATCTCCCTGGCCTTCTTCTCCCCCACCAATCGGGCCAGATAGGCGGTGCCAAAGCCGGGGTCAACGCTCCCCACCCTGGGCCCCACCTGCCCGAAGCGCGCCGTCTCGGAGGCGATGCTCAGGTCGCAGACCACGTGGAGCACATGACCGCCCCCGATGGCAAAGCCATTGACGGCGGCGATCACTGGCTTGGGAATATCCCTTATCAACTGGTGGACATTGGCCACTGAGCGGCGAGTTCCATAGGTTCCCGTGGCCGCCCTCTCCTTCACATCGCCCCCAGCACAGAACGCCCGGTCGCCCGCCCCGGTGAGCACCACCACGCCAACCTCCCGATCCATCCAGGCATCCTGAAGCGCCTCCGCTATCTCGTCCATGGTCAGCATGCGGAAGGCGTTCATCCTGTCCGGCCGGTTTATGATGATCTTGGCAACACCCTCTTCCTTCTTGTAGATGATGTCCTCAAACTCCATGTCATCTTCCCTCCGTCAAAATTTTTGCCTCGAATAGAATGGTTTGGCCAAAGCCCTTTGGCTACCATATTTTATGGGGTTTGCCCCCTCAGCGCAAGCCCTGAGCGAATCCACGGGTGAGAAAGATCGAGGAAAAGCAAATACGCCCGCTGAGAATCCGGCCAGTGCCGCTAGCAACGCCAAGGTTGCCAGCGGCACCCCAATGCGCTAACATGGAGAGGCGAAGATAGGGGGATCTGTTGGCACCGCCGAGTTCTTTGTTGGAAAGCAGGCTGCGCCACATAGCGGGCAGAGGCTATAAGTCCTATCAGGCGATCCAGGGGGATTACGATTTCGGCACCTTCCGCCTTTTCATCGACCATGTTCAGAGCGACCCCTTCGCCCCTCCCTCCCGCCTCAGGGCAAGGGTAGCCCAGAGCAGGGCACGCTTCCCCGCATCCCTCTATGCAAACCGCATCAGAACCATAGCCCTGGCCGACCTTATCACCAGGGGCTTTGCCAACTCCATAAGGAGGTATGTCAAGGGCAGCCGGGGCACGGGGAGGTCGGGGGTGGTGCTGGTGGATGTGGGGGGACAGGAGATCCTGGAGCGCACCAGCTGCCTGGTAAATGAGGAATTCGTGGAGATCAGGTTCTCCGTTGGGCTTCCTGCCGCGGGGCGGAGATGCCTGGGGCGGGAGGCACTGGCCATCTTCTTCGATGAGATCCCCCATCTGGTGGAGGCTTCGCTGCTTTATGCCTCCTACGACCCCGGGGTGGTGGCGGGCCATGTTTACACCGCTGAGGACCAGAAAGCGCTGCGCCATCAGCTGGCGGAGCATCGGCTGGTGGCCTTCATCGCCAATGACTCGGTGCTGCCCCGGGCAAGCGGGGTAAGCGACCGACCACTGCGGGGAAGGGATGTGGTCGCCTTCACCTCGCCCCCGGAGCTTGAGGTGGAGTTCAGCGCCCCAAATAGGGACAGGGTGAGGGGGATGGGAATCCCGGAGGGGGTGACCATAATTGTGGGTGGCGGCTATCATGGAAAGTCCACCCTGCTCGTGGCAGTGGAGCGGGGGGTGTATAATCACGTGCCCGGGGATGGCAGGGAATACGTGGTGTCCCGCCCCGACACGGTGAAGATCCGTGCCGAGGATGGCCGCCGCATCGAAAAGGTAAATATCAGCCCCTTCATCTCCAACCTCCCCTTCGGCCAGGATACCCGCGCCTTCCACACCGATAATGCCAGCGGCAGCACCTCCCAGGCAGCAAACATCGTGGAGGCCCTGGAATATGGCACCAGCCTGCTGCTCATGGACGAGGATACCTGCGCCACCAACTTCATGATCCGCGATGGCCGCATGCAGCAACTGGTGCCCAAGGAGAGGGAGCCCATCACCCCCTTTCTTGACCAGGTGCGCCACCTCTATAGCGAACATGGCGTTTCCACCATCATCGTCATGGGAGGGTGCAGCGACTATTTCGATGTGGCAGACACGATCATTGCCATGGACCATTACCTGCCCCAGGTGGTTACCAGTCAGGCACGCCACATCGCAAGGCAGCAGCCCGCCCTTCGGATGGACGAGAGCGGAGGCGGCTTTGGCGATATCGGCCTTCGCATTCCCCTCCCCCAGAGCATCAATCCCCTTCGCGGCTCCAAGGTGAAGGCCGCCGCCAAGGGCCTTCACTCCATCCAGTTTGGCTATCAGGTCATCGACCTGGGGTGCGTGGAGCAGCTGGTGGACACCAGCCAGACAAGGGCTATCGGGGACATGCTCGTCTATGCCCTGCGCCGGGGCTACATCGACGCCAAGACAAGCCTGAGGCAGATCCTGGAAAGGCTATTTCAGGACATAAGCGATAAGGGGCTCGACGTCATCTCCCCCTTTTACGGTCAGCATCCCGGCGACTACGCCCTGCCCCGGCCTCAGGAGGTGGCCGCTGCCCTCAACCGATTGCGCAGCCTGGAGGTGGTGAGAGGAGGTGAGCATGGGAGAGCTTAAAAGCGCCTTTGACATCGCCATGGAGAAGGCGGAAAGGCTGGGAAAGGCGCCCCCGGAGGAGACCAAGAGAAGGGATCTCCTTCCCCAGGGGGAGGAACTGGCTGCCCGCTACCTCAAGGGGGAGGGCAACTTGATAGCAGAGCTCAGCAAGTATGATGAGGAGGCAAGGGATTATGTGGCCCGGGGGGCAATGGAGGTTCTGCTCAGGAGCATAGACCTCCCCAGAAACGATCAGGCGAAAAGGATTAATCGCCGGGCAATGGAAGGGCTGAAGAGCCTGAAACAGGATAAGGGGGGCGTGGAAAACGCATATACCAAGCTGAGGCACCTTTTCAAGCACTATGAGGAGGAGGGTGCAGAGCAGAGGAGCCAGGCCTACCACAGGCTGAAAAACGATTTTGAGCAAAGGCTCAGGCAGGAAGCGATGAGGCGGGGCGTGAGGGAAGTTGACATAAATGTAGAGGGCCAACCCCAATTCCAGCAGCAGTGGCGCATGATGCTGACCCAGCTCGATTCCCAATACCGGGCGCTTTTGGAGCAATACAAGAGGGAGATAGAGGGGATAGCTTAGAGTATGGGAGAAAAGAGATCGAAGTTTCTGGGCTCCCTGATCGGGACTGCGGTGGGGGATGCACTGGGGGCATCGCTGGAGGGATGGCAAATGGTCCATCGGGATGAGGTTCAGGCCCTTGGCCGGGGCGAAAGCCTCCTCCGCTACACCGACGACACCCACATGGCCATCGGGGTGGCACAGTCGCTGATAGAGAAGGGGGGCTTTGATGGCGAGCACATGACCAAGACCTTCATCAAGAACTACGACCTCGAGCCCTACCGCGGCTACGGCCCGGGGCCACCCCGCATCTTCAGGATGATAAAGGGCGGCGAGCCATGGCATGGGGCGGCGGAGAAGCTCTATGGCGGCGGCTCCTATGGAAATGGCTCGGCGATGAGGATTGCCCCCATCGGCGTCTTCTACCACGATGACCCCGCTCAACTTAAGGAGGTGGCCCGCCGCTCAAGCAGCATCACCCATGCCCATGAGCTGGGAAAGCAGGGCGCCGCCCTCCAGGCCTATGCCGTTGCTCTGGCTACGAATGAGGATCCATCCTCGCCCTTTGAGCGGGATGACTTCCTCAGAAAGCTGGAGGATTTCATAGAGCACCAGGTCTATAGGGAAAAGCTGAGCAGGATAAGAGAGCTAATTGGGGAAGGGGATCGGGTGAAGGTGGTCAGGGCACTGGGAAATGGCATCGAGGCCTTTAATTCGGTGCCCACCGCCATCTACTCCTTCTTGAGCCACCCCCAGTCCTTCGAGCAGGCTGTCCTCTATGCCATAAGCCTGGGCGGGGACACCGATACCATAGCGGCGATGACCGGCGCCATCTGCGGCGCCTACCTTGGAATCGAGGCTATCCCCGAAACATGGAAGCAAAGGCTGGAGAACAGGGAATACATAGAGGAACTGGCGGAAAAGCTGTGGCAGGTGAAGACGGAAATCCCGTGACTAGGCATGAAGCTCCACTATGTCGCCATCCTGGAGGATGTGTTCCCGCTTAACCTTCTGGCCATCGAATTTCCCCGAGCCCCAGATCTGGGCATACCTCAGCCTCTGGCGAAAGTCCTTGTGAATGGATTGGGCAAAATCCTCAACGGTGCTCCCCTTTTTCAGCACTATCGGCTCCTCCAGGTCGGCCTTGCTTCCTGGTGCCTTGGTATGTACTCGAATGATCTCCAAGCCTCGGTAGATCTCCACCTTCAGCCCCTCAAGGCCAGTCCCCCTCTGGGCGGAGATGGAGACCAGCGGAAACTCCCCACCATACCGCGCCTGAAGACTGCGGCGATTTTCCTCTGCCCCCGCCACATCATCCTTGCTCCCCACCATCAAGGCCTTCTTCTGATCTAGCCACTGCACCCCTTCCATTTCCCTGCCCACCGGCTTTATCCTCAGCTTTTCCAGTTCCCCAAATATGGCTTCCACCTGGGCTATGGGGTCTTGGCCCAGATCCACCATCAGCAAGAGCAGGTCAGCGCCGCGGAGGAGGTTAGTTAACCAGGGACGGGCATCGCGATCCGTTATCGGGGGCATATCCAGCAACTGGATTTGAATGTTGTGGAAAACCATCATCCCCGGTATTGGGGCTTTGGTGGTAAAGGGGTAATCGGCCACCGCGGAGGATGCCTCGGTGAGGGCGGATATCAACTGGGACTTTCCCACATTGGGAAGCCCCACCAGTATCGCCTGACCTGCGCCCTCCCTCTTGATATGGTAGCCAGCTCCCCTTCTGTCGGTGGCCAGCTTCCGCGCCGCTTCGCGGGTGAATTTGGCGATCTTGGTCCTCAGCTCGGCGCGAAGCTTATCGGTGCCCTTATGCTTGGGCATGATGGAGAGCATGGCCTCCAGGGCCTCCACCTTCTCCTCGGGGCTTTTCGCCTGTCGGTAGCGCTTCTCAGCCTGGAAATATTCCGGTGGCAGGTTCGCCGGCATGGCATCCCCTTCTCAGGGAGGGCCTATCTCCCCTTGAACTCAGCCTCCCTCTTTTCCAGGAAGGACTTTACCCCCTCCCGGAAGTCCTCGGTGCGGATACAGACGCCAGCAACGTAGGTTTCATATCCCAGCTGTGACGCCAGATTATTGCTATCAAGCCCTACATATGTGGCCCGCTTGATCAACTCGATGGCTATTGGAGGCCCCTTTGCCAGTTTGGCAGCCAGCGCCCTGGTCTCCTTCATCAGGTCATCGGCGGGCACCACCTTGCTCACCAGGCCTATTCGTTCCGCCTCCCTGGCATCGATGGCATCGCCGGTCCACATGATCTCCAGGGCCTTGGAAAGCCCCACCGCCCGGGGCAGGAAGTAGGACAGGCCCCACTCCACGGGGAGTGCCCTTCTCACAAACACGGAGATGAACCTGGCATTCTCCGAGGCGATCCTGATGTCACAGGCCATAGCTAGGCCAAAGCCACCGCCGGCGGCAACGCCATTCACCGCTGCGATGACCGGCTTCTCCAGCCTGGTAATCCTGAGCACAGGCAGGCTTAATGGCCCCATGATGCCCTTGCGCCCCACCTCCCCGGAGCGGATCTCAGCCTCCCCCGCCAGGCCCCGAACATCGGCCCCAGAACAGAAGGCGCGACCAGCACCGGTGATTATCAGCACC
Organism: Chloroflexota bacterium; assembly: GCA_030604825.1. Classification (GTDB taxonomy): domain Bacteria; phylum Chloroflexota; class Dehalococcoidia; order E44-bin15; family E44-bin15; genus JAUVVB01. The sequence goes on along the minus strand of JAUVVB010000007.1, from coordinate 3,129 downwards.
CGGGTATCGTCGTCCTGAGCCACATCATCCACCGCCCTGAGCAATGCCTCCCTTATCCCCACGCTAAGGGCATTAAGCCTCTCCGGCAGGTTCAGGGTCAGCGTGGCAATCCCGTCCTCCTTCTCGAAAATGGCATCCTGATAGGTATAGGTCATTTCTCAGCCTCCTTTTTCGAACTAATCGCTGTGTACGAAGGGTTGTCCCTTGGCTTGTGTATCCATATTGTTGTAGCAACCCCTATAGAGCGTGCTTTAGCACCACGATCTCGGTGGGGGAGGGGAGCTCCTCCTTTTTGAACTCCACCTCTGAGGCATCCATCCGCCTCACATTGGCCTTCCCCTCAAGGAAGCTATCCACCTCGGCTATGGGGTAGGCGCATTTCTCCGTCTTGTAATGCATGGGGATGGCAACCCTGGGCTTTAGCGCCTCCACCACCCTGCTTGCCCCTGCGGGGTCGATGGTGAAGAAGCCGCCAACGGGAACGAGGAGGATATCCACCCCCCCAATATCGGCGACCTGCTGCTCACTGAGCTGATGGCCCAGGTCGCCGAGATGGCAAACCCTTATCCCATCCACGGTTAAGCAGAAGATGGTATTTGGCCCCCTCTGGCCGCCACCGGCATCATCATGGAAGGAAGCGATTCCCCCAAAGCCTATCCCCTTAGCCTCCTTGGTGCCAACGCCCTTTACCACCTCCGGGCTTCCTGCCACTGAGGAAACGTTGCCATGGTCAGGGTGATCATGGCTCACCACCACGATGTCGGCAGCCTCCGTTATGGGGTCGTAGCTGATCCCCATCCCCGTGGCGTATGGGTCGGTGATGATCCTGGTTCCCCCCTCCGAGGTGATGAGGAAGGATGCATGTCCCAGCCATTTGATCTTCATGTAAGACCTCCTTTTTTCGAATTATTGGCTCAGCCAGGTCGATAGGTGTCTACGCTTTTGCTGCCCGTCTCTTAGCTTTCCTCTTTATTCCCTTTTTCAAAACGTTCCTCGTGTAGGGTCACCCTGCGGGTTTTAGCACCACGATCTGGGTAGGGGAGGGGAGCTCATCCTTTTTGAACTCCACCTCCGAGGCATCCAGCCGCCTGATATCGGGTTTCCCCTCCAGGAATGGATCGACCCCAGCAAAGGGCAACAACAGCTTGGCCGTCTTGTAATGCATGGGGATGGCAACCCTGGGCTTTAGCTGGTCGCAGACCAGGCTCGCCCCCCTGGCATCGATGGTGGCCCGACCCCCCACCGGAAGCATGAGGATATCCACCTCGCCGATTTGGGAAGCCTGCTCCTCGCTGAGCTGGTGGCCCAGGTCGCCCAGATGGCAAACCCCTATCCCATCCACGGTTAAGCAGAAGATGGTATTTGGCCCCCTCCATCTCCCGATGGAACTGCTGTAATGACGGGAGGCTATCCCCCTAACCGTTATCCCGGCGACCTCAAAGCTTCCCGCGCCTCGTAGCACCTGAGGATTTCCCCCGATGGCGGCCACGTTGTTATGGTCGAAGTGCTCGTGGCTCACCGTCACCACATGGGCGGTCTCCTCGATCCTCCGGTACCTGATGAGCAGCCCTGACTTATAGGGGTCGGTGATGATCTTAGTTCCCTCCGCTGAGGTGATAACAAAGCATGAAACGCCAAGCCATTTAACCTTCAATTTCCCCTCCCGATTCGGCCAGGGCCAGGTTGACCAGGGTTCTCACCCCAACACCGGTAGCCCCCTTGACCAAGAAGGCTCGCTCCTTTTCCGAGCGGGAGGTGCCGGCGATATCGAGATGAACCCAGGGGGTGTCCCCCACGAATTCGGCAAGGAACTGAGCTCCGGTGATGGCACCTCCCCATCTTCCCCCCGAGTTCTTGATGTCGGCGACGTCGCTCTTGTTCTGCTCCTTATACTCCTCATACATGGGCATCTGCCAGATTCGCTCCCCGGCCTCCTCGCCGGCCCTGATCACCTTCTCCACCAGCCCCTCATCGTTGCCAAAGGCTCCGCTGCAAAAATCGCCCAGGGCGATGTGACAGGCTCCGGTGAGGGTGGCCACATCCACCAGGGGGGAGAGCTTAAGCTGGCGAGCATAGCTTAGGGCATCGGCCAGGATGAGCCGCCCCTCGGCATCGGTGGTCACCACCTCGATGGTCTTGCCATTCATCGCCCGCAGGATGTCCCCCGGCTTGAGGGCAGTGCCGCTGGGCAGGTTCTCCGCTGCCGGGATTACCGCGGTGACGTTGATGGTGGGCTTAAGCTGGGCAATGGCGGCCATGGCCGCGATCACCGCAGCCCCCCCGGCCATATCCCCCTTCTGATCGCCCATTCCCTCGGAGGGCTTGATGGAGATGCCACCGGAATCGAAGGTTATCCCCTTGCCCACCAGGCCCAAAGAGGGCTTTTGGGGGTCACCTCCTTTATAGCCCAGGATGATGAGCTTTGGCGGCTGCCGGCTTCCCCGAGCCACCCCCAGCAGGGCCCCCATCCCCAGCCTTTCCATCTCCTCCTCCTCCAGCACCTGAAACTCAAGCCCATAGTCCTGGGCCAACTTTCTTGCCACCTCTGCCATCTGGGAGGGGGTCATGTAGTTGGCGGGCTCGTTGGCCATGTCTCGGGCCAGATTTGTGGCCTGGGCCATGATCCTGCCCCGGGCACATCCCCGCTCCATCTGGGGAAGCTTGCCCTCATCCCTTTCCACGATGAGGAGCTCCTCTAGCTCTTTATGCTCTGGCTCCTTTGTCTGGTGCCTGCGGAAGGCATAAAGACCCAAGATGGCGCCCTCGGTGACCGCCTGAGCTGCCTTCTCCGCATCGATTCCACCAAAGCCGGCCCCATGGGCAATGGTGCCCCCCCGCTCCACCCCCACCTTTTTGAGCAGGCGGCATGCCTCGGCACTAACCCCGCGAATCCTGGTCAGGCTGAGTTCCTCTTCTTTACCCAACCCAACCACCAGCACCCTTGCCGGCTCTATCTTTCCCATGCTATGGATCATGGTAAGTTCGTTGAGCTTTCCCTTGATCTCCCCCTCAGCGATGAGCTGGGAGATCAGCCCGCCCAGGGCTTGGTCCACCGCCCCGGTGTCACCGCTGGGGCGCTTAACCCCTTCGAAGAGGTTCACGATTATGCTGCCTAGAGGAAGCTTTGTG
>JAUVVB010000005.1 GCA_030604825.1 Chloroflexota bacterium | reverse complement strand
TATCCACGGAAGAGAGGGGGGGGAACTTCCAGGAGGTGGAATTGGGGCTGAGCGAAGAGGAGGCGGTGAGGGAGGCGAGCCGCTGCCTTAACTGCCCTGGGTGCTGCGAATGCCTATCATGCGTTACCGCCTGCGAAACGGAAGCGATAGATCACGGGATGGTGGATCGGTATGAGGAGGTAGAGGTGGGAGCCATCATCGTTGCCACCGGCTATGAGCTCCTGCCCAAGGGGGAGATAACGGAGTTCGAGGAGGACCCCGACATCATCGACGGCCTCCAGTTTGAGAGGATCCTGTGCCCCTCAGGCCCCACCAATGGCGTGGTACTTAGGCCCTCCGATGGCACGGAGCCCAAGGAGGTGGTGTTCATCTCCTGCGTTGGCTCCCGAGACCCGGAGCATGGCCTCCCCTACTGCTCCAGGGTTTGCTGCATGTATCTGGCCAAGATGGCCATGCTCTACAAGCACGCCGTTCCTGATGGTCAGGCCTACATCTTCTATATGGACATCAGGGTCACTGGGAAGGGCTATGAGGAATTCGTGCAGCGGGCGGTGGAGGAGGACGGCGTTCTATATTTGAGGGGAAGGGTGTCAAAGGTGTTTCGTGAGGGCGAAAAGATCAAGGTCTGGGGGGTGGATACCCTCACCGGGAAGAGGGTTGAGATCGCCGCCGATCTGGTGGTGCTGGGCACCGCCATGATACCGAGCCCTAGAAGCAAGGAGCTGGCGGGGAAGCTGGGCATCGCCAGCGATGAATATGGATTTATGTCAGAGATTCACCCCAAGCTTCGCCCCGTGGAGAGCTCGGCTCCCGGCATTTATCTGGCTGGCACCGCCCAGGGGCCCAAGGATATCCCCGACTGCGTGGCTCAGGCAAGCGGTGCCGCCAGCAAGGTCCTGGCCCTATTTTCCCAGGATGAAGTGATATTAGAGGAGGCAGCGGCGAGTCGACCATGAACAGGATTGGGGTTTTTGTGTGCCACTGCGGCCTCAACATCGCCGGCTCTGTAGATGTGGAGCGGGTTGTGGAAGCGATAAAGGATTATCCCGGCGTGGCCCACGCCGAGAACTATATCTACATGTGCTCCGACCCGGGGCAGGACCTGGTGAAAGAGGCGATAAGGGAGAAGGGGCTTGATGGCATCGTAATGGCCAACTGCTCCCCCATGATGCACGAGCGCACCTTCCGCAATGTTGCGGCCTCTGAGGGGCTAAACCCCTACTTCTGCGAGGTAGCCAACATCAGGGAGCTCTGTAGCTGGCCCCACGAACACGAGAAGGAAATAGCCACCAAGAAAGCGGTGGCCCTCATCAAGGCCACCATTGAGAAGCTACGCCGCAATATGGCCCTCACCCCGATGGTGGTCCCCCTCACCAAGAGGGCGCTGGTGGTTGGGGGAGGGATCGCCGGGTTGCAGGCTGCCCTGGACATCGCCCACGGTGGATATGAGGTGGTTTTGGTGGAGAGGTATCCCAGCCTGGGAGGGCATGCCACCCAGCTATCGGGGACCTTCCCTACCCTGGATCGCCCTCCCTGCCTCATCGCCCCCACGATGGCGGAGGTCCTCTCCCACCCCAATATAAAGCTCTACACCTATGCCGAGGTAGAGGAGATATCGGGCTATGTGGGAAATTTCACCGTGAAGATCAAGCAAAAGCCATCCTACATCGACGACGAAAAATGCGATAACTGTGGGCTCTGCCTGGAGAAGTGCCCTGCTATTTGCCCCGCCGAATACGATCGCGGGCTCTCACAGAGAAAAGCCGTTTACATCAGCCCCCAGGCAGTGCCCCAAAAGCTGGTCATCGACCCGGTGAGCTGCCTCCATTTCAACGGGGACGAGTGCCGCGCCTGCGAGGAGGTCTGCCCCACCAGAGCCATCGATTTCCTCCAGGAGGAAGCCTTTGTTGAGGAGGAGGTGGGGGCGATAATCGTGGCTACGGGGTACGACCTCTATGGCAAGGAGAATGCCCCCGAATATGCCGCAGACCCCGATGTCATCGATGGACTCCAATTCGAGAGGCTCCTCTCCCCCTCAGGTCCCACCCGGGGGGAGGTGAGGAGGCCCTCGGATGGCGGGGTGCCCCAGGAGGTGGTCTTTATCCAGTGCGTGGGCTCCCGTGACCAGGAACATGGCGTCCCCTATTGCTCCCGGGTTTGCTGCATGTATACGGCGAAGCAGGCGGTGCTCTACAAGCGAGCGGTGCCCCAGGGGCAGGCCTATATCTTCTATATCGACATCCGATCCGATGCCAAGGGCTGTGAGGAGTTCGTGCAGCGGGCGGCGGAGGAGGACGGCGTTCTATACCTTAGGGGAAAGGTATCAAAGGTGTTTCGTGAGGGCGAAAAGATCAAGGTCTGGGGGGTGGATACCCTCACCGGGAAGAGCCTTGAGATCTCCGCCGACCTGGTGGTCCTGGCCACTGCCATGGTGCCCAGCCAGGGGGCTAAGGAGACAGCGAGGAAGCTGAATATCACCTCCGACCAGTATGGCTTTCTCACCGAGGCTCATCCCAAGCTTAGGCCGGTGGAGACGCTAACTGCTGGCATCTATATCGCCGGCACCGCTCAATGGCCGCGGGACCTTCCCGATACCATCTCCTCAGCCAGCGGCTCAGCGAGCAAGGTGCTCTCCCTCTTCTCCAGAAAGGAACTGCTTCACGAGCCCACCATAGCCTGGGTGGATGAGGAGGTTTGCAGCGGTTGTGGATATTGCGTCCCCATCTGCGCCTATAAGGCCATAGAGATCGACCCCAGGAGGAGGGTGGCTAAGGTCAATGAGGCGGTCTGTGAGGGCTGTGGTGCCTGCGCCGCCACCTGCCCCTCGGGGGCGATGCAGCACAAGAACTTCACCGCTATGCAATTCTTCGAGATGATCGATGTGGCTACCGGAGCGTATGTATAGATGGCGATAGGAGCGGTGCTTATCATCGGTGCCGGGATCGCGGGCATGAAATGCTCCCTGGAGCTTGCCCAGAGGGGGTTCAAGGTCTACCTATGTGACCGAAGCCCCACCATCGGGGGGACACTGGTGCAGCTGGATAAGTGGTTCCCCGATAATCACTGCGGCATGTGCCAGATACTCCCCATCTTCTCCAGGGATGACTCCTCCCAGTTCTGCCTTCGCCGCGGCCTTTATCACCCCAACATCGAGCTCCTGCCCCTCACCAATATAGAGGCAGTGGAAGGCGATGCCGGCGATTTCGTGGTCACCCTGAGGATCAATCCCAGGGGGGTGAAGGAAGAGCGATGCATTGGCTGTGGACTATGTAGCCAGGTTTGCCCGGTGGAGGTGGGGAGCGAATTCGAGGAGGGGATGGCAACCCGAAAGGCGATCTACCTTCGCCACCCGCTGGCGATGCCCAATAGCTATGTCATCGATTGGGAAAACTGCACCCAATGCGGCCTCTGCGTCGAAAGGTGCCCCACCGACGCCATAGACCTCTCCGCAGAGGAGGGAATAAGGAGGCTTGAGGCGGGGGCCATCATCCTGACCACCGGCTTTGAGGAGTTCGACCCCCGCCCCTGGACTCAATATGGCTACAAGCGCTATCCCAACGTGATCACCAGCATCGAGCTGGAGCGGATGCTCAGCCCCAGCGGCCCTTATGCGGGAAGGCTAATTCGCCCCTCTGATGGGGAGGCCCCCCGCTCCATGGCCTTGCTGCAATGCATCGGCTCCAGGACCAAGGAGAGGGATTACTGCTCCTCAGCCTGCTGCATGTATGCCCTCAAGGAGGCGATGCTGGCCAAGGAGAGGAATCCCCAGCTCGATGTCCACATCTTCTTTATGGACATGAGGGCTTTTGGCAAAGGCTATCACCGCTATTACCAGAGGGCGATAAAGGATTTTGGCATCAATTTCAACCGCTGCCGCATCCCCAACCTGAAGCAGGACCCGGAGACCAAAAACCTCATCCTGCTAGCCCAGGGGGAGGATGGCGGCATCGAGAGGCAGGAGTTCCAGCTGGTGGTCCTGTCGGTAGGGCAAGTTCCCTCTCCCCAATTTGAGGAGTTGAGCCATATTCTGGGCATTGAGCCTGGTAGGTGGGGGTTCGTGAGCACCAGGGAATTCTCCCCGGTAAACACATCAAGGGAGGGCATCTACGTCTGCGGCTCCGCCTCCGCCCCCAAGGACATCGCCGACACCATAGTGGAAGCGGGTGCCGCAGCATGTCAGGCCTCCAAGCTCCTTTCCCCCCCGCCAAACCTGATCGGCCCCAAGGCGTATCCCCCGGAGATCGATGTCAGCGAAGAGGAGGCGCGGGTGGCCATCTTCCTCTGCCATTGTGGCGAGGAGATATCTTCGGCGGTGAACATGGAGGAGATGACCAAATTCGCCCAGGGGCTGCCCGGCGTGGTCTGTGTGGAAAATTTCCGCTACCTTTGCCTCAAGGATGACTTAGAGGGGTTAAAGAGAAGGGTAAAGGACGAAAAAGCCAATCGGGTGGTTGTGGCCGCCTGTTCCGCCTTCCCTTACCACGGGCTTTTCGTGGAGGCGATCAGGGATGTGGGGCTAAACCCCTCCCTGCTTGAGATCGTGGACCTCAGGGAGCAGCTCTCCCGGGTCCATCCCGACCGCCAGCAGGCAGCAACCGAAAAGGGAAAGAGGCTACTGGCTATCGCCTTGGAAAAGGTTAAAGGGCAGGAGCCGCTGCCCATAACCTCGCAGGGGATGGAGCACCGCGCCCTGATCATCGGGGGCGGCCTGGCTGGGCTCACCGCCGCCCTATCCCTTGCCGAGCAGGGCTTTGAGTGTCACCTGGTGGAGAGGGAGACTGGCTTTGGGGGCAACCTGAGACATATCTACACCACCCTGGAGGGGGGAGACCCCCAGGCATTGCTCCAGGAACTCACCAAAAAGATCGAGGAGAACCGCCTGATTCACCTTCACCAGGAGACCGAGGTAGTGGCAGCCTCGGGCCATGCCGGCGATTTCGAAGCTACGCTCAGGGATAAGGATGCTAATATAGATTCCATTAAGGTGGGGGCCATCATCATCGCTACCGGTGGCCAGCAATCCGAGCCCAAGGAGTATCTCTACGGTGAGAGCGAGAGGGTGATAACCCAGAGGGAACTGGAACGGCGGTTGGTTTTGGGCGAACTCGATGATATGCGCTCCATCGTCATGATTCAATGCGTGGGCTCGCGGGATGAGGAGAGGCCCTATTGCAGCCGGATCTGCTGCTCCCAGGCGCTGAAGAATGTCCTCGGGCTGAAGGGTAAAAATCCGGAGATCGACGTATTAGTCTGTTATCGAGATATTATGAGCTACGGCTTTAGGGAGGAATACTATAGCCAGGCCAGGGAGAAAGGGGTCGTTTTCATCCGCTATGAACCTGACCATAAGCCAGAGGTGAAGATGGAGGGGGACAGGCTGGTGGTAGAGGTCATCGATCCCACCCTGGGGGGAAGGCTGAGGATTGAGCCCGACCTGGTGGTGTTGAGTCCGGCGATCGTCCCCAACGAGGATGGGACGCTTGCCAATATGCTCGGCCTGGAGCTGACCGAGGACGGGTTCTTCCAAGAGGCGGAGGTCAAATTCCGCCCTGTGGACCTCCTCAGCGAAGGCGTCTATGTCTGCGGGCTGGCTCACTCGCCCAGGGATATGACCGAAACCATTGCCCAGGCTCAAGCGGCGGCGCAGCGGGCAGCCTCTCTCCTTTGCAGGGAGCGGCTGGAGTCGGGAAGGGTCGTCTCCCAGGTCAATGAAAGGCGCTGTAGCGGTTGTGAGCTCTGCATTTCCGCCTGTCCCTATGGTGCCAGGGTAAAGGATGAGGAGAGGGGGGTGGTGGTGGTAATAGAGGTGCTCTGTCAGGGCTGTGGCGCCTGTGCCGCCATCTGTCCTAACGGTGCGGCAAAGCTGAGGGGTTTCACCGAAAAGCAGGTCTTCTCCATGGTGGATGCCGCAGTTTAAGATAGGAGGTTCCCTTGCCGGAAGAGGAGTTTGAACCCATCATCGTAGGGTTGCTGTGCCACTGGTGCACCTATACCGCCGCCGACCTGGCGGGCACCACCAGGATGCAGTATCCCCCCAATATCCGCCCCATCAGAACCATGTGCAGCGGCTCGGTGGACCCCGTCTATGTGCTCAGGGCGCTCCTCAGCGGCGCCGACGGGGTGCTGGTGGGGGGATGCCACCCGGGAGATTGCCACTACGTATCGGGGAACTTTAAGGCGAGGAGAAGGATGACGGCGCTCAAAAGCATCCTAAATACCCTGGGGCTGGAGGATGACCGGGTGTGGCTGAGGTGGATCAGCGCCGCCGAGGGGAAGAAGTTCGCCGATACGGTGACCGAATTTACCCAAAAGCTGAAAAAACAGGGGCCCAATCCGATTAAGAAATATTGGTCTATTTAGGAAGGAAAATGGGTAAGATCGCCATTCTAGAGGTTCGAGAGGGGAAGGTTCTGGATGCCCTGAGCAGGTTTTGGCACGAGCTACTGGAAAAGGGGCTGGTCGATGCCCTGCTCATCCCCCAGGAGCTTGGTGAGGGCAAGAATGTGGTGCAAACCCTGGTGAGCCACCCCCAGAGCCTGGAAAGGCCAGATCCGCTGGCCCCAGTACTCCCGGTCAACTCGGCGAGGATCGTTTCCCAGATGACCAAGGTGGCCCCCAGCCCGAGGAAGATCGGGGTGGTGCTCAGGCCCTGCGAGCTGAGGGCGCTGGTGGAGCTGGTAAAACTGAAGCAGGCATCCCTGGAGAACCTGGTGCTCATCGGCATAGATTGCTTCGGCACCTATTCCGTAAGCGATTATGGAAAACTGGCCCAAGAGAGCTCATCGCCCACGCAGGATTTCCTGAAGGCGGTTAAGGCGGGAAAACAGGACCCATCGCTGAGGGAGGCCTGCCAGATTTGCGAATATCCCACCCCCATGAATGCCGACCTCGTCATTGGCCTTATCGGGGTGGATGTGGAAAAGGGGATCCTGGTTGAGGCACGAACACCGGAGGGGGAGAAAATACTGGAGGCCCTAGACCTTAAGCCAAGCGATGAAAAGGAGATGGCAAGGCGAGAGGAAGCCATCTCCAAGCTTGTGGCCCAAAGGACGAAGAAAAGGGACGAGGTTCTGGAGCGGACGCAAAGCGAAATCTATGGATTGGAAAAGCTTTTGACGTTGTTCGCCCCCTGCATCAATTGCCGCAACTGCAAGACAGTCTGCCCCCTTTGCTACTGCAAGGAGTGCTTCTTCGATTCCCCCACCTTCGAGGTGGAGGCGGAGAAGTACCTGGGATGGGCCGAGAAGAGGGGAACGATAAGGATGCCCACCGACACCCTTCTTTTCCACCTCACCAGGATGAACCATATGGCCCTCTGCTGTGTGGGATGCGGCATGTGCCAGGAGGCCTGCCCCAACGATATACCGGTAGCCAACATCTTCCGCCTGGTGGGGCTCAAGCTGCAGGGCACCTTCGATTATGTCCCCGGCCGAAGCCTGGAGGAGGAGCTTCCCCTGGCCACCTTCAAGGAGGAGGAACTCCAGGAGGTAGTGGAGAGATAGGATGCAGTTCATAAGCGAGCAGGTTCACCAGATAGACCCCGCCTTCTCCCAGAAGGTTAAGCAGATGGCAGATACGCCCCTCGACCGCTGCTATCAATGCCTTACCTGTAGCCTGAGCTGCCCGGTGGCCTTTGCCATGGACTACCTCCCCAACCAGATAATAAGGATGGTTCAGCTGGGGCTGAGGAAGCAGGTGCTCACCTCATCCACCATATGGCTGTGTGCCACCTGTGAGACCTGTGTCGCCCGCTGCCCCCAGGAGGTGGATATATTGCGGGTGATGGATGCCCTCAGGGAGATGGCCCTGGGGGAGGGGGAGGAGGGCAAGGAGAAGGTCATCACCACTTTTAACCAGACCTTCCTCCAGAGCGTAAGGCTTCTGGGCAGGCAATATGAGCTGGGGATGCTGCTTCTGCTCAAGCTGAAGACCAGGGACCTTTTCACCGACCTCATCCTGGGAATCAAGATGCTCCTCAAGGGAAAGCTAAAGCTCCTTCCCACCAGGATCAGGGGCTCGAAGGAGATAAAGGCCATCTTTGAAAGGACAAAGGGGGAGGTTTGAGATACGCCTACTATCCGGGATGCTCCCTGGAATCGACGGCAAGGGAATATGACCTCTCGGCAAGGGCGGTTTGCCGCGAGCTGGGGGTGGAGCTGGAGGAGATTGCTGACTGGAGTTGCTGCGGTTCCTCCCCGGGGCACTGCACCAGCTTCTGGCTCTCCCATGCCCTGGCGGGGAGAAACCTCGCCCTCGCCGAAAGGGAGGGGATGGATATGGCGGTGGCCTGTCCCGCCTGCTTCCTCAGGCTCAAGAATACCAGGCATGAGGCGATGGCCAATGCCGATTTGAGGAAGAAGCTCTCGGAAATCCTGGGGATGCCCTACCAGGCAAGACACGATGTGAAGCACCTCCTGGAAATCATCTCCAGCGAGGTAGGGATGGAGGCGATAAGGGATAGGGTGAAAAAACCGCTAAGCGGGCTCAGGCTGGCTTGCTATTATGGGTGTTTCCTGGTTCGCCCCCCCAAGGTGGTCCAGTTCGATGACCCCGAAAACCCCCAGTCCCTGGACCTTTTGATGGAAGCCCTGGGGGCGGAGGCTATCGACTGGTCGGGCAAGGTTGACTGCTGCGGCGGCAGCCTTTCCCTCACCCGGAAGGACATTGTGACCAAGCTGGTGGGGGAGATCGTCGCCGCGGCAGAAGGGGTGGGGGCTGAGGCCCTAGTGACCGCCTGCCCCTTATGTCAAGTAAACCTGGAATCCCGGCAAAAGGGCGGAAAGCTACCCATATTCTATTTCAGCGAGCTCATGGGGCTGGCCTTCGGCATGAGGGAAGCGGGCGCCTGGTTCAAAAGGCACCTGGTGAGCCCAGTTGCCTTGTTAACCTCCCATGGCTTATTATAGAATTGGCCCTTAAGGAGGGTAATGGATGAGCGGTTCAGAAACTGAAAAAGAGGCCCATACCACAGCTACGGAGGAGGCAAAGCCGGAAGTTGCCATAAACATGATCCCCGTATTCGTGATGGGCAAGAGGTATGATGTCCCCGAAGGCCTTACCATCATGAAGGCCATGGAATATGCTGGCTATAAATTCATCCGAGGCGCCGGCTGCCGTGGCGGCGTCTGTGGGGCATGTGCTACCGTTTACCGCAAGGCTGGTGACTATAAGATATATGCCGGGCTTGCCTGTCAAACCGTAATCGAGCCCAACATGTATCTCACCCAGATACCCTTCTACCCCGCCAATCGTGCTGAGTATAGATTTGAGGAGCTGAAGCCCGAGCCAGAGGAGATCTTCAAGCTATATCCCGAGGTGTTTCGCTGCCTTGCCTGCAATGCCTGTACCAAGGTTTGCCCCATGGATGTTGAGGTGATGGATGCCATCGCTGCCATAAAAAAGGGCGATATCGCCAAGGCGGCTGAGCTTACCTTCAGCTGCATTCAGTGCGGGCTATGTGCCAGCCGCTGCCTGGGGGAATTGCCCCAGTATCACATCTTCCAGCTAGCGAGGAGGATCTACGGGGCAAAGATCGCCCCCCAAGCGGAGCACCTCAAGCAGGCAGCGCAGGCGGTCGAGGAAGGTAAATACGAAAAGGTGCTCCAGGAGCTGATGGGGATGGGCATCGAAGACCTCAAGATCCTCTATCAGGAGCGGGAGATAGAGCCGGAGATGGCAGGCGAGGACTGGGAGCCGGCGGACAAAAGACATCTCTAGGAGAGGGAAAATGCCTTACACCGAGGAACTGAAGAGACTGATCAAGATAGTGGAAAAAACAAGGGCGGAGCGGGTGGCGAGGAAGCGGAGGGGGGAGGAGTTCCCGCTGATGTCCATGGAGGAGAGGGCGGAGGTGCTCAAGTATCACCCCGATTACGGGGAGGAGGGGAGGAGGGAGATCAAGGTTGGGCCCAGCAAGGGCTACCGCGTGGCCCACGAGATCGTGGACCTGCTGGAGGCCAGGAGCAGGGTTGACCCCGATGCCGTGGACCTCTCCCAAATACACGTGGAGACCGATGTGCTCATCATCGGTGGTGGTGGGGCGGGAACTGCCGCTGCCCTGCTCGCCGAGGAGCAGGGGGCCAAGGTCATCATCGCCACCAAGCTTCGTCACGGCGATGCCAATACCATGATGGCTGAGGGTGGCATCCAGGCTGCCGCCAAGATGGAGAAGGACTCCCCTTATATTCACTACCTGGATGTGATGGGAGGAGGCCATTTCAAGAATGTCCCCGAGCTTGTTTATACCCTGGTCACCCAGGCCCCGGACATCATCAGCTGGCTGGAGGGCATGGGGCTCATGTTTTCCAAGCTCCCCGATGGCAGACTGAAGACCATGCATGGCGGTGGGACCTCCAGGAAGAGGATGCACTATGCCGCCGACATAACGGGGATCGATATCATGCGCACCATCAGGGATGAGGCCAGAAATCGTCCCCGCATATCGGCGATGGAATTCTCCCCCGCGGTGGAGCTCATCCTCAACGAGCACGGTCACTGTGTCGGCGCCCTGTTATATAACATGGAGACCGAGGAATACCACATCGTCAAGGCCAGGGCGGTGATCCTGGCCACCGGGGGCTGCGGCCGGCTCCATATCCAGGGCTATATGACCACCAATCACTACGGGGCCACCGCCGACGGGCTGGTGCTGGGATACCGGGCGGGGGTTGGGGTTTGTTTCCTCCATACCGTCCAGTACCACCCCACCGGTGCGGTATTCCCCGAGCAGCTTGAGGGCTTCCTCATCACCGAGAAATTCAGGGCGGCGGGGGCAAACATCCTGAACATCGATGGGGAGCAGTTCGTCAATGAGAGGGAGCCCCGTGATGTGGAGGCGGCAGCCTTTATCAGGGAATGCCTGGTAAGGGGGAAGGGGGTGCCCACGCCCACGGGAAAGCTCGGGGTATGGCTCGATTCCCCCATGATCGATATCCTGCATGGGGAGGGAACGGTGGAGCGGGAGTTTCCGGGTAAGTTCATCGCCCATAAGCGCTTTGGCATCGATATCTCCAAGGAGCCCATGCTGGTATATCCCACCCTACACTATCAAAACGGGGGGCTGGAATATAATGCCAATGGTGAAACGGTGATTCCCGGGCTTTTCATCGCCGGGGAGGTCTCCGGCGGCGTTCATGGAGAGAACCGCCTCATGGGAAATTCCCTCCTCGATATCATGGTTTTCGGCAGGATTGCGGGCAAGAATGCCGCCATCTATGCCCAGGAGAAGGCCAAGAAGGGGAAGCTGACCCTGGATCATGTTCGTGCCTACCACCGCGAGCTGGAGGAGGCGGGGATAGTGACCGATAGGGTCGCCCCCATGCTCCTCCCCGACTATACCGACCCCGAGGTCAGAAAAAGGCAGCTCACCGCCTATTATGTGGGGACATTGAGATGATGGAGATCAGGTCGCCCCTCGAACCCCAGGCGATAGAGAAGCTCAGCGCGGGAGACCAGGTCTCCATCACCGGGGTGCTCTACACCGCCCGCGATGCCGCTCACAAGAGGCTCATCGAGGCCCTGGAGCGGGGGGAGGAGCTGCCCTTCGACATCCGCGGTCAGACCCTCTATTATATGGGTCCCTCCCCCGCCAAGCCAGGGCAGGTTATCGGTGCCGCCGGGCCCACCACCAGCGGGCGCATGGATGTCTACTCCCCCCGCCTCATCGCCGCTGGGCTTAAGGGGATGATCGGAAAGGGGGCCCGCTCCCCGGAGGTGAAGGAGGCCATCAAGAAGCATAAGGCGATCTACTTTGCCGCCATCGGCGGGGCAGGTGCCCTTATCGCCAGAGCAATAAAGAAGGCGGAGCTGGTAGCCTATGAGGAGCTGGGGGCTGAGGCCATCCTCCGCCTTGAGGTGGAGAACTTCCCCGCCATAGTGGTCAACGATGCCCACGGAGGAGACCTGTATGAGGAGGGGAAAGCGAGATACCGGATATAGCCTGAGACAGGCTAATTTCTCAGCTATGGCGAGTTGACGGCACAATCAGGGTAGGCATATAATCATTTTATTAAATATGGGGGGAGGTTGATTTATGAAGTGCGCTTATCATCCCGAGATCGATGCTATAGGCACATGCGTTAATTGCGGAAAGGGGGTCTGTGTCGAGTGCAAGACGATGCTGGGGGGAAAGATTTATTGCCAACCTTGCGCTGATGAAGTCTTTGCAAAGCCGGTGAAGAGAGCGGAAGACACGTCTGGTCAAGGAGCGTTAGCGGTAGTTCCTAGTGAAGTCAAAGGATGGAACTGGGGGGCGTTTCTCCTAAGTTGGATATGGGGACTTGGCAATAATGTCTACATAGCACTGCTTTCCCTCATTCCCTTCGTCGGCATAGTCATGGTCTTTTTACTTGGAGCAAAAGGAAGTGAATGGGCATGGCAAAATAAGAAATGGGAAAGTGTCGAACATTTTAAAAGGGTTCAGAGGACTTGGGCTTATTGGGGACTAGGCGTGCTGCTTTTCGGTGTTGTTCTCTGGATCATCTACATCATCCTCATTATCATAGTAGCGGCTGCGGGCGCTTAAGGGGATGGAGCCAAGGGTCAACCTTGAGTGGGACGACGCCGAGGTAGTCCCGGAAAGGGTTTACCCCGATACCGCCTTTGTCTTTAACCGGATGACGCAGGAAACCCGGGCGATGGTTGGTTTACGGTCGGGGGAGGTGGTTCTGGACATCGGCTGCGGCAGGGCCTTGGACGCTCTCCACCTGGCGAGGAAGGGAGGAAGGGCTATAGGGCTCGATCCCTCGGGGAGGATGATCGCCGCGGCAAGGGGCTGTATAAGGGATAGCGATGTCGCCCTGGTGCGGGGGATTGGCGAGGCCCTCCCCTTTAGAAGGCACTCCATCGATAAGGCCATATGCAAGGGCTCCCTGGACCACTTCGTCGATCCGCCAAAGACCATATCGGAAATGCATCACGTTCTCAAACCGGGGGGAGAGGCGGTCATCGCCATCGCCAACTTTGAAAGCCTCGGTTGCCGTTTGGGGAGGGTTTGGCATCCCATGGCCAAAAGGCTGCCCTTCGCCGGAAAGAATGAAAGGCTACCCTGGGAGATCCCCCCTGACCATACCTACAAGTTCGATTATCCCCTGCTCAAGAGCCTAGTGGGGTGCCATTTTGAGGTGGGAAAAACGGTGGGCATCTCCTTGCTTTGGACCGCCCCCTACTGGGGAAAGGCCCTTGCCCTCTTACCTCGGCGGCTTTCGGCAGCCCTTCTCGCCCTTATGGACAGGATTGCCCGCAGGTTTCCCTCCCTGAGCGATGTCATCGTTATCAAGGGCACCCCTAAGGGCTCGATGGCATAGCACCTCTTCATATACGCCGAGGATTTGCCTTGCTGCCTGCTCCCAGCTGAAGCACCGCTCCACCCTTTTCCTGCCGGCAACCCCCATGCGGCGACACAATGGTTCATCCCCCAATAGCCGCTTGATGGCTCCAGCCAAGGCGTGGGGATCCTGGGGGGGAACCAGAATCCCCGTCTCCCCCTCCTTCACCACCTCGGGAAGGGCTCCGGCCCTGGTGGCGATCACGGGAACCTCACAGGCCATGGCCTCGGCGGCAGGGAGGCCAAAGCCCTCATAAACCGAGGGGATAACGGCGATCTGGGCTGCCGAATACTGCCTCACCAGTTCCTCGGTGGTTATCCTCCCGGTAAAGGCCACCATGTCTTCCAGCCCGTACTCCTTTATCAGGGCGGGGGCCAGGCTGAAATCGGGGCTCACCTCATCCACGATGGTCAGTTTTATGTCAACACCTTCCCCCTTGAGCAGCCTTAGGGCCCGAAGCAGGTAGCGAATTCCCTTCTTACGATCGTCGGTTCTGCCCACCATTATCAGGCTGCCCTTCTCCCTCTCCCCGCCATCCAATCGGCGAAAGATGCTGGCATCGACCCCGGGGTAAACCATCTTCATCTTGTCCGCGGAGACCCTGAATATACTGCCCACGGAGCTGGTGGAGCTCATGGAGTCGGTGATGACCCTATCCAGCCTGCGGGCCACGATGCCCTGCATAAATGGGGGATAGAACAGGATGCGTCTGATCCTCTCCCGCACCCCCCGGGCCTGGGACAGATCGGCCTTGGTATCTATGGGCAGCGGATGATGGATGGTGGCCACTATGGGGATGCCTAAGGCCTTCATCAGCAGTACCCCGTAAGCCAGGGTCTGGTTGTCGTGGATGATATCGAAGCGATGATGGGGGAGAAGCTGGCGAATCTTCATGTAGGCCCGGATGCTAAAGGTAACCATTTCGGGGAACATGCCTAAAGAAGCCCCCGCCAGCTCGTAGAGATTGAGCGGGGTGAAAATGCGCATCGGATCCCCCGGTGGGAGGAAGGTTTTCCTCCCGTCAAACAGCCGATCATAGAGGTTCAGGCTTTCCAGCCTATGCACCCTGATCCCATGGTCGATATGGGGGTAGGGTGGGCCCACCATTACATCGACCTCGTGGCCCATCCGGCATAGCTCCCGGGAGAGATGATAAAGATAAATCCCCTGACCACCGCAGTACATATTACCCCGATAACACAGAAAACATATCTTCAAGCCAATCTACCTCCTGTTTGGCTCAAGCTTCCTGGTGTAGATGACAATGCTCTTGGGGAAGAAGAAGTTTAGGATGCGCTCCATGAGATGGGCAAAGCGGGACTTGGTACGTATCTGCATATCGAGCAATTTGTAATAGAGGGTGGGAACCCTTGCCTGCTCATTCTTAAGTCCGAAGACGCAGCGAAGCAACCAATAGATGGAGTGGAAGGCATGCTCATAGCGGATGGCATAGACCGCCAGATCGTTCCTTCTCAAGGCATCCAAAAGTCCCTGGGGTTTAAAGATCCTCACATGGCCACCGGGATGATCATAATAGTCCCGATCCAGCCTCCAGTAGACCGCCTCGGTGAGGTAGGTGGGCACGGTAACTGCCAGCGCCCCACCCTGCTTCAGCACCCTCACCAGCTCCCTGATGCCTTGCTCCTCATCCTCCACGTGCTCCAGCACCTCGGAGCAGATTATCTTATCGAAAGTGGCATCCCTAAAGGGGAGGCTCAAGGCGTCGGCGCGCATCACATCCCATTTCCCCCGGGAAACCCGTTGCGAATCCATATGGAGCAGGACGTAGCGGGTCTTCCTCAGGCTGGCGGCATCGAGGTCCATGGCACAAAGGGTGCAATGGTTCAGGCGACACACCTCAAAGGTGTGCCTGCCCTCGCCACAGCCCACATCCAAAACCCTATCGCCGTTATTTATGCTGAAGAGGCCAAAATTCACCGTGAGCAACTAAAGCACCTCCTGATAGACCTCCAGGGTTCTCCTCGCTGCCTCCTCCCAGGTGAAGTGTCTCTCCACCCGCCTCCTTCCCGCCTCCCCCATCTCCCGCCTCAGCGGTTCATCCTCAAGCAGCTGCCTTATGGCACTGGCCAGGGCATGGGAGTCCCTGGGGGGCACCAGGATGCCGCTTCTGCCATCCTCCACCACCTCGGGCAGGGCGCCGGCAGTGGTAGCAACTACGGGAAGGCCACAGGCCATGGCCTCGGCGGCGGGGAGGCCAAAGCCCTCGTAGAGGGAGGGAACCACCACCACCTCCGCCGTGGCATAATGCCTCACCAGCTCCTTCACCGTCACCCTCCCGGTGAAGGTGACCCTTTCCTCAAGCCCATATCTCATCGCCAGTCCGACGGCATAGTCGTTATCGGGGCCTACATCGTCAACCACGGTCAATCTCACATCCATCTCCTCCGCCAGCAGCTTGAGGGCTCTCAGCAAATAGATAAACCCCTTCTTGCGATCGCGGGTGTTTGCCACTAGGATGAGGCGACCCCGCTCCTTCCTCTCCCCATCCAGCCTCCTGAAGATGGTGGTATCGATGCCATTGTGGATCACCCTCAGCCTGTTTGGGGGGACCCTAAAGGCGTTTTTGGTCTCCTCGGCGGCGCTCCGCGAGACGGCGATCACCCGATCCATCTTATTGGTCACCACATGTTGCATCAGGAAGGGGTAGAACATTATGCGCAATAATCTTTCCCCCACCTTCTCCATATAGGTGAGGTCGGTCTTCCTATCGATGGGGAGGGGATGGTGCACCGTAGCCACGATGGGAATCCCAAAGGCCTTCATCAGCAGTATCCCATAGCCTAAGGTCTGATTGTCGTGGATGATGTCAAAGCGATGGCGGGGGAGGAGCTGGCGCACTTTCTCATAAGCCCTCAAGCTGAAGGCAAACATCTCGGGGAACATCCCGACACGGGTAACCGCCAGCTCGTAGAGGTTGAGGGGGGTGAACACCTTAAACGGGGTTTTTTGGGGGAATCCCGCCTCAAAGAAGTTCAGGTTTTCCACCCGATGCTCCCCCACTCCGGGGGCCACATCGGGGTAGGGGGGGCCGACAACGACATGAACCTCATGACCCAGCCTGTTTAGCTCCCGGGACAGGTAATAGAGGTAAACCCCCTGCCCCCCGCAGTACATGTTACCCCTATTACACAAGAGGCAAATCTTCACCTATTCCCCTTTCAATGCGCCTCTTTATCCACAGGGGTTCGCCCCTCGACGCCTGAGGAAAAGGGCGAAAAAGCCGGCGATGCTCTTGGCATCGCAGATCTCGCCCGATGCAATGAGCTCGGCGGCCTCCCTCAGTGGGAGGCGCACCACCTCCATGATCTCATCCTCAGGGGCACCGGTTTGACCCTGGCTAAGCTCGGTGGCGAGGAAGAGATGGAGGAACTCGGTGCAGAAACCGGGGCTGCTGTAAAAGCCGCCAATCCTCTCCAGCTTTGCGGCGCGATACCCGGTCTCCTCCTCCAGCTCCCGAAGGGCGCTATCTTCGGGCTCCTCGCCAGGCTCGATGCCGCCGGCGGGGATCTCCAGAAGTGCCTTTCCCGCAGGCTGGCGAAACTGACGCACCAGAAGGACGTTATCCTCCGCATCTATGGCGATAATGGCAACACAATCGACATGCTCCACCACCTCCCGCGTTGTCTTTCTGCCCCCAGGAAGCACGATCTTATCCCGGCGAAGATTGACCTCGCGCCCCTCATATATTCGCTGGGTTTCTATGGTTCGCGCTTGCATCATCTACCACTGTATGCGGACGTCAGTAACCGTGCCCATGTCTCCCCAAGAATAATCGTAATAACCGCAGGGAAAGACCGATATTGGTGTGTATTTCTTGCCCACTTCAACAATTACATATTTGTCTGCGGAACACGAGAAGTGATCCTGCTTACGCAAACCTGTGTCATCTATATATAGCAATCCTCTATCAGTTGTTCTAAAGGCATTAAGTGCATGGCTTGTATTAGCTGGTATACCTAGATTGTAAGGATCAGAGTAGCCAAGCAAATCAACAGTAACATAGGCTGCTCTAATGCCTGCTTTCTCGGCATTATTATGAAGCATCTTGGCGAAGTGGTCACAGACAAACAAGGGATACTGGTAGTAATGCTGGTCCGTTGTATCACTCCACAAAAAGTCCTTCAATTGCGACCAAGTCGGATCGACCGCATTCGGATTGTTATAGAGTCCTCCTATGTATTTCCGCCCCTCATCAGCTGGTGGAGTAGGAGTAGGAGTAGGGGTTTGGGCAGTCGTGCCTGCTGGTGCTCCTCCTCCTGGGGAACCCTGACTAGTGCTAAACCAGCTGATGACGGTATCCTTTGCAGTCGAGAATGGAGCGACCCCGGCAAATGCGCAAACTACTGCTCCAATCAATGCAATAACGATAAGGAGAGCCACCACGCTCCCCAGTGGGAGTTTTCGCCGCTTGCTGTAAGCTCTGGCCGTGGCCAACTCCTCCCGATGCCTCTTCTCATATTCCCTCTGCCAGTTGACTTCGACAGGCTCCAACTTAGGTGCCAGGTTTTCAGTAATCAGAGTGCACCTGGGACAGTACCATGCATTGCGATACCTCATGTAATAGATATCACTACTGCGACACCGAGGACACTTGACACCCTCCATCCGCTGGATTTCCTTTTGGACATCATAAGTAGAAGCAAAAATTGCTTGACAGCCCCTATTAAGACACTCATACATTCCGCTCTCGGGATGCCTAAAGAGAGAATCCCGTCCACACCTAGGACACCGATACAATTGTGGAGCTTGCTGCTGGCTGGGCAGAGAGTCAGCACGAAAACATTTTCCGTAATGATACTTCCGGAAGTCCGAAGCTGAAACAAACTTCTTACAACCAGGACAGTATCTTAGATCGCTTTCCCTCCAACTTACCCAATTTTCGTCTTCTCTCTTGGGCATCTTATGCCCCCTCGGTCGTCTGCACCTCATATACCAAGGCGATCTCATCGCAGTTGGGGAACTTGGGGCAGCGTTGACACTCCCCCCATACCTTGCGCGGCAGCTCCATGAGGTCCACCTGATGAAAGCCAAATCTCTCAAAGAAATCGGGCCTATAGGTGAGGCAGAAAACGGTCTCGATGCCCAGGCCTTTCGCCTCCTCAAGGCAGGCCTGGATAAGCACGGCACCCGCTCCCTGATCCTGTATCTCCTCCGCCACGGCAACAGCCCTGATCTCGGCCAGGTCGGACCAGAATACGTGAAGGGCAGCACAGGCAACCACCTGGTCGTCGTCCCTTACCACGAAGAAGTCCCTGATGTTCTCATAGAGCTCGCTCAGGGAGCGGGGCAACATCTCGCCCTTATCGGCAAAGTAATTGACCAGCCGATGTATCTGAGGCATATCGCCGATGCGAGCCTTTTCCACCTTCATCTCTGGAGCAACCTCTCCATCAAGCTAGTGTAGAAGAAGGTCGGCGGCTTGACCCTGAGAAAACGGGTAACATGAGGGCTAAGCCTGACCAGGATGCTTTCCCCGCTCTTCAGCTCCAGGTTGATCTGGCCATCGATGCTGAGCATCGCCTGATGGTCGGTGTGCACCTTCAGCTCCACGGTGGCAGTGGGGGGAAGCACCAGGGGGCGGGCATACACCGGGTGGGGGGAGATGGGATTGAGCACCATCTCCCTGGCCTGGGGATAGAGGATGGGGCCACCGGCAGCCAGGGAGTAGCCGGTGCTCCCGGTAGCGGTTGCCAGAATAACCCCGTCAGCCTTATAGGTGGTCAAGGGGGCACCATCGATGACGATCTCCACCCTCACTACCCGGGATATGGCTCCCCGCCCCACCACTACGTCATTCAGGGCGTGATAGGCAGCCTTACCCCCAAGCTCTGCACCCCCAAGCTCTGCCTGGAGCATCGCCCTTTCGTCCATCCAGCCCTCCCCTGCCAACAAGGAAGGCAGCTGGTCACGAACCTCCTCGGCACCGAGCTCGGTCATAAACCCCAGCCTCCCCAGATTTATGCCCACAATGGGAACAGACCAGGGAGCGACGGCGCGGGCAGCCCTCAATATGGTGCCATCGCCCCCAACGCTGAGGATCAAATCGGTGCCCGCCACCTGGGCCTTTACCTTCTCCTCCTCCCAGGCAGAGCAAAGCCAGGCTGAGGCATCAAGGGAGGGCAAAAAGCTTGCCAGCTCCTCGGCCAGAGGGCCAGCGTCAGCCATCTTCGGATGATAGATAATTCCCACTCTCTTCAACAGACTAGCTGCTCCAACCTGGTTTCTTTGATGAACTGATGATAACGAATAACCTTGCTCACTGCCTTTACTGCCGCCTCTACAGTGGGATAGACGGCCAGCCCCGCTTCCAGGCATCTTTGCTGGGCTTGAGCCACTGCGGCGATAGTTTCTAAGCTGGCTCCAGCATAGAGAGCCACCACCATCGGCTTGGTAAGCGTTTTGGCGGTTTCGATAAGGATGTCCACCGTCTCCTCAAGGGAACCAACCCTTCCGTAAACGTCCACCCCAATGTGGGTGAGGATGAAGTCGATATGGGGATCGGCATCCACCACCTGTAGACCTTCCTGGTAAAACTGGGAAGCACCAGCCAAACCCAGGGCGGTCTCCACTGGATTTCTGACGCTGGCCCCAGCCTCAGGGTTGACCTTCTCTAACTGGCTCCTCGTCTCCGGGGCGAAGGAAGGCACGGATAATCCAGCCCGCTCGCAAAGGTCGGTGGCGATAACCCCAATGCCACCACCACGCCCCACAATGCCTACCCTTGGCCCACGAGGGCAGGGGAAATGAAGCAGGGCCAGCACCACGTCTACCATCTCTTCCAGGCTCTCCACCGGGATAACACCTGTTTGCTTGAAGAAGGCACCCCACACCCACTCGCTGCCGGCGAGAGCTGCGGTATGGGATGCCGCTGCTGCTGCACCCCCTTCCGTTACCCCCGCCTTTAGTATGATCACTGGCTTCCTCCTCATGCACTCCTTGACCGCCTTAAGGAAAGCCCTCCCCCCTTTAACCCCCTCGATATAGCAGGCAATAACCTTTGTCTCCTCATCGCCTGCCAGATATTCCAGGAAATCGCTGGCATCAAGGTCGATAGCATTGCCATAGCTAATTACCTTGCTAAAGCGGATGCCCCTTTCATTGGCCAGAAGAACGAAGCGAATGGCACCAGCACCAGTCTGGGATACGAGGGCAACGCTACCCGATTCCTTGGAGAAGGCGGGATAGAAGGTCAAGCCCGCTTTGGGGTGATAAATCCCCATACAATTGGGACCGATGATACGCACCCCGCTACCACGAATGATGTGGCTCAGCTCCTCCTCAAGCCTTCTCCCCTCCTCTTTGCCCGTTTCGCTGAAGCCTGCAGTGAAAACGTGAACTGCCTTTACCCCCTTAGCCACGCAGTCCTCCATGATCTGGGGGGCAAGGCGCGCCGGGATGTTAAAAATGACATAGTCTACAGTTTCCGGAATATCCTTGAGGCTGGGGTAGGCCCTTAGCCCCAGGATCTCCGAGGCCCGGGGATTAACCGGGTAAAGATGGCCCTGGTAGCCAAAATTCAGTAACCGAGGTAACCACCCTGTAATGCCCTCCCTTAGTTCGTTGGCGGAAACCCCAACTACTGCTATCGACCTTGGATGAAGGATCTGGTGTAAAGGATGACCGGAGGACAACGCTTACCCCCAGGCTAAACTAATCGCCAGAGCGTGCATAGGCAAGTCTATCATCGCCGCTTGAGGCTGTCAAGGAAAAAAGATGTCCACGGCAGCCTGGGTAATTCTCAGCAGCGCCCAGGGGTAGACGCCCAGCAGGAGCACACCCAGGCAGCAGAAGGAGAGGGCAGCCCGCAGCGAAGCCGAGGAAGGCACCGCCTCCTCCGATGGCGGGGCTTCAAGATACATAACCTTGACCACCCTCAGGTAGTAGTAGGCGGAGATCGCGGTGTTGACCACGGCGATGATCACCAGCCAGGTGAGGTCATACTGCACTGCAGCATTGAAGATGTAGATCTTGGCCATGAAACCGGCGGTGGGCGGGATGCCAATGAGGGAGATGAGACAGAAGGCCAGCGCCAGGGCGAGGAGGGGGGCTCTCCTTGCCATCCCTGAATAGTCGCCGATGAGGTCGCTATCGATCTTGTTGGAGATGGCGATGATGGCGATGAAGGCCCCCAGGTTGGTCAGGGCATAGGCCCCGAGGAAGAAGAGGAGGGCGCTACTCCCCAGGGCACTGACCGCAGCCAGCCCCATCATCAAATAGCCCGCCTGCGCGATGGTGGAGTAGGCGAGCATCCGCTTGATGTTGGTCTGAGCGATGGCCACCACATTGCCCAGGGTCATGGTGATGGCGGCCAGGATGGCGAAGATGATGCCCCAGTCAAGGCTCACCGCCCCCAGGGCCTCATAGAAAACCCTGAGGATCACGGCAAACCCAGCCGCCTTGCTGGCAACGGAGAGATAGGCGGTGATGGGGGTGGGCGCCCCCTCATAAACATCGGGCACCCACATCTGGAAGGGGACGGTGGCAATCTTGAAGCCAAAGCCAGCCACCAGCAACACTATCCCCAAAAGTAGCGCTGGATTGGCCAAAAGCCCCCCTCCAGGAATAGCCTGGGCGATTTCCTCAAGATGGGTGGTGCCGGTCAGGCCGAAAACCATTGCCATCCCATAGAGCAAGACGGCACTGGCCACCGCACCGAGGAGGAGATACTTCATCCCCGCCTCGCTGGACTTGGGATCCTTCAAGAAGCCAGTCAGGGCATAAAGCGAGATGGCCACGAGCTCCAGGGCAACATAGATGGAGATGAGCTCCCGGGTGGAGGCCATGAGCATCATCCCGGCGGCGGAAAGGAGGACCAGGGCATAGTATTCCCCCTGAAACGCCCTGAATTTCGATACATAATCCACCGAGGACAGGATCACCAGCGCGGCCATAACCAGGAAGAACAGGTTGAAGAAAAGGGAGAACTGGTCGATGGCCAGCATCCCGGCAAAGGTGGTCTCCTCTCTTCCCCAGAGGGCAAGGGTAAACGCCCCCGGTACGATGAGCCCAGCAACGCTCACCACCGCCAATATCCCCTTCCTCTTCAGGACGAGGTCCAGCAGGATCACCACTATGGCCAGGCCACAGAGGCTTATCTCAGGAGCTAAGAGATAAAGGTTCAATGCTCCCTCCTCAAACCACCTTCGCTATCTGGAGCAGCCTCTTGGTATCATCGTGGAGCTCCTCCCAGATACTGAGGATTTCTTCCCGATGAACCCAGATGCCTTCCCCCACATCGCTGCCGGGTTGGAACTCCCCCCCGACCAATTTGGCCAGATAATCGATGTAGATAACGTGGAGGGTGGTCTTGCCCTCCGCCTTCACGATCCTTTCAAAGGGGATGAGCGGGGTGGTGAGGCTTATCTCCAGCCCGGTCTCCTCCCTCACCTCCCTTTTGATCCCCTGCTCGATGCCCTCCCCCAGCTTCAATCTTCCTCCAGGGCAGATCCACTTCCCCTGCCAGAATTCACCCCTCTCCGGGACATGCTTTACCAGCAGGATTCGACTTTCATCGTCCTCGATCACCGCCCCCACAGCAACGAATATTCCCCTAGCCGGCATCAAAGCCCTCCTCAACCAAAGGGGGCTAGTATTGGCAAAACCCCCATGTTGATTACGTCAGTCAATATCCTGGGATAGATGCCAATGAGCATGATCAGCGCCACCATGACCAGGGCATAAAACGTCTCCAGCTTGCCGGCATCGGCTGCCCCTTCATAATCCGCCTTTGGTGGGCCATAGAAAACGCGCTGCAGCATCCACAGGATATACCCTGCGGTGAGCACAAGCCCCAACACGCCGATGACGGTATAGATTTGGATGCCGGCAACCATGGTGCTCCTGAAGCTGCCCAAAAACACCAGAAACTCGGCGGCAAAGCCGCTGGTGCCGGGAAGTCCCAGGGCGGCAAGGCCAGCAACGCTGAAAACCACCACCATGATGGGCATCTGGCGGGCAAGTCCCCCCAGCCTGGTGATGTCCCTTTCATGAACCTTGTCGTAGAGCAGCCCCGCCAGGGCGAAGAGCAGCCCGATGATGAGACCATGGCTTACCATCTGGAGGGTGGCACCGCTGATGCTCACCTGGCTCAGGGCAAAGAGCCCCAAAACCACATAGCCCATGTGGCTGATGCTGCTATATGCGATGAGCCTCTTCAAATCCCTTTGTCTAAAGGTAACCGCTGCCCCGTAGAGTATGCTTACCAAAGCCAGAACTATGATGAGGGGAGCATAGGTTCTGGCAATTTGGGGGAAGATGGCAATACAAATGCGAATCATGCCGTAACCGCCCATCTTGAGCATTATCCCGGCAAGGATGACGCTCACCGCGGTGGGGGCGTCGGTATGGGCGTCGGGGAGCCAGGTATGGAGGGGGAACAGGGGCAGCTTCACCGCATAGCCAAAGAAGAGCAAAAAGAAGATCGCGGTGGCAAGCAGGGAACCCAGAGCTGGCCCCAGGCCAAGCTGAGCCAGCTCCACCATATCGAAGGTGCCAGCATGGAAATACAGGAGCAGGATGCCCGCCAGCATCAGGGCGCTGCCCAAAAGGGTATAGACCACGAACTTCATCGCCGAATATTCCTTCCTCCCCGTTCCCCAGATGGAGATCAAGAGATACATGGGCAGTATCTCCACCTCCCAGAACAGGAAGAAAAGGAGGAGGTCCAGGGAGCAAAAAACGCCCAAGATGCCCGTCTCCAGGACGAGGAGCCAGACGAAGTATTCCCGCACCCTTAGCTCGATCTTCCACGAGACGAGAACGGCGATAAAGCCCAGCAGGGCGGTGAGGGCGACAAGGGGCAGGCTCAGCCCATCGATACCAAGGAAATAATGGGCATTTAGGGGGGGTATCCACCCCACCCTCTCCACAAACTGGGCGCCAGCAAGCGACCGATCGAACATGAAGAACAGGGCAATGGCCAATACCAGGGACAACAGGGTGAAGAAGGCGGCGGTGAGCTTTATCCGCTTCGGATCAGCCCGAGGCAGAAGGGCGATGGCGATGGCCCCCGCCAGGGGGAGGAATATTATTATGGAGAGATAGGGAATGCTCAAAAGCCTAGCTCCTATTCATTTTTCTAGCCAAAGATCATGAAAAAGGCGATGATCGCCAGAATGCCAATAAAGATGGCAAGCCCGTAGGCCTGCAATTGTCCCGTCTGTAACCTCCTTATCTCTCTACCGGCGGCGATGGTGCCACCGGCAATGCCGTTCACCATTCCATCGACGATATGGTCATCAAACCAGTGAAACAGGGCAAAGATTCCGTCCACCAAGATCCTCACCACGAACACATTCTCATAAAGCTCGTCGAACCAGTACTTGCGAGAGACAATGGTGTAAAGGGGAGCAAAGCGCCGACGCATCGATTCTGCGGAAATCCATTTCTTGCTGTAAATGGCATAGGCCAGCAGGATCCCCAGGGCGGCAAGTAGCAGCGACGCCCACGCCATGGGACTGGCAAGGGCGCCAAAGAAACTATGGGACTCCCCTCCTAGAAATTCACTTATGGGCAGCCATCCCGAGACAACGGAGAGGATGGCCAGCAGAACCATGGGCACGATCATCACCGCCGGCGATTCGCGAAGGGAGACATGGGCACCCCCGCGATACTCCCCGCCAAAGGCAAGGAAAAGTAGCCGGAACATGTAGAAGGCGGTCATGAAGACGGTGATCATGGCCAGATAGAATAAGATGGGGGCATAGTGCCATGCCTGGCTCAGTATCTGCTCCTTGCCCCAGAACCCGGCCAGGGGCCAGATGCCGACAATGCTCAGGGAGCCGATGAGGAAGGTAGCAAAGGTCCAGGGCATCGCCTTTCTCAGCCCACCCATCTCCCGGATATCGAAGGTGCCGGTGGCATGGCTAGCGCTTCCGGCGCCGAAGAAGAGGAGCGCCTTAAAGAAGGCATGATTGAACAGATGGAAGATGCCCACCGCCACGCCCAGCGCCAAACCAACCTCCAAGGCAACCGCACCCCGAGCTACACCCACACCCACCACCCCCAACCCCAGCATCATGTAACCAAGCTGGCTGATGGTGGAATAGGCCAGGATTCGCTTGAAATCGTTCATCACCATGCCCATGGTGGCGGCGAAGATGGCGGTGAAGCCACCGATGATGGCCACCGTCATGATCGCCTCATAGGAGGAGGCTATCATAGGGAACAGGCGAGCCACCAGAAATACCCCGGCAGCCACCATGGTGGCGGCATGGATCAGGGCGCTCACCGGGGTAGGACCCTCCATGGCATCGGGAAGCCAGGTGTGGAGGGGGAATTGCGCCGACTTTCCCACTGCCCCCGAGAAGATGCCGATAGCAGCCCAGGTAAGCGCCGTTCCCCCAATGGCGCCCACCAGGGCAAGGTGCTGAAGCTCCCCGATGTCAAAGGTGCCCGTTTTGGCATAGAGGAAGAGGATGGCTGCCAGAAAGCCGAAGTCGCCGATCCTGGTGACGATAAATGCCTTCGTCGCCGCCCTCGCCGCCTCAGGGCGGTGGAACCAGAAGCCAATGAGGAGATAGGAGCAGAGCCCCACCAGCTCCCAGAATACAAAGAGGAAGAGAAGGTTATCGGCAAGCACAAGCCCCAGCATGGAGCCGGTGAACAGGGACATGAAGGCGAAGTAGCGGCAGTAGCCGGGGTCGCCGTGCATATAGCCCCGGGAGTAGATCTGCACCACCAGGCTGACCACGGTGACCACGATGAGCATCACCGCCGCCAGCGAATCCGCCATTACCCCGAGATGGATTGAGGTATCGCCGATGACCAGCCACTGGTAGTCGGGCATGGGAAGGACATGCCCCGGGGCCTTGATCACCTCCACCAGCATCCATAGGGAAAGGATAAGCGAGGCTCCAATGGAGGCAATGGTGACATACCAGCTGAGCTGGGGCCTCTTGTTAAGGAAGGGCCTGATGATGAGAGAGATGACCACAAAGGAGAAGATGGGGAGGAGGAAAATGGCCAAAGCTACTTCAGGCATCTATACCTACCATTTCATCAGGTCGATTCTCTCCACATCCACCGTTTCCCTGCTGCGATAGATGGCGATCACCAGCGCCAGGCCAACGACCACCTCGGCGGCAGCAACCACCATGATGAAGATGGCAAACACCTGCCCGGTGAGCAGATGGCCATAGCGGGAGAAGGCCACCATGGCGATATTGACGGCATTGAGCATGATCTCGATGCACATCAGGATGACCACCGCGTTTCGCTTCGCCAGGGCGCCATAAAGCCCTATGGAGAAGAGGACCGCCGAGAGGATGAGAAAGTGCTCCAGCCCTACAGCCATCTATCTCTCCCTGACCAGCACGATGGCTCCTATTATCGCCGCCAGCAGCAGCACTGCCGCTATCTCAAAGGGGAGGACAAATCCGCTCTCCCCGCTGAAGAGGGCCTGGGCCAGGGATGAGGTGGTGGGCTCAGCGGGAATTTCGGTGATGGCATGCCAGTCGGTGCTCACCACCACCAGGGTCACTGTGACCAGAAACAGCAGCCCCACCAGGAAGGCGATAAACCTGAACCTTCCCGAGGGGCTGCCCCGCTGGGTCTCCCTGGTGAGCATGATGGCGAAGATGATGAGCACCGCTATGGCACCCACATAGATGAGCACCTGCGCTGCGGCAAGGAAATCGGCGCCGAGGATGACAAACACCCCCGCCACCGAGAAGAAACACAAAACCAGGAAAAGGGCAGCGCGGAAGATGTCCCGCAGCCAAACCACCGCCAGCGCCGATGCCACCATCACCGCCGCCAGTATCCAGAAGGAAATGGCGATCCCCGTCTCCATCAGCCCTTCTCCTTGGGCGGAGCGAGCAGCGTCTGCGGGGGCATCTCCGCTTCTAGGTCAGGGTAGGCATAAGCGCTGGGCCTCTTCTCAGCGGCGATAAACTGCTCCTTTTTCACCACCAGGCTTTCCCTAAAGTAGCTTGCCTGCTCGTAATCCCTGCTCATGAAGAGGGCGGCCACCGGGCATGCCTCCACGCAAAGCCCACAGAAAAGGCAGCGCCCAAAATCGATTTCCAGCGTTTCCACAATTAGGCCCTTATCGCCCTTTTTGGTTTCGATGTCGATGATGGAAACGGGGCATGCTCTGGCGCAGGCACGGCAGCCGTTGCACCGCTCTTCATCCCACACCAGCAGGTTGCCGCGGAATCGCGGCGCCGGGGTGAGCCTCTGCTCTGGATACTGTACCGTTATTGGCCGGCGAAACAGATGCCTGAAGGTTAACGCCATTCCCTTGGCAATCCCCCTTCCATACCGGTGGAAGCTCACCCTTTCCCCGGCTACCCGGAACAACCCCGACCACAGAACTATGAGCAGGGCGGCAATGAGCAGGTTGAGAATGAGGAGCTGCCAGGGGAAACCAGGCCAGATGATCGCCTCCGCAGCGGTGATGAAGAGGTTTAAAAGCGCCAGCGGGAATAGGCCCTTCCAGGCAAACCCCATAAGCTGATCCACCCTGAGCCGGGGCAGGGTGCTCCTCGCCCAGAAGAGGACGATGAAGACCAGAAACACCTTGATCATGAGCCACAGGGCAGGGGGAAGAAAAGGCCCCTTCCACCCGCTGAGGAATAGGGTGGCCACGATGGCGGAGATGGCAAAGGCATGGGTGTATTCCGCAAGGTAGAAGAGGGAGAACTTCATCCCTGAGTACTCGGTATGGTAGCCAGCGACGATCTCGGATTCCGCCTCCAGAAGGTCAAAGGGGGTGCGGTTTAGCTCAGCGGTTGCGGCGACGAAGAAGATCAAAAATCCCAGGGGCTGGAGCAGGATGAACGGGATGCTCTGCGCCTCGACGATGCTCACCATGGAAAGGGAGCCGCTGATGATGAGCACGCCGGCGATGGAAAGCATCAGGGGAATCTCATAGCTTATCAGCTGGGCTACGGTTCTCAGGGCGCTTACCAGGGAATACTTGTTACCTGAGGCCCAGCCTGCCATGAAAACGCCGATCACGCCCAAGGAGGAGATTGCGATTATGTAAAGAATACCGATGTTAATGTCGGTGAAGATGGCCCTAGGGCCAAAGGGGATGACGGCAAAGATGGCCAGCGCCGGCATGAAGGCGATGATCGGGGCCAGCCAGTGAATTCGGCGATCCCCCCGGGAGGGTATGATGTCCTCCTTCACCAGCACCTTTATCGCATCGGCTACTGGTTGCAGAATCCCCAGCGGTCCCGCCCGGTTGGGGCCAAGGCGAACCTGAAACCTGCCCACCCCCCGGCGCTCGATGTAGATAAAGGCCATCACCACCAGCAGGATGAAGCTGGAGAGGACGAGGAAGGCAACGATCGCTGGCACCAGATAGGCAGCCCAGGAGGGCCAGTAACCCAAGAGCCAATGCTGAAATTGCTCCAGCACACCCACTAGCGATCCACCTCGGCGAGGACGATGTCGATGCTCCCCAGGATGGCTATGGCATCGGCCAGCTTCCAGCCGATACACAGGTCCCGCAGCAGGGTGAGGTTTATCAGCGATGGGGCGCGAACCTTGAAGCGATAGGGATGGGGGGAGTCATCGCCAACCAGGTAAAAGCCCAGCTCCCCCCGCGGCGACTCGATACGGGCATAGACCTCGCCCTGTGGCGGCCGGAGCGTGGCGGGAACCTTGGCCCTCACCTCCCCCTGGGGAAGCTCGGCCATTGCCTGCCTCACGATGCGCACGCTCTGCCTCATCTCCTGGATCCTCACCCAGTAACGGTCATAGGTATCTCCCATCTTGCCCACCGGGATTTCAAATTCGAACCTATCGTATATGGAATAGGGGTCCGCCCTGCGGATATCCCATCTCACCCCGCTTCCCCGCAGCACCGGGCCGCTGGCCGAGGCATTGATGGCCAGATCGGCAGGGAGAACCCCCACCCCCTTGCTGCGCGCCAGCACGATCTCATTCTCAGCAAGGAGCTGATCATATTCATCGATGTAACCGGGCATCTCATCAACAAACCGCTTCAGCGCGGGAAGGAACTCCGGGGGGATGTCGTGGCTCACCCCGCCAATGCGCATGTAGTTATAGGTCAGCCGCTGCCCGCATACCATCTCGAAGAGGTCCAGGATCTTCTCCCGCTCGCGGAACATGTACATGAAGGGGGTGAAGAAGGCACCCAGGTCATTGAGGAAGCCGCCAACGGCGATGAGGTGGCTGGCGATGCGCTGCAATTCGGCCACGATCACCCTCAGATATTGGGCGCGCTCCGGTATCTCGATCCCGGCAAGCTTCTCCACCGCCATCACATAGGCGAAGTTGTTGGACATGGAGGCAAGGTAGTCCAGCCTGTCGGTATAGGGGATGATCTGGGTATAGGTCTTGGATTCGCAAAGCTTCTCGATGCCGCGATGGAGGTAGCCAAAGATGGGCTCCAGATCGACGATCACCTCGCCATCGAAGGTTACCCTCATCCGAAACACCCCGTGGGTTGAGGGGTGCTGCGGACCGAAGTTGATCATTATGGGCTCGGTCTTAAGCATTCGGGTAGTCCTTTCTCAGGGGATGTCCCTTAAATCCCGACCACAGGAAGATGCGCTTGAGGTTTGGATGTCCCGAAAAGGAGACCCCCATGAGGTCATAGACCTCCCGCTCCTGGAGATCGGCCCCCCGCCATAGGGAGACCAGCGAAGGCAGGGTCGGGTTTTCTCGTTCATAGCACCTCGTTTTTAATACAACGCTATGGTTATATTTGATGGAGGTTAGATGATATATAAGCTCAAAATGTTCGAAAAAGTCCACCGCGGTGATGCTGGCGAGGTAGTCGAGGTCAAGGTTCTCCTTGAGGAAGCGCGCCACCTCGAACAGGGCCTCGCTGCTGACGAAGATGGCGCTTTCGTTGAAATCGGTGACCGCCTCGGGGAGGACCTCCCCTATTTGCCGGGCAATCTGTGCAGGGGAAAGCGGCGTGGTCATCTACCTCTTCCTCAAGAAGGTGTCTTTATCGATCTTGCGATGTAACATGATTATCCCGTGGAGCAGTGCCTCAGGACGAGGCGGGCATCCCGGGATGTAGACATCCACGGGGACGATGCGGTTCACCCCGGGCACCACGCTGTAGGACTCATAGAAGGGGCCCCCGCTGATGGCGCAGGCGCCCATGGCGATGACCCACTTGGGCTCGGCCATCTGCTCATAGATTCGCTTCAGCGCCGGGGCCATCTTCCAGGTAAGCGTCCCGGCAACGATCATCAGGTCAGCCTGGCGGGGGGAGGCGCGCAGCAGCTCCATGCCGAAGCGGGCGATGTCAAAGCGAGATGCCGCGGTGGCGATCATCTCGAAGGCACAGCAGGCCAGCCCAAAGTTCGCCGGCCAGACGGAGAAGTGCCTCCCCCAGTTGAGCACGGAGTCGATGGTGGTAACCAGCACATTCCGCTTGATCTCCTCCTCCATCCAGGCGACGGGGTCGGGGTGAGGCTCCTGGGAGGCGGCGATGAGCGCCTCGATCTCAGCGCCCTCGGCAGCATCCAGCTCGCTGCTCACGTAGGGCATCTCTATTTCCATTCCAGCACCCCCTTCTTCCAGGCGTAGACGAAACCAACGATGAGGATCAAAAAGAAGACCGCCATCTCCACCAGGCCGAAGAGCCCGAGCTGGCCCAGGGAAACGGCCCAGGGGTAAAGGAAGACCACCTGGATATCGAAGATCACGAAGATGAGGGCATAGAAATAGTAGCGGAAGTTGAATTGAACCCAGGACTTGCCCACGGTATCCATGCCGCATTCATAGGTGGAGCTTTTCACCGGGTTGGGCTTCTTGGGGACGATGCCAAAACGCCTGAGGAGGGGGGGAAGCATTATCATGGTGAGGGCAAAAAGAAGGGCGGCGATGAGAAAAACCCCGAGGTAGCCGAAGTTCTCCAGCAAATGTTCCCCCCTTATAATAACATACGCAATAATAACATATGCAGTCCCAGGAGAAAAGCGGATAAATCACCGTTACGCTATTGACCCCCCCTCCCATCTCGGCTATCATGGTTGGAGAAAGGCCATTGAGGAAGTATTTCCCTTGCCCCAGCCGGACCTGATTCTGCTTCACCCTCCCAGCATCTATGACTTTCGCCAGAGGACGATCCTCTATGGCCCCATCAGCGACCTCATCCCCTCCTCCCCCATCTTCGAGATGTACCCCATAGGGTTTGCCAGCATCGCCGAGCATCTGGGGGGCGCCGGCTTCAAAGTGCGCATCGTAAATTTGGCGGTGCGCATGCTCCGCGACCGGAAATTCGATGCCGAAAGGCTTATACAGAGCCTCAAATCCCCCCTGTTTGGCATCGACCTGCACTGGCTGCCCCATGCCCAGGGTGCCATCGAGATCGCCCGCATGGTTAAGAGGTATCACCCCAGCTCCAGGCTGGTTATCGGCGGGCTATCCGCCTCCTACTACCAGAAGGAGCTTATGGATTATCCCGAGGTTGACTATGTGCTCCGCGGCGACACCACGGAGGAGCCCCTTCGCCAGCTCCTGGAGTGCATCCTGGCGGACAGAGAGCCCCAAGGAGTGCCCAACCTCACCTGGCGAGATGAGAGGGGTAAGGTGCAGCAGAACCCCCTTTGCTACGTGCCCGATGACCTGGACGGGTTTATGATTCACTACTATGACCATATGGTGCAGTCCGCAGTTAGATACCGCGACCTCCTGAATTATCTCCCCTTCCAGCGCTGGCTGCGCTACCCCATCACTGCGGTGCTCACCTGTCGTGGCTGTACCCAGAACTGCATCTATTGCGGTGCCTCCTCCGCCGCCTTGAGGGGGATGTTTAACCGAGAGCGTCCTGCCTTCCGCCCCGCGGAGGCAGTGGCCCATGATGTGAAAAGGATCAGCCGCATCACCAAAGGCCCCATCTTCATCCTGGGAGACATCCGCCAGCCGGGGGAGGAATACGCATATCGGCTCCTCGAACTGTTGGCCAATGAGAGAAAGAAGAACCAGATCATCCTGGAGCTGTTTGGCCCGGCACCCAAAAGCTTTCTCCAAAGGATGGGCCAGGCCTGCCCCGGCTTCTGCCTTGAAATATCCCCCGAATCCCATCACCCAGAGGTGAGAAAGGCTATAGGCAAGGGCTACTCCAATGAGGCGCTGGAGGAGACCATAGAGGGGGCGCTGGAGGCGGGCTGCGGCAGGCTGGACGTCTTCTTCATGATCGGCCTGCCCCACCAGACCCCCAGTTCGGTGATGGATACCATCGATTACTGCGGCTTTCTACTGGATAGATTCGGCCGAGATAAGAGGGTCTCCCCCTTTATCTCCCCCCTTGCCCCCTTCCTTGACCCGGGTAGCCTCGCCTTCGAAGATCCGCAGCGCTACGGCTACCGCCTATTTTACCGCAGCCTGGAGGAGCATCGCCGGGCGCTCCTTGAGCCAAGCTGGAAGTACACCCTGAACTATGAGACGGAGTGGATGAGCCGCGAGCAGATCGTCCACACCACCTATGAGGCGATGCTCCGCCTCAATCGGCTCAAGGCAGGCCATGGCTCCATCTCAAGGGAGGTGGCCCAGGCCGCTGAAAGGCGCGTAAACAGCTCCCTGGAGATGCTCCGCCTCATCGATGAAATAGTTGCCGCCGGGGAACCAGGGCGGGAGCAGCGACTTTCTCAGATCAAGGCCACGGTGGATCGGGTGAACATGTCCACCTCGTGGAGGGAGCTGGAGCTCCCCATCGCCCCCATCCCGCTGAGGCCGCTAAGAACGCTCTGGTCTCTGGTAAAGAGGCCATGACCTGCTCTATTGACCTCGCCTTGGCAGTCAGATAGTATATTGAAGATGATATAGCTCGAAAAGAGGAGGAAGATGACTGAACTGAAGAATCTGTTTCAGCCCATCAAGATCGGGAGCCTGGATCTCAACAACAGGATAATCTTCCTCGCCGCAGCCAACGGCTATGGTTCCGAGGACATGGTTACCCAGCGCATGATAGACTTCTATGTGGAGCGGGCAAGGGGAGGGGCAGGTCTGCTCACCACCGGAATCATTGCCCCCTCCAGCCTGGGAATGCCGATACCGGGGATGCTGGGGATATACCATGACCGGTTCATCCCCGGGCTTCGCCAGTTAACTGAGGCGGTTCATGCCCAGGGAGGGAAGATAGCGGCCCAGATCGGCCTCCAGTACTATCGGGCCAGGGAGGAGGGCGCGCCAACGGAGGAGGTGGCACCTTCTGCGGTCTCCACCCGCCGCGGCTCCTCCCCCCGGGAGCTAACCCTGGAGGAGATCCAGGATATGGTGGAGGACTTCAGCCAGGGGGCCCGCCGCGCCCGGGACGCTGGCTTCGACGCCGTGGAGTTCCACTGCGGGATCGGATATATGATCAACCGCTTCCTCTCCCCATGCACCAACAAGCGCAGCGACCAGTACGGGGGCAGCTTTGAAAACAGGCTCAGATTCCTCCTCGACATCCTCCACGCTACCAGCAGAAAGGCGGGGGATGACTTCCCCATCATCTGCCGCATCTCTGGGGAGGAGTTCATGGAAGGGGGCTATGGCCTGGAGGATTACCAAAAGATCACCCCCATCCTGGAGCGGGCGGGGGTTTGTTGCCTGAATACCCAGGCGGGATGGCATGAATGCCCCAGACCCCTGGTCCACATGTCGGTTCCCCGGGGGGCCTTCGTCTATATCGCCGAGGGGATCAAGAAGGTGGTCAATATCCCGGTGGTGGCCGCCTACCGGATCAACGATCCCATTCTGGCAGAGGACATCCTGGCCCAGGGGAGGGCCGACCTTATTGGCATGGCTCGACCCCTCATCGCCGACCCGGAGCTTCCCAATAAGGCAAGGGAGGGGAGAATCGAAGACATCAGGCCCTGCATCGCCTGCGGTCACTGCCTGGACACGGTGATGGAGAGAACCCCCATGGCATGCACCGTGAACGCCCAGGTGGGCAGGGAGGGCGAGTGGACTGTGGAGAGGGCGGAACGGCCAAAGAGGGTCTTCGTCATCGGGGGTGGTCCCGCAGGAATGGAGGCGGCGGTGGTGGCGGCAAGGAGGGGGCACGATGTCACCCTGTTTGAGAAGATGGGCCAATTGGGGGGAAATCTCATCCCCGCCTCCGTCCCCTCCTATAAATGGGAGATAAGTAATTTCACCAATTATCTGAAGACCCAGGTGGGAAAAAGCGGGGTCAGGCTCAGGCTGGGCGCGGAGATAGTTGGCAAACCCATCGTCCAGGAAAAGCCTGATGTGGTCATCCTGGCCACCGGGGCCAGGTCCATCATCCCCGATATCCCCGGAGCGAGGGGGAAGAACGTGGTCACTGCCCATGAGGTTCT
Source organism: Chloroflexota bacterium (assembly GCA_030604825.1). Lineage (GTDB taxonomy): Bacteria > Chloroflexota > Dehalococcoidia > E44-bin15 > E44-bin15 > JAUVVB01. The sequence continues at coordinate 47,803 of JAUVVB010000005.1, read as the reverse complement.
CAGCGGGGAGAAGAATGTGGGAAGGAGGGTCATCATCGTTGGTGGGGGGATGATCGGCAGTGAAACCGCCGAGTTCCTTGCCGAAAAGGGCAAGGAGGTAACCATCCTGGAGATGCTGGAGCGGGTGGGTGCTGATATCGGGCGCACCACTAGGTGGGTCATCCTGCAAAGGCTGACGAATGCCGGGATAAGGATAGAGACTAGGGCCAACGTGGTGGAGATAACGGATAAAGGGGTTAAGGTGAAAAGGGAGGGAGGGGAGGAGTTCTTTGAGGGGGATACCGTAGTGCTTGCTGTGGGGCTTGAGGCCAATAAAGAGCTGGCTCAGCAGCTCGAGGGGAAGGTGGCTTCCCTTTACCCCGTAGGAGACTGTGCGGAGGCGCGAAGGATAGCCCAGGCCATCGAGGAGGGATTCCGCATCGCCAGGGAGATCTAAATTTAAGCATGGCCTACTCATAGCAGAGAAGCGAGAGTGCGGTTAATACCCTCAATTTGAAAAAATGCTCATCGACCTTCATACCCATACTGCGCCCAAGTCCGAAGATAGCTACCTGACGCCCGATGAGCTCGTCATCCACGCCAAGAGGGCTGGCCTTGATGCCATCTGCCTCACCGAGCACGATTGGTTCTGGGATGAGAAGGAAATAGCCAAGCTACGCCGAAAACATAACTTCCTGGTCATCCCCGGTGTGGAGCTAACCACCGAGGAGGCACACCTTTTGGTCTTCGGGCTGAAGAAGTATGTCTTTGGCATGCACCGCGCCTCCTTGGTGAAGAGGCTGGTGGATGAGGTGGGGGGTGCCATCGTGGTGGCTCACCCCTATCGGCGCCACTTCCCCATCGGTGCCCAGCCCGAGGATGAGAGATACTACCCGGCGCTAACCCGTGCCTGCGAGAGCCCGATCTTCGATATAGCAGATGCCATAGAGGTGCTAAATGGCAGGGGCACCGAGAAGGAGAACGCCTTCTCCAGGGGGATATGCCAGAAATTGAATCTCAGGGGGGTTGCCTGTAGCGATGCCCACCGCATCGAGGACATCGGCTGCTGCGCCACCCTTTTCGAACGGAAAATAACAGGCCTTGATGATCTCATCGCCGAGCTGAAGGCGGGGAGGTTCAGGGCTCAAAACCTAGGAGGCACCGCATAGCTCGGCAACCAGGAGGTCCAGGGCCAGCTCCCCCTTCCATATCCCCCTCTTGATGGCGAGGTCGGTCTCCAGCAGCTTCTCATAGACCTGTTTCAGCCTCCTCAGGGAATAGCGCCGGCTCTGCCCCAGAGCCTTACTCAGAAGGTAATCCGAGGCCAGGCCTAAGCGCTCCCCAATCATGGAAGCGGGCACCCCCTTTAAGCTGAGTTCCTTGGCTTGAACTAGCAGCCTAAGCTGCCTGGTGATCATCACCAGGAGATAGGGGGCGGTTGCCCCTTCCTGAAGCAGCTGATGTAAAAGGGGGGCTGCCGTTGAAGCCCTGCCCTCGATAAGGGCATCCACCATGGTGAAGACGTTGGCTTCCCGGGCATAGCTCACCACCCTTTTCACATCCTCCTCCTCAATCCTCCGCCCCGTGGCATAGAGCAGAAGCTTCTCGATCTCGCTGGCAAGTACCCACAGGTTATCCCCCACCAGCGCCGCCAGCAGGGACACCGCCTGGGGGGAGATGGCACCACCTTCTTTGGCTACCCGCCTCTCGATCCAGCCCCTCAGCGCCGCCCCCCTGAGCCGGGGGAACTCCTTCACCTGGGCCGAGGGGGAAAGCTTCTGGAGCAGAGGGCTATCCCGTTTCATCTCCCCCTCGATGAACACCAGGGCGGTAGTTGGTGGCATTCTGGCTACCATATCCTTAAGCGCCTGCCCATCGCCCCCCTCCTCAAGGCGATGCAGCAGCCCCTCCACGATGATGAGGCGATGGGAAGAGAGGAAGGGCATGGCACTACAGGCATCCATCAGTTGATTTAGCTTGAGCTGCCGCCCCTCAAAAAGGGTCACATTGGATTCCAGTAGCTCCCCTTCCCCCAAGCTGGCCTTTATCCTTTCCAGCTCCTCATGAAGGGAGAAATCGTCGGCACCGAAGAGGATGTAAAGCAATTTTTTCGCCTTTACCCCAAAGCTCTACCTATTCTAGCGCATAATGGGGCGCCAGGCTAGACCTAGAGCCGTCATTTGGAATGTGGTATCATGCGCTTGAGGCTGAAAAATGGAGATCGGCATCATCGGGCTGCCCAAGAGTGGCAAGACCACCGTTTTTAACGCCGTGACCAGGGGCAAGGCGGAGATCGGCGCTTACGCCGCTGCCGGACCCAACGTGGGGGTGGCCAAGGTGCCCGACCCCAGGCTCGATATCCTGGAGGAGATATTTCACCCCCAGCGGAAAATACCCGCCGAGGTGAGGTATGTGGATGTCCCGGCACCCCCCAAGGGCTTGGGCAAAAGCGAGGGGGTTGGCGGTCCGTTCCTCGCCCAGCTGAGCAAGGCGGATGCCCTGCTTCACGTGTTGCGCGCCTTCGAGGATGAGAGGGTTCCCCATATCGAGGGCAGCGTTGACCCGGAAAGGGATGTCGCCCTGCTGGATATGGAGCTCGCCTTCTCCGACCTTGGCATCATGGAGAGGAGGCTGGAGAGGATAGAGGCCTCCCTCAAGGCGGCAAAACCCCAGGAGCGAGAGGCCTTCTCCAAGGAAAAAGCCCTCCTGGCAAGGATAAGAACCTCCCTGGAAGGTGAGATCCCCATCAGGGAGCAGGAACTGGCTGAGGACGAAAAAAAGCTCATCGCAAGCTATCAATTCCTCACCCAAAAGCCAATGCTCTTAGTGTTTAACGTCGGAGAGGAGAGCCTGCCCCAGGCCCCCTCTCTGGAGCAGGGGTGGCGCGCCAAGTACCAGAGCCCCAACCGCCAGGCAGCCGTCCTCTGCGGCAAGCTGGAGATGGAGCTATCCCAGCTTGAGGACGATGAGGCCCAGGAGTTCCGCTCCGCCATGGGGCTGGAGAAATCGGCGCTGGATCGAATGATCGCCCTCTCCTATGAGCTGCTGGGGCTTATTTCCTTCTTCACCGTGGTCTCCGACGAGGTGAAGGCATGGACCATTCATCGCCATACCCCTGCGGCGAAGGCAGCAGGAAAGGTTCACACCGATATGGAGCGGGGCTTCATCCGGGCGGAGGTCATTGGATTTGATGACCTGGTGAAATGCGGCAGCATTGCCGAGGGCAGAAGGAGGGGCCTGCTTCACACCGAGGGGAAGAACTATCTCGTTCGTGATGGCGATGTCATCACCTTCCTGTTCAATATCTAATCATAGATGGTGGCACACTGTAGAAGCTCCACCGGAATTCCCACCCCCCTCTCGATTTCCAGGTAGACCCTTCCCGTAAGGTCCCGGCCCCACTCTCCCAGGTTGAAGGGGGAGGAGGGTATGACGATGAGATCGGGCTTGGCGTTCTTCTCTAGATACTCCTTGATGAAGTCGATGAAGTCCTGAACCAGCAGCAAATCCCCCATGAAAACATTGCCCCCAAAGAAGTTGTTTCTGGGGACCTGAATGTCTATCCTCAGCCTCGGGTCGTCGAAGAGGTGGGACTGGGTGAGGCACTGCTTGAAGGTGGGCTTCATCAGGGTCGAGGAGAGGAAGAGGACATGCCTTGCCTTATGGGCATCCACGATCTCCTTCAGCCCTTCCAGGTAGCTCAACCTCAGCCCCGTCCCCATGAAGATGATCCCCAGGTGATTATCCGTCTCCCTGGAGTAGGGATAGCAGAAATCGTTCAGGTCCAACTTCAGCTCCAGGGCTTTTCCTTCCCTGTCAACGGCGATGGTGGCCTGGCGATTATCGCTCTGCTGGAGCATGAAAAGGAGGTCCCTGGCCTGAGGCCTTGTCGGCACCGAAATCCCGTTTATCTCCAGGATGAGGTCCCCCTTGTTCAGCCCTGCCCTTTGGGCGGGGGAGTTCTTGACCAGGCCTATGATTTGGGGCAGGTTCTTGCGCTCCTCATAGAGGTTCTCCTCATACATGGTGGGCATGGCAACGATGGGCGAGGTGGTCTTCGCCCTCAACTTTCTGATGTGGGAGACGGTCTCACCCCACACCTCATCGAGGTCAAAGAGCTTTTTGGAGGAGAAGTATTGGGAGTAACCGGGGAGATTTATCTCCACCAGGTGGCAATCATGCTTATCGGCATAGGCGATGGTATCGGTTAGGTCATCCAGCATCTGGGAAAGGGAGTCAACCGGCCAGGGGACGATCACCACGGCATAGGGAATCCCCGCCTCCTTGAGCAGGGGCAGGGAATCGATGGCAATCCCGGGGTTTCTGTCCCTCATCAGCCTTCTTCGCCGTTCCGCGGAGGCGCTGTTGAGGGAAAGGTAAAGGTATATCGGCTTGAGCTCCGCCAAATGGGAGATGGTTTCTTCGGTGAGGGTCTTCCCGTTGGTGGTGATGCGAAACGGCTTTTCGGTTTTCTCCCGCAGCAGCCTAAGCACCTCCAGGAAGTGGGGGTGCATCGCTGCCTCATAGATCTCCCCCAAGCTGGAGAAGAGGCCTTGCTTTGCCTTGGGGAAGAAATAATCGAGCCTGGTTTTCATCTCCTCAAGTTCCTCTTTTGGGGGTCTTCTCAGATTCCCCAATGCCACCGAGGGGGGATTCCCCTTGTTGTAGCAAAAGAGGCAATCGCAGTCGCACCTGGTTGAGGCATATTCAAACACCTCCGCCGGGTCGCAGCGGGAGGAAACCAGCCAGTGCTTCAGCTCCTTCAGCCGAAAGCCATCAACCTGGACAACCTCCCCACCCTTCTCCAGGTCCACCACCCGAAGCAGGCTCTCCAGCTGCTTCTTGATGAACTCAATCCTTGGCTCGTATAAAGCGGCATTCCTGATGTCCTGAAAGGAGTTCATAACATCACCCCCTATCCCTCAGAGGCATCAAATGGGGAAGAGATCGCCCGGATTTTCCTCTTCCTTGGCGAAGATGTTATATATCCGCTCCCTGTCCCGAAGCAGCTTAAAACCGTCGATCTTCACCTCCCGCTGCCCCTCAACCGGGATGACGATGTTGAGCAGGTTCTCCATTTGCTCCCTGATCATCTCCACCAAGGGGTCGTGGTATATTGGCTCCCCCTTGTCCTCAACCTCCAGCCGGTAGCGGAAAACATAGTCTGCCATCCCCAATCCCCCCAATCTATCTGCCGGTAAAGTTGGGCTTCCTCTTTTCGATAAAAGCCCTGAGGCCCTCCCTTCTATCCTCGCTCTTCTCCACCGTATCGATGAGGGCTAAGATCTCAGCCTCATCCTCAGCGCTCAGCCTCTGATGCTTGAGCAGCCTGTTGAATATCACTTTTGTGGCGCTCACCGCCAGGGGGGCGTTCTCGGCAATCTCCCCGGCCAGCTCATAGGTGAAGGAGGGCAGCTCCTCAGCGGGAACCACGTGATCCACCAGGCCAATCTCCCTTGCCCGCTGGGCATCGATGAATCTGCCGGTAAAGAAGAGCTCCTTTGCCTGGGAAAGGCCCACCGCATTGATCAGGCGCCGGATGCCCCCGGGGTAATACACCCCTCCTATCTTAACCGGGTTTATCCCCATCCTGGCATTGTCGGCAGCAATGCGCAGGTCACAGGTAGCTGCCAGGTCGCAGCCAGACCCCATGGCAGCGCCATAGATCATGGCAATGACGGGGAAGGGAAAATCGATGATGCTGTGGATGGCATAGTCCAGGGGATGGCCCTTTTTTATCACCTCTTCCTGCGAAACTTCAGCCCTGCTCCCCAGATCCATCCCCGAGGAGAAAGCCTTCTCCCCAGCGCCCCTGAGCACCACCACCCTGACATCCTTTAGCGCCTGGAGGGCATCGCCCAGCCGGTAAAGCACCTCAGCGGTAAGGGCATTTCGCCTCTCCGGTCGGTTGATGGTGAGGGTGCAAATATTTCCTTCCTGCTCCACCAGAAGAACTTGTTCCGCCATCATACCTCCTTATGTCAAATAAGCTATCAATAATCCGGCCACCGTGGCTGAGGCGACCACACCGGCAACGTTTGGCCCCATGGCGTGATGGAGGAGGAAGTTGCGCCGATCCTCCCGCTGCCCCTCAGCCTGGACCACCCTGGCTGCCATGGGAACCGCCGAAACCCCGGCAGCGCCAATGAGGGGATTGATCTGCCCCTTGGTGAGCTTGCACATCAGCTTCCCTATCAAAACGCCGCCCGCTGTGCCCAAGGCAAAGGCGAAAATGCCGAGGATGAAGATCTCTATGACCATCAGGCTCAGCACAAACTGGGCGTTCATCGTTGCCCCCACCGAGAGGCAGAGAAAGAGGGTAACGATGTTTATCAGCTCATTCCCCGCCGTTCTGGCCAGCCTCTCCACCACGCCGCTCTCGCGCAGCAGATTGCCAAACATCATCATTCCAATGAGAGGTGCTGCCTTGGGCAGAAAGAGAATGACCAGCACCGTAATGATTATGGGGAACAGGATGAGCTCCAGCTGGGAAACGGGGCGCAGCTCCTTCATCATAATGGCCCTCTCCTTCTTGGTGGTGAGCAGCCTCATTATTGGCGGCTGAATGACGGGTACCAGAGCCATGTAGGAATAGGCGGCAATGGCCACCGGCCCGATGAGATGGGGAGCAAGCAGGGCTGAGGTGTATATCGCGGTGGGGCCATCGGCACCCCCGATGATCCCGATGCTCCCCGACTCTTTCAAGGTAAAACCCAGAGCCAGGGCACCGAACAGGGTGGCGAAAATGCCAATCTGGGCGGCAGCACCCAAAAAGAAGGTCTTGGGGTTGGCCAGCAGGGGGCTGAAATCGGTCAGCGCCCCAATGCCGAGGAAGATCAAGGGGGGAAATATGGCAAACTTCACCCCCAGATAAAGATATGAGAGAAGCCCCGCTGGCTCTCCCTCGCCGCCCGTCGCCATCAAGCCAGTTAAGGGCAGGTTGGCCAGTATGATGCCGAAACCGATTGGAATCAGCAGCAGGGGCTCATAGCGCCTCCTGATGGCAAGATAGATGAGAACGCACCCGACGAGGATCATCACCAGATTGCCCCAGTAAAAATGGGCAAAACCGGTGAAGCTGAAAAAGTCGATAACCCTGTCTGGCACCCTCTATTATGCCCTGATAGAGATCAGGGACTCCCTCCTCTTCACATATTTCCCCTCAGTCACAAGGATCTCCTTGATGGTGCCATCTCTGGGAGCGGTTATTTCATTCTGGATCTTCATCGACTCCAACACCAGCAGGACATCCCCAGCCTTCACCGCATCGCCAACCTTCACCTTGATGGAGATAATCGTTCCCGGCATCGGGGAGATAACCACATCTTCATTTCCCCCCTGTTGCTGGATGAACATAGGACTCCATCCTCCTTTTAATTACCGGTAGATAAAAAGCAATCCTACGGCGATCGATATGGTGTTGCCGTAGGTCAACTGAAGTAAACCATTTGAAAAAATCACGAAAAGGAAAAAACTACCCAATTCCCAAAAGACGCTCCTGAAACCGGATGTCCCTTTTCACCCCATAACGGTGATTAGACGCTCCCCCCTTCTCACATACCTGCCCTGGGACACATGTATCTCCTTTACCATCCCATCTCTGGGAGCGGTTATCTCGTTCTGGATCTTCATCGACTCCATTATGAGCAAAACATCGCCATCCTTCACCGCATCGCCAACCGTGACGTTGACGGATATCACCGTCCCCGGCATGGGGGCGCTGATCACCTCCTCCACGGCAATGGAAGGGGATCCCGCCTCTGCGGCTGGGGGCGCTTCTGGGGCAACGGAAGATGGCCCTGCCTTTGTCGCGGGGGGAGCTTCTGGGGCAGCAGAAGGGGTGGCCGTTGAAGGCTCCTTCTGGGCTGGTCCTATCTCTTCGACCTCAACCTCGTAGCTCTCACCCTTTATGGTGATCCTGAATCTACGCTTCATCTCTCCCTTTCTGCTTCGGGGATTCGGATGAAGAAGCCCTGGCCTCTGCCTGCCGCTCCGCCTCTAAATAGGCCGCTACTGCCGCCATGGCAATGACCGCCCTCTCCTCTTTCTCCTTGGGGATGACAGCCCTCCGCTCCTCCACCCTTTCCCCGCTGGTCACCCTCGTCAGCCACTGAAGGCCGCGGGTCAGCGCCACGAAAAAGAGGGAGATGACGAGAAGGGTGGCTAAGGCCATCAGCGTTATCTCCAGGGCAGAGCCTAGGTCAGCCATCTTCGCTCCACATCAAGCCTATCAAAGCCCTTCCGGTTCACAGAGGTATCATAAGGGGATGTTGCCATGCCTCTTGGGATACCTGGTCTGCCTTTTCCCCTCCAGCAGCTTAAGGGCGGCGCAGAGGCACCTCCTGGTCTCCCTGGGTTCGATAACATCCTGTATGTGGGAGCTAACGGAGGCCACATAGAGGGGATTGGCATATCGATCGTGATACTCCTTTACCTTCTCCTCCAGAAACTGCTGCGGGTTATCCGCCTTGGCGATCTGATCGGCATAGAACAGCTGCACCGTCTCCTTAGCCCCCATCACCCCCATCTCGGCAATGGGCCAGGCGAAGACGAAATCGGTGCCCAGGCCGGGCACAACGCCCATCCCCAGGTTGCCCCCTCCATAGCACTTGCGAAGTACCACCGCGATGCGGGGAACCGCCGCCTCGCAGAGGGCATAGAGGACCTTAGCCCCGTGGCGGATGATCCCGCCCTGCTCCTGCTCCGAGCCCGGGGCATAGGCCGGGGTATCCACCAGCAGGATTATGGGGATGTTAAAGGCATCACAGGTTCTCATGAACCTGGCCTGCTTATCCGAGCTATCAATGGTTAATGCCCCCCCATAATGCATGGGCTGGTTGGCCACGATGCCCACGGTCTGACCGGCAAGCCGGCCGAAGCCAACGATCATCTCAGGGGCAAACTCCCCCTTTATCTCGAGGAAATCCCCGTTGTCCACCACCCTGGTGACCACCTCATGCATATCATAGGGCTTATCCGGGTCGTCGGGGACGATCACCTCCAGCTCATCGATGAGGCGGTTTGGGTCGTCGCCGACGTCGAGGAAAGGGGACTTCTGGTTGCAGTTGTCGGGGAGAAAGCCGAGCAGCTTCTTTATCTTTTCCAGGCACTCCTCTTCTGTGGGGGTCCTCAGGTCAGCCACCCCCGAAATCTGGGTATGAACCATAGCCCCCCCCAGCTCCTCCATGGTTATATCCTCCCCGGTCACCGTCCTGACGATGCGGGGCCCGGTGATGAACATATGGCTGGTGCCATCCACCATGAACACGAAATCCATGAGCGCTGGAGAATAGACGGAGATGCCGGCGCAGGAGCCGAGGATGGCCGCGATCTGGGGCACCACCCCGGAGGCCTGGGTGTTGGGGAAGAAAACGGAGCCGCCGCTCTTCTCCTCCCTGGGGGCAAGCTCCGCCCCCCTTTCCCCCACCCTGGCTGCCCTGGCCCCAGGGGAATCGTGGAGCCCAATAACGGGAACCCCCATGTCCAGTGCCATCTCCACGGTGCGATACATCTTATAGCCGTGCAACATGCCTATGGAGCCCCCGAGAACGGTGGCATCCTGGGAGTAGATGCAAACAACCCTGCCATCTATGGTGCCATGCCCCGACACGATGCCATCGCCAGGGGCCCCGTTGCGATGTCCCACCAGCGGGTTGAACTCGACGAAGCTCCCCGCATCCAACAGGTAATCGATCCTCTCCCGAGCGGTAAGCTTTCCCTTCTGGTGCTGCTTCTCTATCTTCTCCGGCCCTCCACCCATGTGGGCACGCTCTTTGGTCTCCCTGAGTTGCTGTATCCTCTCCTCCATCTCCTTGCCCATGGTGAAACCTCCTGCTCAAAGCGCCTCATAGGCCTGGTATTCCCCGAATACATCCCTCAGCACGCCACATATCTCCCCCAGGGAGGTATACTCCTTCACTGCCTCCAGGATTATGGGAATGAGATTTACCTTCTCATCCCTGGCCGCCTCCTCCAGATGCATGAGGCAGGCATTTACCTTCTCATTATCCCGCTCCCTCTTCACCCGATCCAGGTTTGCTATCTGCTTCTCCTCGGCCTGGGCCCGCTTCACCGGGTCATAGGGGTGCTCCACCAGCCTGGTGGTGGTGACCTCCAGCTCATGCTCCCCGGTAAACCGGTTCACCCCCACAACGACCTTCTCCCTTCTCTCCACCTCCTGCTGGAAACGATAGGCGCTCTTGGTGATCTCCTGCTGCATATAACCCCGCTCAATGGCAGCCACAGCACCCCCTAGGGCATCGATCTTCTCCAGCTCCTTCCACGCCTCCTGCTCCATCTGGTCGGTAAGGGATTCCACGTAGTAGGAGCCGGCCAAGGGGTCTGCAACCTCGCAGAGCTTGGCCTCATGCATCAGGACCCTCATGGCATCGATGTTTAACTGCCACCCCTCAAGGCTATGCCCCAGCCCCAGGGGCTCATCGTAGGGGAATCCAGTGAAGGGACCTCCCCCGCTCAAGGAGGAGGCCACCCCTCCGATGACAGCGCGAATGAAGTTATTGAGAGGGCGCTGCACCGTCTTGCTCACCTCCCCGATATGGCCGGCAGCCGCCTGGCGCAATATCCAGCACCTGGGGTTCTTGGCGCCAAGGCGCTCTTTGGCTATCTTGGCCCACATCCTCCTTGCCGCCCGCTGAAGGGCGATCTCCTCGAAGAACTCCATGCTGCCGCCAAAACTGAGGAAGGTGAAGCGGGGGAGAAAGGTATCCGCATCCAGGCCGGCATCCATCGCCAGCTGGGCATAGGCTATGGCATTGGCGAAGGTGAAGGCGACCGCCTGGGGTCCGGTGGCGCCGGCCTCCCTCATGTGATAGCCACAGATGCTGATGGTGTTCATCAGGGGGGCGTGCTCGGTGCAGTAGGTGATGGTATCCCTCACCATCCTCATCGATGGCTTTGGTGGGAAGATATAGGTGCCGTGGGCAACGAACTCCTTCAAGATATCGTTTTGGGGAGTCCCCCTCAGCCTGTCTGGAGGGATGCCCCTCTTCTCCGCCAGGGCGAAATACATGGTGAGGATGACGTTACAGGGGGCGTTTATGGTGAAGTTGGAGGCGATCTTGTCCAGGTCATTATCGCCCACAAAGGCCTCATAGATCACCTCCATGTCCCTCAGGGTGTCCACCGCCACCCCCACCTTGCCCCCCTCCCCCCGAGCCGTGGGGTGGTCTGAATCATAGCCGCACTGGGTAGGAAGGTCGAAGGCGATGTTGGGCCCACCGGGACGGCCTATCGACCTCATGTAGTTATAGTAATCCCTGGTATCCTCCGCGGTCCCATAACCGGAATACATCCCCGCCCTCACCAGCTCGGTAGGGGCAGCGCCCATCAGGGCCAGCGTCGGCACGGCAGTGGGATAGACATCGGCGGTGAAGGGGTATTCACCGGGAAATCCCACAGCTTCCAGGAAATCGTGGTTCTCTATGTCCAGGGGGGTATAGAACTTCTGGGGACTCTCCGTCACTCCAAATCGTTCCAGGGACTGCCTCAGCGTCCCCTCCTCCCACTCCTTTCGTTTCCTCTCGATTTCCTCAAGCCTATCCTTCTCGAACACCTAACACCTCCGAAGCCGGGATAGCCAAAATCTATCCCTCCCCAAAGCCATTCGGCCCAAGTTTATCACCCCTGCTTCCCCGTTGTCAACGAGCTTGGGGCGATAGGTAAGCATCATCCTGATCGCCGGGGGATGTATGGGGGGGGCAGATTGAAGCGGGCTAGCCTTTGACCACCCCTAGGGGTCTTGCCCTGGCTACCTTTAGCGATATCCCCGCCCCGTGGGTTACCTCCACCACCTTTTGCACATCCTTGTAGGCCTGCGACGCCTCCTCGGCGAGGGAGGACATGCTGCCCGTCTTTACCGTGATCCCCCTTTCAGCCAGCCCTCGGGCAACATCGGCGCCGCGCAGGCTTCGCTTGGCTGCGGAGCGGCTCTGAACTCTCCCCGCGCCATGACAGGTGGAACCAAAGGTCTCCTCCATCGCCCGCTGCGTGCCCACCAGGATGTAGGAATAGCGACCCATATCGCCGGGGATGAACACCGGCTGCCCGATATCGGCATAGAGGGGAGGCACGGCGGGATGCCCTGCGGGGAAGGCCCTGGTTGCCCCTTTGCGATGTACACAGAGGGAGAGCCTCCTCCCCTCCACCTGATGCTCCTCCATCTTGGCGATATTGTGGGCCACATCATAGATCATCTCCAGGCCCAGGTCGCGCCGGCTCTTTCCAAAGACCTGGATGAAGGACTCCCTGACCCAATGGGCGATGCACTGGCGGTTGGCCCAGGCATAGTTTGCGGCGCAGACCATGGCGGCAAAGTAGGCCTTCCCCTCGGGGGACTTCACCGGGGCACAGGCCAGCTGGCGGTCGGGAAGTTGGATGCCATATTTTTGCGCCGCCCTCCCCATTACCACCAGATGGTCGTCGCAAACCTGGTGACCCAGTCCCCTGGAGCCGGTGTGGATGAGGAGCAGAACCTGACCCACCCTTTCAATTCCCATAACCGAGGCAATGGCGGGCTCATAGATCTCCTCCACCACCTCAACCTCCAGGAAATGGTTCCCCGCACCCAGGGTTCCCAGCTGCGGGCCACCTCGCTGCTTCGCCTTGACGCTCACACACCCGGGATCGCCGCCCGGCATGCTCCCATTCTCCTCGGTTACCTCAAGATCCCTGGCCTCCCCATATCCCTTCTCCACGGGCCAGCGAGCGCCCTTGAGCAGGACCTGATCTATCTCCCTCTGATCCAGCCTTAACTTACCCTGGGAGCCCACCCCTGAGGGGATGTTGCGGAAAAGGGCGGAGACCAGCTCCCCGATCCTGGGCAGTACATCCTCCTCCATGAGATTGGTGCGCAGCAACCTCACCCCACAATTGATGTCATAGCCAACACCTCCCGGGGAGATGACGCCATCCTCGATCCCCATGGCGGCCACTCCACCAATGGGGAAGCCATAGCCCCAATGGATATCGGGCATGGCCAGGGAGCGGAAAACGATCCCGGGAAGGAAGGCAACGTTGGCTACCTGCTCCGGGGTCCTGTCCTTCTTGATATGCTCCAGCATGGCCTCATCGGCATAGATAAGCCCAGGAACTCTCATCCCCGCCTTGTAGCTCTTGGGGATCTCCCAGCGATAATCGTCTACCTTGTTGAATTTTCCTTCCCAACGCTCACTCATAGCTCCCCCCTAAATGTCGAACAGAACCTGGACCCTAAAGCCGTTATCCTCTTCCACCTTGAGCATGTGATAGGTAGTTGCCTTTACCCCCATCTTTATCTCATGTCGACGGGGGTCAACCCCCTCACCATAGCACCTCGACCTGAGCCTGGTCTCGGTGAGCTCATCCACCACAAACCGCTTAAAAAGGATGCCTTCCACCTCAAAAAGGTATATCAGCTCGTTAAGCCAGGCTACCAGCAGATCCTCTTTATTCTCCGCCTCCACCTCAACCTGGCGGCAGAGGTCATCGCCCACGCCCTTTAGGTCCACCATCAGGCTGAACAGCCCGTAGGCAGCATTGCCAAAAGCCTGCTTCAGGTCTGAGCCATAGGCGGCAATGCCAATATCAGCGGTATGGTCGATGACCTCAAATCTTTTGGCCAAGAAGAGCCCCTCTTCTGTCAATTATACCAGATTACCTCCCCGAGGAGAATTCCTTGACAACCGAGCCCCTCTTTGATACCTTTTGAGGGAAAGTTCTTCCCTAGAAGGGAGGTAGCACCTTGGTTCGATTCCCTTTCCTGCCTCGGGAGGAGAAGTTCTTCGACCTCTTCGAGGAGAGTGCCCGAAACCTGGTAAAGGCAGCCCAGCTCCTTGCCAACCTTCTGGAAGATTGGCAGGATGTGGCGGAAAAGGCAAGTCAAATCACCGAGCTGGAACACCACGGGGACAACATCACCCACCGTATCATTGCCCAGCTTCATAGCACCTTCGTCACCCCTATCGACAGGGAGGACATTGCCCAGCTTGCCAATCGCATGGATGATGTGATGGACTTCATCGAGGGCGCCGCGGTAGCCCTTGTCCTTTACGCGGTGGATAAGCCTACCGAGAGGGCAAAGGAGCTGGCCGATATCCTGGTCAGGGTGACCTCCGAGGTTAGCAAAGCAATGCCCCGATTGCGCAAGCGCAAGGAGTTAAGCCATATGCGGGAGCACTGTATCGAGATAAATCGCCTGGAGAATGAGGCTGACTCGGCGATCCGCTCCGCCCTGGCAGAGCTGTTTCACGATCATGTGGACCTTACCGATGTCATCAAGTGGCGGGAGATATATGAGCACATGGAGAACGCCACCGACAGGTGCGAGGACATCGCCGATGTCCTCGAAGGGGTAATGATCAAGCGTGCCTGAGGCTGCCCTTTTCATCCTGGTCATCCTCTTTGCCGTCGCCTTTGCTGTTGTTAATGGTTTCAACGACGCCGCCAATGCCATCGCCACTGTAATCGGAACCCGGGTTCTCTCCCCGCTTCGTGCTGTGACTATGGCTGCAATCCTCAACTTCGCCGGGGCAGCCACGGGCACAGCGGTAGCCATATTCGTTGGCACCAAGATCATTGACCCAGCCGTGCTCAGCCAGGGCTATGGCATCATGCTGGCCTCCTTGGCTGCGGTGATTATCTGGGGCTTTGCTGCCACCCGCCTCGGCCTTCCCGTAAGCATAAGCCACAGTTTTGTCGCCGGGCTGGTGGGGGCGGGGATTGCCACAGCGGGGAGCGGGGTCATCCTCTGGGGAGGCTTTGGCACGGTGCTTTCCGCAGTGGCCATTGCCCCTGTCCTGGGCTTTGCCGGGGGGCTGGCGGTGATGGTAGGCCTGTACTGGATACTGCGACGGACTGCTCCCCTCAGGGTGGAGGTCCTCTTCGGCCGTCTCCAGATCCTCTCCGCCGCCTTTCTGGCCTATAGCCATGGCAAGAACGACGGACAGATGCCCATAGGGATTATGGCCATGGCATTGCTGATCTACCGCCCCGGGGTCGAGTTCCATATCGACCCCTGGATGTGGGGCCTTTCGGGAACGGCCATCGCCCTGGGCACCGCCTTTGGCGGCTGGCGTGTCATCAGAACCGTTGGCACAAGGATCACCGCGCTGCGCCCGGTGCATGGCTTTGCCGCCAACGGCTCGGCAGCAGCAGTCATCGAGGTCGCCTCAGCCTTTGGCATCCCGGTGAGCACCACCCACTGCATAAGCTCATCCATCATGGGCGTGGGTGCCACCAAGCGCCTCTCCGCGGTGCGCTGGGGTGTTGCCGGAAACATCGTCCTCGCCTGGCTGCTCACCTTCCCCATATGTGGCGCGATCGGTTGGCTGCTGGCGTCCATAGGTCTCCTCTTTTAATCCCTTGACGATGGGTTTGCTCAAAGGTAAGATTGCCAAGCGGAGGGAAGCATGCCCCAAAGGAAAAGCCCCCAGAGCATGGCCCTTGAAGGGGTAAAGGTCCTGGAATACGCCCAGATGGTATCCGGTCCTTATTGCACCAGGTTGCTCGCCCATCTCGGTGCTGAGGTGATCAAGGTGGAAGAGCCGGGCTCAGGGGACGGTGCCCGGGGGCGGGGTCCCTTCCCCGGGGATATCCCCCACCCCGAGAGGAGCGGGCTCTTTCTCCACCTCAACGCCAACAAGATGGGGATCACCCTGAATCTCCACACCAACACCGGGAGGGATATCTTCAAGGAACTGGTGGAGAACTGCGATATACTGGTGGAGAATAACCCACCTGCAAAGATGAAGGAGCTGGGGCTGGATTATGCCACGCTGAAGAAGGTCAACCCCCAGCTCATCATGACCTCCATTACCCCCTTCGGTCAGACAGGTCCCTACAGGGATTATAAGGCCTACGATATCAATATGCAGGCAGCGGGGGGCATCTCCTACGTCACCGGTGACCCCGAGCGGGAGCCCCTGCTCATCCCCGGGTCAGCGGCTGCCTATCAGGCAGCGCTAAATGCCGCCGTAGCTACCCTAATCGCACTTTACTATCGCGACATCGCTGGAGGGGCACAGCATGTCGATATCTCGGAGCAGGAATGCATCGCCTCCGTCTTGGGGGATGTGATCTCCTTTTATTCCTATCAAAAGGTGATCCGAAAAAGAAGTAGGTTGAGCAGCGATATCGCCTATCGCTCCATCTGGCCGATGGGCATCTACCGCTGCAAGGATGGATATGTGAACTTGACCATCCTGGAGCCCCATCAATGGCGAGGCTTCGTGGCGCTCATCGGCAGTCCCCAGTGGGCCAGGGACCCAAAACTGGAGGAGCGCGTCTTTGTCCGCCAGCAGGCCTCGGAAATCGACCTCGATCCCCTAGTAGAGGAGGCGCTAAAGAACTACACCAAGGAGGAGCTCTTCCACCAGGGTCAAAGGATGCGAGTTACCATCGCCCCGATAAACGATGTGGCGGAGGTGGTCCGCTCCCCCCAGCTTGAGGCCAGGGAATTCTTCGTGGAGATGGACCACCCCCAGGCAGGGAGGCTGCGCTACCCCGGGGCACCCTTTAAGCTCACCGAGACGCCATGGAGCATGGAGCGCCCGGCACCCCTACTCGGGGAACACAATGAGGAGGTCTACCGCCATCGCCTGGGCTACGCCAGGGAAGACCTGGTAAGGATGGCCCAGGGCGGGATCATATGAAGGGAGGTCGGAAATGGCCGAGTTCGCCCTTGCCGGGTTGAGGGTTTGCGACTTCACCTGGGCCTGGGCCGGCCCCTATTGCAACAAGCTGCTGGCGGACATGGGGGCCGAGATAATCAAGATAGAAAGCCGGAAAAGGCTCGATATCGGCAGGTCTCTTCCTCCCTTTCTGGGGGAGGAGCCCGGGCCAAATCGCTCCGGTCGCTACAATAAGAGGAACAGGAACAAACTGGGGATAACCCTCGATCTCACCCAGGAAGCTGGCACCCGGCTTGCCCGGGAGCTAGTGAAGATAAGCGACGTGGTCATCGAGAATTATAGCCCCCTGGTGATGAAGAGGTTCGGGTTTGACTACGAGGCAGTGCGGGAGTTAAGGGGTGACATCGTCTATCTCAGCCTCTCCGGATTTGGCGCCACCGGTCCCTACAGAGATTATGTCGCCTACGGTCCCAACCAGGCAGCCCTCTCCGGGCTGGGCAACCTCACCGGCTATCGAGAGGGAGGGCCGGTAGCCTTGGGTACCGCCCTGGGGGATCCCACCGCCGGCCTCCATGGGGCCATCGCCCTCCTTGCCGCCCTCCATTATCGCGCCAAGACGGGAAAGGGACAGCATATAGACCTATCCCAACACGAGATGTTCGTCTCCCTCATGGGAGAGGAGATGATGGACTACTTCATGAACGGCAGGGTCAGGGAGCGCGATGGGAACCGGGACCGCATCATGGCCCCCCATGATTTCTACCGCTGCCAGGGGGAGGACAAATGGGTCTCCATAGCCGTAGCCACCGAGGATGAGTGGAGGGGGCTCTGTGAGGCCATGGGAAATCCCCCCTGGTGCAGGGAGGAGAGGTTTGGCGATCAGCTAAGCAGGTGGAGGAATCAGGAAGAGCTGGATAGGCTGATCGAAGCCTGGACCTCAAATCACACCCCCGGGGAGGTGGTGGAAATCCTGCAACAAGCTGGGGTGGCGGCAATGCCAGCCCTAAATGGTGAGGAGATAACCAACGACCCTCACCTCAGGGAGCGGGGATTTCTGGTAGAGGTGGACCACGCCGAGGTGGGCAGGCAGACCATGCCTGGCGTCTCCATGAAGCTCTCCCACACCCCGGGCGCTATCCTTCGTCCCGCCCCCCTGGTGGGGGAGCACAACCAATATGTCTTCGGCGAACTCCTGGGCCTGCCCCCGGAGGAGATCGAAAGCCTTATGGCGGAGAAGGTGATCTATTAAGCCTCGAGTGCCTCCCTTATCGGGACCCTCTCCTTGATGCGGTCAACGGCGTATTGGCAGGCGGCAAAGGCCTCCTGGCGGTGGGCTGCGGCAACGGCAACAACGAGGATGGTTTCCCCCACCCCGATCCTGCCTATGCGGTGGCAAAGGGCAACATCCTCAAGCTGCCACCGCCCCTGAATCTCGCTGGCGACCTTCTCCAGCTCCCCCTCCACCACTCCCCCATCGTCCTCAGCCTCCACAAAGAGAACCCTCTTCCCATTGGCAGAATATCCCCTCACCGAGCCGATGAAGCTGACCACGGCACCACTGGTTTCCCTTTTCAGCCTATCGATGAGGGAATGGGCCTCGATGGGGTTTTGCCTTACCTCAAACATGTATATGGCTGGTGGGCTACTTCTTCTTTCTTTTAGGGGTCGGTGGCGACTCCTCAGCAGGCTGGTTGAACAGGGTATCCAGCTCCTGCCCTTCTATGGTCTCCTTGGCAGTGAGCTCCTGCGCTATCTGCACCAGCTTCGCCCTATTCTGGGTGAGGATCTCCTTGGCTACGCCGTAGCAATGCTGGATAAGGGCGTGAACCTCCTCATCGATCTGCTGGGCCGTACTCTCGCTATAGTCCTTCTGCTCTGCCACCTCACGACCCAGGAAAACCAGCTCCTCCCTGCGCCCAAAGGTGCGGGGGCCCAGCTTCTCGCTCATCCCGTATTCGGTAACCATCTTGCGGGTGATCTTGGTCGCCTGCTCGATATCGCTGTGGCTCCCCGTGGTCATCTCGCCAAAGATGAGGTCCTCAGCGGCATGACCGGCGAGCATGCTGGCCAGCTTATCCTTGAGCTGGGAGCGGGTCCACAGATAGCGATCCTCGGTGGGCAGGAAGCGGGTCCAGCCCAGCGCCATTCCCCGGGCGACGATGGTTACCTTATGCACTGGGTCACCGTGGGGGAGCTTCCTCGCCACCAGGGCATGACCGGCCTCGTGGTAGGCGGTGATCTCCTTCTCCCTGGGGCTTATGATCTTGCTCTTCTTCTCGGGACCAGCCATCACCCGGTCGATGGATTCCTCCAGCTCCTGCATGCCAGTGGCCTGCTTACTGCGCCTTGCCGCCAGGATGGCCGCCTCGTTCACCAGGTTGGCAAGATCGGCACCGCTAAACCCCACCGTCTGCTTGGCAATGGTCTCCAGGTCTACCGAATCCTCCAGCGGCTTCCCCTTGGTATGCACCTCCAGGATCGCCTTTCGACCCTTGATATCGGGCGGATCCAAGATCACCTGGCGGTCGAA
Organism: Chloroflexota bacterium; assembly: GCA_030604825.1. Taxonomy (GTDB): domain Bacteria; phylum Chloroflexota; class Dehalococcoidia; order E44-bin15; family E44-bin15; genus JAUVVB01. The sequence goes on along the minus strand of JAUVVB010000005.1, from coordinate 28,669 downwards.
GCGACCGGGGCGAAGCAGTGCCGGGTCCAGAATATCGGGACGGTTGGTCGCCGAGAGGACGATTACGTTGGTGGAGGAGTCAAATCCATCCATCTCCACCAGGATCTGGTTAAGGGTCTGCTCCCTTTCGTCATGGCCACCGCCAACCCCCGCCCCCCGATGACGGCCGACGGCGTCGATCTCGTCGACGAAGATAATGCAGGGGGCGTTTCGCTTCGCCTGCTCGAAGAGGTCCCTGACCCTGGAGGCGCCCACGCCGACAAACATCTCCACAAACTCGCTGCCGCTTATGGAGAAGAAGGGTACGCCAGCCTCCCCGGCCACGGCACGACCGAGAAGGGTCTTCCCCGTGCCTGGAGGTCCCACCAGCAGCACCCCACGCGGGATGCGCGCCCCAAGGGAAGTGAACTTCTCCGGAAACTTGAGAAACTCCACCACCTCCTGAAGCTCCTGCTTTGCCTCCTCCACCCCAGCCACGTCGTCGAAGGTCACGGTGGATTTGGCGATCGAGAAGAGACGAGCCTTGCTCCGGCCAAAGCTAAGCGCCTGATCGCCGGCCCCTCGCGCTCGACGGAAAAGGAACAACAGCAAAAGCCCAAATAATACCAAGGGCAGAAAATTGATCAATATCCCCCAGTTAAAGCCGCTCGGTGCCTGGGGTTCTAGCGCCAGCTTGTCCATATCGACTCCCTCTCCTACCAGGTAGTGGTGAAGCTCAGCGGTGCTTCCGATGAAGGTGGCCTTCAGCACTGGGGTATCCCCATACATGCCGGTAAGGGCCTCCCCCTGCTGGACGATCCTATCGATCTCGCCGTTTTTTGCCATCCCTACCAGACGATCAAGGGAGCCCGTCTCAACCGCTGGAGAAAAGGGGAAAAAGGCAAAGAAGATCGCCGCCAGGGCTACGAGGACTACCAGGTAGATAAGGCTTCTACGAAGGAAATTAGGGCCCATTCCTCCCTCCAAACGGGCGAGGAGATAAACGCTTCGCTAGCTAGCACCTCGCCTTTCCTCCCATCTCGGTATCATGATATTATATCAGAAAGTGGCAAGAAATTAAATACCAATGCCTCCTTGCCTTGTCCTGCGACGTAGGTTATAGTGAAGGGGGACCTTGGGGATGGGCTTCGACATCGCCTATCAGAAGGCAATGAGGGAAATGGAGGGGATCAGCCCCCATGTGGTGGCTGCCGAGAGCGGCGCCAGCTTCGATGGGGGCAAATTCACCGTCCCCGTCTTCAATCGCCGCTTCCTGGTCTACCACCCCGCGATGAAGGTGGAGGAGGTGGGGGGGGATGCCCCTCCCCCCATGTGGCTCCAGATACTCCTCATGCACTACCTGCTGACCGCCGACGGCACCCCTATCTCGGGCATGTGGATCACCTATCGCCACCTTCCCGGTGCTCACCTGTTTGAGCGAAGGTTCACCACTTCCGCCATTGAGCCCTTGGTCAAGGCCATTGACAATGATGCCGAGGGATTTCACCGTGCCTCCCTCGCCCTGGGGGGAACGCCGATGAGCCGCAGCGGAGACGTTGCCTTCAGGTTTCTGGCGCTGCCCAAAATACCCATGGGCTGCATCCTCTACTTGGGAGACGAGGAGGTGCCCCCTTCCATAAACATGCTCTTCGATGCCGCTGCCCCCCATTACCTGCCCACCGAGGACCTCTCTCTCCTGGGCACCTACCTCAGTGCGGCATTAAGGGGCTATAGAATTTAGCTCCAATTCTGAGGGCGGACATGTTGACAAGCTTTGCAAAAGCAGATACGCTATGAGCTGAGGATGCTTCGGGGGGGGAGATGATCCCGGGGAAATGTCAGCTCTTTGACATGCTGCCCCAAAATGGAATCCGTAAAGTCCCTGAAGAGGGAAAACAGTAATGGCTAATCCTATAGTTCTTTATGAAGTAAAAGACCAGATTGCTTACATAACAATGAATCGCCCTGAGAAACGGAATGCCCTGAATTCCGAGCTATGTATTGAGTTGGGCAAGACATGGGAACGTTTTGAACAGGACCCTGATGCTAGGGTAGCCATTCTTAGTGGAGCTGGCAAAGCTTTTTGCGCCGGGCAGGACCTGGCCGAGGTAGAGGCTGGGGTGGCAAGCCTAGAAGCTCTCGGGCGCGTATTCCCAGCCAATGGAATAACAGTATTCAAACCGATTGTTGGCGCTGTCCATGGATTTGCCGTCGGTGCTGGTTATAGTCTGGCCATTCGAGGTTGCGACCTAACGATTGCTGCCGAGGGCGCCCAATTTGGCTTCCCTGAGCCAAGGGTGGGCATAGTGGGAGGTATAGTTGAGTATGTTTCGTACATGCCATTCAAAATAAGTCTGGAATTCTTGCTAACCGGTCAGATGATGAGTGCCCAAAGAGCATATGAGGTGGGTCTTGTCAATAAGGTCGTTCCTGAGGCGGAGCTAATGGCCGAAGCCATTAGGTTGGCTGAGATACTCAAGAAGAATGCCCCTTTGACTCTAAGAGCACTCAAGTATGCGCAGTACAAAATGGCGGACACCACGGCCAGCAAGGCTGCAAGGGAGTTTGATAGCTTTATACGGCCTCAACTGGAAAGTGAGGATAGAAAAGAAGGGGCTAGGGCTTTTCTAGAAAAAAGAGAGCCCCGCTTCAAAGGTAAATAGAATATTGCTAGCGGGGTTAAAGGGAAGCAGCATACATCAACAAAGTATTAAGCTGGGGGAGGTTTGAATGCAAAATTGATCCCGAAAGCATGAGGACATATATCGAACACAGCATAATGTTCGAAAAAAGGAGGTGAAAATATGTGTGTTTGGTGCGAGCGATATGCTGATGGTTACGAGAGGTGGTACTTCAATCCCGCCAACTATGCCCGGAGGCTCTACAAGATCAGGAAGGAGGAGGTCGAGGCAGCCGGGGCTGAGGCCAATCCCCAGGCCGCTGGTGGGATGTCCCTCCTGGGAAGGGATTTCTTGGAGGCGAAGGAGAGGAACGACATCGAAGCCATGGAGAGGATGAGGAGGGAGGCGGAGGAGATCTCATGGCGCACCCACTTCGGGCAGGTGATAACCCTAGACGACGCCCTCAAGATCGCGGACATCATGTATCCCATCGCCGTAATGACCTGCGCCTGTCGGCGCTCCATGCAGGGCCTCCCCGACGAGGAAAACTTCACCTGCATGGGCATGGGCCCAGGCATGTACAAGTGGGAGCGATGGCCCGATACCTACCGCGGTGGCGTCCAGTTCCTCACCCCCGAGGAGGCGAAGGAGGTTCTCACCAAGCTGAACAAGAGGGGGCTGGTCCACTGCATCTATACCTTTGGCACTCCCTATATCGGCGGGCTGTGCAACTGCGATTATCCCGACTGCGGCGGCATCAGGACCAGGATCGATCATGGGGTCAGGGTGCTGTGGAAGGGACACCAAGTGGCCCAGGTTGACCCCGAGCTTTGCAACGGGTGTGCCGCCTGCATTCACCGCTGCCAGTTCAGGGCGCTGAGCTTCGCCCCCACCAGGAACAAGGCCTATATCGACCCGATACAGTGCTTTGGCTGCGGGCTGTGCGCCTTGGAGTGTGACCAGGAGGCCATCACCCTGGTGGAGCGGTCAAGCCTTCCCGCCCTGGTCGAGGCCTGGTAGAAAAAAGAGGGGGATAAGAGATGCTGCCAACGATCACCATAGATGACGAAAAGTGCAAAGAACCGCTCTCCTGCCGTAAGTGCCTCCTCATCTGCCCTAGCTATGTATTCGGGCTTGGCACCAATGTGGGGCCTCAGAAGTTCCGGGAGATAGCCCTGAGCCACTTCATAGTGAGAGGGGTCCGCTTCGACAAGTGCAGTGGATGCATGGAATGCGTTGAAATCTGCCCACAAAATGCCATCCAGGTGAGCTTCTAGCGGAGGTATGGGAAAATGACTATGGGCTGGAAGTATGGCAAGCCAATAAAGGAAAGACTGTTGATCCTGGAGGAGCCGGGAAAGTTCCTTCCCTTCGATGCTGATAGGGGGCTGGTGGAGGAGGTAAGCGCTAAGTTCGACATCAAGGGGCTGGCGGAAAGCCTCAAGGGCAAGGACGAAAAAGAGGCCAGAAAGGCGCTGGAAGAGCTGGGCAAAGAGGTGATGAAGCTCACCATGGAGCTGGCCGACACCAAGTATTTGGATCGCACCGGGGAGATGGTGGAGAGGGTGGCCAAGCAGACGGGGATATCCTTCCCCCATCGCCTGGAGAGTTACGTTGAGCTCTCCCTTCTGGGCTTGAGGCCCACCGATCGCTGGAACATCGCCAAGGCCACCACCAAGGAGCTGGTGCTCCAGGTCTCCGCCTGTTCGATGCAAAAGGCGCTGGGGGAGGCGGGGGTAGAGGGGCTTCCCTGTAAAGGGTTCTGCTTTGCTAGCTTTGAGACCGCCGCTGAGAAGACGGGGGATGGGATAAAGATTGAGATGCCAAAGGCGCTGCCCCAAGATGGCGTGTGTGAGTTCCACATCTCGGTCTAGCAAAGCGGATGATCATCGATTTACATATGCATACCCGGTTCGGCTCCAACTGTAGCTACCTCGATCCAGGGGAGCTGGCGCGGAGGGCAAGGGAAATAGGGCTTGATGGGGTGTGCATCACCGAGCATGAGCTCTGCTGGGAAGCTGAGGCGCTTAACGCCCTCTCCCGGGAGCATGGTATCCTAGTGCTGGGTGGGGTTGAGGTGAGCACTGAGATGGGCCAGGTCCTGGTCTATGGGGTTCATCAGCCCCTGTGGAAGGTCTCCGGCATGAGGGAGCTCCGGGGGGTGGTCGATGAAGGGGGTGGGGTGATGATCGCCTCCCACCCCTTCCGGGGCTACATGCTGCTAAACGAGCCGCCATCGGTGGAGGAAGTCTTGGCAAGGGAGATATTCCAGATGGTGGACGCGGTGGAGGTTTTCAACGGCGGAGCAGCGAGGAGGGAGCTCGATTTCGGCTGCCAAGTGCTGCGAAGGCTAAACTTGAAGGGCGTGGGGGGGAGCGATGCCCATGCGGCGCACACCATCGGTCGCTGCGTCACCATCTTCGAGAGGGACATCGCCAGCGAGAATGACCTCTTGGAGGAGCTCAAGGCTCGGAGGTTCAAGGCCTGGCACCGCAGCATGGAGTGGGAGTTCTAGAGGGATGTCGATGCGCATTTACCTTCCGCCGGGGGATCTCGGGGGCTTTGGGCTTTTGGGGTCCAGGAGCTTCCGAGCTCACAGGCCCCAGCTTGAGGAGTTCCTCGAGGATTGGTACGACCGCAGCGCCGAGACCTGCGACATATTCGAAAACATCAGCGAGGTGGATAAATATAGCGTCACCTGCACCGTGTGCTGCCGCTTTGAAAGCTGCGGCTCAACCGACATGAAAGGCCCCAGCATCCTCGCCATGCTCAAGGCCGCCTATGAGCATGATAGCTCGCCTTAGCCATAACTCCATTGACAGCGCAAATCCATATCTCTAAAATAGTCTAAGGAATGAAAGGGCAGAATCTGAGCCTAGCCGGGGCGGCGACCCAGTTCCTTGCCGCTCTGTCCCCTGAGGAGAGGGAGAGGAGCCAGCAGGAGCTAAACAGGTTTATTCGCTGGTATGGCATGGAGCGCCCCATAGGGGAGCTTGCCGCCCACGAGGTGGCAAACTATGCCCAGAGGATAGAGGGCTCATCGGCCAACGCCATGGAGAGGCTGGAGCCGGTCAGGGCCTTCCTTGCCTATGCCAGAAAGGAAGGTCTCACCCAGACTAACCTGGCTGTTCACCTTCGGTTGAAGAAGGGGACGCCAAAATCGGTTTCCGCTAAGGGGCAAAAAAGAGAGACGGTAACCCTCACCAAGGAAGGCTACCAAAGGCTAAAGGAGGAGCTTTCAACCCTTAAGCTGGAGCGCCCCAAGATCGCCCAGGAGCTCAGCCGGGCGGCTGCCGACAAGGACTTCCATGAAAACTTCCCCCTGGAAGCGGCCAAGGATCGCCAGGGGTTCATCGAGGCGCGGATCAGGGAACTGGAGGGGATCCTCAAGTTGGCGGTGGTCGCTGCCGCGGAGCTGGATGCGGCAAAGGTAACCCAGGGGAGCACGGTGATCCTTCACGACCTATCCTCCGGCGAGGAGCTACGCTATACCCTGGTCCACCCCAAAGAGGTGGATATAGCAAAGGGAAAGATATCCATCGCCTCGCCTACAGGAAAGGCACTGCTGAACCGCACCAGGGGCGAGGTGGTACAGGTGGCAGCACCGGCGGGCATGCTGCGCTATAGAATAGAGAGGATCGAAGGCAGCAAATAAAAGATCACCAGAAATCGATGTTGGAGATGCCCTCGGTGCTCTCGATGATCTTTGCAATCTGACGCCTTACATCTTGATCGGCGACGGGTTCCACTTCCGATATCGCCGTTCCCGCTTCGTTTCTCTTGCTTTTCCAGGCCACCACATATCCCGGCACGATGGCGTAGGCACAGCCACCGCTGGCGCAGCAGGAGGATTCAACCATAGCTGCCCCCACGATATATAACACCTCCCGGCCATCATGCTCCATCCTTACTTCCTTCATCGGAATGTAATAGCCAGGCATGAACTGCACTTCCTCTCCCAACTCGATATGGGGGTAATCAACCTTCATCTATATCACCTCCGACAAGGAGAGATGTTGCCGAAGCACAAACCCTTATAACCCTGCTATCCGTCCACCATATAGTCTAACATAACAGAGGCCAAGAAGGTAACCCTTATCCCTTCTGCCTCTTCTATCCCTGGCTGCCGCGAAGGTGGTGGGCCTATGGTCCAGGCTTTTATCCCCCGGGAACCGCTTATCCGGCAGGCCCATACCCGTTGATGGCGGGAATGCCCTATGGCGCTAGTTGGTACCCGTGGTGGTAAGCCAATAGTTGAACTTGCACAGGGGAGGTGATAAGATGCCTAATGGTTTCCAATTTAGGGTGGGTGGAGATTTGGGTTCGGAGGAAGTTCTCCCCTTGGCCTTACGTTGGCCTGGGAAGAGGAGGATTACGCAGGTGCTGTATTCTCTGGGTGCCATAGGAGCGCCTGCATTAAGCCAAGCCGGATAAGGGGGAGATGATAAATGCCTTCACAGGAAGCAGTCAAGGAAGCGCTGAGCGAGGTGCTTGTCCCCGGGATAGGGCGAAGCCTAACCCGATTGAACATGGTTCGGGCGGTGGAGGTCGCCAACGGTAGGCTGAGGGTCACTCTAGCCTCAACCGCCCTGGATGCTGCGGCTAAGGATTGGGTTCAGGCAAAGGCACATAGTGCCCTGGAGAAGCTTCCCGATATAGAGGAAGTAACGGTAGATTTCACTGATAGCTCGCCCCAAGAGCTCAACCATATTCACCATGCCATCGCGGTGATGAGCGGCAAGGGCGGGGTGGGCAAGTCCCTGGTGGCCGGCCTGCTCGCCATTGGCCTCAACCGCCAGGGCTATGAGGTGGGGATCTTGGATGCCGATATCACCGGCCCCAGCATCCCCAAGATGTTTGGCATCACCACCCGCCCCGGGGGCAGCGATACGGGCATCCTGCCCGTGCTATCCCGGTCTGGCATTGAGGTCATGTCCATCAATCTTCTGCTTCCTCATGAGGACGATGCCATTATCTGGCGGGGCCCCCTTATTGGCAAGGTCATCCAGCAGTTCTGGCAGGACGTGGTCTGGGGGGAACTGGATTATCTCCTTGTGGACCTGCCTCCAGGAACTGCCGATGCCCCCCTCACCGTGATGCAGTTGCTACCCCTCTTGGGGGTGATCATCACCTTCACCCCCCAGGACCTAGCGGCCATGGTGGTGAGGAAGGCAATGCAAATGGCACAGAAGATGAACATCCCCATCTTAGGGGTGGTGGAGAACATGAGCTACCTGCTCCTGCCCGACAGCGGAAAGAGGATCGAGGTCTTTGGCAGAAGCAAGGGGGAGGAGATGGCCATGGCAGCCAGGGCACCCCTGCTGGGGCAACTGCCCTTGGACCCAGAGCTGGCAAAGCTCTGCGATGAGGGTGAGATCGAGCGCTACCACTCCGACGCCTTCACTGCCCTATCCCAGGCCTTCTCCCAGGCGATGCCCAGGAAAGCTGACTCGGAGGGTTGAGAAGTGGCTTCTGACTTCGAGGAGCTGGAAAGACTGGTGATGGAGGACATGAGGCGGACCTACTCGGAGAAGGTCATCGACCATTTCTTGAATCCGAGAAACCTGGGGGAGATGGCTCGATCCTTCTCCACAACATGGCGCAGCTCGCCATCGATCCCGATGAGATCGACGCGGTGGTGCTGTCGCATATACATGGCGACCATGTGGGCGGGCTCGCCAGCTTTCTACAGCAGAACAGCAATGTCACCGTTTACGTGCCTTCCTCCTTCCCGCAGTCGCTGAAAGACGAGATCAAGCTCTGTGGAGCCAGGCTTGAGGAGGTGCACCAAGCGAGGGAGCTTTTTCCGGGTGTATTTACCACTGGCGAACTCGATGGTAAGATAAAGGAACAGTCGCTGGTGGTGATAACAGGCTGTGCCCACCCCGGCGTGGTCAATATCGTTCAGAAAGGGAAGGAAGTGGGCAAGGATAAGATCCACCTCGTTTTGGGCGGCTTCCACCTGGGTGGGGTATCCGTAGCAAGAATAGAATCCATAATAGATGATCTGCTGAGCCTGGGGATTGAAAGGGTAGCGCCATGTCACTGTAGCGGAGATCTGGCTCGAAGCCTATTTCAGAAAGATTTCCATCAGAACTACGTTGAATTCGGTGTAGGCCAAGAGATAAGCATCCCGTAGATAACTGGCATTGCAGGTAAGCAGGGAGCTCCCTCAAAGCAAGGGGGGCTCAGGCAATAAGGAAAGGAGGTAATCATGGCAGAGACATGGGGTGGAGATCTTGTCGGGCGGGTTTTGAAGGAAGAGGGGGTGGAATATGCCTTTGGCATTCATGGCGGTCACGTGTGGGCCTTGATGGCGGGGATGGGCAAGAACGGGATAAAGCAGATTCATCCCTTTCGCCATGAGCAGTCGGCGGGTTACGCCGCTGATGGCTGGGCCCGGGCCTCGCGCCGGGTGGGCATCTGTTTCGGCACCGCAGGGCCTGGGGCCACCAACATCGTGAGTGCCATATCTCAGGCCTACCTTTGCCGCAGCCCGGTGGTTGCCCTCTTGGGGCAGCACAGCCCCCACTTCGATGGCAGGGGTCCCCTTCAGGAGGCCTATGGTGCTGAGCTATGTAAGTGCATTGCCAAGTGGACCAGGCGGGTAACCCATTTCGACAGCCTTTATTTCAACGTGAAAAAGGCGATCAGGGATGCCTTGGCCTACCCGCCAGGGCCGGTGGTTCTCGACATTCCCTGGAGTGTAGTGCACGACCGGGGGGAGGAAGCTGAGCAGGTAGAGTATGCCCTGGGCAGCTTCACGGTAACCCCCTCGCAGCCCCAGGCCGATCCCACAGCGGTGGAGAGGGCGGTTACCATGCTGCTCAAAGCGGAAAGGCCGGTGATCATCGGTGGTGATGGTCTTCATTGGTCTGATGCCTCTGAGGAGCTGAAGGAATTGGTGGAGCTTCTCCAGATCCCGGTGCAGACCAGGAGGCTGGGTCGGGGGGTAGTTCCCGAGGACCACCCCCTGGCCTTCCGTGGCCCGGGCACTAGAGGGAAGCTTCTGGGGAACTCCGATGTCACCCTGGTCATCGGGCTTTGGATAAACCACCTGGAAAATCACGGTCGACCCCCCACCTGGAATCGGGAAACCAGGTACATCCAGCTAAGCCAGGCTGAGGATGAGTTCTCCCTGGCCCTGCCCACCGAGCTGGCCATCGTGGGCGACCCCAAGCTGGTGTTGAGGCAGATGATCGACTGCGCTAAGGGCATAATGAAGCAGCCGCCGAAAAGGGACCAGTGGCTGGAGCAGCTCCGGGAGGCTAAGGAAGCGACCACAAAAACCCTGGCTGAGGAGGCGGAAAAGGCTCGTGATGACGTTCCCATTCATCCTCGTTTGATGGCAGGAGAGGTTGTTGCCTCCCTCGATGATTCGGCCACCATCATCTTCGACGGCTTCACCCTGTCCTCCTATGCCTCAGACGAGATTTTGGCCCGGTTTGCTGGGCAGATACAGGATGCGGGCACCCAGACTGGCGTCGGCCACGGGGTGGGGATGGCCATTGGGGCTCAGCTGGCTAGGCCGGGAAAGCCGGTGGTAGCCCTGTTGGGGGATGCCGGTGCTGGTCTGGCAGGGATGGACATTGAGACTGCCGCCAGATACAAGCTCCCCATATGCTTCGTTATCGACAACAATAGCAGGTGGATGAGCTACCTGTGGGACAATTTCTTCCGTCACTGGTGGAACGAGTGCTGGGGCATGTTGCCGGACATCAGGTATGATAAGATGTTTGAGGAGTTCGGTTGTCACGGCGAATATGTGACCGATGTCAGTGAGATTCGCCCGGCAATGGAGAGGGCCCTTAACTCGGGTAAGACCTCGGTGGTCAACATCATCCGCCATAGCGATGTCTGCAATCCCTGGGTACTTGCTTCGGGAAATATCATAATAGCCTGTGACGGCATTGAACGCTTGCCCAAGGAGGCGCGAGGCATGGCCTTGCCCGGGATTGCGGAGGAGCAGTATCCTGCTGTTGAGGCCGTTGTGCGGGCCAGGGTTCCCAAGGCATATTAAGTTGCTGGCTGCGGAGCAGGGTGTGCCACTGGCGCTTATGGCGCGCCAGAGAGTTCCCGATGCCTATTGAGGGTGTGAAAGGCGATGACATGCCACGGGAGGGGATAGGGTTTTGGAGCCATAGCTAGGGCCTTTCTCCGTGATGACACCCGCTACAGGAGGTAGCTTGCATGAGGCGCGACGACTACGCAGAGGTCTTGGGTAGGATAATTGAGGGGCGCCGCAGCATCCGTCGATTCGGCGACGCCCCTGTCCCCGAGGAGGACGTAATCCAACTGATCAAGGCAGCCGGCCAGGCCCCTAGCGCGGACAACCTGCAACATTGGCATTTCCTGGTGATCCGCAATCGGGCCGTTCTGGGGGAAATGGAGCAGGCCATCAGGGAAACCATCGAAGATATGCTCACCTGGGAACAGATCAGGGCAAATCGCGATTTGGAAGCCATGGCAAGAGCTATCCTTCGCCATTCCACCTTCTTCGTCGGCGCGCCGGTAGTTATTGTCGTCCTTGCCAAGCCCTACAACGATCCGTTACAGAGCTGGATTTTGCCCGCCCGCGGCATACCGGGTGAGAATATCCGCCATCTTCGGGATGTGGAGGTGCAGGGTATCGGGGCTGCAATACAGAATCTGCTGCTCATGGCCCATTGCTTAGGCTATGGGGCCTGCTGGATGACTGGCCCCCTGGTTGCTGCGGTAGCAGTGGAGAGGATACTTGGAGTTCGCCCTCCCTGGAAACTGGCAGCGGTGATCCCCATTGGGGCGCCTGCGCAAACCCCTCGCCCTCGACCCCGCAAGCCGGTGTCCGAGATCTGCAGTTTCATCGACTGAGGATATTGCAAGTAATCGCCTCTATGAGGGCCAGAAGAGCCGCTGCGCCTCCTTCCTCAGTTCCGCCCGGAAATCGGGGTGGGCAATGGCAATAAGCTCCTCCGCCCGCCTCCGCTGCGACTTACCCATCAGGCTGGCTATCCCGTACTCGGTGACGATGAAGTCGGCGTAGGTTCGGGGCACGGTGACCATGACGCCCTCCTCCATCAGGGGCACGATGCGGGAGGTACCGCCCCCGACTGCGGTGGAGGGCATGACCGTGATCGAGCGCCCTCCTTTGGAATTAAGCGCCCCGATGACCCAGTCCATCTGCCCCCCCGGCCCGTTGTACAGCAAAAATCCGGGTATGGTCTCAACCCCGATCTGCCCTGTCATATCGACAAACAGCGCATTCTGGATGGAGACAAAGTTGTCGTGGGCGGAAATAACCCTGACATTGTTGGTGTAATGAGAGCCATAGAGCTCAAAGAGGGGGTTCTCATTGATGAAGTCAAGCTCCTCTTGGCGCAAGCTTGAGGACGGCCAGAAGGAGGTGGCCACTGCCTTCCCCTGGTGAATGTTCTTGTATTTGCCGGTAAATATCCCCTCCTTCACCAGCATGGGGATCAGGGGTGGAGATACCTCAGTATGAAAGCCCAGGTCTTGCTTTCCCTCGAAAACCCCGGCCCTCACCAGGGGGTTGGAGGTGTTTCCCGTGCCAATCTGGATGCAGTCGCCGTCATTGATCAGTTGATTGACGTAATGGGCAATGCCATAGCAATGTTCGGGGACCGGGCCAGCGCCGTAAACCGTTCTCTCCATCAAGTCCGCCAGCGTGGTGGTGAGGATGGACAGGATGTCCCTTGTGGCCCATATTACGTGTGCCGGGACTTTGAACTCGTCAAAAAGCGCCTCCATCCTCTCCCGGCTTTCAGCCGGGATCGAATTGATAACCTGCTCCAGCTCCTCGGGGGTGGGGTTATAAGGGGTGGCCTCCACGAAGCAGTCTATCTCCGAGACATGGACGAAATTGTCGCCATAGGTCCTGATGAGATGTTCACTGACCTCGGCGATTACCTTCTTCGCCCTCTTGACATACTCCTTCTTCTCCCACATGGCCTCCCCGAAGCTGCAAAAGCCATTCTCGTTGGGCGGTGAGACGACCACAAAGACGACGTCGGGATCGATGCAGCCGGGGCGCCTCTCATCGATGTCTTTGAACTCTATGGCGTAGGGAGTTGCGGTGAAGTCGGCCCTTCTCTCCCACAACACTTGGCGGGGCATGGGCCCGATGAATTGGCCGAAGTTGGCGGTGAAGGCCTCCTCATATTCCGGCTGATACCAGGGGTATGCGACGCCGGTTACCCCCTGCAGGATCTCAACGCCTCTCAGCTCGTCCTTGCGTGCCGCCAGGGCCTCGTGCAGAACCTGCAGGGTTTGGCTCAGCGGTATCACTACCCGATCCCCCGATTTCACCACCTTCACCGCCTCCTCCGCCGAGACCAGCTTGCCCTTGTATTCCGTCTTCCAGTCCATCAGTTCCTCCTTCTAACCTTACATCTTGCTATGGAGCGTGGCAACACACCTCGCCCCGATGAGACAATCATAATACCTAGAATGGGAATGTCAATATGTGGTGCCCTGTGCCTTTCAAGAGGGTCCGCACAAGGAGAGAGGCGAATCTCCTCCAGAACCTTGGCGAGCTCCTCGATCTAAGGCTGGCGCAAATGGGACATGTCGGCGATTATGCCGAGGGGCGGAGTCGAACCGCCGACACGCGGATTTTCAGTCCGCTGCTCTACCACCTGAGCTACCTCGGCGCAGCACAATTTTAATTCTCCCCTATTGGGATGTCAAGGACATCTCCTTGACGAGGCATGTTATAATACTGCAATGTTTGCCGCTAAGCGAAAAATACGCGGCTATGCACGACTCAGCGGGCATGGCCTGAGACATCCATATCTAACCCTGGCCACCCGAGTAGCCCTGGGTGGGGTATTTATCTTCGCCGGGGTGCTGAAATTACCCAACCTCTCCACCTTTGTATGGGAGGTTGAACAATATCACATCTTGCCCTCCTCCCTGGCAACGGCCTACGGTTATGTGCTTCCCGGGCTGGAGATAGCCTTGGGAACCCTTTTGCTTCTGGGGCTTCTGTTGAGGCTCAGCGCCTCGGTCAGCATCCTGGTGATCATCAGCTTCAGCATCGCCAAATGTCTTGCCCTCATTAGAGGGTTGGACATTGAAGTCTGTAGCTGCTTTGGGCCAGCGGTGCCCCTGCTGGTGCCATATTCCCTGGCGCTGGATTTTGTCCTCCTCGCCCTTGCCTTCCAGATACTATTTCACCGCGAGGATTTCCTCGCCCTCGGATCCTGGCTCTCCCGAAAAGGGGCTGAGCTTGGCGATTAGCCCCTGAACAAATCCCTCGCCTGTTCAACCCTGCCCAGCTCAACCAGGGCAATTCCCTTATTGAGGCGCGCCTTGATGTATCTGGGATTCAGCCTCAACGCCTTATCGTAATTCTCGACGGCGCCTTCCAGTTCCCCCTGCTCGAAAAGGCCATTTGCCCTGCTATGGTAGATATCGGCGACGAGCTCCCTGTCTCCCCAATCCTGCCTCTGCGGATTTTCTCTATGCCCCCGATAGTCAAAGCCATAGGGGAAGACATTCTCTATATCTATGGAGCGCCGTTTGGCATGGAGGACGGAGAAGACATGCGGTCCCAGGCCAAAGGCATCCTCCAGCTGAACCGTCCTCAGCTTGAGGCCAAATCTTTGCCCCAGCACATTGTAGAGAAGGGTAAGCCCAAGGCAATTGCCCACCCTATCCCCCTCCCCCATTTGGGCATCGAGGACATCGGTCAGCCTGAAATTCCCCCCATACTGGTAGCGATGGGGCTTTTCCCGCCATAGCCAGTGGAGGATCGCCCTTGCCCTCTCCACCTCGCCAGCTTTGGGGGGAAGCGCCGCGGCAATCCTTTGGCAGAGTTGGTCGAGCTTGGCAAGGTACTCGGCGAGGACCGACTGGCTATCTGCCCCTGAGGCGATGAGAGCCTCCCGATCCAGGCCTATCCTGCCACCCTCAAGGAAGGTTTGCTCTAGATGAGCGATTTCCATTTTGATGACCCGCTATTGATAAAATCGGCGATATCGGATAAAATCTCCCTCTGGTAAGCTTTTCAAAGGAGGCGGGTGATTGTATGCCATAGGGATCCACTTGCTTTTAGAACTCAAGGATTGCAACCGGAAGCTTCTGTGCGACATTGACTTCCTAAAGAACATTCTCCTCTCCGCAGCCAAAGAAGCAGGTGCTACCATTATAGGGGAATCCTTCCATCCTTTCGAGCCCTACGGCGGTGTTAGTGGTGTAGTGATCATCGCCGAATCCCATCTCTCCATTCATACCTGGCCCGAGTATTGCTATGCTGCAGTGGATATCTTCACCTGCGGCAATCGCCTTCACCCGGAAAGGGCGGTGGCCCTGCTGATAAAGGAGCTGGAGGCAAGAAACCCCTCCATCCTGGAGCTAAAGCGGGGAATTCTGGACTCCACGGAGCCTGATGAAGGAAAGTAATTGGTTTTATGATCATGTGACCCCTGACCTGGTTCAGATGCACAGCATCCGCAAGATGATCTACCGCGGGAAGACGCAGTTTCAGTCCATCGAGATCATCGAGACCGGAAGCTATGGCAAATGCCTGGTGCTCGATAACAGGATTCAATCCAGCGAGGCTGATGAATTCATCTACCACGAAGCCCTGGTTCACCCGGCGATGATCGCCCATCCCCATCCCCGGGAGGTCTTCATTGCTGGGGGCGGTGAGGGGGCTACCGCGAGGGAGGTGCTGGCCTATCCCTCGGTTAAAAGGGCAGTGATGGTGGATATCGATAAAGAGGTGATCGAAATCTGCCGCCGCTATCTCCCCTCCCTTCACCAGGGTTGCTTCGAGGACCCTCGCCTGGAGCTAATTCACGCCGATGCCAGAGAGCACCTCATGCACAGCCAGGATAGGTTCGATGTCATCATCGCCGATCTGCCGGAGCCGGTGGAGGGAGGGCCGGCCTATCTGCTCCATACCAGGGAGTTCTATCAGCTCCTAAAAAAGCGACTCACGCCTGGGGGCATCCTTTCCCTTCAGGCCGGCTCCGCTGCCTGGGGGGATCACTCCTTCTTCACCGCCATCATCCACACCCTTAAGGCGGTTTTCGCCCTGGTCTTCCCCTATCAAACCTACATCCCCAGCTATGGCGGGATGTGGGGGTTTGCCACCGCTTCCCAGAGGCTAAACCCCTTTGAGCTAACCCCAGAGGAGATAGATGAGAGAATCTCCTCCACGATCAAAAGGAACCTCCGCTTCTACGATGGACTTGCCCACCAGGGGATGTTCTCCCTTCCCAAGCAGTTCAGGGAGACGATAGATAAAGAGAAAAGGATCATCACCGAGAAGCAGCCCCTCTTCATCTACCAGCCCACCGCTTAAATTTGACATCCCCTTTCTTTCGCCCTCAGCGCTTTTTCAAGCCCAGTGGTGGTGCTATAATGGGCGTTGTGGATGAGAAGATGGGCGTGCTTGAGGGGCTCAATCCGGCACAGCGGGAGGCAGTGGAGGCCATCGAGGGGCCGGTGCTCATCCTGGCAGGTCCGGGAAGCGGCAAGACCAGGGTTATCGCCCATCGCGTCGCCTACCTGATAAAGGCGTTTGGCATCCGTCCCTACCATATCCTTGCCGTCACCTTCACCAACAAGGCGGCCCGGGAGATGAAGGAGCGCATCTACCACCTCCTCGGCGGCTCGGTGGAGGAGCTTACCCTGGGCACCTTCCATTCCATCTGCGCCCGCATCCTGAGGCGGGAGGGGTCTCATATAAACATCGATCCCCGGTTTGTCATCTACGACGAGGATGACCAGCTAAGCCTGACCCGGCGCAGCCTTGAGGAGCTGGACCTGGATCCAAAGCGCTACTCCCCCCGCATCTTCCTCTCCGCCATATCGGCGGCCAAGAGCCGCCTCTGGGAGCCAGAAGATTATGTCAAGTTAACCCCTACCTATTTCGGCGAACTGGTGGGGCGGGTCTACCTGCGCTACCAGGAGCTCCTGGCCGAGAGCAGGGCCCTGGACTTCGACGACCTGCTGGTGAAGGCGGTCTATCTCTTCCGCCACTGCCCCGAGGTGCTTTCCAAATACCAGTCGCGCTACCATCACGTCCTCATCGACGAATTTCAGGACACCAACATCGCCCAATATATGCTGGCAAAGCAATTGGCGGGGAGATACCGCAACATCTGTGTGGTGGGCGACCCTGACCAATCGATATATTCCTGGCGCTTTGCCGACCTGAGGAACATCCTTAGCTTTCAGCAGGACTATCCCGATGCCAAGGTCGTTTTCTTGGAGCAGAACTATCGCTCCACCAAGACCATCCTCCAGGTGGCAGACCACATCATCGCCCCCAATCGCCAGCGGCTGGAGAAGCGGCTGTGGACGGAGAACGACGTGGGGCTGCCCATCGCCGTTGCCGAGACCTATACCGAGCAGGAAGAGGCCCATTTTGTGGTCAGCGAGGTGGAAAAGCTGACCAGCCAGGGGCCTTATCGGCCCATGGACTGCGCGGTGATGTATCGCACCAATGCCCAGTCCCGGGCCATTGAGGAGGCCTTCCTCCGCTATGGGATGCCCTACAAGCTGGTGGGTGGCGTCCGCTTCTATGAGCGGCGCGAGGTCAAGGACATCATCGCCTACCTCAAGCTGATCCACAACCCCTACGACAGCGTCAGCCTGTCTCGGATCATCAATGTTCCCCGGCGGGGGATTGGTCCTCGCACCCTGGAGGAGCTTTCGCGGTGGGCCAAAGCGCGCTCACTGCCCCTCTATACGGCGCTCCAGATGGTGGCCGATGAGGGGGCAAAGGATGAGAAACCCCGTTTCCACCCCGGCACTGCTCGGGCGTTAACCAATTTTCTGACCATGCTCAACCGGCTGATGGCCAAAAGCGAGGAGCTAGACACGGTTGAGCTTTTTGACCTGGTCATCAAGAGCTCGGGATACAGGGAATATGTCTTGGAGGCGCCGGATGGGGAGGAGCGGTGGGAAAATATCCTGGAGCTGCGCACGGTGGCCAGTGATCATCGCCATCTGGCGCCGGGGGAGGGGCTTTCCTCCTTCCTCGAGGGGGTAACCCTTGTTTCCGATGTGGATAGCTACGATGGGAAGGTGGATGCGGTGACCCTGATCACCCTTCATGCCGCCAAGGGCCTGGAGTTTCCCGTGGTTTTCATCGTGGGCATGGAGGATGGCCTGCTCCCCCACAGGAGGTCCTTGGATGATGCCGACCAACTGGAGGAGGAGCGCCGCCTCTGTTATGTGGGGATAACCCGGGCCAAGGAGAGGGTTTACCTGCTGCGCGCCTTTCGCCGCAGCTTCATGGGAAGCGGCGCCCCAACCATTCCCTCGCGCTTTCTGCTCGATATCCCCTCCCCCCTCACAGTTACCCAGCCCCAGCATATGGCGGAAAGGCTGTTTAGGCCCGAGCCGCCACCGGTGCCTTTTGGGGCTGGGGATAGGGTGCGCCACGCCATCTTCGGCGAGGGGATCGTGATAAACTGTCTCCCCATCCAGGATGATCAGGAGGTTACCGTGGCGTTTAAGGGGGAAGCGGGACTGAAGAGGCTGCTGTTGAGCCTGGCCCCCTTGGAGAAGATGGAGCAATGAAAAGGGATGACCGGGTGCAAAATGCTTGACAGCGGGATTGCGATTGAGGTAAACTTTGCACAGCCTCTGTATCCACGAAAATGATTGTCATTTTGGTTAGCTTCAGCGCGAATTCACATTGAAAGGGGGGATTTCATATGGCATTGCCAAGGAGCCTGGGGGGGCAAATTGGCTGAGCAGATAATCACCGATGAGATAAGGGCAGCCATAGGGATGCAATCGGAGCCTGCGGTCATCGAGATCGAGAAGGGAATGATCAAGAAGTTCGCCGAGGCCGTGGAGGACCCCAATCCGCTGTGGCAGGATGAGGAGTACGCCAGGAACGCCCGGTATGGGGGGATCGTTGCCCCGCCGGGCTTTTTCATGACCGTCATGATGCGGGGGGAGAGGGTGGAATTCCCCTTCCAGCTCCCCTTCACCCGGGTGCTTGATGGCGGCGGCGAGTGGGAATTCCTTAAGCCCATCAGGCCGGGGGATGTTTTGACGGTGGTGAACCGGTTTGCCGACATCTTTGAGCGCGAGGGCAGGACGGGCAAGATGGTATTTATGGTCACCGAAACTACATGGAGGAATCAGCGTAACGAGGTGGTGGCCAGAGGAAAAAGTACGCTGATCAATTATTAGGTGAGATGGCGAAGCAGCTTTACTATGAAGACGTTGAAGAGGGGATGGAGATCCCCCCTCTGGTGAAGAACCCCACAACCCAGCAATTGGTGAAGTGGGCCGGTGCCTCGGGGGACTATTACCAGATCCATTACGATAAGGATTTCGCCCAGAGCACCGGACTCCCCGGGGTCATTGCGCATGGCAGACTGAAGTCCAGCTTCCTGGCGCAGCTAATGACCGATTGGATCGGGGAGGGGGGCACCCTGAAGAAGATATCCGTCCAGCATCGGGGAATGGACCTCGCCGGGGAGCAAATGACCTGTAAGGGGAGGGTAACCCGGAAGTATATTGAGAATGGTGAGCACCTGGTAGAGTGCGAGATCTGGACGGAGAACCCCAGAGGGGAAAAGACCGCTCCCGGCTCGGCGATCGTTTCCCTCCTCTCTAGAGGCGGAAAATCATAAGGAGGTGTCCCAATGACGGAGGGCTCGGCGATCACAGATGAGCTCAGGTCGATGATCGGCATGGCTACAGAGCCCGTGATCATGGAGGTGGAAAGGGGAGCCATAAGGAGGTATGCCGATGCCATAGGCGACCCCAATCCCCTGTTCAGCGATGTGGAGTATGCCCGGAACAGCAGATACGGGGAGGTCATATGCCCTCCCGGTTTCTTCGGCTGGCCGCTAAAGCGGGGTGGGATGATGGAGCTGCTGGGCACCATAGGTGGCGCCCTGTTCAGGGCTGGCGTACCCCGCATCCTCGATGGGGGGGTGGACTACGAATTCTTCCTTCCCATTCGTGCCGGCGACATATTGACCTCCCATGGCAAGTTCGCCGACTTCAGGGAGCGGGAGGGGAGAACGGGGAAGATGCTCTTCATCACCATGGAGACCACCTATCTAAACCAGAATGGCGATTTGGTGGCCAAGGCCAGATCGACGCTTATCGCTCTCTAATTAAGGGGGAAAAATGGCAAAGAAGCAGCTTTATTACGAAGATGTAGAGGTTGGCACCGAGGTAACCCCCCTGGCCAAGGTGGCTACAACCCAGATGCTGGTTAAGTGGGCCGGGGGGTCGGGGGATTTTAATCCCCTTCACTTTGAGGATAGCTTCGCCGCATCCCAGGGTGTGGACAGCCCCATCGTTCATGGCGCCCTGAAACGCGCCTGGCTGGGGCATCTAATGACCGACTGGATCGGCGATGGGGGTTTCCTCAAGAAGCTCGCCTGCCAGTACCGCGGCATGGACTACCCCAGGAAGATGAAGACCATCACCGATCCCCAGGAGGGGGAAACCTGGTGGTGTAGGGGCACGGTTACCAAGAAGTACGTCGAGGATGACCAGCATATCGTGGAGTGCGATATCTGGGTGGAGAATGCCAAGGGGGAGAAGACCACCCCTGGCAGCGCCACCGTTGTTCTCCCCTTCAAGAAGGCAAAATCCTGAGGAGGCAGGTCTTGGCACAACAGGGTTCCATAATAACCGATGAGATGAAAAAGCAGATCGGGGTGAAGGGAGTGCCCACCGTTTTGGAGGTGGAGAAGGGGCTGATAAGGATGATGGCTGAGGCCCTAGATGACCCCAATCCCCTGTGGCAGGATGAGGAGTACGCCGAGAAAAGCAAATATGGGGGTATCATTGCCCCCCCTGCCCTGCTTTGCTGCGCCAGGGCCGGCACCGGGCGGGGGGTTCAGATGAAGAGCCCCTTCCCGCGTGCCCTTGCCGGGGGCGATGAGGTGGAATACCTTAAGCCGCTGAAGGCTGGTGATGTGATCACCTCGGTAAGCCACATCGCCGAGTATAACGAGAGGGAGGGCAAAAGGGGGCCGATGCTTTTCACCACCATAGAGACCACCTACAAGAACCAGCGGGACGAGGTAGTAGCCATCAGTCGCTCTACCTTCATCTCCTATTAGGAAGGGATAAAATGGCGAAGCAGCTTTACTACGAGGATGTGGAAGCGGGAATGGAGGTCCCCCCTCTGGTGAAGAAGCCCACAACCCAGCAATTGGTGAAGTGGGCTGCTGCCTCGGGGGATTTCTACCAGCTCCACTACGATAAGGACTTCGCTCAGGCTCAGGGTTTCCCCAGCGTTCTGGTCCACGGCAAGCTGAAGTTCGGCCTGTTGGGCCAGATGCTCATCGACTGGATAGGGGAGGATGGGGTTCTCAAGAAGCTAGGCTGTAGCTATAGGGGCACCGATTTCCCCGGAGAAGACCTCATCTGCAAGGGGAAGGTAACCAACAAGTACGTCAAAGACGGCGAGCACATCGTGGAGTTGGAGGTGTGGACGGAAAACCCTCGTGGGGAGAGGACCACACCTGGTACCGCCGTTGTTGCCCTCCCCTCCCGGGGCTAGAGCCTTCGGCTTCCAGTTCGGTTCTGGGGGAATTTGAGGCATCTCACAACACCCATATAAAGTTGTTCAGTACAAAAAGGAGGTTATGCAGTGGGTGAATATCTCAAGGGGAAGGTCGCTGTAGTCACCGGCTCTGG
Organism: Chloroflexota bacterium; assembly: GCA_030604825.1. Taxonomy (GTDB): domain Bacteria; phylum Chloroflexota; class Dehalococcoidia; order E44-bin15; family E44-bin15; genus JAUVVB01. The sequence goes on along the minus strand of JAUVVB010000005.1, from coordinate 7,430 downwards.
CGGTGGGCTGGGGCGCAGCATAGCCATGGCCATGGCGGCTGAAGGCGCCAAGGTGGTGGTCAATGACCTGGGCGTGGAGGTGGATGGAACCGGGGGTAGCAAGTCAGTAGCCGACAAGGTGGTGGAGGAGATTAAGCAGCGGGGTGGCGAGGCAGTGGCCAACTATGACAGTGTGGCCACCATGGAAGGTGGCGAGGGGATCATCAAGACCGCGGTGGACAACTTCGGCAAGATCGATATCCTGGTGAACTGCGCCGGCATCCTTCGCGATCGCATGCTCTGGAACATGACGGAGGAGGAATGGGATGGGGTCATCGCCACCCACCTCAAGGGTCACTTCGCCTGCACCAAGGCTGCCGCCATCCTGATGAGGCAGCAGAGGAGCGGGCGGGTCATAAACATCACCTCCACCTCCGGGCTTCAGGGCAATGCTGGCCAGCCCAACTACGGCGCGGCCAAGGCGGGAGTCACCGGGTTCACCAAGTCCTGTGCTCTCGCTTTGGGCAGATATGGGGTCACGGTGAACGCGGTAGCCCCTGCCGCCGCTACCAGGATGACGGCCACCATACCTGCAAGTAGGATCAGGGAACTGGCGGCGGCGCGAGGCCATCCCATCCCCGATGACGTTTCCGATGAAGACGTGCTTAAGATGATGGCAGGTGACCCAGACGACGTGCCGCCGATGATGGTATATCTGGCAGGCGATGATGCGGCCAATATCAATGGTCAAATCTTCTATGCCCGGGGGGGCCAGATCTCCATCTATGCCCCGTGGACGGAGGCAAAGACCATCACCAAGGAAGGGAGATGGTCCATCGAGGAGCTCCGCGAAACCGTGCCCAAGACATTGGCTGAGGGCCTGGTAAACCCGGCGCCACCCGAACCGCCCAAGGAGTAGCTTTTGCCATAGCTACGGGTTGAGGGCTCGAGCTTTAAAAATCCATGGAGGAGGGAAAATGGGTGAGAGGCTAAAGGGGAAGGTTGCTGTAGTCACCGGTGCTGGCAGAGGGCTGGGCAGGGCCCATGCGTTGGCGCTGGCTGCCGAGGGGGCCAAGGTGGTGGTCAATGACCTCGGCGGCGCGCCGGACGGCACCGGTGCTGATAAGGCGCCTGCCGATGAGGTGGTGGCGGAGATCAAGAAGATGGGTGGTGAGGCGGTGACCAACTATGACAGCGTGGCCACCATGGAGGGTGGGGAGCGGATCATCAAGACCGCGGTGGACAACTTCGGCAGGCTGGACATCCTGATAAACAATGCCGGCGTGCTGCGCGATCGCATGGTGTTCAACATGAGCGAGGAGGAATGGGACACGGTGATCAGCGTTCACCTCAAGGGTCATTTCGTCTGCACCAAGTTCGCCTGCACCCTATTCCGCCAGCAGCGGAGCGGCAGGATCATAAACACCTCCTCGGCGGCGGGGATGGGGAACATGGGACAGGCGAACTACAGCGCGGCCAAGGAGGGGATCGTTGGCCTCACCAGGACGGTAGCGCGGGACATGGGGAGGTATGGCGTCACCTGCAATGTCATTCGCCCCCTCGCCGCCACCAGGCTAACGGTTACCCCCGAGCTTAAGGCTGCCTGGGAGAAGAGGGCAGCAGCAGGAATGGCTGCTGCTGGCCCCGAGGCAGGCCTTCCTGACTTTGAGGTCATGGCACCTGAGGCGGTCTCCCCCCTGGTGGTATTTCTGTGCACCGATGAGGCGGCCAACATCAATGGCTGCACCTTCAACGTTGGCGCTGGCAGGATAACCTTGATGACCGACCCGGTGGTGATAAAGAGCATCCACAAACCAGGCATATGGACGGTGGATGAGCTTTGCGATCAGGTGCCTAAGTATCTGGCTGACGAGTTGGTGAATCCGGTACCGCCCCAACCGCCAAAGGAGTAGATTCCACGAACAAGGCTAAGGAGGAAAAGATGGGTGAGAGACTGAAAGGGAAGGTTGCCGTAGTTACCGGTGCTGGCAGAGGGCTGGGCAGAGCCCATGCTTTGGCTTTGGCTGCTGAGGGGGCCAAGGTGGTGGTCAACGACCTCGGCGGTGCCGTGGATGGGACAGGTGCTGATAAGGCGCCTGCCGATGAGGTGGTGGAGGAGATCAGGAAGATGGGTGGGGAGGCGGTGGCCAACTATGACAGCGTGGCCACCATGGAAGGTGGGGAGCGGGTCATCAAGACCGCGGTGGACAACTTCGGCAGGCTGGACATCCTGTTGAACAATGCCGGCGTGCTTCGCGACCGCATGGTGTTCAACATGACTGAGGAGGAATGGGACACGGTGATCACCGTCCACCTCAAGGGTCATTTCGCCTGCACCAAGCTTGCCTGCACTATATTTCGCCAGCAGCGGAGTGGTCGCATCATAAACACTTCCTCCGAGGCGGGGTTGGGGAACATGGGTCAGGCCAACTACAGCGCGGCCAAGGAGGGGATCGTTGGCCTCACCAGGACGGTAGCGCGGGACATAGGGAGATATGGCGTCACCTGCAATGCCATTCGCCCCCGCGCTGCCACTAGGATGACGGTGACCCCGGAGCTTCAGGCTGCCTGGGAGAAGCGGGCCAAGGCGGGAATGGGTGGCCTTGCTGCCGAGTTTGGCGTGCCCGACCTTTCGACGATGGCACCGGAGGCCATATCGCCGATGGTGGTCTTCCTGTGCACCGATGAGGCGGCCAACATCAATGGCTGCACCTTCCTCGTTTCCGGCGGCGATGTCTCCCTTTACTCCGAGCCAGGAAACTTCCGCACCATCTACAAGGAAGGGATATGGACGGTGGACGAGCTCTGTGAGTTCATGCCCAAGACCTTGGCAGCGGGGCTAGAAAATCCGGCGCCACCTAAGACACAATAGCTTTAAGCTTATGGATTTCGCTCCTGAGGCGATATGCGGCGTTTTGCCTGTTGCCAGGAGCTTCGATATATCTCCATTAGGATGAAGCTATTGCCATATCTCATTGCTTGGCCGCAGGTAACAAAGCCGCATTTCTCAAAGCATTGCTGTGCCCTGGTGTTCCAGTCAAGGGTGTTGAGGTAAATCCTCTCCAGGCTGGTGGTTTCAAAGATGTGGTCCAGCAGGGTGGTGATGGCATCGGCGCCATAACCCTGGTTCCAGTACTGGCGGTCGCCGATCATGACCCCCAATTCTGCCTTCCCTTTGTCCTCGTCGATATCGTAGTACATCAGGTTGCCGATGTGCTTTCCCTCCAGGGTCTCGATGGCGAAGCGGCGTCTTCGCTGGCTGGGGTGGCGTAGCTCATCTTCGTAATCGGCCAAAAAGAGGGATAAAGGGACCCTCAGTGGAATGGAGGCGTCCAGCCGGGCAAGCTCCTCATCGCAGCGCCAGGCATAATCGTTGGCCGCATCCTCCAGCCTCTTTTCCCGCAGCACCACCTTTTGCCCTTTTATCACTTCAGCCCCTGCCTGGAGAATCAAGTCTGAAGGAGAAGGGGTCCTTTTCAAACTCCATCTCCTCCAGGGCTTCCCTTGCTGCCTGGCGAATCTTCTCTTCGGCGTGCTCCAGGCATCTGTGGAGCACCTCCTCCGCCTCGCTGCCTCCGATTTGTGCCAGCGCGGCAAAGGCGCAGAGTTGAACCTGACCATCAATGTCATCGATAAGCCTCGCCAGATGGGGGACCGCCTCCTCCTCTGCCAGCTGGCCACAGGCCGCCGCTGCTTCAAAGCGTATCTCGGCATCGGGGCTTGCCAGTTCCTTCACCAGGATGGGAAGCCAGCAGGGGTCGCCGTTCCTCCCCATAGCATAGATAGCGCTGTCTCTCATTTTGGCATTATCGCTGATATAGGCCTGATGGATGATATCATTTACCTTTTCCAGGTTGAGGGGGGCTATGGCTTCGATGGCGCGGCGGTGCACCTCCAGCTCTTCACCCCCATCCTCGATGGCAGAAAGCAACGCCTGTTCCACCATCACCCCATCCTCGGGGCGCAGCTTCCCCAGCTCAGAAAGCAGGGCAAACCTGCCCAGTGCGGTGGCGGCGGCGGCGCGCACCGTTTCTTCGCTAGCCTCCCGGAGCAGGGTGATCAGGGGCTGGATGATGGATCGGCTCTCGCACTCCCATAACCCTTCGATGCAGCTTAATCGCACCTCGGCATCGGGATCGTTGAGGCAGGCAGCGAAGATATCATCGAAGTTCAGATTGGGGTTCTCTTCAGCCAGCTCCACCAGCCGGCTCATCATCTTCCTCTGCCTGGTAACGCTCACCCCTGCCCATACCCCCAGAAAAAGCGTTAGCTCCTCTGCAGAGAGGTTTGAAAGGTTGGCCAACCTGGAATAGGTTAAGGGTTTACCCTCATCCCTCATCTCAGCCAGATATCTCTCCAGGGACATGGGATACCTCCGATCCTTCATCCTTTGCTTGCCACTGCTAAACGGGGGAGGTAAAGGGCAGGAGTCCTCAGCATGCCGCCCACCCACTTCGCCTCCCGCCCGATCCCAGCCAGCTCCCTTAAGGCATGGTAGATATTTCCTGAGATCATGGTATCCTTGACTCGACCCACGATCTGGCCCTTCTCCACCTTGTAGCCCAAAAGGACGTTGCCGCTGAACTCACCCCCCAGCACATTCCCCTGCTCCGCCCCGATGAGCTGCTCTACCACCAGTCCCTCTTCCATATCGCCGATCATCTCCTCCATGGGGATTTCCCCCGCTTCGATGATGAGGGCGCTCACCGCGGGACTGGGCATGCCCCCACGAGCTCTATTGCCATTTCCCGTGCTTCGCGCCCCAGCCAGCGCCGCCGTCTGCAGGTCATAGATGAAGTTTGCTACCACCCCGTTTTGGATGAGCGCTGTCCTTTGGCTGGGCACCCCCTCATCGTCGCAGGGCCGGCTTGAGGGGCGATATGGGATGATGCCATCATCCCATATGGTGAGCCTTTCATCGAAGAGCTTCTCTCCTCCCCTCCCCGCCAGGGGTGAGGCTCCCTGAACCACCACCCTGCCATTGAAGGCCAGGGCTAGAGGGGTGAAGAAAGCGCTTCTAACCCCGTGAGGGGTGAAGATCACGGGAAGCTCACCCGTTTTCACCGTTGCGGTGTTCCTTGCCAGCTCCAGTTGCTGGATCACCGTTTGCGCCAGGGGATTGACATCCCTTAGGGGGTGACAGGAACTCTCCATCTCGCCCACGAAAAGCATATCGGTGCCTCGAATCAGGTTCCCCTCCATGCCAATGGTGAAAAAGCTCTTGTGGTAGCTTGCCTCCCCGCCCCGGGAGTTGAGGATCCTTATGCTGCCCACGCTCTTGGTCACCCCGGCCTCGCAGAGGATGTCCGCGGTGTGAGCTCGCACCTTTGAGATAAGGGAGTTTCCCAGCTCTACCATCTCCTCTATGGGTATGGCCTCCACCTCGGGATCGTAGACCTCCACCTGGGGGTATGCCTCCCCAGAGGGGAGGACAAATCTGGCCTCAACCCCAAAACTGGCCGTTTCCACCGCCATCTCGACCAGCGCCTCAGGCTCATCGAGCCTGGTGGTGGCGGCAAATCCTATTCTCCCCCCCTTAACGATGCGCAGCGATAGGGAGGTGCCCTCCCTGGTCTCCATCCGCTTCAGCCGGTTGGCCTCAAAGCCAACGGGGGTCTCCCGGGATGAGACCAGGAAGACCTCGGCCTCCTCAGCCGCCTTTTTCGCCAGTTTCAAGATTCTTTCCAAACTATTTCCCCTCACCTCTTAAAGCGAAACAAGCCTTCTCAAAATCCCTTTCCATAAACTCCCTGAATTCCTTTTTAAATTTGTGATGATTCTCTGGATTAGAGAACCAAGCATAATGTAACCTTTTTTCCGCTTCTATCACAGGGTACCACGTCTTCCCATCTTTGTTCTCTTTCTTCCACCTATCATATATAGTTTCGCAAATATTCCAGACAATATAAGCATAGCTTTCATACGCTAATAATTGATTCCTATCGCTGAAGCTATTCTTATAGTCTTTCGTTCTCTCAGGATCAGTAAACTCTGGGTGCTCTACAGCAAGCTTCAAAGCTTCCAGATATAAGGAATCTAAATCAGCATATGTTCTCAATCCAGTGCTCTTTCTAAAAGTGTAGATTGATATGGAAACTGCAAATACTATTGCAAATGCTGATACAACAATGGCGATAAGCTCATACGAAGTCACACCCAGTCTCCTTTGAGCATAGATAATTTATTACAGATCCTCACTTTTGCATCGATATTGGTATAAGCTGGATCGTCTTAGGCATAGTTTTGGATATCGTGTTGAGAAGGTCCTTATTCTTATATTCGTATAATTTGGTGTAGATCGCCTTGATATACCTTAGCACTAAAGTTTTTGGTAATGCCTCTATATTTCCAAAAGGCACTATCATCAAGTACATTTCTTCAGGCTCAGTGCCATACTGTGGAGGCAATAAGTATGTTACCCCAGCAAGATTCTTAGCCCCTAACTTGGCATAAAACCGAATTCTATCTCTCCGAATTTGACTCTCAAAGATATTGTCAGCGCCTTCTTTCTGAATTTCTAGCAGTAAGCCAGTGGGGTTATCAGTTTCTTGTTCAAACACGTCAAAGGTGTATTGAAAAAGTTTTGTTCCTATTCCCTGCCTCTGGTATTGAGGCTTGATAGCCATATAATCTAAGAGCCCAACACCCAGGGATTTGAAGACGTATAGTAGCGCCATCCCTACTACGAAACCGTTGCTCTTCGCAACAATTATATGATAGTTTTTATCTCTTTGCAGCAAGCTGGTTATTTTCACGACCGGTTTCAGCTCAACCCTAGAAAATGAGGCGGTATAGATAGCCAAAGCCTCGTTCAATTCCGGACTGTCAAGACTGTCGAGAGTATATAAATACAATATGCTACCACGATCTCGCTTTTCCCAGTAAGCGCTTTGCTCCCTTTCCACTATCTCCCTCCCACCAGGCACTTTCTAATCCTGATGTGGGGGCTGCCGTTGGAGACGGGGAGGGGGGACTGCGCCCCCTTGCCACAGCCACCCCCCTGATTCATCTCCAGGTCAAGCCTGTAGCCCCTATAACCCTCCTTTGACCTAATCTCTATCGCGTATTCCTTAAAATCTTCCGCTGGAAAAACCCAAACTTCAGGCTTGCCTTCGGACTCCTCTTTTGACATATCGACACACACGACTGACCCGCCCCCATAAATTATACCAACCTCTAAGTTAGTCTCACTTGCACAGGTGCTGGCAGTATAGCTTCAGGTGCAAAGCCTGTTGTTAAACGAAGCCATCCGGAACTCACTTAGAAATTCTTATAATAAATAATTTCAGCTATTCTATAGGTAGTTTGGAAGTCTAAATATTGCTAATAAAGTTATTGTAAAACTTACAAAACAACCTTCTCTGGCCAAGGTTCTTGCTTTGAAGTTCCCCATAGTTTGCTAATGTAATCTATTGAAAACAAATCTTCAAGTGCATGCAGCCAAAAAGTAC
>JAUVVB010000017.1 GCA_030604825.1 Chloroflexota bacterium | reverse complement strand
GTTGCCGGTCAGGGCACACTTTTTTAGTTTAGAGCGGAGCCTGGGGGGTGTGCCCTGACCATGGCACCGGCGCTCCTTTGAGTAAAAATCTCGCCTTGGCTCCGTCTCCTCGAGGCTCGATAATCCCTGACCGGGTTTCTGCTCCATGATAACCTCCGCTTCCAACGGAGGTAAGCTCCAAAAGGTTCCAATTGGAAAAACGGATTGGTCATCTTCGGTGGCCCAAAGGGTCTCAAAAAAGAGACCCTCTTCGGGTCTGTTGAAGGGGGGGTGGCCTAGAACAGCCCTCGGCGATAGGCCTCTGCCACCGCCTCAGCGCGATCCTTAACCTCTAATTTATCGAAGATGCGACTTATCGCCCGCTTCACCGTGGTATCGCTCAAGAAGAGCTGGGCGGCGATCTCCTTATTGGTGGCTCCAGATGAGATGAGGCGTATGATTTCAAGTTCCCGTGGCGATAGACAGCACCGCTGGCTGTTGCCCTTGGCTAAGGTGGCAAATTCGTTGAACAGCCCCCGGGAAAGCGAGGAGTGAAGGATTGACTCCCCCTGGTGCACCGCCCGAATGGCCTGGATCAGCTCCTCACCCCCCACATCCTTTACCAGGTAGCCCACGGCACCAGCCTCGATGGCCTGAACCAGATATTGCTCCCCATAAAGGGTCAATACGACGACATTGGCTTCGGGGTGGCGCTCCTTGATCTGGCGGATAGCTTCGATCCCCCCCGTGCCCGGCATCCTGATGTCCATGACGATGATATGGGGGGAGGAAGTTTCCATCTTTTCCAGGGCCTCTTCACCGCTGGAGGCCTCGGCCACCACCTCCATATCCTCCTCCAGCTCCAACATGCGCCTCAGCCCCTGGCGCACCACCGGATGGTCATCTACCAGTAGCACTCGGATGTCCATATCTTCCCTCCTTAGACGGGTTAGCTATTAAGCATCTTTGCCTATTGGACAGAGCTCCTCAGCCACCGCGGCATGGGGGGGAAGGGTTAGCGCTACCCTGGTTCCCGCCCCCTCCGCGGTGTCTATGCTCAGGATGCCGCCTAAGGTCTCTGCCCTGTCTCTCATCCCCAGCAGCCCCAGCCTACCTGTCTCCTTTGCCGTATCCAGCACCTGAGAGAGATCGAACCCTTTGCCATCATCCCTGATCTCCAGGTGCAGGCCATCACCGCCAAAGTTGAGGCTCACCTCAACCCTTGTGGCCTGAGCATGTTTGCGCACGTTGGTCAACGCCTCCTGGGTTACCCGATAGAGGGCCACCTCGTAAAGGGGCGAAAGGGCACGAGGGGCGCCCTCAATCTGAAGGGAGCAGACGATGCCGGTATCCTGTTGGAAGTTCTCCAGGTTCTGACGAAGTGCCCCCAAAAACCCCAATTCGCTCAGGGCGGGGGGCTGAAGGTCAAAGATCACCCGGCGAAGCTCTTTTATGCTCTGGTCGATCACCCCCTTTATCTCTGAGAGTTCAGTTCTCGATTGGCAGACGTTGTATTTGGCCAGGATCTTGTCCAGGGCTTGAATTCGGTAGGAGGCGCCAACCATCCACTGAGCGGCGCCATCGTGAATCTCCACCGAGATCCTTCTCCTTTCGTGCTCCTGAGCCAGGATGGTCTGCTCGAGCAGCTGCTCGACGCGGGTCTGCTGCGCCCTGACCCCGCTGAACAGGATTGCGTTTTCGATGGCGATGGCTGCCTGCCCACAGAGGATGGACAGGAGTTCCAGGTCGCTTTGGGTAAAGGGGGGTCCCCCTCTCTTGCCGCCGCTGAGCACCCCGATAACCCTGCCACTTATCACCAGGGGCAGGCAGAGCACCGATGCGGCCCCCATCTGCTCCATCTCCCTGCTTAAGCGGGGATCCATGGCCTTGTCCCTGCTCAGCAGCAATGGCTCTGCCCTCTTCGCCACCCAACGGGCAATCCCCTCCCAAACCCTCTCCCTGCCATCCTTCAGCCTCCCCCAAGGGTCCAGGGCTGCCTTCACCACCAGCTCCTGCTTTGCTTCGTCCAGGAGCATTAGGCAGATGCTATCAGCCTCCGTCTCCCTCCAGACGATCTCCAGGATAACATCGAAAAGCCTTCCCAGTTCCACCTCGCTCATCAGGGCTTTGCTGATCTCCAGCAGGGGAAGAAGTGCCCTTAGCCTTCTGTTATCCCGAAGTAGCCGCCTGCGCTCCAGGGCGTCCTCCACGGCCCTCTCCAGCTCGCTGGCGCTAAAGAGCCGTGGCAAAAAGGCCTGGGGACCCGATTTTAGCCGGCGGGAGGCGGCCTCCAGGCTCGGGGAATCCCCCACCAGAACCAGGGCAATGCAAGGGTCTCTCTTTCTTGCCGCCTCAGCCAAGGGTAGCCCCCTCAGCTCCGGGGGCCTCACCTGGGCGATGAGGAGGTCGAAACGATCGTTGCTGATGAGTTCGAGCGCCTTTTCCTCGCCTGAAGCAGCGGCTACCTGGTGGCGTTCCCCAATCGCCGTCTTTACCTTTTCCCCCACCAGGTCCTTGCTGCCATTCACTACCAGGATTTTTTCCATTTTGCCCCGCATAACAAAAAACTCTTCGGGCTGAATTGCCCGAAGAGTTCAAAACACAATCGATCTTTTGTCGGTGGCAACCCAGCCATCATGGCCTGCACTGCAAGCTTTAGACCTGTGGCTTTGCGCCCCCCGATTTCTCAGGGTTTGCCTTTTTCACCTTGGCTCTCTAAGCGAGCTTTAGAGAGAATAAGCCCTTGGTTTGGTAATTGCAATCTGCGAGAAAGCAACTTATGTTAAGCAGGAGGGGCACAGGGTAGCTTATGTCGAGCAATTCGTATATTTATCTCTCTTTTCCTCTCATTTTCGCCGATTTTCTCCAACTTCGCCGAATTTGGCATCTTTTTGATCTTGGCTACGGTTTGGCCGTTGCTTATGGTATAATACCGTAACCCCAACCGGGATGCTGTTTCTTGATGTTCACTCACCTTCACGTTCATACTGAATACAGCCTTCTCGATGGCATGTGCCCTATCCCCGTGCTGGTCTCCAGGGCCAAAGAGCTGGGGATGGATAGCCTGGCGATAACCGATCACGGTGCCATGTACGGGGTGCTCGATTTCTATCTGGCCGCCAAGGAGGCGGGGATAAAGCCCATCCTTGGCTGCGAGCTCTATGTAGCTCCCTTTGACCGTCACTCCCGGGATGCTGCCGAAAAAAAACCCTACCACCTGATCGTGCTTGCCAGAAACGAGGTGGGATATCATAATCTCATCCAGCTTGCCACCAAGGCCCATCTCGAGGGTTTCTACTATAAGCCCAGGGTGGATGGGGAGCTCCTCGCCTTGCACCATGATGGGCTCATTGCCCTTTCGGCGTGCCTCCAGGGGGAGGTGCCTCGCCTCATCCTGGAGGGGCGCGCCGATGAGGCGAGGCGGGCTGCCCTCTGGTATAAGGAGGTATTCGGCGATTTCTACCTTGAGATCCAGCGTCATCCCCTCCCTGAGCTGGATCAGCTAAATCCCCAGCTCATTTCCATGGGCGAGGAGCTGGGCATCCCCATAGTGGCCAGCAACGATGTGCACTACGTGCTGAGGGAGGATGCCCCAGCCCATGAGCTCCTGCTGTGCATTCAGACCAACTCCACCATCTACGATGAGAAGAGGGTGAGGATGCCCGGGGATTCCTTCTATCTCAGGAGCCCCCATGAGATGGCGGAGCTCTTCTCCGATCTCCCCCAGGCGCTGGAGAACAGCCAGCGCATCGCCCATGACTGTCACCTGGAGCTCCAGTTTGGTCGCCTCCTCCTTCCCCAGGTCCAGGTCCCTGAGGGGAAAACGGCCGACGATTACCTTGAGGAGCTGTGTGTTGAGGGGCTAAAGCGCCGCTATCCCCAAGCCCCCACTGAGGTGGTGGAGCGCCTCAACTATGAGCTTGGGGTCATCCGAAAGACCAATTTCGCCAACTACTTCTTGGTTGTTTGGGACCTTATATCCTTTGCCAAGGAACGTGGGATCCTCTTCGGGGTGAGGGGAAGCGCTGCGGCAAGCCTGGTGCTCTATTGCCTGGAGATCACAAACGTTGACCCCTTAAAGCATGGGCTGGTCTTCGAGCGCTTCCTCAATGTGGAGCGAAAGGAGATGCCTGACATCGACCTTGACTTCCAGGACGACCGCCGCGATGAGGTGATCGCCTATGCTGCCCAGAGGTATGGAGCAGACCGGGTGGCCCAGATCATCACCTTTGGCACCCTGGGGGCGAGGGCAGCCCTCAGGGATGTGGGCCGGGCGTTGGGGATGCCCTATGGAGATGTGGACCGGGTGGCCAGGCTCGTCCCCTTTGGGGCGAACATGACCCTGGAGCGAGCCATCGAGGAGAACGGCGAGCTGAGGAACCTCTACTACCAGAATGAGAGCGTGCGCCAGCTAGTGGATAATGCCAGGAAGGTGGAGGGCATCGCTCGCCATGCCTCCACCCATGCTGCCGGGGTGGTCATCTCCCAGGAGCCGCTCACCCAATATGTGCCGCTGCAAAGGCCAACAAAGGGGGATGAGGGGGCCATTGCCATGACCCAGTTCTCCATGGAGGCCATCGCCCAAATAGGCCTGCTCAAGATGGACCTCCTGGGGCTGGTGAACCTCACCATCCTGGGCAAGACCAGGGAGATCATCGCCCAGACCAGGAAACAGGATATCGACCTGGCTCACATCCCCCTTGATGACCCCAGGACCTTCGAGCTCCTCTCCTCAGGGGAGACCACCGGCGTTTTCCAGCTGGAGGGGGTGGGGATGCGCCGCTTCGTCAAGGCCCTAAAACCCTCCTCCTTCAGCGATATAGCTGCCATGATCGCCCTCTACCGACCAGGTCCCATGCAGTACATCCCCATCTTTATCAAGGCGAAGCATGGCCTCGAGCCCATCCAGTTCCCCCACCCCGCCCTTGCCCAGATCCTGGAGGAAACCTACGGGGTTATCGTCTACCAGGACCAGGTGCTGCTCATCGTTCAGGCCTTCGCCGGCTATAGCCTGGGGCAGGCCGATATCTTCCGCAAGGCCATGGGAAAGAAGATCCCCGAGACGATGAGAAGGGAGAGGAAGAGCTTCATCGCCGGGGCGAAGCGGATGGGGTTCTCCCCTGAGGTGGCCAGGGAGGTCTTCGATCTCATCGAGCCCTTCGCCGGCTATGCCTTCAACAAGGCCCACAGCGTAAGCTATGCCATGATCGCCTATCACACTGCTTACCTTAAGGCCAACTATCCTGTGGAGTACATGACCGCGGTGCTCACCATGAACATGGGGCAGCCGGAGAAGGTTGCCTCCGCCATCGCCGAGTGTCGCCGAATGGGCATCCCGGTATTGCCCCCGGACATAAACAAAAGCAGCAGCACCTTCTCCATTGAGGAGGCAGAGGGCGAAAAGGGCATTCGATTCGGGCTGGCGGCAATAAAGAACGTGGGCGTTGGGGCGATAAGGCCCATCACCGCCTCCCAGGAAGAGGGAGGGGAGTTCAGCTCCATCGAGGACTTTTGTCGAGGGGCCGACCTCAGCGCCATCAATAGGCGCGCCCTGGAAAGCCTGATCAAGGTGGGGGCGCTGGACTGTCTGGGCCCTCGCGGTGCCCTTCTCGCCAATGCCGACCGCATCATATCCCTCTCCCAGCGGGAGCAGCGACTTCGGCAGAGCGGGCAATCCACCATGTTCGACCTCTGGGGGGAGACCGTTCCCGTCCCCCTGCCCTCCCTTGAGCTGGAGGAGATGGATGTGCACGCTAAGCAGAAGCTGGCCTGGGAGAAGGAGCTTCTGGGGGTCTATCTCTCCGAGCATCCCTTCAGCCGCGCCGCTTCAAAGCTGGCCGCGGCGGTTACTGCCCTTTGTGGTCAGATCGATGAGGAGATGGTGGGGCAGGTGGTGGTGGTTGCGGGCATGGTCGCCTCGGTGCGCCAGCTATTCACCAAGGACCGCCGCCCTTTCCTCAGCGCCACCCTCGAGGACCTCGATGGCAGGATCGAGGTCAATGCCTGGCCCGATGTCTATAACCAAACCAGGGAGCTGTGGCAGGAGGGTAATATCCTCCTGGTGGAGGGAAGGGTGAGGGCAAGGGGGGATAATAGGTTGCAGCTTAGCTGTGACAGGGTGCGCCTGTATCAGCCCGATAGCACAGGGGAGCCAGCCCCCAAAAGGCACAGGCTGCTCATCGATATGGCTCAAACCGCCGACGAGGAGGGCGATGTGGCCCGGCTGCACCAGCTCTTCGATGTGCTCCGCGATTACCGGGGAGGGGACGAGGTGCGGCTCAGGGTGACCAAGGGCGATGGCGTAACCAGCCTCGAGTTCCCCCACATCACCACCGGCTACTGCCCTGAGCTTCACCAGCAGATCGCTGCCCTGGTGGGGGAAGAGGGGCTGGTGGTGGAGGAGCTGGGGGGATGAAGTGGGTCCATCTGGCTACTGCCCCCGACCAGCTCACCGCCGAGATGTGGCTGAGGCTGCTTCAGGATGAGGGGATTCCCGCCGCCGTCAAGCCAGGGGATGCCGTTTCCTTCCTGGGCGTCTCCGCCATGCCCTGTAGGCTGTTAGTACCCGAAGGAAGGGTTGGCGAAGCCAGGGCGGTGCTGGCTCAATATCAGGGGTAGAAGGGGTGGTGGAGGACTCCATCTCCAGCAGGTGCCTTTTCATCTCCAGGCCGCCGCCAAAGCCCCTCAAACTGCCATCCTTGCCCACCACCCGATGGCAGGGCACCACGATGGGGAAGGGGTTTTTGGCCAGGGCTTGCCCCACGGCGCGCAAAGCCGTTGGCCTCCCTATCTGCTGGGCAATCCCGGCATAGCTCTGGGTCTGGCCATAGGGGACGGACCGCGTCGCTTGCCATACTGCGCTTCTAAATGGGGTGGCATCTGCCAGGTCGAGCTCATCGCTGAAGGTGACCCGCTCCCCGCTAAAATATCGCTCCAGCCGATGGGGCAGGTCGCCAAAGGGGGAGGGGTCGGCATTTGCCCCGGGCAGGCCGCGGAGCAGAACCTGGAGCGCCTCCTCCGGCGAGGGCTGGGGCAATGCGATGCGCCGCAGCCCCGCCCCTGAGCCCACCAGCCCCATCCAGCCCAGCTCGGTTTCAAAAAGGGTATAACATACCCACACGCTGACCCCCATCTCAGGGTAGCAAACCCGGTTTCCTTTGTCCAGGGGCACTCCTTTTTGTATATTTCCTTTAGCAGCGTAAATCTATCTTCTCTATTTTTATCAATTTTATGTTAAATTCGTGCGTTTGTGGGGAAGGTTGTAGCTTCTTAAGCGCTCCTCCCAGGTTGGGGTTGACACTGAAGTTTAGCTATGCTAGAATTGGGACTCTTACGTCTGGTTGAGCGGTACCAAGGTACTGCCCAAATAACGTGGTCGGGTCCTGAAGGGCCAGATCCCTTGCTGATGCGAAAGCATCCTCGAGAGTTTCTGGCCTTTTTTGGTTATAACGTGGTCGGGTCCTAGAGGGCCAGACCCCTTAGTGATGCGAAAGCATCCTTGAGAGGTTCTGGCCCTTTTTTCGCACCTTGAAAAGGGGGGAGGGGAAATGAGGAAGGCCCTTTCCTTCCTGTTTATCGTTGCGGTTGTGGTGTTTGCCGGGGGCGTCGCCTTTCTCTTTCTCTCGCCGGACTACGAGGCAATCGTGGTGAGAAGCGAGAGCATGGTGCCGACCCTTAATATGGGGGATGTGATCGTTGTGGGGCCGGTAAAAGGGAATATTGAGCCGGGAATGATCGTCACCTATCAGCCGGGGCAGACCAGCGATCTGGTTACCCATCGAGTGGTCTCCGTTGAGGGAGAAAACCTGACCACCAAGGGCGATGCCGTTGAGGACCCAGACCCGTGGCAGGTGCCCGTCTCCGCTGTCCAGGGTATTTACCTCTTCAAGGTCCCCTACATGGGATACTTTTCCGTCTTCATGCGCAGCCGCCTGGGCTGGTTTGCCCTGCTCATCGTTCCTGCATTCTTGCTTATC
Organism: Chloroflexota bacterium; assembly: GCA_030604825.1. Classification (GTDB taxonomy): domain Bacteria; phylum Chloroflexota; class Dehalococcoidia; order E44-bin15; family E44-bin15; genus JAUVVB01. The sequence goes on along the minus strand of JAUVVB010000017.1, from coordinate 19,966 downwards.
GCCTTATACCTGAAGAGCATCTTCTTCAAAAAATAAGCTGGCAAAGGAGGTGAGGTTAGGGGGTGAGAATATAGGATGATAACTATGGTTCAACGCTGACCTAGAAAGGAGGTGAGACAGAATGAAAAAGGTCATATTTAGCGTGTTGATGATCTGCCTGGTTGCGGGACTGGTTGGCGTAGGCACCTGGGCCTACTTCAGCGACATCGAGACCAGTGATATGAATTACTGGGCGGCGGGAACCCTGGACCTCCAGGTGGATGGCATGGACGACCCCAACGTTGAGACCTACTTCGAGGTCAGCAACGTGGCGCCATGCGACTTCGGCGAGCGGGAGATTGACCTCTGTAACGTGGGCTCTATCGCCGGCATCCCGTATATCCACCTCATAGTCATCTTCAATGATGACGTGAGCAGCAACGAGCCCGAGCTGGGTGCGGGAGATATTGCCGAGGATGGGGCGAACTTCTGGGACGGCGAACTGGCCTCGCACCTGGACATCGAGGTCCGCGCCGACGTTGATGGCAATCCGGCTACTGGCCCCGGTGGCTATGAGCATCTGGTCACCATCGGGAAGCTGTCGGAGATCGAGTGCATCGAGTGGGACCTTGCCCCCACAGCATGGGAGCTGGGTGGTGCCGGTAACCCGGGCTGCCTCGACATCCTCATCAAGTGGTCGATTGACTGCGAGGTGGGCAACATCATCCAGAGCGACGCCGTTGGCATGAACATCCTGTTCGGCCTGATGCAGACGGCGGGCAGGCTGCCTGCGATGCTGGAGCTGGACAATCTGGTGCAGCCGCCCACCGCCATGGTCTGCGATGACGTGGCCATCTCGGTGGACGCCACCAACACCGGTGGTGTAACCGGCGCCTTCGAGATCCACTTCAAGATGGAGATGCCGGATGCCAGCGACCAGTTGCTGGAGCCGGTAGTGCTCGATCCCGGTCAGACCAAGACGGTGAGCGTTACCTGGCACCCGGAGCCGGAGCACGTTGGCGTCGGCACGATCACGGTAGAGTCGATACCCGCGGCCATGATCGAGCCCCCGCCCTGCCCCATTGAGATCTTGATGCCTCCGTCGCTGGGTGACTGCATCGCGCTGGTAGTGCCGCCGGAGGTCTACGTCTGCGATGACGTCGAGATCTCGTTCACCGTCCACAATGCGGGTGAGCTTGCCACCTTCACCCTGATGAAGGTCATCGTGATCCCGGGGGCTACTTACCCGTACGACCCTGCGACGGAGATAGTGCACATGGCCTCCACCCAGGTGACCCTGGACTTGTGCGACGAGTTCACCTGGACGCAGACCTGGCATCCGGAGATGTGCATGGAGGACCCCGAGCCCTACACCGTCATCGCCACGATTATGCTGGGCGAGGATATTCACTGCTTCCTGTCTGCTCCGGTAGTGGTCAACCCACCGGTGCCCACGATAAGCACCCAGTGGGTGTATGACATCCACTACGACAACACCGGGGTTCTTGGTGGGGAGGGCTGGATTCAGGACAGCATCGCCACCTGGCACGTGGTGGATGAGGCGGTGATCGACCCCCAGTGCGAGGGGGTCTATGGCGAGTCGGCGGTTGCACCGGATTGCTACATAGTCAACACGACGTATGACGCTCCGCTACACCGCAGCAGGAACGCTGGCGACATGCTCGTCTACGTCCTCTATGGCGACAGCTACTACGACAAGGAGCACATGGACGCCCAGCTGTTGGTTAGCCGCATGGACGCATATGTGCCCCCCTATCCTGAGATGGACGTCACGACCACCTACTGCTACTGCCCATACTGCGATGGGTTCTACAAGCCTTTTGAGAGCAAGACCTGGTACTACGTCCAGAAGACAATCCTCGGGGACTTCTGCTGGAAGGCTCACGTAGTGGCGATGAACGCCACGGTCGAGGTGCCTGCTGGCACGTTCACCGACGTTGTGGTGATAGAGCGCTTCTCAGGCACAGGAGCCGGGTGCGACGACGTTGCCTGCCGTGACACGGAGTATAGTCCTACGCCTACGGTCATCGAGTACTGGTCGCCGAGCGTGAAGGGCGTGGTGAAGGTTGAGGGCGGCGCTTATGACGGCATCGAGACCAGGGAGCTGACCTCCTACACTCCGTAAGCCGGAAGCCGGTTTGGCTTGTGTTTCCAAGGGCCCCGCTCATTCCCTGAGGGGGTGGGGCCCTATATCCCTTTGTAGGGGTAAAGGGGAAAGCTGAAGGAGAGGCAGCGAAATCGTATACACTTTTCGACCTGGCAAAGCCAAGAATTCGAAAAAAAGAGGATAGCTAGAGGAGGCAGCGAAATCGTATACACTTTTCGACCTGGCAAAGCCAAGAATTCGAAAAAGGAGGTGTGATGAGGCATAAGAGGTTTATATTCCTGTTCATTGCCCTGCTGATAGCGATCGGGGGGCTTGCCGGCGCTAGCTGTAAGGAGCTGGCGGAGGCGGAGTTTGTTATCACCGACCTGGTCATCTCCCCATCCAAGGTGGCGTCCGGAGGCGAGGTTACCGTCACCGTAAACGTGCGCAATGAAGGCGGCCAGGAGGGCACCTATACGGCAACGCTCTACGTGGACGGCGAGGAGGTGGATACCGAGGACATAGAGCTGCTGGCCGGGCGTGTCGGTAGCCTGGAGTTCACCTTCACCAGGGTAAGCCCCGGTGTCTTTGACGTGGAGATCGACGGGCTGAGCGGCCGGGTGGTGGTGCTGGTTCCGGAAAAGCCCGAAGGGACGTGGTACCCCGGTGATCCGATAGGCGAAGGTGAACAAGCCACCAAGGGTAGGGTTGGGGGCGGTGGTGGAGGCGGAAGGGCACCTATCCCAACTCCTACACCAACGCCCGAGGTAACGCCAACTCCAACACCTTCACCAGAAGAGGCGATTTATCCGGTGGTGAGCACCGAGTGGGTGTATTGCGTGGACTACGACAACGAGCTGGGTACCCCGAACACCTATGTCGAAGAGAACGAGTTCACCTACCATGTGGAAAAGCAGGAGGTGATTGATGCCCAGTGCGACCCGGAGGTTGCGCCGGAGTGCTATGTCATCCACATGACGCCCGCCTCACCGGCGTTCCGCATGAGAAACGGCGGTGATTTCCTACTTGAGATGCTGTATTCCGATCTCTACTACAGCAAGGAGCACCTGGACCAGCAGAAGTCTGTTGCCATGATGGAGCTGATCAAGCCGTTTCCGATGACGATGCCTACCGAGGCTGCCTACTGCTACGATGGTGAGCATGGCTACCCGTTTGAACTCGGTAAGACCTGGGATTACACTCAGACCACAGCTCTCGGAAAATTCGACTTCACGGCTGAGGTAGTGGCTATCGATGTGGAGGTCACGGTGCCTTTTGGCACATTCACCGACTGCGTCCAGATAGTGCATACCCGTGCCGACGGCAAGACTATCGAGGAGTACTGGTCACCGAGCGTGAGGGGCCCAGTGAAGGTCATCGATGCCGCAACCTGGGACGGTGTGGAGACCAGGGTGCTCTGCGATTACACGTCTCCAACACCAGAACCTACGCCAACTCCTGAGGTGACGCCGACACCAACTCCTTCACCCACTCCAACGCCTGAGGTGACGCCGACACCAACGCCTACCCCTACTCCAACTCCTGAGGTGACTCCGACACCAACGCCAACACCAACGCCAACACCTTCTCCAGAAGAGGTGATCTATCCGGTGGTGAGCACCGAGTGGGTGTATTGCGTGGACTACGACAACGGGCTGACTGGTGACAAACACATCGAGAACGACACGGTGTGGACCTACCACGTGGTGCGCCAGGAGACGGTGACGCAGTGCGACCCGGAGGTCATCGTGGAGTGCTATGTGATCACCATGACCCTGGATGTAGAGGCGGTGCGTTCTGTAGCCGGTGCCATGTTCGTCCTTGCCATCGTGGATGCCGAGCGCTACTACAGCAAGGAGCACCTGGACATCCAGTACGTTTCGAGCAACATCCTTTTCGGCGGTCCAGAGGGATCTCCGATGCTCCAGGAAGTGATCTACTGCTATGCGGAGCCTTGCTCCGATGGCTACGAATTCTACGTGTCGAAGGAGTGGAATTACAACCGCACGACGGCTCTCGGAGAAATTGAGTGGCACGCCCACGTAGCGGCCATTGAGACCATTACCGTGCCAGCCTTCCCCGGTGGCATCGAGTGCTACCGGATTGAGTACGCCGAGGCAGCGACTCCTACCACTATTGTGTTGACGGAGTGGTGGTCTGCCGAGGTCAAGGGCACGGTGAAGATCGTGGATAACGGGGAGAGCTACGACGGCACGCAGACCATGGAGCTGTGCGGTTACACGGCTCCTGAGGTGACGCCGACACCAACTCCTTCACCCACTCCAACGCCTGAGGTGACGCCGACACCAACGCCTACCCCTACACCAACTCCTGAGGTGACGCCGACACCAACGCCTACCCCTACACCAACGCCTGAGGTGACGCCGACACCAACGCCTACTCCAACTCCTGAGGTGACGCCGACACCAACGCCGGAGGGAGAGTGGGTGTACAGCGACAAGGTATGTCCTGATACGGCGGTGGTCGGGGAGTATGTCGAGTTCTCGGTGTATGCGTGCAATGTGGGCGAAGAACCGGCGATTCCATGGCTGCCCATTACCTTTAGTGACGGGATCGAGGAATTTTTCACTTGGGAGTGGCCGATCCCTGATGGTGAGTGCGAGACGCTGACCTACTGGAGGTACTTCTGGGAGGAGGGCACCTACACCGTTGAGGTTCCGGGCTTTGAGACCCAGACCATAGTGGTCGGCGCGGATTAAGCTGATAGGCTGAAATTGCATAACAGGGCCTCGCCCGTTCCCTGAGGGGGCGAGGCCCTATGTCCATTAGGAGGAGAAAAAAGAGGATAGCGAAGGGACAGGCTGCAAAAGCGGATACACCTACGATTGGGCGTAACACCCAATCCGAAAAAAAGCGTAGACACGTCCTGACCTGTCAAAGCCAATGATTCGAAAAAGCGCGTGGGTCGAAAAAGGCTTTGTGCTTGCCCTGGTCATGGCCATTGCTGGCATCATGGCCTCTGCTGGAGGTGTGGCTGCCCAGGGGCCTCCTCTTGACCTCAAGGTGGATGGCAGCGATGACCCCAACCCCTACTTCGAGGTGGGGAACGTGTGGCCGGGCTCCTGGGGCGAGCGGGACATCGTGCTCAGCAACGAGGGCACCGAGGAGGGCGCCGCCCTGATCCAGATACCGGGCGTCATCGATGACGAGAACGGCTGGATCGAGCCGGAGAGGGATGAGGACAACACCCCAGATGAGGGCGAGCTCTCCCAATACCTGAGTCTCAGGATCAGCGCCGACCTTGACGGCAATGGCAGCTTTGAGAAGCTGGTCGCCGATGACTCCGCCAGCGAGCTGGAGGGCTGGGAGCAGTTTATCGGCCTTATCCCCGCAGGTTCCTCCATCACCATCAAGTTCCGCTGGTCGGTGGACTGGCAGGTGGGCAATATAATCCAGAGCGATATATGCATCTTTGACATCATGTTCATCCTGTCAGAGCTGCTGCCGCCCACGCCGGAGTTCAGCAATCTGGTGGTGCCGGAGATGGGATTTGTCTGTGAGGACGTACCCATATCGGTGGACCTGCGCAATGTGGGTCACTCCACTGACACCTTTCTGGTGACGCTGAACATTCTCCAGGACACCACCACAGTTTATAGCGAGACAAAGTCGGTAACGGTGGAGCCCTTCAAGAGGGTGACGGTGGATTTCAGCTGGCATCCCGATGCTGAGGGTGAGTATATGGTCACCGTCGGCGGGTTGAGCGATACCATTACGGTGGTGACGGCACCCGAGCTGGAGTATAGCAATCTGGTGATCACGCCCAGCCCGACCAATGTTTGCGATGATGTCAGCATATCGGTGGAGGTTCACAACATAGGCGGCATAGGGCATACCTTCGCCCTAACCGCAAGCGTCGATGGCTGGTCAGGGAGCAAAACGGTGACGGTAGAGCCGTGCCAGACGGTGACGGTGGATTTCAGCTGGCATCCCACGGAGCCCGGCACCTATACCGTAACGGTGGGGCCCCTTGAGGGCGAGGTCAGCGTCCTGACGCCGCCAACACCTACGCCAACTGCACCAACGCCTGGGCCTCCGCCGGGTGGAGGAGGGGGTGGCGGTGCCCCGATGCGCTGGAGGATAGCAGTTGATATGTGGGGCAAGGTCACCTGGGGCTACCGGACAACGTTTGGAATCCTGGTGGACACCATAGAAGCCGTCTCTGAGGATGGGGTGGTGAGCCTGTTCCTTCGCCAGGGAACCGAGGTGCTGGACCCGCAGGGCGAGCCCATAGACCGGATCTGGGTTGAGCCCGAAGAGGAGCCACCGCCCTTGCCCCCCGATGCCTATGTGGTGGCCGCCTATGACTTCACCCCTAGCTGCACCTTCGACCCGGCAGTAGAGCTCACCATAGGGTATGATGAGCAGGCGCTACCCGAGGGCTTTGAGGAGGTGTATCTGGTCATCCGGTATTATCGGGAGGATGAGGGATGGAGGGAGCTACCCACGGTGGTGGATACCGGGGCAAACACCGTTAGCGCCTTAATTGGCCACTGCACCGTATTTGCCATCGTTGCCCCGTTCCCCCCTCCGGAGTTGACCCTGACCACCCTTTCGGTCTCCCCTAAAGAGGTAAAGCCCGGGGAGAGCGTGACCATCTCCGTTGGGGTTGCCAACCCTGGTGCCACCACGGGCAGCCGCACCGTTGAGCTGTGGATAGAGGGGGAGTTTGAGCAGTCCTGGGAGGTGACCCTGGCCCCCGGAGAAAGCGAGATGGTCAGCTTCACCGTTACCCGGGACGAGCCTGGCAGCTACCGGGCAGCGGTAAACGGTTTCAGGGAGGAATTCACGGTGCTAGCGCCACCGCCCTTTAACTGGCCGCTCTTTGGCGGGATCATTGGTGGGCTGGTGCTGGCGGCAGCATTGGCCTATCTGCTGTGGAGGAGGGCAAGCGCCCAGCCGAAAGAGGCGTGAAAAGGCCATAGGTTGTCAATCCTCTTTGGGGGTGCGTCTGAACTTAGCTTTCAGCGCCTCTACTTCCTGAGCCGCCTTGAGTTCCTCCTCTGTCATTGGCTGCCATTCCTTTAGCTTGCTGCCCTCTATGGTGACCCGGAACAATCCCTTGCACTGGGCGCATCTCAGTGGCCCCTCATATCTGGATTCAATGAGGAAGACCCTTACCTCCTGCCCGCACTGGGGACATGCTATGGTTGGCATCCTTCAATCTCCTTATTCCAGCATGAGGCTGATCTGACGGGCGTTCACCACCGCGTGATCCTGGTAACAATTATTGAAAAGGACGTGTACCTCCCGCGCCTTTGATGCCAGCTCCCTTATCTTGGGCACCCACTCCCCCAGTTCCCGCTGGTCATAGAGATAGCGGAAGCGCTCGGCAGCGCTGATCCCCTTTTTCTCCCAGTTCTCCCTATTCCTGCCGTGGAACCTCACCAAGGCGATATCCCCCGTTGCCTCCGCTAGTGGGGGCACGGAGGAGCTGAAGCCCTGCGGTTCATCAACGCAGACGAAGGAGAGGCGGTTCTCCCTGAGGAAGGAAAGGGTTTCCCCCCGCTGCCTCTCCTCAAGCCAGCTAGCAGCCCTGAACTCGATGGCCAGGGGGTACTGGGAGAGCAGTTCCTTGATGGTGAGGATGTAATCCTTATTGGCCTTTGAGGGGTAGAACCACGGCGGGAACTGAAACAGCACCACCCCCAGCTTTCCCGCACTGTCCAGGGGGAGCAGGGCGCGCTCAAACCTGCTCCACAGCTCGGTGGTTATCTCCGCCGCCACATCCCTTTGGTAGATGCTGGCCTTCTGCCTTAGCTCCTGGGGGAGTTCATCCCTGATGTCCCGGGGCAACGCGGCGAGGGGTGTGGGGTGGTTAGTGAAAAGCCTGAAGGCCTTGATGTCGAAGAGAAAATCGGGAGCGGTACGCTCTACCCACAGGACGCTGGTCCTTTCCGCGGGCATGGAGTAGTAGGTGCTATCCACCTCCACTATGGGGAACTGGCTGGTGTAATACCTTAGCCTGGCCTCAGCAACCTTGGCCCACTTGGGATAGAAGCGCTGGCTCTGGATCAGCGTAGGGTCAGTCCAGGAACATGTTCCCACCAAGATACGGCCCATTGCCGCTCACAGCTCTTTAGCCGGGATGGCGGTTAGCGTTTCCGCGGTGTAATCGGTGGCGAAACCCGTTTCCATCACGAAGTTCATCGCCGCCTTTATGTCGGGCGCCTCGAAGATGATCACGCCATCATACCGGCCAAAGGTGAAATAGACGTCTCGGATGGCAATGCCGGCCGGAGCCTTGAGCTCCTTCAGATAGGTGACGGCTTTGGTCCCCTTTCCCTTGGGCGATAGCAGGGTTACAAAAAGCATATTACCCTCCACAGCGATTCAGGATGGGTCAATTCTATGTTCGCCGTGAGCCCTTGTCAATGGGCTTGAACAGGGGCAGGGTTATCTCCTCGGTGACGTCTTCGAAGAAAACCTCCACCGGCATCCCGATGTAGACCTCATCGGGGCTGGTGTCCACTAGGTTGGTGATCATGCGCACCCCCTCCTCCAGCTCCACGATGGCCACCAGGTAAGGGGTGGGGAAGGCGGGGTGCACTGTATGATGGGACACGATCCAACTATATACCTTTCCCCTCCCCCTCACCTTAACCCACTGGCCGTTCATGGAGTTACAATTATGGCACATGGGTCGGGGATAATGGCGATAGGTGCCGCAATCCTGGCATCTCTGTATGAGAAGCTGGTGGCGCCTCAACCCTTCCCAGAACTCCTTGGTGTCCGGGCTGATCGGGGGAAGGGGCTTTTGATGCTCGGTCATCTTTACCTCCTCAATATGGCTGCTGAGCCATCCCCGATATCTCCGAAGCCGCTGACCAGGGCAATCTCGGCGTCCTTCACCTGGGCCTTCCCCGCAGTGCCCCTGAGTTGCTTTACCGCCTCCACGATGTGGTTCATCCCCAGCACATGGGCCTGGGAGAGGAGGCCGCCGTGGGTGTTTACCGGAAGCTCACCGCCGAGCTCAATCCTGCCCCCTTCCACGAAGGGTCCTCCCTCCCCCTTCTTGCAGAAGCCGATATCCTCGATCTGGCAGATGACATTCCAGGTGAAGCAGTCGTAGATCTCGGCCACATCGACATCGCTGGGGGAAATGCCGGCCATGGCGAAGGCCTTGGGGGCAGCCTTCTTGATCCCGGTTTCGGTGAGGCTGGGCCGGGCGGCGAGGTAATCGGGGCTTTCGGGGTAGCCTTCGCCAACCCCCATGATGTAGGCGGGGCGATGCCTCATGTCCTTTGCCCTCTCCGCGGAAGAAACCACCACCGCCGCCGCCCCGTCGCTCTCCAGGCAGCAATCGAGAAGGCGCAGCGGGTCGGCCATCATCCTGGATTTAGCATGATCCTCGATGGTGATGGGCTTCTTCATTATGGCATTATCGTTGAGGATGGCATGCTTTCTCATCGCCACCGCCACCGCTCCCAGTTGAACGCTGGTGGTCCCATACTCGTACATGTGCCTTCGCGCCATCATGGCAAACCATTGCACGGGAATGAAGAAGCCAAAGGGATGCTCAAACTCCCTCATGATGGGCATCATGGTGATGGTAGCATCCCAAATGCTCCCCATTCCCTTGATGCGCGCCCCGGAGTAGCCGTTCCACCCGGTGACGCAGAGCACGTTCTTCGCCACCCCGCTGCTGATGGTCATGGCCGCCGTCTGCAGCGAGGCAACGGCGGCTGCTCCCCCTATGCGAAGGGTGGCCGCATATCTGAGGTCTGGGATGCCCAGGTTGACGGCAAAGGTATCGGCAGGGGCGCCAAAGCAGGGGGGGATGATGGCATCGATTTCCTTGGCGGTTAGCCCCGCATCCTCTATGGCCCTGACGGCTGCCTGAAGCAGCAGCGCCTGATAGGTCACCCCCGAGTTCCTGGAGTAAGCGGTCTCTCCAATGCCCGCTATTGCTGCCTTATCTCTCAATCCATTCACCAGGCGACCTCCTTGCCTATCGTCCCTGAAAAACGGGCTTTCGCTTCTCCATAAAGGCCCTGGGGCCCTCTTTGGCGTCCTCGCTGGCGAAGACCTGCTGCCCCATCAGGGATTCCAGGATGAATCCCTGCTCCATGGGCATGCTGAGGGCTCTCAGGCAGATCTCCTTTATGGTGCGCACTGCCAGGGGGCCATTTTGGCATATCCGCTCCGCCATTTGCTGCGCCGTGGGCATCAGCTGGGCAAGGGGCACCACCCTATTGATGAGCCCGATGGCTAAGGCTTCCTGGGCGGTGATGGGGTCGCCAATGAGGAGGATCTCCATAGCCCGGCACCAGGGTATCTGACGAGGCAGCCTAACGTGAGAGCCCCCTATCGGCACCAAGCCCCAGCGAGGTTCGGTGAGGGCAAAGGTGGCATGCTCGGCGGCGATCCTGATATCGGTGCCCAGGATCATCTCCGTTCCCCCGGCCAGACAAAAGCCGTTTATGGCGGCGATTATGGGCTTATGGATCTCGGAGAAGAAGCGCCGGGTGGAAACCTCCATTTTTAGGGCACCACTGGTCATCGCCGGGATGGTGGACCTCAGGTCGGCGCCGGCGCAGAAGGCCTTTTCCCCCGCCCCGGTGATGATTAGCACCCAGCAGTCGGGGTCACCGTTGAAGTCTTCGCTGGCCTGGAAAATCTCCTCCAGGGTCTGGGGGTCAAAGGCATTCATTACCTCAGGGCGGTTGATGGTCAGATAGGCGATCCTTTCCTTCTTCTGGTAGATGATGGCCATGATAGCCTCCTTTTGCTAAGGCTGTAGCAGATGACCTTTGAGCGGGCTTCAGTCTACCCAGCGAGGGGGGGGTTTGTCAATGGGTGGCCGCGGGGTCAACTTGACAAACCTGCGGCCTTTTGGTATCGTGCTATCTCGCTTCGGCGTGAAATCGTTCCCTCCACGGGACCCTCGTGTCAGGTCATTGACCTGCCTTGATTCATCCATTCAAACTTTGTATAATTACACGCTATCTTCTCAATTCTAACCACCCTGTAACTGAATTCTAACCTCCGTCAAACCTCCTAGTGATATACTTTCGGTAGAATCAAGCTAGCAAAATCGCCATCCCAGGAAATGCTAGGAGAAAAGGATGGGCCTAGGCATTAGGAAAATGGCGCCGCCTTTGCTCGCTTTGGTTATGGTGGCCACCATGACATTTGCCGCGGGCGCAGCGATGGCGCAAGCGGACGGCGCTGAAGTCACCGTTACCTTTCAGCGCGGAGATGGCGGAGCCTATTCGGAAACGGACGATACCTGGTTGGGGTGGTGGCATCCCAATCGAAATTATGGAGTGGATGAAACCCTCGAAACCGCCTGGTCAATTTCCCCCAATACCCCGAGACGAGTGGCGCTGATAAAGTTCCCCGACTTTATGGGTCCCAACCCAGGGCAGGTGCCAGAAGAGGCTAACATTCTCTCCGCTACCCTTACCCTGAATTGCACAGAGACGTTTGATGGCTATCAGGTCAGCGCCTACAGGCTTCTGGATCAGTGGATTGAGGGGAATCAAGATAAGGGAAACGTTAACCAACCCGGCGAGTACGGCGCCACCTGGCATCATGCTCAGAAATTGGGCATAGCTGACACCACCACTATCGACGATGCCGATGGCATCTCCGCCACCGACACCTCGGTGACCGTTGACCCCATCACCGTCTCCAACTGGCCCCCCCAGGGGCTGGTCATGATCGATTCGGAGATCATCTGGTATGGGAGCAGAACCGCTACCAGTTTCGATGAGTTGATAAGAGGGGTAAGCGGGACCACAGCCGCCTCTCACCAGGATGGGGCTGAGGTCAGAGGCAGCATTTCCTGGGAGGATTCAGCGGGCTTACCTGGGGCCCAGGGGGGCTCCCTGGGCGCGCTGGAAGATAGCTTCATCCCCATCGAAGGGAGCAACGTTGTCGATATCACCAATGCCGTTCAGCAATGGGTCAACGACCCAAAGACCAACTGCGGGGTGGTCCTTCGCTGCTGGAGCAAATTCTCCTCCTCTGAGGCGGACAAAATAGAGAACCGCCCCCTGCTCACCGTTACCTACCGTCTGCCGCCGACACCAACTCCCACTCCGACCCCAACGCCCACCCCACCCATCATATGCTATAGCCCCCCGAGCTTCACTTTCACTGCCACGGAGGGTGGAGCTAACCCATCGCCCCAGACCTTGCTCATATGGAATTGTGATGGCGGAACCCTGAATTGGTCGGTGAGCGACGATGTTGTCTGGCTTAGCCTGAACCCCACCAGCGGGGCCTCAGTCGGGGAGTGGGACGATGTGACCGTATCAGTGGATATCTCCGGGCTTAGCGCCGGCAGCTATAACGCTACCATAACCATCACCGCCGTGGGGGCGACGAACACCCCGCAGACGGTGCCGGTGAGCCTGAACGTGGGCACGCCGGCTCCTGAGCCGACGATAGCCTTTTCGCCGGCTAGCTTCAGTTTTGATGCTACCGAGGGTGGAGCCAACCCTACCGACCAGCCACTAGAGATCTGGAACTCAGGCACTGGAACGCTGGACTGGTCGGTGGATGATGATGGTGCCTGGCTGAGCTTAAGCCCGGCGAGTGGCAGCTCCACCGGGGAGCATGATGTTGTTACCCTCTCTGTGGATATAACCGGGCTTAGCGCCGGCAACTATAACGCTACCATAACCATCACCGCCGTGGGGGCAGCAAACACCCCGCAGACGGTGCCGGTGAGCCTGACCATAAATCCAGTCTCGCCACCAACCCCAACGCCCACACCACCGCCTGGTGGAGGTGGTGGTGGCGGCGGTGGCATCACCCCTCGCTTGAGGCTGGAAGTGGATATGTGGGGCAAGGTCGCCTCCGGCAACAGGACGGCGTTTGGGCTTCTGGTTGAGACCATTGAGGCCATCTCTGACGATGGGGTGGTAACCCTGTTCCTTCGCCGGGGAACCGAGGTGCTAAATCTCGCCGACCAGGCGGTGGACAAGATCATGGTGGACCCCGCGGAACCACCGCCAGCGTTACCCGCCGATGCCTATGTGGTGGACGCCTACGACTTCACCCCTCGCTGCACCTTCGCCCCCCCGATAGTGCTCACCATAGAATATGATGACCAGGCGCTCCCCGATGACCTCAACGAACAGGACCTGGTCATCGAATACTATCACCAGGATAGCGGCCAATGGAGAGAGGTGCCTACGGTGGTGGATACCGGGGCGAATACCGTTAGCGCCCTCATCGGTCATTTCACCGTATTTGCTGTCGTGGGGGCGGTGCCTGCTTCGGAGTTGACCCTGACCAGCCTTCTGATCTCCCCTTCCCAGGCTTCTCCTGGGGAGGACGTGACCATAGCTGCGTGGGTCGCCAATGCCGGTGCGGCCACGGGCAGTCGCACCATTGAACTGAGGATCGATGGGGAGGTGGAGGGAGCGGAGGAGGTGACCCTGGACCCAGATGCCAGCCAGATGGTTATCTTTACCTTGAGCCGGGAAGAGCTGGGCACCTATGGGGTAGCGGTGGATGGCCTGGCCGGTGAATTAACGGTAATAGCGCCAACGCCTGTCGACTGGCCTCGCATCGGGGCGATCATTGGCCTGCTGGTGGTAGCTGCGGGGCTAACCTATCTGCTGCTTTGGAGGAGAATAGCTGCCCAAAGGCGGTGAAAAAAGCCAACCCCTTACATCATTATCAGATAGGCCTGCCAGTCGGAGGGCTTTTCGAAGATGCCGTCGCTCTGCGGCTCGATGAGCCATACATTTCCATCGACATCGACGAAGACGTTCAGCGCATGGGTGGGATCGGAGAACCAGATAATGCCCAGGCTGAGACCTGCCCATTCGGGAAGCGAGTTTATCTGGCCCCACAGTCGAAGCCCATAATTATCGCAGTCGTACTGCTCTTCGACATAGACGAATTCGTCGGTAGCATCCCAATTTAGAAGCTTGTCCACCTCATCGATGGGAACCAGCAAATATCTGCTGTCCTTGAAATAGACCCTGTCGCCAATCTCGGGGAACTGCTCCAGAAGACGCTCTGCCACATAGTCGGTGCTCACCCATTCCCCGTTTTTCGGTGGGAGAAGGGTCCTATCGTTGGTGACGCTGACAATGAGCACATCGTGGGTGACCTCAACCTTAACCCTGGTGGGGATCAAGAAATACAGTATCGCTGAGAAGACGAGCAACTGGATGAGAAAGATGATCGCTAGTTTCTTGGTCACGCTGGGCTCCATTTTTAATATTTTTACGTCTGATTTTGGCTTATTTTAGCATATAATGTATTGTTTTGTCAACCCCCTTGGCGGTGGAATTTTGCCCCTCTGGTATAATGGATGGGCGATGATCTATGTAGATGGGGGTCAGAAATCGGGTAGCGGCACCATCGTGCGCTACTCCGCAGCGCTGGCGGCCCTGCTGGGGGATGAGCTGCGGCTCACCAACATTCGGGCCAAGAGGCCAAGGCCGGGGCTGAGGCCTCAGCATCTCAGGGCGATAGAGGCCCTGGCCCAAGTATGCCAAGGCAAGCTGGAGGGCGCTCAGGTTGGCGCTCAAGCGATCACCTTTCGGGCCGGGGAGATAATTCATGGCGGGCACTTCCAGTGGGATATTGGCACCGCCGGTTCAACCACCATGCTTGCCCTCACCGTTCTTCCCGCTGCCTGTTTTGCCACCGAGCCCACCACCCTTCGCATATGTGGCGGGCTTTTCCAGGACTTCGCCCCTTCTGCCTATCATATGCAACATGTCCTCTTCCCCACCCTGGCCAAGATGGGGATCGAGGCGGGGCTGAGGATGGTCCACCCTGGCTATGTGCCCCGGGGGGAGGGCATCATCGAGGTAGAGGTGAAGCCGGTGGGGGGCAGGATCCAGCCGCTGAGGCTGGTGGAGCAGGGAAGGTTGAAAGGCTTATCCGGCATTGCCCTTTCCTCCCATCTCGAGGATAGGAAGGTGAGCCATAGGATGGCGGAGCGCTGCTCCCAGCTGCTGAAGGCGAGGGGATATGAGGCAAAGATAGAGGCCATATACGATGTCACCTCGCTTCAGCCGGGTGCTGCCTTGGCGATATACGCCCAGACGGACTCGGGTTGCATCATCGGCGCTGACCGCGCCGGTGCTCCCCGGAGGAGCTCAGAGGAGATAGGAAGATACGTGGCCAGGAGCCTGGTGGAGGATGTGGAGGCCGGGGCCACCGTTGACCGATATCTCGCCGATCAGCTCATCCTATATGCCGCCCTGGGCGAGGGGGTGAGCGAATACCGCATACCGAGGATGACGGAACACGTGGATACCAACCTATGGCTGGTTGAGTCCATATTGGGGGCAAAGGTGGAGATTACCGCAGACCTGGTGGTGAGGATATGGGGAATAGGCTACCAGGGAAGGCGTTAAAGGATGGCGGCATCCTGGCTACTTTTTGAGGATGGTGATGTTACAGCCACCCAGGCCCACATTGTGGCATAGCCCCGCCCTGGGGTCTCTCGGGACCTGTCTTGGCCCTGCCTCGCCGCGGAGCTGCCACACGATCTCGGCGATCTGAGCCAGCCCGGTGGCACCTATGGGATGTCCCCGGCTCACCAGGCCACCATCGGTATTGACCGGCTTTTCGCCATTTATGTCCGCCTTCCCCTCCCAGATGAAGCAGGCTCCCTCTCCCCGAGGGCAATAATCGAGGGCCTCAATGCTGAACACCTCCCCCGGGGTGAAGGCATCATGAACCTGGGTGACATCGATGTCCTCGGGCCCAAGCCCTGCCATCTTAAAGGCCTGCCTGGCGATGCTCTCCACCATCCCTTCAGCCAGGTCTCCACCGCCGGCGGGGGTGTAGGGGGGTGTCCCCGAGGCATAGCCGGCGATGATGATGGGCTTTCCCCTGAAATGATGGGCCTTTTCCCTGGCGCAGACCACCGCCGCCGAGGCACCATCGGTGGTGGGGGAGCACTGGTACAGGGTGATGGGGTCGGCGATCATCCTGGAGTTTAACACCTCCTCCAGGGTAAGCGCCTTCTGGTACTGGGCATAGGGATTCATGGTGGCGTTGCGGTGGCTCTTCACCGAGACATGGGCGAAATGCTCTGGCCTGGCCCCATACTGGTGCATATATTTCATCGCCTGCAGGGCATAAACGCCGGGCATTATCCGTATCCCGGCAAGCTGGTCGTAAGTGACGGCTGAGGGGTCGGTGACCGCTCCCAGAAGCCCGCGCTGCATCTTCTCGAAGCCAACCACCAGGGCGACATCGAAAAGTCCCAGCTGTATTGCCCAGCAGGCATGCCTCAGGGCGGTGGAGCTTGAGGCACAGGCCTTCTCGGTGACATCGATGAGTAGCCCGGTTTGGATCACCTCGTTGACCACCCTGAGTCCAGCCCCCGTCCCTTGGAGCACATGGCCGGTAAAGGCAGCCTGAATGACTCCGGGGCTGGCACCAGCATCGTCCAGCGCATTCAGGATTGCCACCCGGCCAAGCTCCTCGATGTTCTTTTCGGGGAAGCGGCCGAATTTATGCAGCCCCACCCCCACTATGGCAACCTCTCTCATGATGATCCCCCTTTAACCGGCCTGAAGAAATAGGCCATGACCTCGTTTCCCTCCTCATCCTCCTCTACCTTCCTGATCACCAGCTCCACCTCCATGCCTATGCTGATGGATTCCACATCGCAATCGGTGAGCACCGTTTGAACTATCGCCCCTTCCGGCAGCAGCACAAGGGCTATGCCATAGGGGGCTTCCTTCATCACCGAGCCGGGGAGGACCATCCGGGATATGGTGTAGGTGTCGATCTTTCCCCTGGTGCTGAGATCTACATCCTCCAGGTCTCGATGGAAGCAGTTCAGGCAAACATGCCTCTTGGGGAAGAAATACTGCCCACATTGGGGGCACTTGCTCCCGGTGAGCCTCCCCTTTTCGATATCGAAAAGCCCCTCCTTTAAGGGGATACGCTTCTTCTCCGTTTTCTCAATGGTCATAAACCAACTCCCAGCTTCGGCAAATTAAACCCCTTATTTCCCCTTGAACACGGGCTTTCGCTTTTCCAGAAATGCCCTCATCCCCTCGATGCGGTCCTCGCTGGCTACCAGGATGGAGGCACATTTCGCCTCGTAGTCCAGCGCCGCCGCCAGGTCCATCTGAAGGCCGAGATTTACACAGGACTTGGCTATCTTCAGGGCAAGGGGTGGTCTCTCCGCCAGCTCCTTGGTCATCTGCTTGGCCCGGGGCATAAGCTCCTCGGCGGGGACCACCTCGTCAACCAGGCCGATGCGCAAGGCTTCCTGGGCATCGATGTGGTCGCCGAAGAAGAGGAGCCTCTTTGCCCTGGCTGCTCCGATAAGGCGGGGCAACCGCTGGGTGCCGCCACCGGCGGGGATCACCCCCAGCTTTATCTCTCCCAGCCCCAGCCTGGCCAAATCGGAGGCAATGCGAAAATCGCAAACCAACGTCAGTTCCAGGCCACCCCCGATGGCGACTCCATTGATGGCGGCGATCACCGGTTTATCCAGGTCCTCGATCTTGTGGAAGACGGTATATCTCTTCCTGATGGGCTGCTTTACCCCGGGATCAGAGCGCTCTTTGAGGTCGGCCCCAGCGCAGAAACCCCTTCCCGCGCCGGTCAAGATCACCGCCCTCACCTCCCCATCTTCGGAGATGTCATCGGCCACCTGCTCCAGCTCGGCCATTAACTGGTAGCTGAGGGCGTTGAGCCGCTCCGGTCGATTTAGGGTGATGATGGCGGTGCCATCCTCCTTCTGGTAGATCAATGTCTCATAGGGCATGACTTCCCTCCTTTCAGCTTACCATGGAGTATCCACCGCTGACGCTCAGGATTTGTCCCGTGATCCACTGGGCGCGGTCGGAGACCAGGAAGGCCACGGCGTTGGCGGCATCGGAGGGTAGTCCCAGCCTATCCAGCCCTCTGCCTATAGGGTAGACACGGAGCATGGCCTGCCTTCGCTGCGGAGTAGGCCACCAGCCTGGGCTCCCCCATCCTTCCCGCATCGGACATGATGTTAAGGATCTTGCCATAGTTCTGGCTTATCATCCCCTCGATCACCGCCCTGGTGCAGTTCATCACCCCGTACATGCAAACGTCAAAGCTATCGTCCCAACCCTTCCTGTCTATCTGAGCGAAGGTTTTAAGGCCACCCGGGCTGTGCCCTGGATCCAGGGGCATGATCCCCGCGTTGTTAACCAGGATGTCCACCCGGCCATATTTTTCCACCACCTTTTTGACCATTTCCTTCACTTCATCGGCGTTGGTCACATCGGCCTTCACCCCCATGGCCTCGCCGCCGGCAGCCTTGATCTCCTCAGCCACGGAGTTGGCCCGACCCTCGAAGTAGTCATTTACCACCACCTTGGCTCCCTCCTCGGCCAGGGTGAGGGCGATCTGCCGACCAATATGACGTCCCGCCCCGGTCACTATGGCCACCTTGTCCTTGAGCCCCAGATCCATCTCTTCCTCCTTCTGCCTGTGTTTCCCCCGGAATCCCTTCCCTCAACTGCAATATGCAATATACGAAACCATGCCCGGGGGCGTCAAGGGCTGGGTTATGGTGGGGAATTCCCATCAGCCGCCGCCATATCCCGTCATATACCCTATAGCTCGATCTCCTTTAGGTCCGGGGCCACGATGAGTTTGGGCTCGGTAAGGGCCTGAACCTCTGCCGCCGACCAGCCGGGGGCTACCTCCTTGAGCAAGAGCCCCTGTGGGGTGACCTCGATTACCGCCAGGTCGGTTATCACCAGGTCCACGCACTCCCTGGCGGTGAGGGGGGCAGTGCACTGCTTCACGATCTTTGGCTTCCCATCCTTGGTGGTATGCTCCATGGTGATGATCACCCTTTTCGCCCCCATAGCCAGGTCCATGCCACCGCCGATGGTGCCGCCCAGGGGATCACCGCCAGCGTTCCAGTTTGCTAGGTCCCCCTTTTCCGATACCTGCAACCCGCCGAGAATAGTTATCAGTCGCCCGCTCCTTATCATGGCAAAGGAGGTGACGATGTCAAAGAGGGCCATGCCCGGCACCGGGGTCCAGAATCTTCCCCCGGCATCGATATAGTGGATATCTGCCTTCTCTATCTCGTCCTCCAGGACGAGGGGGCCGTAGCCCAGAGCGCCGTTCTCCGTTTCGAAGAGAACCCCCTGGGGTATATGGAGGGCGCAGAGGTTTGGTATCCCGATGCCCAGGTTGGCGTAGTCGCCGTCCTTGAGCTCTTTGGCAGCCCTCATCGCTATTACTTCTCTTTCCAGTCTCTGTTTCATCTTCCTCACCTCCGCAAATACTACCTGAACAGAATCTTGCGCACGATGTCTATCTCAGCGACCTTGAAAAGCAACTCCTTCCCTCTCTGGGGGCTGCCCAGCCCTCCCTCGGGGACCTTCACCATGCGGTCGACGAATATCCCGGGGGTCACCACATGCTCGGCGTCTATCTCTCCTATCTCCACTATTTCGTCCACCTCGGCGATGGTGACCTTGGCTGCCATAGCCATCACCGGCTGGTCGGCCCTGAACACCCCCCAGTAGGTCAGGTTGCCCAGCTTGTCCGCCTTATGGGCCCTGATCAGGGCATAATCGGGCCTTATCGGCTTTTCAAAGATATATTCCCTGCCATCGATAACCCGCTTCTCTTTCCCCTCCTCCAAGATGGTGCCCACACCCACCGGGTTATAGAACCCGCCCAGGGCGGTGGCACCGGCATAAAGCCTTGAGGCCAGCGTGCCATGGCTGGTGAACTCCACCTCCAGCCCCTTTTCCACATATTCCTTGACAAAGGCCCCGGCACCCAACACCTGGAGACCCACCACCGGGGTTATCAGCTTTTTCAGCTGGGGGAGCAGAACCGTCAGGTTCACCGCCTCATCCTCGGTGAGGAAGGGGGTGGGCAAAAAGTTATGGGTGATCAGGGTGATGTCCC
>JAUVVB010000028.1 GCA_030604825.1 Chloroflexota bacterium | reverse complement strand
GAGGCAATCCGTCTTTTCAGGACTTGTTTGGGCCTGGAATTAAAGGGGGAAGAAGAAGCAGCTCTCCTCATCCTCATCGGCAACTGCTTTCTCGGGCTGAGCGAGCTAGAGGAGGCGGAGGGACATTACCGAGAGGCGGAGACAGCAGCAAAAGAAGGGGAGGACAAGGAGGGGCTGGCAGCAGCCCTGGGCAACATCGGGCTCGTATACCGTAAGAAGGGGGAGCTGGATAAGGCGCTAGACTACCACCAGCAGGCCCTCGAGATTGACAAGGAGATAGGATATCGAGAGGGGGAGGCTGCTGACCTGGGCAACATTGGGCTCATTTACCAGACAAGGGGGGAGCTGGATAGGGCGCTAGACTACCACCAGCAAGCCCTCAAGATCTACAGGGAGATAGGAGGGCGAGAGGGCGAGGCCACCGCCTTAGGCAACATCGGGCTCGTTTATTTGACAAGGGGTGAGCTGGATAAGGCACTCCATTACCTCCAGCAGGCGCTCGATACCCACAGGAAGATAGGCCGGCGAGAGGGAGAGGCCAATGCCCTAGGCAATATCGGGCTCGTTTGTTTGACAAGGGGGGAGCTGGATAGGGCGCTAGACTACCACCAGCAAGCCCTCAAGACCCACAGGGAGATAGGAGGGCGAGAAGGCGAGGCCGACCAGCTGGGCAACATCGGGCTCATTTACTGGGCAAGGGGGGAGCTGGATAAGGCCCTCGATTACCACCAACAAGCCCTCAAGATCGACAGGGAGATAGGATATCGAGAGGGGGAGGCTGCTGACCTGGGCAACATCGGGCTCGTTTGTTTGACAAGGGGGGAGCTGGATAGGGCGTTAGACTACCACCAGCAAGCCCTCAAGATTTACAGGGAGATAGGAGGGCGGGAGGGTGAGGCAGCGGCTCTGGAGAACATCGGCAGTCTCTACGCACACAAAGGCGACCCAGACAAGGCGCTGGAATACCTACAGCAGGCGCTAGAGATATTTGAGGAGATTGGAGCTAAGCTAGAGATCGAGACGACGAAGCGAACCATCCGAGACATAATGAAAAGCAAGGAGGCGGCAGGAGGCTAGGGAAGTGGAGCTTTTTGAGCACTATCGCAAGGAGCAATTGGAGCGCGAGGCGCCACTGGCGGCGAGGATGCGGCCGCAGAGCTTCGCCGAGTTCATGGGGCAGGAGCACCTGGTGGGCGAGGGGCGTGTGCTCCGAAAGAGCATCGAGGCCGACCAGCTCATCTCCATGCTCTTCTGGGGGCCGCCGGGGAGCGGCAAGACAACCCTGGCCCGAATCATCGCCAACACCACCAAATCGCACTTCACCCCCATAAGCGCGGTGACTGCAGGGGTTGCCGACCTCAGGCGCATCATCGATGAGGCCAGGGAGCGCCGCGGCATGCATGGGCAGAGGACCATCCTGTTCATCGATGAGATCCACCGCTTCAACAAGGCGCAGCAGGATGTCATCCTACCCTATGTAGAGGACGGCGCCATAACCCTCATCGGCGCCACCACCGAGAACCCCTCCTTTGAGGTGACCTCCCCCCTGCTTTCCCGCTGTAGTGTCTTCACGCTCGATTCCCTTACTAATGAGGAAGTGAGAACTATTGTGCAGCGGGCGATAGCCGATGAGGAGCGGGGTCTGGGGAAGCTGGGGGTAAAGCTGGACGAGGATGCGCTGGAGCATCTTGTGCTTATGTCAAATGGAGATGCCCGCGTTGCCCTCAACGCCCTGGAGATGGCCACCTTCGCCACTGAGCCCGATAAGCGGGGCAGGCGCAAAATCCCCCTCCCCACCATCGAGGATGCCCTTCAGCATCGCGCCCTGCTTTATGATAAGGCGGGAGAGCAGCACTACGATACCATCTCGGCGCTGCATAAATCTTTACGGGGCTCGGACCCCGATGCTGCCCTCTACTGGCTGGGGCGGATGCTGGAGGCGGGGGAGGACCCGCTTTATGTGGCGCGGCGGCTGGTGAGGTTCGCCTCAGAGGATGTAGGCATGGCCGACCCCCAGGCCCTGGTGGTGGCCATGGCGGCGCAGCAGGCGGTTCACTTCATCGGCATGCCCGAGGGGAATCTGGCCCTGGCCCAGGTGGTGGTATATCTGGCTACGGCGCCGAAGAGCAACTCCCTGTATAAGGCCTACTCCCAGGTGCAGCAGGATGTGAAGCGGACGCGCAACGACCCGGTGCCCCTTCACCTGAGAAATCCCGAAACCGGCCTGATGCGGGAGCTGGGATATGGCAGGGGATATAAGTATGCCCATGACTTCCCCGGGCACTTCGTAGAGCAGCAGAACCTCCCCGATGCCCTCCAGGGGAAGCGCTACTATTCCCCCAGCGACCAGGGGTTTGAGCAGGAGGTCAAGAGGCGGCTCAGGGGGTGGTGGGGCGAAAAAGGGAAAAAGCAGTGAAGCAAACACCCGTAACCTTTCGCTGCGGCCAGCTCACCCTTGAAGGCATACTGCATCTCCCCGAAGGCTCCGCTCCTTTTGCCTGTGTGGTGGCGTGTCATCCCCATCCCCTCTATGGCGGCGATATGGAAAACAACGTGGTGCTTGCCCTATGCCAGGCTCTTTGCCAGAAGGGGATCGCCGTCTTTCGGTTCAACTTCAGGGGCACCGGCAGAAGCGAGGGCTCTTTCGGCGGGGGAGTCGATGAGCAGGAGGATGTGGCGGCAGCAATTTCCTTCGTTTCATCCATGGCTGATATAGACCCCAAGAGGATAGGGCTTGCGGCATACTCCTTCGGCGCCGTCCCTTCCTTCTCCGCTGCGCCCCCCGAGGAGGTTCAGGCTGTAGCCGCTGTCTCACCCCCGCTTTCCCTATCCCCCCTTGAGGGGCTAGGGGGTTATCCCAAGCCCAAGCTCTTAATCTCGGGAAGCAGGGATAATTTCACACCACTGCAAAGGTTTGAAGGCTTCGGCCAGAACCTCCCCGAGCCAAAAAGATATGAGGTCATCTCGGGGGCGGACCACTTCTGGTGGGGGTATGAGGATGAGGTGGGGGAGAGGGTTTCCTCCTTTTTCGCCGAGGCCCTAAGCTGAGAAATTCGTCGGGAAGGGCCCGTTTCACTTCCCTGCCTTCTAGCCTCTGCTGAAAAAGCTGGAAGGAGGGTGGAGAGGGGAAATAAATCAGGTGGGAGGGACAGCGGCAGTCGGAGGAGCCAAAGCCAGGAGCGATGATCCTTGCCTGGGGCATCTCCCCTGCCCGTTGCGCCCAGAGGCATTCCGCTGAGTCTGGGGCATACCACACCTCCACTACCTGGGCTGACTGGAGGAGATAATCGATGTGCCAGCGAAGCCTCTTCTCGCGCCGTAGATGGCGTCTTACCCGGGGGTAGAGGCCTCCCCCGGCGCTGCCCACATATAGATAATAGCCCGCAGGGAAGGCAAAGAGCCCCAATTTACCCACAGAGATGTGGGCCTCTTTTTCCAGAACGAGAAGGAGCGCATAGGTTCCCTTTTCCACGCTTTGATTTTAGGCCCCAATTCAGGAAAAGGTCAATGGTGATGCGAAATAGGCTTCTTGCTTTTCCAATGAAGTCTGGTATAGAATAAGCCCCGCTGCCCATGGATAATGCTATGCAACAAACCCCCCACCAGGGGGACAGGAAAGGGAGAACCAGGCTTGCCTTGGAACTGGGCTTTTATCTCACTGCAGCGGCGGTGATAGCCTTAGACCAGGTGAGCAAATACCTGATCAGGGCAAATCTGGAGCTGGGTCAATCGATACCCGAGGAGGGGCTTTTCAGGCTCACCTATATCACCAATGTGGGGGGTGCTTTCGGCATCCTGGGGAATCAAGGCTTCCTCATCACCATCACCAGCCTGGTTGCCATTGCCGCAGTCCTTATCTACTCCCGGTATCCGGCCTTCAACCGGATGATGGTCAGGATAGCCCTGGGGCTAATCCTGGGTGGTGCCCTGGGCAACCTGATAGACCGCCTCTGGTTGGGGAGCGTGGTCGATTTCATCGACCTTGGACCATGGCCGGTATTCAACCTTGCCGACTCCGCCGTGGTTATCGGCGTTATCTTGCTCATTTACTACATCCTATTTCCCGCCAGGAAAGGGGAAGGGCTTAGCCCAAAATGAGTACCAGGCTTCAATTCACCGTCACCAGGGCGGGGATTCGGCTGGATAAATACATCGCTGAGCAGTGCCCCGAGCTCTCCCGCTCCTATATTCAGAAGCTCATCGGCGAGGGGTTGGTAACCGTTAATGGCCGCGCCGCAAAGGCGGGGATGAGGCTCGATATCGGGGACAGCATAACCGCCTTGATACCTCCGCCCACCCCTGCTTCCCACCTTCCAGAGAGCATCCCGTTGAACATCCTTTACGAGGATAGCGATATCATTGTGGTGGACAAGCCAGCGGGGCTTACCGTTCATCCCGCCCCCGGTCACCCCAGCCATACCCTGGTGAATGCCATCCTGGCCCACTGTCCCCACCTCCCCGGGATTGGCGGCACGGCGCGACCGGGGATCGTGCACCGCCTGGATAAGAACACCTCGGGGCTTATGGTGGTGGCCAAGAACGATGCCGCTCAGCAGAATCTCTCCAGCCAGATAAAGGCCCGCTCGGTTATGAAGCGATACCTGGTGCTGGTAGCGGGGCACCTCTCCCCGGAGAGGGGGGTTATCGAGGCCCCCATCGGGCGTGACCCCCGCCACCGAAAGAGGATGGCGGTGGTCTCCACAGGAAGGGAGGCGCGCACCCAATACCGCGTGCTGAGGTACATAGATAGCTACACCCTGCTGGAGGTGACCCTGGAGACGGGGCGCACCCATCAGATAAGGGTTCACCTTTCCGCCATAGGGTACCCCGTGATGGGCGACGAGGTGTATGGAACGAGGTCTCCACACCTTAAGCGGCAGTTCGTTCATGCCCATCACCTGGGTTTCAGGTTGCCCAGCAGCGGGGAGCACGTGGAATTCAGTTCTGAGCTGCCGCCCGACCTGGAGCAGGCGCTGCAGCGCATTTCATCGCCGTTGTAGACAGGGGGGTGAGATGGTAGAATGGGCAGGGGGTGAGCATGGCTTCCCGAGTGGCGCTGGTCAAGGGCGATGACCGCTATGCCAATATAAAAAAGGCGCTGGAACTCATCGAGGAGGACATCCACCTTGAGGGGGCGCAAAGGATACTGGTTAAGCCAAATCTGATCTCTGGCTCAAGGCCTCTGGCCGTTACCCACATCGATGGGTTGAGGGCGCTCCTCGATTTCCTCCAAGAGCGGACCGAAGGCCAGATCACCATTGGGGAGGGGTCAGGCACCGGGGCTCCCGGCACCACCAAACTCTTCAGGCGCTGGGGATATTTCGAGCTGGGGAAGCGATACAATGTCCGCTTCGTGGACCTCAACCGGGATGAGGCGGTGCCGGTGGAGGTCTTCGACTTCCGACTGAAGCCCTTTGCGGTGAGGCTGGCAAAAACAGCGATTGAATCCGACTATCGCATCTCCATCGGCCCCCCCAAGACCCATGACACTGTTATCGTTACCGCCTCGCTGAAGAACATGGTCATGGGCAGCCTGCTGCGCCGAGAGAACCTGGTGGTGAGGGGGATCCTGGCGGTGACTCGCCTGCCAGTAGTCAAGAACCTTAGGGAGTTCCTTGTGCGAAACTTCAGGGGGGAGCTGGTGAAGCTGGGGGGCAATGATAAGATGAAGATGCACCAGGGGCCTCAGGCGATGAATCTCAGCCTCTACCGGTTAGCCCGCATCATCCCGCCTCACCTCTCGGTGCTCGATGGATTTGAGGCCATGGAGGGAAATGGACCCTCCGAGGGGGAAAGGGTTGAGCTCGGGGTGGCGGTGGCCAGCACCGATTTTCTCGCCTGCGACAGCGTGGCGGTCAGGCTCATGGGCTTCGACATCGGCCAGATCGGCTATCTTTACTACTGCCATCGGGCAGGCTTGGGCGAGGGGGACATCTCAAAGGTAGAGATCATCGGGGAAAACGTGGAGAGCTGCGTCCGCAGCTTCAAGCCCCATGAGAGCTTTCAGTGGCAGCTCGGCTGGCCTATCCCCGATGTGGAGAGATATCTTGAGTAAGGAGGTCGATGTGGAAAAGCAAGAAGGCGTCGCTGTGGAATATGCCGGATTCTGGATGAGGCTGGGGGCATACCTCATCGACGGACTGATTCTAAATGCAGTGGGTTGGATCATATGGTTATTCTTCGTACTTATCGTTGCTGCCATTGCTGCCGGAGATGAACCTGCTGGGGGAGCAGTCGTTGCCATATGGCTGATAGGCTCGCTGATAACCCTCGCCGTTTCCATTGCCTATCTCGTCTGCTTCTGGCAGTGGCGTGGTCAGACCCCGGGCAAGATGGCGCTGGGGATTAAGATAATCAAGACCGATGGTTCCGCCCTCGACTGGGGTACGGCGCTGTTGAGGTTCCTGGGCTATATCATCT